>JBGARR010000035.1:0-37789 GCA_044230125.1 Phycisphaerales bacterium
CCTGGCCTGCCCGCAATTCGTTCAATGATGCCCGGCGTGTCTTCTAGCGGCCGCGCTGGTGCGACGGGTGCGTGCGCTTGGCGGGGTGCGTGGTGTGCACCGGATGCGGCGCGCGCGCGGGCGCACGATCGCGGTCCCGGCCCGTCGAACCGGTGCTGCCGCCGGCGCTTGCCATGCGGTCGCGACGGTGCGGGACCGTGCGGCTGTCCTCGTGCGCTGCGGGGAGCGAAGTGAGCACCGCCAGTCCAGCGGGGGGGGCGACCACCGGGATCGGCTTCCCGGTCAGGCGCTCGATGCCGCGGAGCAGGTTGCGCTCGGCCGGCTCGCAGAAGGCGATGGCGATGCCCGTGGCACCCGCGCGCCCCGTGCGGCCGATGCGGTGCACGTACGACTCGGCCTCCAGGGGAAGGTCGTAGTTGATGACGTGGGAGACGCCATCGACGTCGATGCCGCGCGCGGCGACATCGGTGGCCACCAGGATGCGCACCTTGCCGGCGCGGAATCCATCCAGCGCGCGCTGCCGCTGGTTCTGGTTCTTGTTCCCGTGGATCGCCTGCGCCTTGAAGCCTGCGCGCTCCAAGCGGCGCATGACGCGGTCGGCGCCGTGCTTGGTCTTGGTGAAGACCACCACGCTTGCCATCGCGTCGTCCTGCAGCAGCTTCTCCAGGAGGGGCTGCTTCAGGTCGCGCGCGATGTGGTGCACGCGCTGCTCGATCTTCGGCATCATGCTGGCGACCGGCGTGATGGCGATGCGGACGGGGTCCTTGAGCAGCGCATCGGCCAGGTGCTTGATCTCCTTGGGCATGGTGGCCGAGAAGAGCATCGTCTGGCGCTTGGGGTTCACCTGCCCGGCGATCATGCGGATCGGCTGGATGAAGCCCATGTCCAGCATGCGATCGGCCTCGTCCAGGACGAAGATTCCCACGCCGCCCAGGTGGACATGGCGCTGCTGGATCAGGTCCATGAGGCGCCCGGGGGTTGCCACGACGATGTCAGCGCCTGCCTGCATCGCGCGGACCTGCGGGCCCTGCCCGACGCCGCCGAAGATCACGGCGGTGCGCAGGCCGGTGCCGCGACCGTAGGTGGCGAAGCTCTCGGCGATCTGCACCGCCAGCTCGCGCGTCGGCGCCAGGATCAGCGCGCGCGGCCAGTTGGCCTTGCGGGCGCCGTTGCCCTCGGCGACCAGGCGCTGGATGATCGGCAGCGCGAAGGCCGCCGTCTTCCCGGTGCCCGTCTGCGCGCTGCCAAGCAGGTCGCGACCGGCCAGGAGCGGCGGGATCGCCTGCGCCTGGATGCCGGTGGGGGTGTGGTACTTCTCGGCGGCCAGCGTGCGCTGCAGGGGCTCGGAGAGGCCGAGCGCGGCGAAGCCACCCGTCTGCGGTGCTCCCGCGTTCGTTGTACTGGTGGCGGATGGCGCGCCGCCGGTCACGGGCGAGACCAGCTCGCTGGTGAGGGCGTTTGCACCGGAATGGGACAATGCGATAACGGTCGGGGTCATGACAGGAACTCCTCGGGTCTGCTGCCGAAATTCGGCGACACAGATCCCAGTTGCGCTTCGGGCGTCCCTGTCCAAATCAAATTGGAGGCAAGTGCGGCCAGAAATCAGTTGCGCGTGCGCGCCTCTGTCTCTGCGGGCTCGCGCTGCAGTGGCGGCTGTCCGGAACGTGCGTGTCTGAATGACGCGCTCAATCGTCCGGTCCGTGATTCCACTGCGAAGTATTCCACTATAGCGCATTCGCGCGTTCCCGTGGCGGCATTTGCCGCAATTTGCCCTGAAAGGCGTCTGGCGACGGCACAGAGCCTCCGTGCCGAGGCTAGGCTTGGGCACGCGAAGCGGTGCTCGGTCCGATTATGGACAGGCTTCCTTCGGCAGCGTGCGCTCGGCGCACCGCTGTGCCAAGCACAGGTCGTGTCCGTCTCCCAGCGCCAGCCCTCGGGCCAGCAAGGACCGCTTCCCCCACATGCATTCACCAGCCATGACCCACGCCGGCGCGTCCGTTCGCGTGACGCCCATCGTTCGCACCGTCACCCTGATTTTCGTCCTGGTCCCCCCGTTGGTGCTTGCGTTCGTGATGTGGCAGGCGTGGGGCGGATGGTTCAACATGACCGACCTGGTCCTGCTGCTCTCGATGTACCTGCTGACGGGCATGGGCATCACCATCGGGTACCACCGCCTGCTGGCGCACAAGTCCTTCGAGGCATCCCCGGTCATCGCCTGGACCTTCGGAATTCTGGGCTCGATGGCGGCGCAGGGCCCCGCGATCTGGTGGGTCTCGACGCACCGCCGCCACCACCAGCATTCCGACGAGCACAACGACCCGCATTCGCCCCACGCGGGGCGCGAAAAGGGCGTCGTGGGCTGGATGCGCGGCGCCGCGCACGCGCACGCGGGCTGGTTGCTCACCCGTTCGCATGACACCGATCCCGAGCGCTACTGCCCCGACCTGGAAGCGAACCGCCGCACGCGCATCATTTCGCGGCTCTTCCCGCTGTGGGTGCTGCTGGGGTTCCTGATCCCCGCCGTCATTGGCGGCCTGGTGGCGCAGTCGTGGTGGGGCTTCCTGAGCGGCTTCCTCTGGGGCGGCGTCGTGCGCATGTGCGTGGTGCACCACATCACATGGAGCGTCAACTCCGTCTGCCACCTGTGGGGCTCGCGCACTTTCAAGTCCGGCGACGAGAGCCGCAACAACATCGCGATGGGCGTCCTCGCCTTCGGCGAAGGCTGGCACAACAACCACCATGCGTTCCCGACCAGCGCGCGCCACGGCCTGCGCTGGTGGCAGTTCGATTCCAGCTGGATCGTCATCCGGACGCTCTCGCTCTTCGGGCTGGTGCGGAAGATCCGCGTGCCCTCGCCAGATCGCATGGCCGCCAAGCGCGCCGCCTGAACAGCGGCAAAGCGCCACTTGCGCGCGCCTGCGCACCACACGGGTGCAACCTGCGCGCCACCCCGGCACCCAGTGGTCGTGGCCTGTTTCCAGCCTGATTTCGGTCTTCCCATACCATCGCGCCGATGATGTCGACCACCGACGCGCCCGATGCGCCCGGCCGGCACCCGGTCGCCGAGGTGTGGGCGCTGGCATGGCCCACGGTCATCACCATGCTCAGCTACACGCTGATGCAGTTCGTGGACAGCCTGATGGTGGCGCAGGTGGGGCAGGTGGAGGTGGCCGCACAGGGCAACGGCGCGGTGTGGAGCTTCGCGCCCATCGTGATGATCTTCGGGATCCTCTCGATCGTGAACACCTTCGTCAGCCAGAGCATCGGCGCGAAACGCCCGCATGAGGTTGCGCGCTACGCCTGGGCGGGCATCTGGGTGGCGCTGCTGGGGTGGGCGCTCTTCCTGGTTCCCTTCGGGCTGTCGCTGCCGTGGCTCTTTGGCGCGATGGGGCACGATGCGCGTCTCACTGAACTGGAGACGGACTACTGCTCGGTGCTGATCTTCGGCGGTGTGGCCACGGTGCTGGGAAAGGCCGTCGCCAACTTCTTCTTCGGCATCCAGCGCCCGGCGGTCATCACGGTGGCCGCGATCACGGGGAACCTGGTCAATTTCGGCCTGAACTACGTGCTCATCTACGGAAGCCTCGGCCTGCCCTCGCTGGGTCTGCCCGGCGTCCCTGGCGTGGCGCCGATGGGGGTGGTGGGCGCGGCGATCGCCACCGTCTGCGGCACCGCGGTGGAGACGGCGATCCCGCTGACGCTCTTCCTGGGGCGGCGCATGAATGCCGAGTTCGGCATCCGCCGCGCGTGGCGCCTGGAGACCGGCGCGATCCGCGACCTGCTGCGCGTGGGGCTGCCCGCCGCCATGCAGCAGGGGAGCGAGCTGGTCACCTGGGCCATCTTCATGAGCGTGCTGGTCGGCAGCTTCGGCAACGTGGCGCTGGCGGCCGGATGGGCCACGCTGCGCTACATGCACCTCTCCTTCATGCCCGCGGCGGGCTTCGGCGTCGCCTGCACCAGCATCGTGGGCAGGTACATCGGCGCAGGGCGCCCGGACATCGCGGCCCGACGCGCCAACACCGCGCTGGGGATCGCCGTCGTCTACATGTCCGTCTGCGGTGCGCTGATGTTCATCTTCCGCGCGCCGCTCATCGGGCTCTTCGCGCATGGAGCGCAGACGCCGCCGGAGGAGGCGGCGCAGATCATCCAGATCGGATCCATGCTGATGATCGCGGCCGCCTTCTTCCAGGCATTCGATGCGGTGGGCATCGTCTACATGGGGGCGCTGCGTGGCGCGGGTGACACCCTCTGGCCTGGCGTGGTCACCATCGTGCTGAGCTGGACGGTGATCGTCGGCGTGGGGTTCGGGCTGGTGAAGCTGGCTCCCGGGCTGGGCCCGCTGGGGCCGTGGATCGCCGCCAGCCTTTACATCGCGATCTTTGGGGTGGTGTTGGCCCTGCGTTGGCGCCGTGGGGCGTGGAAGGCGTTGCACCTCCTGGAGACCCCGGAACAGGAGGCGGCGCGCGAGGCACGGCAGGCCGCGCAGGGGCTGAGGTTGGACCTGACGCCGGAGCCGAATCAGGACCCGAAGCGGGACCCGGCGCGATAACTCCAGGCCAGCGGGGGGCGGCTTGGCGGGTCCGCTACACTCCCGGATTCGCATTTCTGAGACGGACATTCGCAAGGAGAACTCCGAGCATGGCTTCCCCCGGTCTTGATACGGTCATTGGCGGCACGACGACGGCACGCGATCCCCAGGCTGCGGCCTCGTACTTCAACAAGGGCCTTGAGTTGGAGCGCGCCGGCGACCGCTTGGCCGCGATCGACCACTACCGCGAGGCAGCCGCCCGCGATCGCAAGACCGAGCACCTCTTCCGCCTGGCGTACCTGCTCGACCTGGCCGGGGACGAGGCCGAGGCCTTCCGCCTGCTCAGCGAGGTGTGCCAGTCCGCCGAGCCGCCGGTGAACGCCCTGATCAACCTGGCCGTCCTGCACGAGGACCGCGGCGAGATCCACCAGGCCGAGCGCTGCCTGCGCAAGGTGCTGGACGCGCACCCCAACCACCCGCGCGCCCGCCTGTTCATGAAGGATGTCGTCGCCAGCAAGGATGCCGTCTATGACGAGGACGACACCCGCGACGAGGCGAAGCGCAACGCCGAGCTCGACACGCCGGTGACGGACTTCGAGCTGAGCGTCCGCAGCCGCAACTGCCTGAAGAAGATGAACATCCGCACGCTGCGCGACCTGCTGATGATCACCAAGGCCGAGCTTCTCTCCTACAAGAATTTCGGCGAGACCAGCCTGGTCGAGATCGAGCAGATGCTGCTGCAGCGCGGCCTGCGCCTGGGACAGGGGCTGGACCAGGGCTACGTCGCCCGCGCCAACAAGGAGTACATCGAGGGGCTGCGCGACCGCGTCGACGCGGGCATCCTCTCGCGCCCCGTCTCGTCGCTGGACTTCACCGTCCGCGCGCGCAAGGCGCTGCAGCTGCTGAACGTGCAGACCGTCGGCGAACTGGCCGCCCGCACCGAGGCAGAGCTGATGGGCGTCAAGAACTTCGGGCAGAACTCGCTGGATGAGATCAAGCGCAAGCTGGCCGACGCCGGCCTGAGCCTGCGCGAGATCGACTGAGCCCGCACGAGCTGGGCTGAGTGGCGCCCCCGGGATGGGGCGGCAGGTTGGTGGGCGGCCGCAGCCGCGGCGCGACAAATCTCCCGCAGGAGGCGGGAGGATGCCGATCCATGGATGCGATGCGCCGCTTTTTCCCCCATGTCCATGCGTCGGAAATCGCGTCCGCGGCGGTTTGGTGCTGCCTGGGCGCTGCCCTTGTCATCCACGGCTGCTCCTCGCCCGAGAAGGTGACGCGACGCGAGCCCGTGCCCGCGCCGCGCAGCACGCCTGCGGTGGCCCAGGCCCCTGCGCCTGCTCCCGCGCCCGCCGCACCCGTCATCGATCCCTTCCAGGACCGTCCGCTGGTGCCCAGCGCCGAGCCCGACCTGCGGGTGCGCATCGCCGCCTTCCGAAATGCGGGCGCGACGCCGCGGCTCTCCAGTGCAACGGGGACGCTGGTCCTGGCGGTGCGGGGCGTCACAGCGCGCAACATGCGCTCACCTGTCGACGTGCGCTTTGAAGGACGCGGCTGGGTGGTCACCGAGGCAGCTGGGAGCGCGCGCCCCAAGACCTTTGATGTGGCCGCAACCGGGCCGATCGAGCTGCGCCCCACCGATGGTGCGCGCGGCACCGTCACCTTTGACGGCGTGCAGTGGCCCGGCGCGGTGCGCTGCGTCCCGGGCGTCGACGGCCCCGACTCGCTGGACCTGGTGGTCGATGTGCCGCTGGAGCGGTACCTGCCCGGCGTGCTGGCCAAGGAACTGCTGAAGAACTGGTCCCCTGAGACGTTCCGCGCGCAGGCGATCGCCGCGCGCAGTTTCGCGGTCTGCGAGCACGCGCACTGGCAGGACATCCGCCACTACGACCTGGTGGCAGGGGAAGCGAGCCAGGCCTGGGTGGGCGAAGTGAAGGAAGAGCGTCCGCGCAACGCCGTGGCACAGACGCGTGGCATGGTGCTTGTCTTCGACGGACGCGTGGTTCCTGCCTACTACAGCAGCACCTGCGGCGGCACGCCTGCGAACGCCACCGATGCGGTGACCCGCAACCCGCACCATGGCGTCGCGCCGCTGGCCGCCGGGGGCAGCGCGGCGACAGCGCACCGCGACTGCTGCGCCGATGCGCCAAAGTTCCGCTGGGAGCAGACGATGACCTCGCGCGCGATCTGCGCGCAGCTGCGGCGGTGGAGCGGCGATCAGCTGGCGGCGCAGCGTGAACGCGGCACGCGGACACCGGCGGGCACGGTGGCCCGCGCACGCCCCGCGCCCAGCTCGGTGGCACAGGATCCGCCCGCGGCCGGGGCCTCCGCGCGCGCGGTCAGCGCCGTAGTGGCGCCAGGCGCGGTCTCGGGCGCGCTCCCCGGCGCGATTGGCGCCCCCGGCACCGATGACACCGACACGGCCGCGGAGGCCAGCCCCGGCGCCAGCTCGAACGCCGGCGCCACCGCTGGCACCGCTTCCGGCATCACCGAGATCGCCGCGGACGCGCCGCTCCTTGCCCTTTCCACCATCCAGGGCATCCGCTCGATCCAGGTGAGCGCGCAGAACGCCGCGGGCCGCCCCACGCGACTGACCATCGTCGATGCGCGCGGCCAGACGCTGCAGATGCGCGCCGAGGACTTCCGCCGCGCCGTGAACTACGCCCGCGAGGGAGAGAAGACCCCGGCGCAGCGGCTGAACAGCAGCTGCCTGGCGCGTGTCACCGTGCAGGGCGACCGCATCACCTTCAACGGCAGCGGGTTCGGCCACGGCGTGGGAATGTGCCAGTACGGCGCCGAGTCGCTGGCGCGCCGCGGCCAGGGCGCCGAGCAGATCCTTTCGATCTACTATCCGCAGGCGACGGTGCAGCGCGCGTACTGACGCGCCGCACGCACCGCGCACCCCGATGTTCACCGGCATTGTCGAGCACCAAGGCCGCGTCGTCGCGCTGCGCCCCGAGCCATGGGGAGCGCGCCTGGAGATCGATCCGCTGGGATGGGCGCACCAGCCCGCCGACGGGGACTCCATCAGCGTGGATGGCTGCTGCCTGACCCTGGTGCGCCCAGCGGGCACGCCCGCCGCGGACCGCCTGCTGCGCTTCGACGCCATCCCGCAGACGCTGGCGCTGACCACCCTTGGAACGCTCGCGCCCGGGCGCGCGGTGAACCTGGAGCACGCAGCCACCGCCGGCACCCTGATGGGGGGCCACATCGTGCAAGGGCATGTCGACGGGGTGGGCGAGGTGCGCGCGGTGGAGACGCGCAATGGCGAGTGGCGCACGCGCATCGCCGCGCCCGCATCGGTGCTTCCCTACCTGGTCGAGCGGGGCAGCGTGGCGGTGGACGGCGTCAGCCTGACCATCGCCGCCATCGGCCAGGACTGGTTCGAAGTGGCGCTGATCCCCGCGACGCTCGCCAAGACTTCGCTGCGCGACCGCACCGCGGGGAGCCGCGTCAACCTGGAGGCGGATTGCCTGGCGAAGATGGTCGCGGAGCAGGTGAAGCGAGCGGTGGCGGCGGCGTTGCCACGCCCATGAGGCGCGCGATCAGACCCGCGGGGAAAGTCTGCAGCCGCGCCAAGAGCGTTTCGCGGCTCTGCAGCTCGAAGCGGCGCGCCTGCGCGATGCGGCTCTCGGTGTCCGTCAGCTGCTGCTGAAGCGCCAGGAAGGCGCCGTCGGCGCGCAGCGTGGGGTACGCCTCGGCCAGCGCCAGGAAGACCTGTTCAGCAGACCCGCCCGCACGAAGCTTCGCCATCGACTCCTGGAGGCCGGATTCATGCACCGCGAAGCCCGCGGTCACCGCCACCAGGTTGGGGATCAGGTCCGAGCGGCGCTTCAGTTCGACGTCGACCAGCGATGCCGCGCGCTCCCAGCGATTGCGCACGCGCACCGCGCCGTTGCGCACCAGCACCGACCAGAAGAGTGCCACCAGCACCGAGAAGGCGAAGGCACTGGCCGCGATGCCGATGAGTGTCTCGCGCCCATCTTCCAGCGCGGGCAGCAGCTGCGCCACGGTCGGCGCCAGCCCCAGCCCGGCCGCGCCAGCTGCCGCCACCCCCAGCACGCACCCCACGATCGACATGGCGATCGCCCATCCGAAATGCGTCCGTTCACCCGCCAGCGAGATCATGAAGACCTGCTCCTCGCCGCCCGCCGCGATCTCCAAGCCAGTGCAGTCGGGGCGCAGGTACGCGTGGCCGAAGACCCAGGCCTGCGACGCGAGCGGCACCGCGGTCTCGGTGAAGGTGCGCCGCCCCGTGCTGCCCGAGACCCACGCGTTGGGCGCCTTGCTGGCGTAGAGCGGATCGCCGCGCCCGACGGTGCGCGCAAAGGTGGTCTTTGGGGTCCACGACGCGCCGCGCGTGCGAACCATGATGGCGCCCGTCGCATCGCGGATGCGCATGTCCACCGTCTCGCCGCCGCTGGCCACCGTGTCTGAGCCGCTGACGGTGCGCGTGTGCGTGTTGCCCTTCGAGTCGGTGTACGTCTCGGTGCGGCTCCAGTGCTCGGCGACGCTCCAGCGGTGGTAGACGCACTGGACGCCCGTGATGCCCCCGGTCACCGGTGCGTCGCACTCGACGGTGCCATTGGTCTCGATCAGCCCCACAAAAACGCCGCTGATGGGCACCGCAGGCACGTCGGCCAGCAGGCGCGCGAAGCGCAAGCGGTTCCACCACAGCCACAGGAAGAGCAGCGCCGCCGCCCAGCCGCCCAGCAGGATCCACGGCGCCTGTTCGCGGATGTCTGGATCGATGAAGGCCAGGACCCCCGGAAGCGTCACTTCGGCGCATCCCCTTCGGCCAGCCGTTCGATGACCACCAGCGAAAGGTCGTCTGCCTGGTGCACCGACCCGAACTGCATGTCCACGCGCCGGCTGATTTGCTCGACCACGGCTGCGGCGGTCGGGGCGTTGCGCAACGCCTCGAATTCGTCCAGGTAGCGCATCGAGGGCAGGCGCGCGTGGCGCAGCCCCGTCGGGTCGCCGGGAAATGCCTGCTCGAATCCGTCGGAGTAGAGGAGCAGCCGGTCCCCGGGGTTCAGGTCGAACTCCAGTTCGGGGTACTTCTCGCCGTCGAAGACGCCCAGCAGCCCGCCACCCCCCTCCATCAGCTCGAAGGTGCCCCCGGCGCGCAGCATCACCGGCGTCGGGTGGCCAGCGCTGCTCAGGCGCACGCGTCCCGTCTGGCAGTCAACGATGCAGTACACGGCGGTGGCGATGCGCGTGGTGCGCCCCTGGTGCGCGATCATCTCGTCGTTGATGCGCGCCAGCGCCTCGCTGGGGGGCACGATGCGATAGGTGCCGTGACCGACGTCCTTGGAGGGCAGCCCGCGGCAGATGACCATCGTCAGCAGCGCCGCGGGCACTCCGTGGCCGACCGCATCGGCGATGAAGACGCCGATGTTGCGCTCGTCCAGGCGGATGACGTCGTAGATGTCGCCGCTGACGTAGCTGGCGGGGCGCCAGAAGGCGTCGACGCGCACGCTGCCCACGGTGGGGAAGGTGCGCGGCAGGAACTCGCGCTGCACGTTGGCGGCCAGCTGCAGCTCATCCTGCATGCGCGCGATCTCGCTGCGCAGGCCGCTGGTGAAGCGCGTCGCGATGGCCAGTTCATGGCCCAGGCGGTCGACGGCGTCCTGCCGGCTCATGATGCCGCGCAGCGTGGCGGCGATCACCTCGACGGGGGCGTCGATGCGCTCCACCGCCACGGCCTCGGCGCCCGCACGGCGGCGGCCACTGTCGTCGATCAGCATCAGGACGGGTACGCGCGCCACTTCGGCGGCGTCCAGCAGTTCGCTCAGGCCCGTGGGGACGTCGCGGCCGTCCATCACCACCAGCACCGCCGAGACACCGTCGCTCAAGCGGTGCGCGGCGGCGTCGCCCAGGCTGAGCGACTGCGCTGAGGCGTTCTCGCCAAGCAGGGCGGGCAGCAGCTCGGCAAGCTCGAACGCGCGGCCATTCTGCCGCTCGGTGCCCGTGGCCAGCACGCACACCGGGCGGACCTGCGGCCGCACATGCGCAAAGGCGCTCATTGGGCGGCTGCCCTCAGCGCGTCATGGTCCAGCTTGATCTTCTGCGCGGGCGCCAGGCCCAGTTCCTTGGCGCGGCCCGCGCGAAGCTCGATGACGTACTGCGCGGGCGTCAGGCTGGTGTAGCCAGGCAGGCGCCTGCCGTAATCCTCGTCGGACTCGTCGGCACCTTGCGGGGGCTCCCACTTCATCGTGTAGATCTTGGTGATGTACCCCAGCGGATCGAGATAGACGATGTCCATGTCGATGAGGCAGTCCTTCATCCAGAACTTGCGCACCTGGGCGTCGGGGAAGATGAAGATCATCCCGCCGTTCTCGGGGATCGAGGTGGCGCCGCCGAAGCCGCGCTCCCGCGTGGCATCGCTGCTGCTGACGGTCAGGGTGAATGGCTTGCCCGCCAGTTCCACCTGGTAGGTGCCGCCATCATGCACCGCGGTGGCGCCGCAGCCCGCCAGCGTGGCGGTGCAGGCCACCGCGGCAGCCAGGGGAAGGAAGGGATTGCCGGTGTTCATGAATCGTGGAGCCATGCCAGGACCTCTTCATCGGCGCGCGGCGGTGCGGACTTCGCGCGCGCGTGCCAAGATTGGAGGATAGAGGGGTCCATAAGCCCGCGCAGCGTCTCCGGGGAGATGGGTTCCAGCCGGGGCTGGGCGCCGCTCCACCATGCCACCAACCCCACCACGCGCGCGGGGTCCACCCCGGCCGCTCGCAGGGCCTGGAGGCTGCTGCTGCCGCGCCGCTTGGCCATGCGCAGCCCCTGCGCGTCCAGCACCAGCGGCAGGTGCCACCAGCGCGGCGGCTGGTGGCCAAGCGCGCGGTACAGCAGCTGCTGCAGTGCCGCAGAGGGCAGCAGGTCGGCGCCGCGCACCACGTCGGTGACGCCCTGCGCGGCGTCGTCCACCACCACGGCCAGCTGGTACGCGGGAACGCGCCCCTTTGTCCAGACCAGGAAGTCTCCCGATTCGCGCGCGGGGTCGAAGGAGTGCGCGCCCGCAACTTGATCGTGAACGGCCTCGGTGCCGGGGTCCACCCGGAAGCGGTGGTTGAGCGCCGTGTCGGTGAAGCGCCACGACTCGCCGACCGAGGGGCGCAGCGCGCGGGGGAAGGCGGTGGTTGTGGGCGCCTGCGACGCACGCGGCTGGCCAGCTGATTGCGGTGGGCGCGTCGTGTGCTGATGAGGGTGCGATGCGTGCTGTGCGCCGAGCGCCGCGTGCCGCTCGTCGTGCGGCGCATGCAACGCGGCGGCGGCCTCGCGCACCTCGCTGCGCGAGTGCGGGCTTTCATAGACCATGCCCGCCGCGGCCAGCGTGCGCATCGCCTCCTGGTACAGCCCCAGCCGGTCGCGCTGACGCACCGCGGGCCCGTCGTGATCGATGCCCAGCCACGCCAGCGTCGCAGCGATTTCTTGCGCGGAATCTGCGCTTGCGCGATCTTCGTCCAGGTCCTCGATGCGCAAGTGCAATTGCCACCCCAGCTTCCGCGCCAGCGCCCAGTTCACCAGGAAGGTGCAGGCGTTGCCCAGGTGCAGCGGCCCCGTCGGCGAAGGGGCCAGCCGCGAAGCCGCCGCGCTGCGCTGCTCCGGAGCGCTTGCGATCGGGGAATGTTGCGGGCGCAGGACGGGCATCTCGGGAGAAGGGTATATTCGTCCCTGCCATGGGTCGCCTGACTGCGAAGCAGATCGCCACCAAGTTGAATTCGCTCCAGGACTGGACGCAGAGCGGCGGCGTCATCCAGCGCACCTTCGGCTTCCCCGACTTCGTTCACTCGATGAAGTTCGTCGACAAGGTGGCGGCCGAGGCGGAGCGCGTGCAGCACCACCCGGACATCATGGTGCGCTACAGCAAGGTGACGTTGGCGCTGAGCACGCATGACGCCGGTGGGATTTCGCAGAAGGACTTTGATTTCGCCGCTGCCGCGGACCGGATCTTCGGGGCGGGCTGAACCCAACGCGCCGCGTGCCATGCGCCGGCCAGCCGACGGCGGGCCCCGTTTCACGCCGCATCCCCGCTTACGCACTGCTTCTCGCCGCTGCACCCGCGCCACGCGCGCGCCGCAGTCGCGCCGCACCCGTTCCGCGGCCCTCCCGCGGTTCCTATGCCTTCCACTCACCCAGCGCCGCGCGCGCCGCACAGGCGCGCGCGCAGCGCTCGTCGTCATCGCTCTCGATCGCCGGCGTCGCGCTCCGCAGGTGCGCAGGCTGCAGGTTGATCGTCAGGCGGTTCAGCTGCTCCAGGCTGATCCCCGGCAGCAGGCCCAGGCAGACGCCCAGGCGCACGCCGGAGAGCTGCTTCATCGCTTCGTCCATGCCCAGCAGCCGCGCCGAGCGCAGGAGCGCGATGCCGCGGTAGACGCGGTCCTCAAGCAACGTGCGCTGGCGCTCCAGCAGGACGCGCCGCGCCTCGCGCTCGTAGCTGACCACCGCGGGCACGATGCGGTCGGCGAACTCCTCCAGCAGGTCCGCCTCGCTGACGCCAAGGGTGCGCTGGTTCGAGATCTGGAACCAGTCTCCGATGGAGTCGCTGCCCTCGCCGTGGAAGCCGCGCACGGCCAGGTGCAGCTCCTTGGCGGCGCGCTGCACCTTCTCAAGTTCATTGGTGGTGCGCAGCGCGCGCAGGTGCACCATGACGCTGATGCGGATGCCGCAGCCGATGTTGGTGGGGCAGGCGGTCAGGTAGCCGAAGCGGGGATGGAAGGCGAAGTCCAGGCGCTCGCCCAGCGCATCGTCGACGCGCATGGCGGTGTCGAAGGCGTCGCGCAGGCGGTTGCCCTGGCGCAGAACCTGCACGCGCAGGTGGTCCTCTTCGTTGACCATCAGCGAGAAGCACTCGTCCGGCGTGATGGCCACCGCGCGCGGCGAGTCCCCGTCGGCGAACTGGCGCGAGACCAGGTGGCGCTCGAAGAGCAGCTGCCGCTCGCGCTTGGGGAGCGAAGGCATGTCCACCCAGGAGACGGGCTCGCCCAGGCCCGCCAGGCGCCCGCCGCCCACGATGCCCAGCGTCGCTTCATCGATGCCCGCCGCGGCCTTGGCCGTCTCCACGATCTCGCGGCGCTGCGGATGCGTGGCGCGCCCCACGAAGGGGAAGCCCGCGATGTTGCGCGCCAGCCGCACACGGCAACTCATCACCACATCCAGATCGGGGTGGGCGGCCAGCTCGGCGTTCACTGGATGGGGGGCGCTCATGGCGCGGACTCTTCCCCGCACTGTTCGCTGGAACCGCCCTCGCCCGCTGAGCCAGCCGCGCCGCCTGCTCCAGCCGCGCCGCCTGCGGAAAGCGCGCCCGCGGCCGCGACGGCAGCCTGTCCCGCGGAAGTCGCGGTTGGCCGCAGGTCGCGCACCTTGTCGCGCAGGCGCGCGGCGCGCTCGTACTGCTCCGCCGCCACCGCCTCCTCAAGCTCCTTCAGCAGGCGCTGCAGCACCGCGGTGCGCTGCTGCGCATCCGCCTCGCGCGGCGGCGTGCGGCCGACGTGCTGCGTGGCGCCGCCGTGCGCGCGTTCGACCACCGGCCCGATGGTGCCGATGAACGCCTCGTAGCAGGCGGCGCATCCCAGCAGCCCCGTGGACTTGAAGTCGGCGAAGCTGTGCCCGCACTCGGGGCAGATGGGGCCGCGCGGCTTCTGCGGCGCCACGCTCCCCAGCTGCCCCAGCAGTTGCTTGATCGGTGCGGGCCCCGGCCCCGGCATCGGAATCCCCACGGCGTCCGCGTGCTCCTCGCACAGGTGCACTTCGGTCATCTTCCCGTTCACGATGACCGTGTTGTGCACCACCGCCGGCTTGGAACAATGGTCACAGGGGCGGAAGGGGGCGGCCATGGGGTCGATTCTAGGCGTGGCGCTCGGAACTGATTGCATCCTTTGTTGCAGCGCGCACGGCTTTCAGCTGCGCCAGCAGGGCAGGGACGCGATCCAGCGGCTGCACGGTGCCTGCATCGCTCTTGGAGCGTGCCGGATCGGGGTGGCACTCCAGGAAGACCGCATCGACGCCTGCTGCAACGGCGGCGCGTGCCAGCAGGGCGCAGCGATCGGGGCGGCCGCTGGTGGCGGTGCCGGCGCCTCCGGGGAGCTGCGTGCTGTGCGTCGCGTCGAAGCAGACCGGGGCGCCCAGCGCCATCAGGTCGCCCAGCCCGATGAAGTCGGTGACCAGCCGGTGATAGCCGAAGAAGGTGCCGCGCTCGGTGAGCATGCGATGCGTGCAGCCCCCCTCCTCCAGCTTGGCCAGGACGTTGCGCATCTCGTCGGGGGCCATGAACTGCCCCTTCTTTACGTTGACGGGGCGGCCGGTCGCGGCGGCCGCGGCGAGCAGGTCGGTCTGACGGCAGAGGAAGGCGGGGATCTGCAGCAGGTCCACCGCCTTGCCTGCGGGGGCGGCCTGCGAAGCGTCATGGATGTCGGTGGTGACGGGCACTCCCAGCAGATCGCGCAGGCGCACCAGCTCGTCAAGCCCGGCCTTCAGCCCAGGGCCGCGGTGGCTCTTGATGCTGGTGCGGTTGGCCTTGTCGAAGCTGGCCTTGAAGACCAGGGGCAGCCCCAGCGCGGCGCAGGCGTCCCGCAGCGCCAGCCCAATCTGCTGGTTCAGGGCGGGCTCTTCCAGGATGCAGGGTCCGGCAACGATCAGCAGCTGTTCGGCGGGACGTGCGAAGAAACGGGCGAGAATGGTGTTCATATCGGGGTCTGGAGGGCCGTAGGAGGTCTGCGGGAGGGGCCAGCGGCGCCCTCCGGCGCAAGCGGCACAGTCCGATGGCTTCACCCGCAAAACTTACCCGTTCCGCCTTTCCATCGGACTGCCCGCATTCGACATTTGGTGTGCATCGCGTCCATGGCCCTTTGGCCCGGTCCGCGGCGCAGCGCGCACCTGCGCACCCGCCGCCTGGCCGGCATCCCTGACCGGTGCATTTGTTCGAGGAGGTTCCCGATGTCCCGTTGCCCTGACAGTCCCGAAGCATTCAGCGAAGCGGTCATGAAGCTGGTCCGCAAGCGCTATCCCTCTCGCGAAGTCGAGCTGGTGGCGACGCTGGTGATGACGATCGACGGTCGGCACGTGGGGCTGGAGAACCTCTGGCGCACCGTCCAGCGCGGTCCCGACGAATGGATCGAGACGGTGGAGCACCATGTCGACCAGGTGCTGGAAGGGGACCAGCTCTCCACGCTGGACATCCCCTTTGCGGTGGCCAAGCCGCGCATCATGCCGCGCATCCAGCCCATGACGATCTTCCAGACGCTGGATCGCGAGCAGGTGGCGCACGTGCCGTGGGTGAACGACACGGTGATCGTCTTCGTCATGGACATGCCGCAGTACACGGTCTCGATCAGCACCGAGCAGATGATCCGCTGGGGCGTCACCGCCGACGACCTGGAGGAGATCTCGCGCCTGAACCTGGAGCGCTACTCCCCGGAGCTTGACTTCCAGGTGGTGCGCTCCAACGAAGGCGGGCGCGCGGCCATCATCTCGATGCACGACGGATACGACGCCGCACGCCTGCTGCTGGGCGACCTGCACCGGCGCCTGGCCAGCCAGCTGGGACGCACCTTCTACGTGGCGGCGCCGGCGCGCGACATGTTCGTGGCGATGACGGGCGATCCCGAGCCCTTCGTCACGCGCCTGCGCGAGCGCGCCGAGCAGGAATACCGCCGCCTTCCCTACCCGATCTGCGCCGACCTCTTCCTGGTGACGCCGGACGGAATCGCGGGCACCAAGGCCAACGCGGCCTGATCGTCGCGGCAAGGGCGGCTACAGTCTGCGTCCCGTGCTGCTCCTGATCGACAACTACGACTCCTTCACCTACAACCTGGTGCAGCGCTTCGCCGAGATCGACCCGGCGCTGCGCATCGAGGTGGTGCGCAACGACGCCCTGAGCGTGGCCCAGGCGCAGGAGATGGCGCCGACGCACCTGGTGATCAGCCCGGGCCCCTGCACGCCAAAGGAAGCGGGGGTGAGCGGCGCGCTGATCGCGCACTTCAAGGGGCGCATCCCGGTGCTGGGCGTCTGCCTGGGGCACCAGACCATCGGCGACTGCCACGGCATGACCGTGCGGCGCAACGACGTGCCCGTGCACGGGAAGACCAGCGAGATTCATCACGACGGGCGCGGCGTCTTTGCGGGACTGTCCAACCCCTTCGTGGCCACGCGGTACCACTCGCTGGTGGTGGACCCCGCGACGGTGTCGCCGGAGTTCGAGGTCAGCGCGTGGACGGCGCGCAACGAGATCATGGGGCTGCGCTGGAAGGCGCCGCCGGGGTCCGCCCCGCTCGAGGGGGTGCAGTTCCATCCCGAGAGCTTCCTGACCCTTGAAGGGCCGAAGCTGCTGGCCAATTTCCTGGCGATGGGGTGAGCGGCGGCGCGGGATCTCGCGCCTGCGGCGGCCGGAGCCACCGGAGCCGCCGCGACGCAGTTCGCGCTCCTGGGTGCACTTAGCGCGCGCACCGGCGCGTCCCTCACCCCCGCGGCGTGAAGCTGGTGCCGCTCTCGCAATAGAAGTTCAGCATGTCGCCCGTCTGGAAGCTGGCGGCGCTCTGCGCGGCCTCCAGGGTCATCCACACAGGGACAGCCAGGTCCAGCAGCACGGCGTTCGCTGCCGTGTCCACCGCCAGGACGCGCCCCTGCACGATGCGCGGATGGCCCCACACGGGCTCGATGAAGCAACCGCCTGCCTGCGCCTGCCACATGCGAAGCGCGCGGCCGCGGATGACGCCTGTCAGCCGCTTGCCCACGCGCGCGGCAAGCGCCGCCGCGTCACCATCAAGGACCAGTTCAATCTGGTACGAGTTGTTGGGGACCGAGACGCGCACGCGTGCGGGCTGGCCGGTCAGGATCTCTTCCAGGACGACTCGGGCGGTGTCGGCGACGGCGGTGCTCATGCGGGATGGGACCTTCGGTGCAGGGGAAGCGTGAGATGGAGCGCGTGCAGTTCCCGATCAGCGCGTCGGCGTGGTCGGCACGGGGGTGGGCGCGGGCTTGGGAGCCTCGATGATCTTCTTCATCGACGCGGTGCTGTTGTAGACGGCCACTTCGCCGGCGCTGGCGGCGTCGACGCCCATGCGCGCGATCTGCACGCCACGGCCGTTGCGGACGCTGATTGCGCCGCCATCGCCATCGGCGGCGGCGCCCGCCACCAGGAGCGGCTGGCCATTGCCGTCCAGCAGGTTGATCAGGCCGCCCGTCTGGCCCGCGCCGATCGCGGCGACGCGGCGGTCGTTCATGTACGCGGCCAGGGTGCCCGCCATGCCGGTGGCTTCGGCCACGAAGGCAGGGGAGCCGGTGTGGGTGCCCACCATGAAGCGGCCGCCGCCGTCTTCCTTGGTGTCCATCGAGACGGCCGCGACGCCAGTGGCATTCATCAGCTCGAAGACGCCGCCCTTGCCCGCCCCCGCGCTCGCCAGCGAGGCGACGATCGCCCCGGCGCCATCCTTCAGGAGCAGGCGGCCGCCGTCGCCCGCCACCAGCGAGGCGCTTTCATTGCCCGCCGCATCGGCGATGCGGATCATGCCGGTCTGGTCGGTGGCGCCGCCCGCGTACAGGATCTCCTTGCCGTCGGTGTTCTTCATGGAAAGGACGGACGCGCCTTGCGCGACGCCCGCGATCAGGCCCACTTCGCCATCGGCGCGGCGCATGCTGATGACCGCGCCCGCGGCGCCCGCCTCGGCACGCATGCTGCTGGCGGATTCGCCGGCGCCGGAGAGGATCATTGCGCCGCCCTCCTCGCCGCGCGTGACGGTGGCCAGCGGCTTGCCGTCGGCGTCGCCGATCTCGATCCGCCCGCCCAGTGCGGTGGCGAAGAGGCCGCCGACCGGCTTTCCTTGCGCGCTCCACACGGCGATGTCGCCGCCCTCGTCGTTGCTGGCCAGGCGGACGGTGTTGGCGCCACCCTTGGCCCAGACATCCAGCTGCCCGCCCGTCTCGGCGGCGTGCGCCAGCAGGACCACCTTGTCGCCCTCGCCGACGATCTCCAGCCGCTTTGTGCGGATGACGTCCACCACGGGCGAGACCTGCACCGCCGCGACCAGCGTGCCGCCCGCGAGCAGGGCTCCGAGCGTGATCGTGCCCATGCGCCAGCGGCGCGCGCTGCGGCGTGCCGCGGCCAGGTCGGACTCGATGCGGTCCAGGCGGGCGCTGAGCGAAAGCGGACGGTCCGTGGCGGTCTGGTCGTGCGTCTTCATAGGGTCCGTAGGATACGCGCCAACTATGGCACAGAAGACCCTCGGCATCGGTCTCGTCGGCACGAAGTTCATGGGCAAGGCCCACAGCAACGCCTGGATGAGCGCCCCGCGCTTCTTCGAGCTGCCGATGGCGGTCCACATGCGGGCGGTGGCGGGGACGGCCGTGGTGGACGTGGCCACCTTCGCCCAGCGCTGGGGCTGGCAGTGCTGTACCGACGACTGGCGCGACCTGGTGGCGGACCCGCAGGTGGGGCTCCTCGACAACTGCACGCCGAACCACGTGCATGCCGAGATCTCGATCGCCGCGCTGGAGGGGGGCAAGCACGTCGCCTGCGAGAAGCCGCTGGCGGGGACGCTGGCCGAGGCGCGCGCCATGAAGGTGGCCGCAGCCAAGGCGGCCAAGAAGGGGGTGAAGAGCTTTGTGTGGTTCAACTACCGGCGCTGCCCTGCGGTGGCCTTTGCGCACCGGCTGGTGAAGGAGGGGAAGCTGGGGCGCATCTTCCATGTGCGCGCCAGCTACCTGCAGGACTGGGGCGGGCCAAGCACGCCGCTCCTCTGGCGCTTCCAGGGCAAGCTGGCGGGCAGCGGCGCGCATGGCGACCTGAATGCGCACATCATCGACATGGCGCGATTCATCACCGGCCAGGAGATCACCCAGGTGGTGGGTGCGATCGAGGAGACCTTCGTGAAGGAGCGCGACCTGGTGGAGAGCACGGGCGGCGCGATCGCCGGGAAGGGCGCCAAGCGCGCGGTGCGCGGCGCGCGCAAGGGCAAGAGCACGGTGGACGACGCGGTGCTCTTCCTGGCGCGCTTCAGCGGCGGCGCGGTGGGCAGCTTCGAGGCGACGCGGCTGGCCACGGGCAACCAGAACCGGAACCAGATCGAGATCAACGGCGAGCACGGCAGCCTGAAGTTCAACTTCGAGCGCATGAACGAACTGGAGTGGTGGGATCACACGCTGCCCGCCAAGATGCGCGGCTGGAGTCGGATCATGTGCACCGACGGCGGGCATCCCTATGCGGGCAACTACTGGCCCGCGGCGCACGTCCTGGGGTACGAGCATGGGTTCGTCAGCATGGCCGCGGACATCGTGCTGGCGCTGGGGGGCAAGAAGCCCGTGGTGGCGCTCCCCGACTTCGCCGATGCCTATGAGACGCAGCGCGTGCTGGACGCGGTCATCCGCTGCGCGCGGACCCGCAAGCCGGTCGCGCTCTGAAAGTGATGTCCGGCGCATTTTCGTACACTTCGGCGTTCACGCCATGAGTGCTGCCGCTCCCGATCGCCAGACGCTTGAGATGCTCGCCCGCACGGCGGGCGCGGCGCTGGCCGCGCTGAAGGGCGTGCAGAAGCCCGATGGCCACTGGTGCGGCGAGCTGGAGGGGGACTCGATCCTGCAGAGCGAGTACCTGCTCATGAAGTGGATCCTGGAGCAGGAGCGCGCGCCCATGGCCGACGGCCGCGACGGCGTCGCGACGCTGGACAAAATCGTCCGCACCCTGCGCGCGCAGCAGCGCGCCGATGGCAGCTGGGGCCAGTACCCCGGCAGCGGCGCTGACCTGAGCGCCACCGTCAAGGCGTATTTCTGCCTGAAGCTGCATGGCGACTCGCCGGAGGCGCCGCACATGCGCCGCGCCTGCCAGGTGGTGCGCGCGATGGGGGGCGCCGAGCGCTGCAACAGCTTCAGCAACTTCTACCTGGCCGCGCTGGGGCAGATCAGCTGGAACGCCGTCCCGGCCATCCCGCCCGAGATCGTCTGGCTGCCGCGCTGGTTCTACTTCCACATGGACCGCATGAGCGCGTGGAGCCGCACCATGATCCTGCCCCTGGCGATCGTGGCGACGCTGCAGCCCACGCGAAAGCTGCGCGCCGACCAGGGCATCGACGAACTCTTTCTCTCGGCGCGCGATCGCCACCGCCTGAAGCTGCGCCACGGCACGCCCGCCTTCTGGCGCGCCTTCTTCAAGACCGTCGACTCGCTGCTGAAGCTGACCGGCCGCATCGCGGGCACCGCGCCGCGCATGGGGGCGATCCGCCGCGCGTATGAATGGATCCTGGCGCGCGCCTCGCAGGAGGCGCCCGCGCCGACGCAAGGGCTGGGGGCGATCTTCCCGCCGATGGTCTACATCCAGGTGGTCTTCAAGGCGCTGGGCGTCCCGCGCACCGACGCGCTTGTGGTGCGCGCCGAGCAGGACCTGGATGCGTTCTTCATCGAGGAGCGCGATGCCGCGGGCGCGCCCACGATCCACATCCAGCCCTGCTTCAGCCCCGTCTGGGACACGGGCATCGCGGCGTACGCGCTCACGGATTGCGGTCATACCTGCCAGAACGACTCGCAGCTGGACGCCGCCACGCGCTGGCTTCGCTCCAAGGAGGTCCGCTGGCCCGGCGATTGGCTGGCAAACGTCCGACCCGGCACGCCGCCCGGCGGCTGGTTCTTTGAGTACCAGAACACCTGGTACCCCGACGTGGACGACACGGTGATGGTGGCGATGGCGCTGGCGCGCGCGGGCGGCCCCGAGAACGCCGCCGCCGCCAAGCGCGGCGTCGAGTGGGTCTTCGCCATGCAGTGCGACAACGGCGGATGGGCCGCCTTCGACAAGACCACCAACCACCAGGTGTACGAGTACGTCCCCTTCGCCGACCACAACGCGATGCAGGACCCCGCGTGCCACGACATCACCGGCCGCACGCTGGAGTGCCTGAGCTGGCTCGGCTACCGCGTCGACCATCCGGCGATCGCGCGCGCGGTCGACTTCATCAAGCACCACCAGGAACCCGAGGGATGCTTCTGGGGCCGCTGGGGCGTCAACTACATCTACGGCACCTGGCAGGCAGTCATCGGCCCGATCCGCTGTGGCGTCCCGCGCACGGAGCCGTGGATCCAACGCGCCGGCGCCTGGATCAAGAGCGTGCAGAAGCCCGATGGGAGCTTCGGCGAGACCGCCAACAGCTACCTCGACCGCCGCCTGATGGGCACCGGCCCCAGCACGGCCAGCCAGACCGCGTGGGCCGCGATGGTGCTGCAGGAGGTGTACGGCCCGAACGACCCCGACCTCTGGCGTGCGCTCGTGTGGCTGGCGCGAACGCAGCTGCGGGCCGCCGATGCGTGCGATCCGCGGCTGAATCCGGACGGCGACCCACCCGGAAGCTGGGTCGAGACCGAGTTCACCGGCACCGGCTTTCCGCAGGTCTTTTACCTGCGCTACCACCTGTACCGGCTCTACTTCCCGCTGATGGCGATCGGCCGCGCTCTCTCCGCGCACGGGGTGGCGGTGGAGGCACCGGGGCAGGTGCGTGCCTTCGCGCACGCCGCTCGATCACCCGCTGCCGACTGACCCGCCAGCCACGGGGGCTCCCTAGAAGGGAGGAGTGCACTCAAACTCGACCCTTTCGCCCGTCAGGGGATGCGTGAAAGCCAGCTTCGAAGCGTGCAGGCAGAGGCGTGGCGCCATGGCCCGGACTGCGGCAGGCGCATACAGGTCGTCCCCCAGGATCGGGTGCCCGATGGCCAGCAGGTGCACACGCAACTGGTGGCTGCGGCCCGTGATGGGGGTCAGCTCAAAGCGCGTGCGATCGGGTTCGCGCAGCCGCTCAAGCACGCGCCAGCGCGTGACGCTGGGACGCCCATGGACGAAATCAACAATTTGCAGGGGGGCATTCACCAGGTCCTTGCGCATCGGCAGGTCGATCTCGCCAGCGTCCTTGGGTGGGTGCCCCGCGGCCAGCGCCACGTAGCACTTGGCCGTCTCGCGCGCCTCGAACTGCATGCTCAGGCTGCGGTGCGTCTCGGGGTCCAGCGCCACCACCAGCACGCCGCTGGTGTCGCGGTCCAACCGGTGCACCACGCGCGCCGTCGGCCATCGCCGCTGCAGCCGCGCGATCAGGCAGTCCGCCTTGGCCGGGCCGATGCCAGGCACGGTCAGCAGGCCACACGCCTTGTCCACCACCAGGAGGGCGGCGTCTTCGTGGAGGATTCGGAAGCCTGGATCGGTCATGTGCTGCGCTCGGGTCGAATTATGCGCGATTGGGCCGTACGGCGCCCATGAGGCACCCATCGCCCGATTGCGGCGCGCCGCCGCCAGCAGCCCTCGTAGACTTGTCCCGATGCTGACCATCGCTTCGTCCCTCGTGCTGCTTTTTGCGCCGCCCTCTGCGCCCGCTGCCACGCCCGGCACGCCTGCCGCTGCACCCGCCAACACCACCGCGCCCACCACGCAGACGCCACCGCCCGCACCCGCGCCCACCACCGACTTCCGAGCGACGGAAGCCCCGATCCTGACCAAACATGTGCAGCTGACCTTCCCCGACCGCTTCCTGAAAGCGGGCGAGAACTACTTCAGCCCCGATGACAAGCGCATCATCTTCCAGGCGATCGAGCGGCCCGTCGGCGACGCGGCGCCCAGCGAGTTCTATTCGATGTACGTCGCCGATGTGGTGCGCAGCGCCGACGGCCGCATCACCGGCATCAGCGGCATCAAGCGCCTCTCGCCCGAGGGCAGCGCCAACACCTGCGGCTGGTTCCATCCCACCGATCCCAACCGGGTGATCTTCGGCAGCACCGTCGTGCCCCCCTCGAACAAGGAGACCCCCGGCTACCAGCGCGGCACCGGCCGCTACCGCTGGCAGTTCCCGCCCGAGATGCGCATCGTCGAAGTCGACCTGCGCCGCGCCGACGGCACCGCCGCGAGCCTGAAGCCCCTCGTCGGCGACGGCAACGGCTATGTCGCCGAAGGCAGCCTGAGCCCTGACGGCCGCACGCTGCTCTACACGCAGGTGGACCCCAAGACGCAAGGGGACATCTGGGTGATGGACCTGCAGAGCGGCGCCGCGAAGAAGATCGTGGATGCACCCGGATACGACGGCGGACCCTTCTTCACCCCCGATGGAAAGGGCATCATTTTCCGAAGTGACCGCAAGGGGGACAGCCTGCTGCAGGTCTTCAGCGCCGAACTGGTCTTTGACGCCACGGGCAACATCACCGGCATCCGCAATGAACGCGCGCTGACCAGCAACGAGCACGTCAACTGGTGCCCTTTCTACCACCCGGATGGGCGCCACTTCGTCTACGGCAGCAGCGAGGTGGGGCACTCCAACTACGAAGTCTTCATGCGCGACGCCACGGACCCCGCGCGCTCCTACCGCATCACCAATTGCACCGGTGCGGACGTCCTGCCCGTCTTCAGCCACGACGGGAAGACCATGCTCTGGACCGCGCAGCGCGGCACGGACCGTTCGAGCCAGGTGTGGATCGCCGACTTCAGCCTGGAGGCGGCGTTGAGGTCGCCTCCGGCGGTGGCTGAACCCGCAGCGCCCAAGGCTGCACCTCCCACCCGGTAGGCCGGCCACGCGCATGCGCGCGCACCGAACAACCCCATGAGCATCTACCACGATCGCCGCCTGCTGATTCCCTTCCGCAGCACGCTGCTGCCGCAGATCTTCACCGACACGCTGGTCATCGGCACCGGCGTGGCGGGGCTGCGCGCGGCCATCGAGGCGGCGCGCCACGGCGACGTGATCGTCATGGCCAAGGAGGCGGTGGACTTCTCGAACACCAGCTGGGCGCAGGGGGGGATCGCCGCGGTGCTGAGCGGCAGCGACACGATGGGCAGCCATGTCCAGGACACGCTGGAAGCGGGCGCAGGGCTCTGCGAAGAAGCCGCCGTCCGCGCGCTGGTGGCCGAGGGACCGCAGGAGATCGCGCAGCTCATGGAGTGGGGCATGCGTCTGGACCGTGCCGCCGATGGGTCGCCTGCGCTCGGCCTGGAGGGCGGCCACCGCCACGCGCGCATCGTGCACACCGACGGCGACGCCACCGGCTACGAACTGGCGCGCTGCCTCATCGAGCGCGCGCGGCAGGCACGCGGCGTGCGTGTCTTCGACCGCTGCTTCGCCATCGACCTGCTTCGCACCGGTGGCGCCAACCCGCGCGTGCTCGGCGTGGTCACTTGGCACCCGCGCTACGGCCTGCAGATCGTCTGGGCGCGCGCCACCGTGCTGGCCTCGGGCGGTGCGGGACAGGTGTATCGCGAGACCACCAACCCAAAGGTGGCCACCGGTGACGGGCTGGCGATGGCCTGGCGCGCGGGGGCGCAGGTGGCCGACCTGGAGTTCATGCAGTTCCACCCCACCGCGCTCTACGTGGCCGGTGCAGGGCGCATGCTGATCAGCGAGGCGGTGCGCGGCGAGGGGGCGCACCTGGTCGACCGGCAGGGGGTGCGCTTCATGGTGGGCGTGCATCCCATGGCCGAACTGGCGCCACGCGACATCGTCAGCAAGTCGATCGTGCGCCACCTGGCGGGCAGCGGCGACAGCCACGTCTTCCTGGACTGCCGCCACTTCGCCGCAGGTCGATTCGTCGAGCGCTTCCCGGGGCTGGCGCGGATGCTGGCGGGCTTCGACCTGGATCCCTCCACCGACCTGGTGCCCGTCACGCCCGCCGCGCACTACACCGTGGGCGGCGTCAGCACCGACCTGGACGGGCGCACCTCGATCACGGGCCTCTACGCCTGCGGCGAGGCGGCAAGCAATGGCGTGCACGGCGCCAACCGCCTGGCCAGCAACAGCCTGCTGGAGGGGCTGGTCTTCGGCCGTCGCGCCGCCGCCGCCATCGCCACCGATGCGCATCCACCGGTGCTGCCGCGGCAGATCAGCAGCGAAGTGCACACCGGGGACCACGGCGAACTGGACCTGGCGGACATCCGCTCCAGCCTGCGCAGCGCGATGTGGCGCAATGTGGGCATCGAGCGCGCGGGGGCGCGACTGGCCGATGTCATCCGGATGTTCGGTTTCTGGGGCCGCTACGGGATGGACGAGGTCTTCGAGACGCCCGACGGCTGGGAGATGCAAAACCTGCTGACGGCGGGCTTCCTGATGACGCGCGCTGCGCTGGCCCGCACCGAGAGCCGGGGCACGCACCAGCGCACGGACTTTCCTGCCACCGATGCCGCGCAGGAGCACCACCTCTGCTGGCAGATCGACCGGCGCGACGCCGCGGTGCGCGCCGTCGGTCAGCACTCGCAGGAGCCCGCGTGAAGTGGCGTTGCCCAGTTCCCGCGCTGCTGCTGGCGCTCCTAAGCACCGCCTGCGCCTCCGATCGCGTCGAGTACCGCTACCGCCCCGGTTACATGACCGACGCGAACTCGCCCAAGGAGACCATCCTTCCCGACGGCACCAAGGTCGTCTTCGTCGACCAGGACCCGGGGCAGAGCACCATCGACCGCGACCTGGGCCGTCCCAAGGTTGTCCCGGGTGCGCCGCAGCTGGGGCCCGACGGCAAGCCGATCGACCAGCCCATGTTCGAGGCGCGCGAGGAGCAGTCCGACGGCACCGTGATCCTGCGCAACATGATGCCGGACCACGTGGTGGCCAATGCGATGACCTGCTTCCGAAACGAGGAGTACAAGCTGATGTGGGAGCAGCTGCTGGCGCCGGAGTCGCGCGCCAACTTCGAGCGGGAAGGGGGGCTGCCCGCCTTCGAGGCGTGGTGCCGCGAGAACCGCCGCGCCACGCTGGAGCTCCTGAACCGCATGCGCTTCAACGCGCTCGGATCGGACGTGGCGATGAAGCGCATCAGCGCCAACCGCATGCGCGCGACCGTCTCGCCCCACCTCTGGGACCAGTTCTCGCTGCGCGTGATCGAGTTCGAGTCCACCCCCGACGGCCTCAAGCTGCTCTCGATCCGTCCGGAGCCGTGAGCGGCGCTCCCTGAGGGGGCGCGCCTTGAGCTCAGCGCTCTAGAGTCCCGCGCCCGTAGTCCAGCGCCCCGACGCAGCAACCGCCAAAAACAAAGCCGGGCGCCCGCTTCGGGGCGCCCGGCCGCAATTCTCAGCTCGGCTGCTCGGCGATCTTCTTCGCCTCCTCGGGCTCGGGGATGTTCTCGCCGACGAAGGTCAGGTACTCGTTGCCCGGGTCGCGCGTCGCCTTGATGGCGGTGCCGTTGGGCAGGTCGCCGCTGAGCAGGCGCTCAGCCAGCGGGTCCTCGATGTACTGCGCCAGCGCACGGCGCAGCGGGCGTGCGCCGAAGTCGGGGTTGTACCCCTTCTCGATGAGGAAGTCCTTGGCCTCTGCCGAGACGTCCAGGGTCATCTTGCGCGCGATCAGCCGCTCGCGCACCTTCGCCAGCTCCAGGTCGATGATGTGCGTCAGGTCCTCCTTCACCAGCGGGCGGAAGACGATCATGTCGTCCAGCCGGTTGATGAACTCGGGGCGGAAGAACTTCTCCGCCTCGCTGTGCAGCGACTTCTTGATGCGCTCGTAGTCCTGGATCTCCTGGCGCTTGCTGAAGCCGAAGTTGGCGCCGCCCTTGATGATGTCCGAACCGATGTTCGACGTCATGATCACGATGGCGTTGCGGAAATCGATGCGGCGGCCGAAGGAGTCGGTCAGGTGGCCGTCGTCCATCACCTGCAGCAGCATGTTGAAGACGTCCGGGTGCGCCTTCTCCACCTCGTCGAAGAGGACCACCGAGTAGGGACGCCGGCGCACGCGCTCGGTGAGCTGGCCGCCCTCCTCGTAGCCCACGTATCCGGGGGGCGCGCCGACCAGGCGCGACACGTTGTGCTTCTCCATGTACTCGGACATGTCCAGGCGGATCATCGCCTCGGGGTCGCCGAACATGAACTCGGCCAGCGCCTTCGCCAGCAGGGTCTTGCCGACGCCCGTCGGGCCCAGGAAGAGGAAGGAGCCCATCGGGCGCTTCGGGTCCTTGAGCCCCGAGCGCGCCTTGCGGATGGCGCGCGCCACCTGCCGGACGGCCTCGTCCTGGCTGATGACCGACTTGTGCAGCTCGGCCTCCAGCTGGAGCAGGCGGGCGCTCTCTTCCTTCTCCAGGCGGGTCAGCGGGACGCCGGTCATCTTGCTGACGACCTCGGCGATGACGTTCTCGTCCACCACCGCGTCCACTTCGTTCATGCGGTCGCGCCATGCCTGCTGCATGCGCTCCTTCTCCTTGCGCTGCTTCTCGGCCTGGTCGCGCAGCTCGGCGGCCTTCTCGTAGTCGGCGTTCTTGACCGCCTCGTCCTTCTCGATGGAGAGGCGCTCGATCTTCGCCTCCAGGTCGGCCAGGTCGGGCGGCTTGGTCATGCTGCGCAGGCGCAAGCGGGCGCCCGACTCGTCGATCACGTCGATCGACTTGTCCGGCTGCACGCGGCCGGTGATGTACCGGCCCGACAGGTCCACCGCGGCGCGCAGGGCGGCGTCGGTGATGCGCACCTTGTGGTGCTTCTCGTACTTCTCGCGCAGCCCCTGCAGGATCAGGAAGGTCTGGTCCGCGTTGGGCGGCTCCACGGCGATGGACTGGAAGCGGCGCTCCAGCGCGGCGTCCTTCTCGATGTACTTGCGGTACTCGTCGAAGGTGGTCGCGCCGACGCACTGGATCTCGCCGCGCGCCAGGGCGGGCTTCAGCACGTTGCTGGCATCGATGGCGCCCTCGGCGCCGCCTGCGCCCACCAGGGTGTGCAGCTCGTCGATGAAGAGGATGATGTTCTTGGCGCGTCGCACCTCGTTCATCACCGCCTTGATGCGCTCCTCGAACTGGCCGCGGTACTTGGTGCCCGCCACCATGCTGGCCAGGTCAAGCACCACCAGCCGCTTCTCGAAGAGCAGGTCGGGAACTTCCTGCGCGATGATCTTCTGCGCAAGCCCTTCCACGATCGCGGTCTTGCCGACGCCCGCCTCGCCCAGCAGGACGGGGTTGTTCTTGGTGCGGCGGCTCAGGATCTGGATCAGGCGCTCGATCTCGCTCTCGCGGCCGATGACCGGGTCCAGCTCGCCGCTCTTGGCCAGCTCGGTCAGGTCGCGACCGAAGCTGTCCAGCGCCGGGGTCTTGCTCTTGCTGCGGCGCGCGGTGGCGGGGCCCTCGACGGGGCCGGGCTCCTGCGCCTGCGGGGTCTCGGGGGGGCTCTGCGGCTCGTCGCGCTCCTGGTCGGCGCCCGCGCCAAGCAGGTTCAGCACCTCCTCGCGCACCTCCTCCAGCTTCAGCCCCAGGTTCATCAGCACCTGTGCGGCCACGCCATCGTGCTCCCGCAGCAGCCCCAGCAGCAGGTGCTCGGTGCCGACGTAGTTGTGGTTCAGGTTGCGCGCTTCCTCGATGGCGTACTCAATGACCTTCTTCGCGCGCGGCGTCTGCGGCAGCTTGCCCATCGTGACCATCTCGGGGCCGCTCTTGACCAGCTTCTCGACCTCCAGGCGCACCTTGCGCAGGTCGATGTCCAGGTTCTTCAGGACGTTGGCCCCGACGCCGGAGCCTTCCTTCACGAGGCCGAGCAGGATGTGCTCGGTCCCGATGTATTCGTGATTGAAGCGCTGCGCCTCCTGGTTTGCCAGGGCCATGACCTTGCGAGCGCGGTCGGTGAGTCGCTCAAACATTGGGAGCCTCCTGTTCGAAAACCTGCGGGGTGTCGATCCTGCACCCGAACCGTACGAAGCGATGTCCGGGAATGCAAGGGAGCGTGGGTGACATTCTCCCCAGTTATTGCGGAGCACGCGGCGTGCCAAAGGCCGGGGGGCCGGATGATGCAGGATCGGAGCGTTTCCGCCCTCGCTTGACCCCGAATCGCCCCTTCCGGGGCACTTGCGCCGATCTTTCGGGCCGATTTCTGCGAACACACCTGTGGCTACGCTTTGCCACATGGCTGCCGCCCGCACATTCCCGCGCCTGCGCGCTGCCATTCTGGCGTGCGCCGCCGCCTTGTTCGCGTCCGGACCGTGCGTGCAGTCCGCAGCCGCGCAGGCCACGCTGCCGCGGCCGGTCGAGATCCGCGCTCGCCTGGCCTCTGGCGCTGCCTTCACCGGCAAGCTGGAGTCCTGGGACCTGGAGTCCTTCTCAGGCTCCTTCGGCACCAAGCGATGGGTGGAGCTGGTCGCGCCGGATCTGCGCCGAATCTTCACGCAGGTGATGGATCGCAAGAGCGCCGCGCAGACGCTTGCGCTGGCCGAGCTGCTGGCATCCGTCCCAAGCGGCGCCAAGCTGGCCGAGGAGTCCTTCCGCCTGGCCAAGACGCTGGGTGCAACCGACGCAGCCATCGAGGAGGCGCGCACGCGCGGACGCGGCGCGCTGGCCGCCCGTGCCGAACGCGACCGCATGGACCGCGAGCGCCGCCTGCAGGGGGCAGCGCTGCCCGCCGACGCATCCGCCACGCCGTGGCCGCTGCTGACGGACGCAGATCGCGCCACCGCAGTCACCACCATGCGCGACCAGGCGCGCCAGGCGATGGAGGTGGTGGGCATCGCCGGCGACCCGGCGGAGAGCGAGCACTTCCTGCTCTTCGGCGACCTGCCCAAGGCCGAGCAGCAGCGCTGGATCCGCGACCTGGAAGTGGTCTACGCGCGCGTGCTGCAGGTGCTGGGTCTGCCCAAGGAGGTCAACCTCTTCTGGGGCAAGGCGGTGGTGCTGGCCTTCCAGAAGGAGGACACCTTCAAGGTGGTGGAGGCGGGGGTCTTCGGCCGCAAGTCCACTCCCGGGCTGCGCGGCGTCTGCCACATGCAGGGGCCAAAGGTCTTCGTCTCGCTCTACCGGGGCAACGACGAGCTGCAGTGCGCCGCGACGCTGGTGCACGAGATGACGCACGGCATCGTCTATCGCTATGCCACGGCGCTGCAGATGCCGGATTGGGCCAACGAAGGGTTTGCGGAGTGGGTGGCGCGCGCGTGCGTGCCGCAGTCGGGGGTCGACGCCAACCGCCGCCCGCAGGGGCTGGCCTTCTTCCGCCAGGGGGGCGATGCATCGAAGGTCATGGCGCTCAGCGGCGCCGATGGCACCTGGCCCGGGGACAACGCGATCGGGTACTCGGTGGGATTCCTGCTGGTCGACCTGATGCTGGCCGAGGAGCCGCAGAAGTTCGGCGCGTGGGTGAAGGCGATCAAGGGGGGCAAGCCCTGGGCGCAGGCGCTGGAGGAGGATTTCGGCGTCACGCCCGCGCGCCTGGCGCAGAGTGCCGCCGCGTGGTACCGCACCAACGACGGCGTGCCGCGCCGCTGAGCGGGTGCGCGGTTAGCATCGCGCGCCTCTTTCCATGGCATCCACGAAGAAAAAGACGAAGTCAGCCGCCGCCCGACGCGCACATGCGAAGGGCTGGCGCACCGCCCGCAACAGCGATCCCCACGAGCTCTACGAGCTCTCGGTGCAGGAGCCCGAGTCCGAGATCGACTTCCTGGACCGCGTCTTCAAGGAACGCCACGGCCGCCTGCCGCGGACCATGCGCGAAGACTTCTGCGGCACCGCCTTCGCCAGCTGCGCCTTCGTCGCCCGGCGCGCCACCAACCACGCGCTGGGGGTGGACCTGTGCCGCAAGACGCTGGAGTGGGGCATGCAGCGCCACGGCATGAAGCTGGCCCCTGCGCAGCGCAAGCGCATGCAGTGGGTGCAGGGCGACGTGCGAAAGGCGGGCACCACCCCGGTGGACGTCTTGGCGGCGATGAACTTCAGCTACTTCATCTTCAAGACGCGTCCCGCGCTGCTGGAGTACCTGCGCGCCGCGCTGGCAAACCTGGCCCCCGGCGGCGTCATGGTGATGGACGCCTACGGCGGCCACGAGAGCTTCTCGGTGCAGAGCGAGACGCGCGACCTGGACGGGTTCACCTATGTCTGGGACACAGAGAAGTACAACCCGATCAGCGGCGAGGTGCTGAACCACATCCACTTCCGCTTCCCCGACGGCACCGAGCTGCGCAAGGCCTTCACCTACGACTGGCGCCTGTGGACGCTCCCCGAGATCACCGAGGCGCTGCAGGACGCGGGCTTCGTGCGCCCCGCCGTCTACTGGGAGGGGACGGCGCGCGATGGCACCGGCAACGGCATCTTCCGCCGGGCCCGCGTGGGCGAGGCGTGCGCGGGATGGATCGCCTACATCGTGGCGGAACGGCCCAAGCGCGTCCGCGCCTAGAATCGCGCTGCGAGCCACCGATGCTGAAGTTCTCCGAGCAGGATCGTTCCGTCTCCGCCATGCTGGCGGCGCACCTGTCCGAGGTGGGCGTCGCCTTCGAGCGGCAGCTGGCCAGCGACCTGCCGCCGGTGAACACCCTCTGCCGGCATGTCGAGCGGTACCGCGGAAAGATGCTGCGCCCGGCGATGGTGCTGCTGAGCGGCATGGCGTGCGGGCCGGTGGGGCCCAAGCACGTGCTGGTGGCGGCCACCTGCGAGATGATCCACATGGCCACGCTGGTGCACGACGACGTCCTGGACGAGGCGGAGATCCGCCGCAAGGGCAGCACGGTGAACCACCTGCGCGGGAACGAAGTGGCGGTGATGCTGGGGGACTACCTGATCTCCAACGCATTCCACCTGTGCAGCCAGGCAGGCGACCCTGCGCTGAACCTGCGCCTGGGCGAGGTGACGAACACGCTGTGCGAGGGCGAACTGGTGCAGCTGCACCACCGCGAGGACCTGAGCCTGGACGAGCGCACCTACTTCGAGATCGTGCGCCGCAAGACCGCGGTGCTGATCGGCGCCTGCTGCGAGATGGGGGCGCGCCTGTCGGGGGCGCCCGCGCCGACGGTGGCCGCCCTTTGCCGCTTCGGCGAGGGGCTCGGCATTGCCTTCCAGATCCAGGATGACCTGCTGGACCTCGAGGGGCGCGAGGACGTGGTGGGAAAGAGCCTGGGGCGCGACCTGGAGAAGGGGAAGCTGACGCTGCCCCTGATCCTGCACTTGGCCGGAGCGGGCGGTGCGGAACGCGCGCAGACGATCGCCGCGATTCGCGCCCGCGATGGCGCGGCGCTCATCGAGCGGCTTGGCCGCAGCGGCACCATCGTGGCGGCGCGCCAGCGCGCCGAGGCGTTGGTCGAGCGCGCGCGCGCGGAACTGCACACGGTGCCCGCGGGGCCAGCGCGCGATGCCCTGGACGCCGCTGCGATCGCCATTGTCCAGCGCGATTTCTGAGTTCGCCGATGTTTCGGTGCGCCTGCACGCCGTGAGCTTGTGCGCTGCGCGCGTGTCCGCGGCACGCCGGGCGCGAGTGCCCTACTTGGCAGGTGCGGTGGGCGTGGGCTTCTTCGCCGGAGCGCTCTTGGCCACCCCGGCCCATCCGCGGGCATTCGGGTCGCCAGCGGCCTTCGCGAGGGTGCGGTTGGCCGCCACCAGCTTGTCCAGATCCGCCTCCTGAAGGGTCATCGGGTGGCCCTGCCAGCGCACGATGCCATCGCTCGAGACGATCACCATGTGCGGAATGCCCTTGACCTTGAAGAAGCCGTCCTTCCAGCGACCCTTGGGATCCAGCGCCAGCGCGTAACTGAAGTCCGCCTGCTTCAGCTTGTTGTCCCGCATCCCCTGGGTGAACTTGCTCTTCGACTCGTCGCTGATGCCCACGAAGAGGATGTCGTTGCCGTACTTGTCCTGCAAGTCGTTGACGTGCGGGATGGCGGCGCGGCATGGGCCGCACCAAGTGGCCCAGAAGTCGACCGCCAGCAGGCGGTTGCCGGGGGATGGCTGCGCGGTGATCCACTGGTCCACGGCGAAGACGGGGGCCTGCTTGCCGCGCATGTCCTGCGCGCTTCCCACGGGTGCCAGGAAATCCGGCCACTCCGGCGTCTTGCTGGTCTCGGGGGCCGCCTTGGCGCTTGGCTTCTCATGGCCGATGACGCTGTCATCCACTTCCTCGGCCAGCAGCGCACCCAGCTTCGCCTTGAAGCCCGCCTCGCTCAACCCGACGTAGCGCACGGAGCCGCTCTTGTCGACGACGAGGTTGACGGGCTTCTTCCAGATGCCCAGCGCGTCGCACCAAGCGCCATCCGCGTCGACCGCGATCAGGCAGGGAGGATTCTTCTCAAAGGTGGTCTTCGCGCGATCGGCCTGGTCGGGGGTGTGCACCGCCATGAGCAGCACCTCGGCGGGCAGCAGCTTCTTCAACTTCTCCAGGTTCGCGCGTCCGCCCCCCTTTCCACCGATGCTCTGGATGACGGTCACCTTGCCGCGGAAGTCCTCGCGCGCCATCGCGTCGCCGCCGATCCAGGCCAGGTCCGCGGGCGGGGCGGGGATCAGGTAGCCGACATTCACCTGCAGCGCCGCGCGGTCCTCGGCGTCGATGCGCTCGTAAAACTTGGCCTCGCTCGGCGGGGTCTCGGACTTCTTGGACTTCTGGGCGCCATCCTCGCTGCCGGTCACCGGTGGCTTGGCGGCGGGGGGGGCGGGCTGGTTCCGCTTGCTGCCGCCGTACTGCGGCGCGGCCAGGGCCACGGCGGAGCAGGCGAGACTGAGGAGCAGGGCAGTGCAGCGGGTGCGTCGATCCATTCAGCGGTCCTCAAGGTTGAGTACGCATCCTAACCCGAAATGATCCACTTCCAACCAATTGCTGCCTTATCGGCAGATGGGGAGGGGAAGGTTGTCGATGAGCCGGACGGACCCCAGCCGGGCGGCGATGAGGGCGCGCGTGGGGCCCTCGAAGCCGGAAACGGGCCTGAGCGTGTCACGATCGCGGACCACGGCATAGTCGATGACCAGGCCGTGCGCATGCAGGGTCTCAGACATCAGCTGCTCGGCGGTCCGCGGCTGCTGCGCGCTGGCGGCCATCTGCAGCGCACGCACCAGCCCCAGCGCCTGTTCACGCTGCTCGGGGAGCAGATAGCGGTTGCGGCTGCTCAGGGCCAGCCCATCGGGGTCGCGAACCGTCTCGCCAGACTCCACGCGCAGCCCCGGCCATCGCGCGGGCGCGGCTGCCACCATCTGGGTCAGGACGCGCAACTGCTGGTAGTCCTTCTCGCCCAGGATCAGGAGCGCCGGGCAGGTCAGGTCCAGCAGGCGAGCGACCACCTGGCAAACGCCGCCAAAGTGTCCGGGTCGCACCGCGTCTTCGAGCTGGGGCTCGGAGGCTGCCGGGGGAAGGGGCAAGCGCGCGGCTTCTTCGCGCGCGGCGTCCATTCCTGCGGGATAGATCAGGTCGGCGTCGGGAACAAAGACGGCTTCAGCTCCGGCGCGCTCCGCCAGCTCCAGATCCGCGTCCAGCGTCCGCGGATAGCGCGCCAGGTCCTCGTGCGGCGCAAACTGCGTGGGATTGACGAAGATGGTGGCGATGGCGGGGCGTCCCGACCGCGCCGCCTTCCGGATGAGCGATGCGTGCCCCTCATGCAGCGCGCCCATGGTGGGGACCAACGCACTTCCTGCGCAGGCGGCCAACTCGGAGGGGGTTCGCAGGACGCGCATTCGGCGAACCATAGCGGGGTGTTGAGCGAGCCGCCGAAGGGTCGGCGGCGTGTTGCACGGGCAGCGCGAGCGTGCGTTCGAGTGGCGTGAAGCACGATGCAACCTGCCCCGGGACAGGCTCTTCGGCACTCGCTCCGTCTCGCGCGTGCCGCCGGAGGCCTGCGTCAGCGAGATGCGGACCTTGAAGTCCGAGAATTTATGGACACTGTTTCCGCATTGCCCTTCGCAACTGCGCCGCAGGTTCCTACACTTTGGTGCTGCAACTCAGTCTCAACGCCGCACCCATTGCCCAGGCGACCCCTCGATGGCACCCAAGCTTCCGATCTACTTTGACAACGCCGCTACCACCCGCTGCGACCCGCGCGTCGTGGAGGCCATGCTCCCCTACTTCAGCGAGAAGTTCGGCAACGCCGCCAGCCGCAACCACAAGTTCGGCTGGGAGGCCGAGGACGCCGTCGAGCTGGCCCGCGAGCAGTCGGCCGCGCTGATCGGCGCCAGCCCCAAGGAGATCATCTTCACCTCGGGCAGCACCGAGAGCAACAACCTGGCCATCAAGGGTGCCGCCGAGATGTACGCCAAGGCCCCCGCGGGCCAGACCGGACGCGGCCACATCATCACCGCGATGCACGAGCACAAGGCGGTGCTGGACCCCTGCAAGCGCCTGGAGCGCGAGGGCTTCGATGTCACCTTCCTGGCCCCGCGCGCCGACGGCATCATCACTGCCGAGGCGGTCGCGGCGGCGATCCGGCCGGACACGATCCTGGTCAGCATCATGTGGGCCAACAACGAGATCGGCAGCATCAGCGAGATCCCGCAGATCGGGAAGATCTGCCACGAGAAGGAGATCATCTTCCACACCGACGCCACGCAGTGGGTCGGCAAGATGCCCACCGACGTCGAGCGCGACCACATCGACCTGATGAGCTGGTCGGGGCACAAGATCTACGGGCCCAAGGGCGTCGGCGCGCTCTTCGTGCGCCGGCGCAAGCCGCGCGTGCGCCTGGAGGCGCTGATCGACGGCGGCGGCCACGAGCGCGGCATGCGCAGCGGCACGCTGAACGTCACCGGCATCGTGGGCTTCGGCAAGGCGTGCGAGATCTGCCAGCACGAGATGGAGCACGAGCGCGAGCGCCTGCTGAAGCTGCGCCGCAAGCTGGAGACGGAGCTGACCGCGCGCATCGAGGTCACCAAGGTCAACGGCCATCCCGAGAAGCGCCTGCCGCAGATCGCCAACATCAGCTTCGGCTTCGTCGAGGGGGAGAGCCTGATGATGGGCGTCAAGGACATTGCCTGCAGCAGCGGCAGCGCCTGCACCAGCGCCAGCCTGGAGCCCAGCTACGTGCTGAAGGCGCTGGGCGTCGGCGACGACCTGGCGCACAGCTCGCTGCGCCTCTCGCTGGGGCGCTGGACCACGGAAGAGGAAGTGGACTACGCCATTGGCGCCATCGTGAAGGCCGTCGAGCACCTGCGCGCCATGAGCCCGCTCTTCGACCTGCACAAGGAAGGCATCGACATCACCAAGATCCAGTGGCAGGCGCACTGAGCCCGCCGCCCTCGCGCCCCGCACTCCTCGCACGCCCCGCGCCAATCGCACGCCCCGCACCCAACGCATGCGCCGCACCAGGCGGCCTGCCTCGCAACGAAGGAAAGAAGCCACCATGGCATACTCGGACAAGGTCGTCGAGCACTACCAGAACCCGCGCAACGTCGGCAGCTTCGGCACCAGCAAGGATGTCGCGGGCCGTCGCGACGTGGGCGTCGGCATCGTCGGCGCGCCCGAGTGCGGCGACGTCATGCAGCTGCAGATCAGGGTGAACGAGCAGGGCGTCATCGAGGACGCCAAGTTCAAGTGCTTCGGCTGCGGCAGCGCCATCGCCAGCAGCAGCCTGGCCACCGAATGGCTGAAGGGCAAGAGCATCGACGACGCGCTGGAGATCAAGAACACCCAGATCGTCGAGGAGCTGAGCCTGCCGCCCGTCAAGATCCACTGCAGCGTGCTGGCGGAGGACTCGATCCGCGCCGCCATCGCCGACTACCGCAAGAAAAATGGCCAGGCCGCGGAAACCGCCGCCCACGCCTCGCACTAAGCAAGAGGGAAGGAGCCCACCATGCCAGTCATCATCAGCGACACCGCCGCCCGCGAGATTCATTCCATCATCAACCAGCAGGGGCTGGACCCCGACAAGATCCGCCTGCGCGTGGGCGTGAAGGGGGGCGGGTGCAGCGGCTTCAGCTACATCCTCGACCTGACCGAGGTGCAGAAGGACAGCGACGAGCTGTGGGAGTGCACCTACCGCACCACCGACGACGGCAAGGGCGTGGTCCGCGTGGAGCAGGCCGCGAACGGCGCGGGCTCCGGCGGCGGAACCAGCGGCGGCGCGACGGCGGTCGCCGATCCCAACACCTTCGTGGTGCGCGTCGTCTGCGACCCCAAGAGCTACCTGTACCTGAACGGCACCACGATCGACTTCAAGGACGAGATCATGGGACGCGGCTTTGTCTTCAGCAATCCGAACGCAAGCACCACCTGCGGTTGCGGCTCCAGCTTCAGCGCCTAGGGACGAGGGTCGGGCGCGCCCGCGGGCGTCCGGGGCGGACTTTCTGTAGTGTGGTGGCCATCTATTTGATCGAACTCGATCAGGAAGGCCATCATGAACTGCAGTCGTGCCAGATCCTTGCGGCTCCGCTCCACCCGTGCCCTCGCCGTGCTCCCGCTGACACCGCTTCGCGCGATGGCGGCCATCGCGGCGGCGTGCCTCGTCTCGGGAACAGCCCATGCGCAGACCGCGCCGGCCGCGCCCGCCCCCAGCGGGGCTGCCCGCTCCACATCCTCCGTCGCCGCATCCGCCCAGCCCAACATCCTGATCATCTGGGGCGACGACATCGGCTGGAACAACCCCAGTTGCTACAACCGCGGAATGATGGGCTACCGGACGCCCAACATCGACCGCATCG
>JBGARR010000005.1:0-159867 GCA_044230125.1 Phycisphaerales bacterium
CAGGACGCGGACGACGGATGCTTCCGTCCGCGAAGCGGACGGCCCACCGGACGCGACCCCGCCAGTGAAAACGTCGTCCGCAGGACGCGGACGACGGATGCTTCCGTCCGCGGAGCGGACGGCCAACAGGAGTGGCAACTCGCGGACTTGAACCGCGGACCCGCGCATTTTCAATGCGCTGCTCTACCAACTGAGCTAAGTTGCCAGACGCGGCGGCGATGCGCCACGCAGGTGCCTGAAATTGTCGCCCGTCAGGTGGCCTTCGCCTCGACGCTGGTTCCCGTTCGGGCAGGAATGCGAAGGGTACGCGCTGCGGCGGCGGTGTCAAGGCGCTCGGCGTCGCTTGCCGCGCGCCCGAGTTCCACCTCAAGGCTCCCGAGCAGGCGTTCGGCCAGCCAGTAGCGAAGCGGACGCGTCGCTGCAAAGGTGCGCAGGTCCGGGGGGCGAACGCCGCGCGGGCGCACCAGCGCCGGTCGGTCGGCGGTTCGCGGACCCGGCAGCCGGGCGGCATCGACTCCCAGCGTGCTGATGCGCACGTCAATCCAGAAACGCCGCGCGAACACAATGCCCCGGCGCGGGTCCAGGCGCGCGGCGCACGCGCGATCGAAGCCCGGAGCCAGCGCGTTCAGGAGGTCGGTCCATGCCTGCTGCTCGCCGCGTGCGAGCGCGGTGGCGTGCACCGCGCAGCGCACGTGATCGAGGGCGCGCTCGGGGCGTGGCATGCGCGCGAGCCCGGCAAGCTCCAGGTGCGCCAGCATGTCGCCCACGCCGACGCTGTAACGCAGGGCAATTTCGCCTGCCTGCGCGAAGTACGCCTCACGCAGCCTTGCTGCGACTGCGAGCGAAAGCTGCGACTCGCGGCGCGCCTGCGTCGTGCGCGCGCGTGGCTCCTCGACGAGCGCTTCCCACAAGGTTCCGCGTGATTCACTGATGTCCATCGGGTTCGCCTCCTGCGATTCCGTCGCGCTGCGCGTGCCGTTCGTCCCTGCCGCTGCATATGCGCGTCGATCCCATGCGTGCGCGGAGTGTAGATCGCACGGCTCCTGCGTCAATGCTGCGCGCGCGCGCGTCCGCGATTTTCACGAGCGCGCATCGCGGACCTCGATGGATCCGAGAAGCGATCGGCGGATGTCGCGCAGGGCCGGAAACCTGTCGCGCCAGCGCAGGAGTTCGGCGCGATCGAGCAGCGCCGATATCACTTCTTCGCGGTCGTGCGCATCGGCGATCACCTCGCCCGATGGAGCGACGATGATCGAACCGCCCTCATAGGTGGAGTGCGGATCGTGTCCGATACGGTTGCACGCCACCACATACGCCTGGTTCTCGATCGCGCGCGCGATCGCCAGCGCGCGCCAGTGCGCTGCGCGAGCAGAGGGCCAGCTGGCCCCGACGGTGAAGACCTCGGCGCCCGCAAGTGCCGCCAGGCGAAACACTTCGGGATACCGCAGGTCGTAGCAGATGAGGGGGCAGACTTTCCAGTTTCCCTGTGCGCTGGCCACCTCGATGATGGCGATGGAGTCGCCCGAGCGGTAGTGCTGCGTCTCGCTTCCCGGGGAGAAGAGATGGACCTTGCGGTAGCTGCCGTGCACGCTGCCATCGGGTGCGACGACGGCGGCGGCGTTGCCCGGCAGGGGCGCCCCGGCGGCGAGGTCCGCATACCCTGCCTGCAGCCAGAGGCCCAGATCGCCCGCAGCAGCGGACGCCAGCGCCAGGCTGTCGCCGCCGCGCGCGGCATGCGCGTCCATCGCGAAACCGGTGTCACCCAGTTCCGGAAGCAGCGCGAAAGAGCCGCGCGGCAGGTTTGCGGACGCAAGCAGCCGGCGCACCGTGGCCCAGTTGGCGCCCTTGTCCATCCACGCAATGTCGTGCTGCACCGCGGCAAAGCGCATGCGCGCACCATAGCCCCTGCCGCCCGTCGATGCCGAAAAAAAGACCCGCCCCCGTCCAGCGCTGGGGCATGGGAGGGGGCGGTGACTGCGGGGAAGGGCGACCGACGGGACTTGAACCCGCGACCCTCAGGATCACAACCCGATGCTCTACCAACTGAGCTACGGCCGCCGTACCAAAGCGCCGAATTGTAGTCCGGGGCCCGTTTCCGGTCAATCGCCGCCACCGGCATTCCGGCTGCCGCAGCGCGGTATCCTTGGTCCCTTTCCCCACCGGAACGCCTTCGAACCGGAGCACACACCCATGACCACCGCAACGATCCCCACCCCCCGCGCCAAGCACGACTTCGGCACCGCCACCATCCACGCCAACCTGGCCCCGGCCCGCCTCGTCGAGCTGGCGGTCGCGCGCGGAGAGGGCATTCTGGCCGCCAACGGCGCGCTGAACTGCAACACCGGCGCCCGCACCGGCCGCAGCCCCGACGACAAGTACCTGGAGGACACCCCCGGCATCCACGCGAACATCGCGTGGGGCAAGGTGAACCAGCCCATCAGCCCCGCGCACTTCGACAAGGTCTATGCCAAGGTCATGGACTACATGCGCGCCAAGAAGGACCTCTTCCGCTTCGACGGCTACGCCGGCGGCGACCAGAAGTACCGGCTGAAGGTCTCGGTGGTCACCGAGGAGGCCTGGCACAGCCTATTCGCCAAGACCCTCTTCATCAACGCCGCCCCCGCCGAGCAGGCCAGCTTCCACGGCGACTGGACCATCATCGATGCGTCGCGCCTGGAGCTGGAGGACCCCGCCGCCTACGGCGTGAAGAACAAGCTCTGCATCGTGCAGAGCCTGGAGCGCAAGCTGGTGCTCATCGTCGGCACGCGCTACGCGGGCGAGATCAAGAAGTCCATCTTCTACGCGATGAACTACGACCTGCCCGCCGCGGACGTCTTCCCCATGCACTGCTCGGCGAACGTGGCGACGCAGGACGAGAGCAACGTGGCGGTCTTCTTTGGCCTTTCCGGCACGGGCAAGACCACGCTGAGCGCCGATCCGCACCGCCGCCTCATCGGCGACGACGAGCATGGCTGGTCCGCCAACGGCGTCTTCAACATCGAGGGCGGCTGCTACGCCAAGTGCATCAACCTCTCCAAGGAGGGGGAGCCGCAGATCTGGAACGCCATCCGCTTCGGCAGCGTCCTTGAGAACGTGGTGGTCGACGCCACCACGCGGCAGCCCGACTACGACAGCGCCCAGTTCACCGAGAACACCCGAGTCACCTATCCGCTGCAGCATGTCCCCGAGGCCGTGCTGCCGCCGATGGGCAAGCACCCCAAGAACGTGATCTTCCTCTCGGCGGACGCCTTCGGCGTGCTGCCGCCGGTGGCCAAGCTGACGCCCGAGCAGGCGCAGTACTACTTCGTGAACGGCTACACCTCGAAGCTGGCTGGCACCGAGGCGGGCGTCAAGGAGCCGACCCCGAACTTCAGCGCGTGCTTCGGCGGCCCATTCATGCCGCGTCCGCCGATGGTCTACGCCGGCATGCTGGCGGAGCGCATCAAGCAGCACAAGAGCGCGGTGTGGCTGGTGAACACCGGCTGGACGGGCGGGGCGTACGGCACCGGCTCGCGCTTCAAGCTGGCGTACACGCGCGCGATCCTGGCGGCGGTGCTGGACGGCTCGCTCGCGGGCGCCAAGTTCGTGGAGCACCCCGTCTTCGGGCTGCACATGCCCACCGCGGTGCCCGGCGTCCCCACCGAGCTGCTGGATCCGCGCAACACCTGGAGCGACAAGGGCGCGTACGACGCGAAGGCGAAGGATCTTGCACGGCGCTTCCGCGAGAACGACGCGAAGTACGCACTGAGCGACGCGGTGCGCGCCGCGGGCCCGCGCGCGTGAACGGCCCCCGATGCCCATGACCCCGCCCTCCAGCGCCGAGCCCGCCTGCGACGTCACCTTTGACGACATCGTGCAGGCGCGGCGGCGGATCGCCGACGGCGTCTTCGTCACCCCCTGCGTCGAGAGCCCGGTGCTCTCCGACCTGGTGGGCGCGCAGGTCTACTGCAAGCTGGAGTACGAGCAGCGCACGGGCAGCTTCAAGGAGCGGGGCGCCTGCAACGCACTGCTGCTCCTGACCCCCGAGCAGCGCGCGCGCGGCGTCATCGCCGCCAGCGCGGGCAACCATGCGCTGGCCTTGGCGTATCACGGCAAGCGCCTGGGCTGCCCCGTCACGGTGGTGATGCCGGTGCACGCGCCGCTGGTCAAGCAGCGCCGCTGCCGCGAGCTTGGCGCGCGTGTCCTGAACCACGGCACGCACATCGCCGAGGCGCGCCACCACGCTGACCAGCTGGTGGCGGAGGAAGGGCTGACCTACATCAACGGGTTCAACGACGCCGCGATCATCGCCGGGCAGGGGACCATCGGGCTGGAGCTGATGGAGCAGGTGCCTGGCCTGGAAGCGGTGGTGGTGCCGATCGGCGGCGCCGGCCTCATCGCGGGCGTCAGCCTGGCGATCAAGCACCAGGACCCGCATGTGCGCATCGTCGGCGTCGAACCGGTGCGCTGCGCCAGCTACCTGGCGGCGCTGGCCGCGGGGCGGCCCGTCCGCGTGGCCACGGAGCCGACGCTGGCGGATGGGCTGGCCGTGCCCGAGGTCGGGGCGCGCGCGTTTGCCATCGCGCGCACGCGCGTCGACGAAACGGTGCAGGTGGACGAAAACGCGATTGCGCTGGCGATCCTGCGCCTGGCTGAGCTGGAGAAGGGGGTGGTGGAGGGGGCGGGCGCGACGCCGCTGGCGGCCTTCCTGGCAGGGAAGCTCTCCTCGCTGCGCGGCAGGCGCACGGCACTGGTGCTCTGCGGCGGCAACATCGACCCGCTGGTCTTCAGTCGGGTCATCGAGCATGGCTTGGCCGTCGACGGCCGGCTGGTGAAGTTCACTGCTGTCATCAGCGATCGCCCCGGGGGACTTGCGGAACTGGCAACCGTGCTTGCCCGTGCCGGCGCGAGTGTCCAGGAAGTGACCCACGAACGGCGCTTCGGCGGTGCGGATGTTTCCACAGTCATGGTGCAGTGCGTGGCGGAGGTCCGGGACCGCGGCCACGCAGACGAGCTTTTCCGGGCCCTTGAGGAGCGCGGCATCAAGATTCTGGCGCGCTCCGAACCGACTGCCTAATTTTCAACGAAGTCGCAAGCAGGGCTTGAGACATCCCCCTGTGTGGTCGATTCCACCTGCAGCCGTGCCACCACTGTGGCCCGCGGAGGAATCAATGGCCCGCAATCCGTTTGGAATCGACAAGGAAGCCCTGACCACCGGCGAAGTTGCGCGCATCTGCAACGTCGCCGCCCGCACCGTCAGCAAGTGGATCGACGCCGGACGGCTCGAGGGCTACCGCATTCCCGGCTCCAAGGACCGCCGCGTGCATGTGGCGACCCTGGAGGCGTTCATGCGCGCGCACGGCATCCCGATCGCGGGGCCCGGCACGCCGCGCACGCGGGTGCTGGTGATCGACGCCGACCGCGTCGCCAGCGGCACGCTGAAGGAGGTGCTGGAGGACCTTGGCACCTGCGAGGTTGCCACCGCAGCCGATGCTTTCGGCGCAGGCCTGGAGTGCGGGATCGCGATCCCCGAAGTGCTGGTCATCGACAGCTCCGCCACCGACATCGTGGCCTTCGCGCAGTCGCTGCGCCAACGCCCCGAGTTTGCTCGTGCCCGCCTGGTCGCCAGCGGCGCCAACCTGCCCGACGACGATCGCGTACTGCTCCGCGCAGGCTTCGCCCAGGTGCTTCGAAAGCCCTATTCGGTGCGCACGCTGGTGGATGCGATCGGCGTCAGCGTCTCCGCGGCGCCCATCTCGCCCGCCGATTCAGACCTGAGCAGCGCCTGAGCGCGCGCGCACCGGCGTCGAGCGCTGCCTGCGCCATTGCGCCTAGACTGCGGCGCCCATGCGCCTTGCGCTCGTCCAGTTCGATGCCATCGTCGGCGACATTGCCGGGAACGCCGACCGCATCGCGGCGCGTGCCCTCGAAGCAGTGGCCCAGGGCGCGGAGTGCATCGCCTTCCCCGAACTTGCTCTCTGCGGCTATCCCCCGCGCGACCTGCTGCAGCGCCAAGGCGTGGGCGCGGCGTGCGCCGCGGCGCTGGAGCGCATCGCGCGAGCCGTGGCCGCTGGTCACCCGCGCGGCGCAGCGGCAGCCGTGCTGGTGGGCAGCCCGCGGGCGCTGACCGCGCAGGGGCTTCCCCTGGCCAACAGCGTGGCGCTGCTGCGCGGGGGCAGTGTGGAGCGCACCTACGACAAGTGCCTGCTGCCCGACTACGACGTCTTTGACGAACCGCGCCACTTCCGGCGCGGTGGCGAGCCCCTGGTCTTCGAGTGTGCCGGCATGCCGGTGGGTGTGGCGCTCTGCGAGGACCTGTGGCGCGCGGAGGACGTCGAGCGGCGCGACCTTGCGGGCGGGTACACCGCCGACCCGATCGCCGGCGCCCTGTCCGCGGGGGCGCGAGCCGTCATTGTCGTCTCTGCCAGCCCGTTCACGCGTGGCAAGCACCTGCGCCACGCTGCGATCCTGGCGGCAACCGCGGCGCGCACCGGGGTCGCCATTGCAAGCGTGAATGCAGCCGGGGCCAACGATGACCTGGTTTTCGACGGCGATGCGCGCGTCGCCTTTCCCGGCGGCGGCACACTGGCGGCGGAGCGATGGGCGCAGGGGATCCTCCATAGCGAGGTCGGGGAAGCCGCAACGGTGCCGACCCGGGCCGCTGCGCCCCCGGAGGATGACTTCCGCGAAACCTGGCGCGCGCTGACGGCTGGCATTGCCGGGTACTTCCGTAAGACGGGCCACACGGCAGCGGTGCTGGGGCTCTCGGGGGGCATCGACAGCGCGCTGGTCGGCGCGTTGGCCGCAGCGGCCTTGGGTGGCGATCGCGTCACCGGGATCCTGATGCCCAGCCGCTGGTCAAGCGAGGGCTCGCGCAGCGATGCGCACGCGCTGGCGCAGCGCTGCGGAATGCGCACGATCGAGCTCTCGATCGAGCCCGCGCACGCCTCGCTCTCAACGCACATGGATGCACACCTGCGCGCGGCCGGCATGGGCGGCTTTGCGGGGCTGGCAGACGAGAACCTGCAGTCGCGCCTGCGCGGGCTGCAGCTGATGGGATTTTCAAACGCCACCGGGGCGCTGGTGCTGGCCACGGGCAACAAGAGCGAGTACGCCGTCGGCTACTCCACCCTCTACGGCGACATGTGCGGCGCGATCGCCCCCATCGGCGACCTGCTGAAGACGGACGTCTGGGCGCTCTCGCGCTGGGCCAACGCGAACCACGCATCGCTGGGCTTCGCGGCGCCGCCGATCCCTGCGGAGAGCATCGACAAGGTGCCCAGCGCGGAGCTGCGCCCCGACCAGACGGACCAGGACACGCTGCCGCCCTATGAAGAGCTGGACGCGATCGTGCGCGGCTGGGTCGAGGAGGAGCTCTCGGTGGAGGGGATCTGCGCGAAGACCGCCCTGCCGCCCGAGGTGGTGGAGCGCTGGACGCGCGCCATCGACTTTGCGCAGTACAAGCGTGCGCAGGCCCCGGTGATCATCAAGGTCAGCGCGCGCGCTTTTGGCCCGGGCCGCCGGATCCCGATCGTGTCGCGGTGGCGGCCATCTTGACCAGGTTGCGGAAGGCGGAAGGAAGCTCGATGCCCGGCATCGGAGTCGTCTGCGCCTGCACCTGCAGCAGTTGGTCCGCCTCGATGCAGTAGGCCGTGAGCGTGCCGCCGTAGGCGCACCCGGTGTCGATGTTGGCGAAGTAGGGGAGACCATCCTTGCGCCGCAGCAGGATCGGTTCGCGCACCGGTCGGTGCCCGACGATGATCAGCCCGTCGCGGCCGTCGTACCGCTCCCACCAGTTGGGTTCTCCCTCCGCGGCCTTCAGGTGCGTCTTCACGTCGTCGGGGGTGCGCTCGACGCCCAGCTTGGGGTCGATGCCGGCGTGCACCACGGTCCACGTGCCGCGCGGATGGCGCACCTCGATGCGGTCGCACGCCTCGGTGAGCAGCCAGGTGGCCTCGCGCAGGTAGCCCGCGCGCTGCAGCAGCTCGACGGCCACGCGCTCGGTGCGCGGCAGCAGGTCAAGCCCAGCGCCCGCCTGCAGCCGCACGATCGCCCCCAGCAGCCGGATGTCGTGGTTGCCGCAGACCAGGTCGACGCGGCGTCCCTTGGTGCGCCGGTCCATGATGGCGCGCACCACGCGCCCCGGCTCTGGGCCCTTCGTGAAGAGATCGCCCACGAAGATGATGCGCGCCTCGGGAAACCACCGCTCGACGAGCGCGAGCAGGCGCTCGAGCTCCTCGCCGCAGCCGTGGACATCACCGACGACCACCGTGTGCACACGCCGCGCGCCGCCCGCATCGCGGACGCCGCCGGGGGCATCGGGGCCATCCTTGGCCATCACCATGCGCGCAGTGTCGCAGGAACCGCCCTGCATTTCCAGCGCTCCCGCCGCCCCTTCGTAGAATCCTTGCACGATGTCCATCCGCCTCCTTCCCCGCCAGCTCGTCGACCAGATCGCCGCAGGCGAGGTGGTGGAGCGCCCGGCGAGCGCCGTGAAGGAGCTGGTGGAGAATGCCATCGACGCGGGCGCGATGCGCATCGAAGTGGCCGTGGAGGGCGGGGGGATCGATCGGATCGCCGTCGCCGACGACGGCGCGGGCATCGCCGCCGAGGAACTGCCGCTGGCGGTGGCCAGCCACGCGACCAGCAAGATCGCCAGCATGGAAGACCTGGCGGCGATCACGACCATGGGCTTCCGGGGCGAGGCGCTGGCCTCGATCGCCTCGGTGAGCCGCCTGAGCATCACCAGCCGTGTCCGGGGCGCCGACGCCGCCGCGCGCCTAGACGTGGACGGGGGTCAGCTGGGACAGGTGCGCCCTGCGCCCGGCCCGCCGGGGACGGTCGTCGAGGTGCGCCAGCTCTTCCACAACATCCCCGCGCGCCGGAAGTTCCTGCGCAGCGCTTCCGCCGAGCTGGGGCGGATCCAGGAGGCGATCGAGTCCATCGCGCTCTGCCGGCCCGGCATCGCCTTCCGTCTGGTGGCCGATGGGCGCACCCGCCTGGACCTGCCCGCCACGGACGACCCGCGGGTGCGCGTGGCGGCCGTGCTGGGCAGCGCGCTGCAGGAAGATCCGTTGCTCATCGAGGCGCAGGGGATGGCAGAGGAGAGCCCGATCGTGATCTGGGGGCTCGCCGCGCGCCCCGCCGGTGCGCGCAGTACCGCGCGCGCGCTGCGCTTCGCGCTCAACGGCCGCCCAGTGCTGGACCGCACGCTGATGCACGCGGTGAAGGAGGCGTACCGCGGGCTGGTGGATCCCGGCCGCACGCCCGCGGCCTTCCTGGCGATCGAGATCGACCCGCGCCTGGTGGACGTCAACGTGCACCCCGCGAAGACCGAGGTGCGCTTCCGGCAGCCCAACTTCATGCACCAGTTCGTGATGCGCGCAATGCGCGACGCCCTGCGTGGTGCGGACCTGGTGCCGGCGTTCATGCTGGGGGGCGCACCCACGCAGCACCATCACGCGATGGCCCTGCCTGCCACCGGAGGATTCGAGGCCTTCGCGTCCTCGGCCGCTGCCGTGGCGATCGCGCGCGGCACCGGTGCCGCATTCGCCCCCGCACCGGTCGTGGCCATCGCGGCTTCGGCGCCTTCAGCGCCCTCTGCCACCACCGCTGGGGGGGCGCTGCACGCCAATCGCACCGCGCGGCGCGTGATGCAGGTGCACGGCAGCTACCTGGTGGTCGAGGATCGCGAGGGTGTGCTCATCGTGGACCAGCACGCGCTGCACGAACGCGCCATGTACGAAGAGCTGCAGGCGCGCATCGCATCGGCGCCGCTGGAGTCGCAGCGCATGCTGGTGCCTGCGGTGCTTGCCGTCGATGCACGCGCCGCCGAGGCCGTGGATGCAGCCGCGCCGCTGCTCGCGCGCATCGGCGTCGAACTGACAGCGGCTGGCCCGCGTTCGGTGGCGGTGCATGCGTATCCCACCTTCCTGCTGGGGCGACGCGTGCAGCCCGAGGAGTTCATCCCCGGCCTGCTGGAGCGCTGCGCCGACGAGGGGACGGCCGACTTCGAGGCCGCACTGCACGAAGTACTGGACATGATGTCGTGCAAGGCCGCCGTAAAGGCAGGCGACCGCCTGAGTGCGCCGGAGATCGAGGCGCTCCTGGACCTGCGCGACCGCATCGAGCGCGGCACCGCCTGCCCGCACGGGCGGCCGACCACCCTGCGCATCACCATGCGCGACCTCGAACGCAACTTCGGGAGGACGTAGCGATGCCCGTCCCCAGGAGCGTCGTCGATGAGTGGATCCGTGCGGCCCAAGACGCGCGCACCTTCACCGCCGCCGGCGACTGGGGCGAAGTAGAAGGGGTCATCGCCATGGCACCCGCGACGGCGGCCGCGAAGGTCTTCGGCCGCGTGCCTGCCGCGGGGGTGCCCACGGTGGCGCTCATCGCGCCGCCCCCCCCGGGCCTCGAGCAATCCGAGGAGGCGACGCACGCCGAGGACGCGCTGGCATCCGGGCTTCTGCGCGCGGGTGTCCATGTCGGACGCGCCCGCCATTGGAGGCTTGCGCAGCCTGCGGATCTCGACCCGCAGGCGTGGATCGATGCCGTTGCCCAGACGCTGGAGGCCGCCGTCGCCGCGGTGCCACAGGCGCAGCCCGCGCTGGCAGGGGCGTGGCTGTCTGGCGCGGCGTGTGCGCTGGTGGCCGCGCGCCGCGACGATCTGGCGTTCCTGGTCCTGGCGGCGGCGCCCGTCCCCGAGGTGATGAGCAGGCGGACCTCGGAGAACGAGGATGACCCCGCATGGTCGGAATCCCCCACTTTGCGGCTGGTGGATGCGCTTTCGCCGCTCTCGCCGCTGCAGGCGATCACTGCGCAGGCACGCCCCGTGCTGCTGGTGCAGGGCGCGTGCGACGAATCGCTGCCTGTGGCGCACATGGAAGCGTGGCGCGCCGCGCTGGCAGCCACGGGCCGCGGTGCCGATGGCATCGAGATCGCCTTTGCGGACGGCTTCTTCCGGATGGTCGCCCCGAGTGGCGCCGTGGATCGAAGCGGCGACGAAGGGCACGCGCTGCTGGCCGCCAGCGTGGCCGAGTGGACGCGCCGCACGCTCACTGCCGCGGGGGCGGCTCGTCCCCCTCGGTGACGATCTGCGTGAAGACGGTCTGCCCGGTGCGCAGCATCCGCCGCACATAGGGGGCGCAGAGCCCGCAGCCGGTTCCGCAACGGAACTCCCCCTGCAGCTGTGCGAAGGTCGCGCCGCCCCGCGCCAAGGTCGACTGCATCATCGTCTCGAAGGTGACCTGGTGGCAGACGCAGCGGTCGATGCGCATGGTTCAGCGCCCTCCGTAGGCGGCGTCGTCCTCGGAGAGGAAGCCATTGGCGGGGAAGTCGATCACCAGCCGCGCCAGCGCATCGGTGGTGAGCGCGCCGCGGCGCGGCTGGTCCGTCACGGAGACGTGGCCATCCAGGCACACCGTGCACGTGCATCCGCCGATGTGGCGGAACGCCTGCGTGCCGGCGCAGACCACGGGCATGCTTCCCTCGACGGTGTTCATCGGCGCGCGCATGAACCGATTTGCGCCGCCGCGCCAGCCGCCTTCGCCCAGGAGCGCCACGCGATCGGGGCGCTCGAAGGCCGCCACCGGCCGCCCCATGCGCGCGGTGCGCCAGCCGTCCAGCGTGGCGCCGGAGGCATCCATCGCGGGATAGGTGCCTTCGTGGCCGATGTAGCTGGTGTTGTAGTTGTAGCCCGAGAAGGGCTCGGTGCTGGGCGCCTGGTCACCGTCCGCCGCCGGTTCCGCCACGAAGTCGGGGCACTGCTGCACGGCGCTGGGTGCATCGGTGAAACGGGCGAGCGCGCCCGGTGCCACCGTGTCGCCACGTAGCTCGTAGTCCCACGCCACGGTGCGCACGCCGCCCGCCTCCTGGAAGTAGAGGAGCGCCGGCGGCATCGACTCGCTGTTGGTGGCGGCGTAGGCGAACGCCGCCACCGAGAGCTGACGCAGGTTCGACTGACAGGTGGTCTGTCGGGCCATGGCGGCGATGGCGCGCAGGCCAGGAAGCAGCATGCCCAGGAGCAGCGCGACCACCGCCAGGACGACCATCAGCTCGACGAGCGTGAATGCGCGGCGCTTCATCCCCATTGCCCCAAGAGCGTGCCCAAGTCCGCGCCGCCCACCGCGCCGTCGCCGTCCAGGTCGGCGTCGCAGTCGCAGCTTCCCCACACGCCCAGCAGCGCGCCCAGGTCCGCGCCGCCCACCAAGCCGTCGCCATCCAGGTCCGCGCGCGGGCGCACCGCCACCACCGCGTCCACCTCGGGGACGCTGGGCGCGCCCGCGGCCACCCGGATGCGCACGAAGCGCGCCGAGGCGAGGCCAGCGCTCGCAAGGTCGATGCGCGTGCCGCCCGCGGCGCCTGCGTAGGCGTTGCGCACCTCGGCGTAACTCATCCACGCCAGCGCATCCGCATCGATGGCGGTGTCCACGACGCGCGCGGGGTCGGTGGGGATGGCGCCCGCGACCGTCGAGTAAGGGGCGGCATCGGTGTAGCCCATCGTGGGCAGGCCGCCATCGGCGAGTGCATCGGGGACCAGGTGCCACGCGACCCCATCGCTGCTCAGCTCGATCGTTCCACCCTCCTCAAAGAGGATGCCCGGGACGCCCCCCGGATACGCCAGGTCGCTGAAGAGCGAATTGCCATAGACGATCAGGTCGATGCCAAAGGGGTTGCGCGGGTCGTCCAGCACGGGGGCATCGAAGGCGAGCACCAGCTCGCCGCCGCGCCCGATCGACACCACCTCCGAAGGCATGAACGCGGGACGGAAGGGGGTGACTGCGCCTGGTTCGACGCCCGCTCCGGTGAAACGCGTCGGCGACCCCAGCGCGCTCTCAGGATGCTGATACGCCGCGCCCGCGCCCGAGCCGGCCACATAGCTGATCACCTGCGTGGCGCACCGCGCCGGGGGCACCGCCGCTGCCGCAGAGGTCGCGCCCATCGCGCATGCGAATGCTGCCAGGTGCATCGCGTGCGCGACGACTTGCAGTGTTCCGCCATCGTTGGCGGCCTTGACGGGCCTTGTCATGGTGGCCTCTTCGGAAACCCGGGAGGGGTTCTGAAAATCGCGGCGCGTGGCGCCCGCGCGGTCCTGTCGGCCGTATGCCCAAAACGCGTGGGCGCGGTCGTTGCGCAGGCCGGTCTTCCGGCTCCGGGCGACCGTCACCTGCCTTCCCAGCCGCACCCGTTGCAGGGCGGCCAGTGGCCGAGAGGTGACGGCTGCGGTCAGCGCCCCCTGAGAAGGGGCATGACCGCGGCCCGATACGGCGGCGCGTCCGCGGCGGCTTCAAACCGCCTTCCCGAGCCGAGATGCCTGACAGGGAGCGGACCTGCTCCTCTGCCCGGCGTCCCGGCCTTTTGCAGCACACTCGGCTGCAAACGCCTGCGCGGGGCGAAGTCTATCCGGGCGGCCAAGAGGATGCCTCCGGGACCATTCATTGACACCAGCCCCTCGGCTCCGATAGATTCGCGCTTTCTCAGGGCATCCTGGTCGGCTGCGGATGCGTAGCGCACTCCGTTCCTGCGCCGACGACTGCCCCCAACGCCGGCCCCGCCGGCCCGATCGAACCCGCCACGCCGCGCCATTGCGCCGCGCTGGTTTCACCGCCCGCAAGGGCTCCCCCTCACGAGGTCCTGACGTGCACCGTCCGATGCGCTCGAACCCGAAGCTGATCATCACGCTCGCCCTGAACGCCACGATCCTCGGCATGCCGACGGTCGCGCTTGCGCAGGAGGCCGCCAAGCCCGCGCCCGCGTCCGCGGCGGCTACCGCCTCCGACGGCGCCAAGCTGGCCGAGGCGGCCACCCTCTTCGTGCACAACGTCATGATCGCGAAGCCCGAGGCGGCGACCGCGGCAGCGAACACGCTGCTCGCAGAGAGCGTGACCCCTTCGGAACTGGCGCAGGCGATCGACGGTGCGGACCTGGGCAAGCGCATGGACGAGGCGTTCCGCCGCGGCCGACGCATGGCCGACGTCGCCGATGTCGTTGGCTCGGTCGAGGCGAAGTTGGAGGCGGGCCGCAAGCTCCTGGCGCGCAAGATGGAGCGCATCGAGGAAGCGGTCAAGATGCTCGTCGGCCCCGTCCGCGGGCAGTTGCTGGCGAAGGATCGCCTGCTGGCCGCGGGCGAGTACGCCGCCCCCGCGCTGATGCGCCAGGTGGTGGAAGGCCGCGACCCCGCGCTGGAAGCTTCGAGCACGCGCGTGCTGGTGGAGATGCGCCGACAGGCCGTCATGCCGCTGCTGATGGCGCTTCCTGGCCTGGACGCGGGGGCGCAGCGCAAGGTCTGCGTGATTCTGGGCGAACTTAGCTATCCCGTCGCGATCCCCGCGCTGCTGGACATCGCCGCCGCCAAGGGCACCACGGTGGACGTGGCCGAGGCGGCACGCGCTGCGGCCGCGCAGCTTGGCGCCAAGGGGATGAGCGCCTCCGAGGCCTACGTCGCCTCTTCGCGCCAGTTCCTGGCGGGCGACCTGACGCTCTGTGCGTTCCCCGACGACCCCACGCAGAACGTGTGGAAGTGGACCGAGTTCGGCGGCCTGGCCGCGGACAAGATCTCGACGGGCGTCTACTTCGACGCGATGGCCATGCTCTTCGCGCGCCGCGCGCTGGAGCTGGACGCGGCGAACACGCAGGCGCTGGCGCTCTTCATCGCCGCCGACCTGCGCCGCGAAGCCGCGATGGGCGAAGGCATGGTCGATCCGCTCTTCGCCGGGCAGGGGCGTTCCGCGCAGTTCTATGCCACCGTCGCCGGGCCGAAGACGATGCAGGACGTGCTGAAGCTCGGCCTGACGATGAACGACACGCTGTTGGTGCGCGCCTCGCTGGCCGCGCTGCGCGAGACTGCCGGCGCCACCGAGATGATCGACGCTGGCTCGACGCCTGTCGTCGAGGCGCTGGGTTACCCCGACCGCCGCGTGCAGTTCGAGGCGGCGATCACGCTGGCTTCGGTCTCGCCGCGCTCCTCCTATGTGGGCGCCGAGCAGGTGGTTCCGCTGCTTGCGCAGGCCGTCCGCGCGGGCGGGCAGACCTTCGCTGGCATCATCAGCGCGAGCGCCGAGGATTCGCAGCGCTTTGCGACTGCGCTGAAGGGCAACGGGTTCGTCCCGCTGACCGCGGCGAACGACGCCGCCGGCTTCGAGGTGATCTCCGCGCGCAATGCAGGCTCCGACCTGGTGGTCGTGGCGGGCAGCGCGCCGCAGATCCGCGAGCAGTTCGCAGCCGTTCGCGCCATGCGTGCGGGCTCGACGCTGCCGATCCTGGTCATGGCGCAGCCCGCCGACAAGGGCTCGCTGAATGAGCTTGAGAAGGATGGCCGCACGGTGGTGCTGGGCGCCGACGTCGCCGACACCGCCTTCAAGGCGGGCGTCGATGCGCTGGTGGCCAAGGCCTTTGGCGGGCGGATGAGCGCCGACGACATGTCGCGGTACGTCTCGCAGTCCATCGAGGCGCTCACGCGCATCGGCCTCGCCAGCGGCAGCATCTACAAGATCGAGACTGCCGAGCGCGGCTTGGTCGAGGCGCTGCGCACGCAGGAGGGCGCGGTGCGCGTGGCCGTTGCCAACGTGCTGGCGCTGATCGGCACCGAGGGGGCGCAGCACGCGCTCATCGAGACCGCGCTGAGCGCGCAGGGCGACGAGCAGGCGATGCTCTTCGCGCCGCTGGCGCAGAGCGCACGGCACTGGGGCTCCAAGGCGACGCAGGCGCAGTCGGACGCGATCCGCCAGGTGGTCCAGACCGCCACGGGCCCGACCGCAGAGGCTGCTGCCGCGGCGTATGGCGCGCTCAGCCTGCCTTCCAGCGAGGCCGTTGACTTGATCATTAAGTCGCGTCAGCCTGGCAAGAAGCTGGAGGGCTCGGACCAGCCGTCCGAGAAGAGCGACGCGGCGATGGGTGCAGCATCAGGGGGATGACCTCGAGAGGTTGGCCCTCGAGGCGCGGCAGCGTGGATCGGCGCGGGCTGTTTCGGGCGCGCCTGGGTATCATGCGTGGCTCGCATTTTGCGCCACCCTAGCTCAGTGGTAGAGCAGTGCTTTCGTAAAGCACAGGTCGTGGGTTCGAGTCCCATGGGTGGCTTCACTTCGCAGCGGATGGCGGCCCAGCGCGGCCGGCATCCGATGCGAGGTGGAGCCGGCTTGTGTGTCGGGGCAGGGGTCGCGGACAACTTCTCGGTTTTTGTGGGGGGCGGGAATGCGGGTTTTCCCTTTGGCGTCGATGGCTAGGCTCGAGGGGTGACGGATCCTGGATCCGCAGTTCCGGCCTTTTTCCCCTTTGGAGGCGAGCTACCAATGAACCGCTTCATGGCAACTGCAATCGCAACTCTGGCCTCGGTCTGCGCGCAGGCGTCGGCCCAGAGCGTGCTCTTTGATTTCGAGAACGCACCTTCTCAGACTCCGCTGCCGGTCGACGTGAGCGCGGGTGGCATTGTCGCGCACCTGACGGCGACTGGGCAGGGATTCAGCATCCAGCAGGCGAATGCGTACGGCTTCACGCCAATCGGCTTCTCGGGCCAATGCGTCATGCCCAGCAGCGTCTATCCCTCGGACCTGAGCATCGCCTTCACGAAGGCGCTGACGGACTTCTCGATCTTGTGCGCGGTGCAGGACCTGGTCTGCGATGCCGGCGCGACGGTGCAGGGGACCGCGTACATGAACGGCGCGGTGGTGGGATCCAACACCGCGGTCGCACCGCCCGACCTCAACTGGCCGAGCATGACGCTCTCATTCCACAGCGCCTCCGGCTTCAACAGCGTCACGGTGCACTACCTGCATCCGGGGCCTGGGTGCGCCGACTATGGCCCGATCTACATGGCCGACAACATGATCGTCACGCCTAAGCCGGGGATCCTTGGCGACCTGAATGGCGATGGCCACGTGAACGGCGCGGACCTGGGCATGCTGCTCGGTGCGTGGGGCACCGGGGGCGTCCCTGCGGACCTGAATGCCGACGGGACGGTGAACGGTGCGGACCTGGGTGCGCTGCTCGGCGCTTGGACCGGCTGACTTCGGTGTGGGTGCGTAGCCTCGGGGCGGATGCGCCCTGAGGCTGCGCTTGCGGTCGCCGGAGGTGCGCGGTAGAACACCGTGCCCTGCTCGTTGCGGGCACAACTCCAGCGGAAGCGTGAAACCAGATGGCGAAGGTCGCGGGCGGATCCGTCACGAAACTCAGGACGGTCACCAAGGGCGTGGCGCGCGTGGCGCAGTCGGCGCTGGAGACGGGGGGCGGGCTGCTGCGGCTGGCGCCCACCTGGGTGCCGCGCTCCTTCCTGCAGCCGGGCAAGCGGCTGAAGCTGCATCCGGATGACCTCTACGCTTTCGGGCTGAGCCGGGGCGGCATCGACGAGCGCTGGTTCGGCTCGACCACCGAAGCGGCCAATGAAAACCGCACCCCGGACGAGGGGCTGAGCTACGCCATCCACGATGGGCAGCGCTTCCTGCTGCGCGATGCCGTCGCCGCGCTGGGGGCGCAGATCGTCGGCGCCGCGATCTGGCGCAAGTACGGGAAGTGGCCCGTCTATTCCAAGTTCTTCGACAACATGGGGCCGATCCCGCACCACATGCACCAGAACGCCGCGCAGGCACGGCTGGTGGGGCGCGAATGCAAGCCTGAGGCGTACTACTTCCCGCCGCAGCACAACAACGTCGGAAACAGCTTTCCCTACACCTTCATGGGGCTGGAGCCCGGGACGACGCGCGCGCAGGTGCGCCGCGCCATCGCCGACTGGGACAAGGGGGACAATCGGATCACCGCGCTCAGCCGCGCGTACGCGCTGGAGCCCGGCACCGGATGGCTGATCCCGCCCGCGATCCTGCACGCCCCCGGCTCCCTCTGCACCTACGAGCCGCAGTGGGGGAGCGATGTCTTCGCGATGTACCAGAACCTGGTCGAAGGGCGCGCCGTCCCGTGGCAGCTGCTGGTGAAGGACATGCCCAAGGCGCGGCACCGGGACATCGACTTCATCGTGGACCAGCTGGATTGGGAGGGGAACTTGGACCCCACCTTCAAGCGCAACCACTTCCTGCGACCCGTCATCGACACGCAGGATGCCGCGCATGCGGACCGGTGGATCGTCTACGGCCGCATCAAGCGCGTGCAGTACTTCAGCGCCAAGGAGCTGACGGTGCGCCCGGGCGGCAGCGTCACCATCCGGGATCGCGGTGCGAACTCGATCATCGTGGTGCAGGGGGAGGGGCTGCTGAACGAGATGCGGCTGACCTGCCCGAAGCTGATCCGCTTCCATGACCTGACCGAGGACGAGGTCTTTGTCACCGCGCCCGCGGCGCTCGCGGGGGTCACCTACACCAACACCAGCACCACCGAGGACCTGGTGGTCCTGCGCTACTTCGGCCCCGAGGTCAACCCCCACGCACCTGCGATCGGAACACCATGACGAACCAGCTCCCAAAGCTCCACAACGCACTCTGGCCTGGACTGGTGGGCAAGGGCGACCCCGGCGCGGAACCCGGCATCAGCTTCGACACGATGCTGGCCCGCACCGCGGCGGCCAGCGTCGGCGGCGTGAAGTTCGACGGCGTCGACCTCTTCCTCTGCGCGCCGCATGTCGACATTGATTCCACCCAGGATGACCTGAAGCGGGTCGCCGCCAAGGTCGCCAGGCGATCGCTGGCGATCGGGTCGCTGGTGGCGCCGATCTGGGCCGGCACCGGCGGCGGGTCGGCGATGGGATCGAAGGCCGAGCGCTCCCGGTTTGTGGGGCAGGTGCGGAAGGCCTGCAGGATCGCGCAGGCATTCCGTCAGCTGGGCGTGCGCCACTACGGGGTGGTGCGCATCGATTCCGCCGACAGCCCCGCTCACTGGGAAGCGGACCCCGCAGGGAACACGAGGAAGATCATCGGCACTTTCAAGGAGGCTGCCAAGGTCGCGGCCGACCATGGCGAGCGGCTGGCTGCCGAAGGGGAGATCTGCTGGGGGGGAATGCACGGCTGGAAGTCGATGCTGCAGGTGCTGGAGGGAGTCGGCATGCCGCAGGTGCTTGGCTTCCAGGCGGACCTGGCGCACACCTATCTGTATCTGCTCGGATACAACGCGCCGAAGCAGGCGCTGCTGAAGCCGGGCCACACGCAGGCGCAGTTCTGGGCGGCGTACAGGACGCTGACCGACGCGCTGCGGCCGTGGACGCTTGACTTTCACGTGGCGCAGAACGACGGCACCGTGCACGGATCGGGCACCCACGACAAGACCGGTCGTCACTGCCTGGCCAGCGACCCGAAGGGCAAGCTGGACATCGTGAAGGCTGCGGGCTACTGGCTGACGGAGGGCGGCCGGCCGCTGGCGCGCTTCCAGCACATCTGCTGGGATGGCTGCATGTTCCCCAACAAGGTGATGGCGCAGCCGCGGACCTGGAACGACATCCTGGCGGTGATGATCAAGGTGCGCGCGGCGCACGGCATGCAGTGGTGAAGGGCGCACGCGCCCCGACTGGAGCGGACATGACCAAGGACCTGCGAATCGCGATGATCGGTTACGGATTCATGGGCAAGGCGCATTCCAACGCCTATCGCGCCGTGAACAGCTTCTTCCCGCTGCAGCACCGCCCGGTGCTGCAGGTGCTGTGCGCGCGCGATGCCGCCAAGGCGCAGGCGTTCGCCGACACCTGGGGGTACAGGCACGTCGTGACCGACTGGCGCCAGGCGGTGACGCGCGCCGACGTGGATGCGGTGGACATCTGCACCCCCAACGACATGCACGCCGAGATCGCCATCGCGGCGGCGCGCGCGGGCAAGATGGTGCTCTGCGAGAAGCCGCTGGCGATGAACACCGCCGAGGGCGAGCGCATGGTCCACGCGGTGGAGGCGGCAGGAGTGCCGAACACCGTCTGGTACAACTACCGGCGCATCCCGGCGGTGACGCTGGCGAAGCAGCTGATCAGCGAGGGGCGGCTGGGACGGATCTTCCACTTCCGGGCGCAGTTCCTGCAGGACTGGACCATCAGCGCCGACCTGCCGCAGGGGGGAGCGGGGCTGTGGCGGCTGGACGCGAAGGCCGCGGGCTCGGGGGTGACGGGCGACCTGCTGGCGCACTGCATCGACACCGCGCAGTGGCTGAACGGGGGCATCTCGCGCGTGGTGGCCCGCACCGAGACCTTCGTGAAGGAGCGCACCCACACGCTCTCCGGCAAGGTGGAGAAGGTGGGCATCGACGACGCCTGCGAGTTCCTCTGCGACTTCACCAACGGGTCGCTGGGCAACTTCGAGTCCACACGCTACGCGCGCGGCCACAAGGCGAAGTACTTCTTCGAGATCAACGGAGAGAACGCCTCGATCGCGTGGGACCTGCACGACCTGCACCGGCTGCAGTACTTCGACTACCGCGACGAGGGGATCGTCCGCGGATGGCACTCGGTGCACGTCACCGACGGCGACCATCCCTACATGAAGCAGTGGTGGGTGCCCGGGCTGGCGATCGGCTTCGAGCATTCCTTCATCCACCACGTGGCGGACTTCCTGAAGGCGCTGGAGACGGGCGCGCCGACGCACCCGACCTTCCGCGACGCGCTGGAAACGGGCAAGGTCTGCGACGCCGTCCTGAAGAGCGCGCGCACCGGGCAGTGGGAGCAGACGGGCGTGCAGTGGCAGGAAAGCTGAGGCGCCGGGCGCCGCCGGCAGCTGCGCGACGCACACGCCGGCTCAGCGCAGGAAGGCCTCATGGAGTCCGCCATCGACGGTGATCACCTGACCGGTGGTCCTGCCCAGCCGGCCAGAGACCAGCAGGAAGTACGCCTCTGCCTGGTCGGCGGGCGTGATGGGTGACTTGGTGAGCGTCCGGTCGGCGTAAAACTTGGAGAGCTTGGCGGTCAGCGACTCGTCCGATTCGGCGGTGTCGTACGCGATGCCGTACTTGGCGAGCGAGGCGATGACTCGGTCGCGCGGGAACATCGCGCTTCCCTGCACCACGGTGGCGGGAGCCACGCCGTTCACGCGCACCAGCGGTGCCAGCTCGATGGCCAGCTCGCGCACCAGGTGGCTGGCGGCGGCCTTCGAAGCGTCGTACGCCAGCGACCCCTTCTTGGCGACCACGGCATTGGCGCTGGTGGTCAGCACCAGCGCGCCCGCCAGCCCCTGCGCCCGCCAGGTGCGCGCGGCCTCGTCCGCCACGATGTAGCTGCCGGTGACGTTGAGCGCAAAGGTGAAGGCCCACTTGTCGTCGGGGATGTGGCCGGTGGTGTCCGGCGGCACGAAGACCCCCGCGGTCACGCAGATGGAATCGAAGCCGCCGTACGCCAGCGCCACCTGATCCAGCATCCGCCGCACGGATGCCCGGTCGGTGATGTCGGCGGCGATGCCCACGGCGGGGCCGCACCCGCTGATCCCCGAGCCGGCGACGCCGATGCCCAGCCCATGCCTGTCGGTGATCTCCTTGGCGGTGGCGCGCGCGGCGGCTTCGTTCAGGTCGACGCACGCAACGTGCGCCCCCTCGCGCACCAACCGGTGCGCCGTCTCCCTGCCGATGCCCGACCCCGCGCCGACCACCACGATGACCTGCCGCGCCAGCTCCTTCTCGGCGGGCATGCGCTTCAGCTTCGCCTCCTCGAGCAGCCAGTACTCGATGTCGAAGGCCTCCTGCTGCGGCAGCGCGATGTACTGGTCGATCGCCTCGGCGCCGCGCATCACCTCGACGGCGCAATTGTAGAACTCGGCGGTGACGCGCGACTCGGACTTGTCCTTGCCCCAGGCGATCATCCCCAGCCCGGGGATCAGCACGACCGTCGGGTTCGGGTCGCGCATCGCGGGCGAGTTCGGCCGCTTGCACGCGCTGTAGTACGCCGCGTAGTCGGCGCGGTACTTCACCAGCCCCGCGGCAAGCTTCGCCTGCAGCGCCGCGGCATCCTCGGCCTGCGGGTCCCACGCCACGTACATGGGCTTGATCTTGGTGCGCAGGAAGTGGTCGGGGCAGCTGGTGCCCAGTTCGGCAAGCCGCGGTGCGTCGGCGGAGTTGACGAAGCGCAAGATCGCCTCGTCATCCTGCACCGTGCCCACGAAGCGACGCTGCGCACTGACCTGCCCGCGCAGCCACGGCAGTATCGCCGCGAAGGCCGCCTGGCGGCCCGCCTGGTCCAGGCTCCGGTAGCGCTCGCCGCCGAAGGCGCGCGCGTCGCCGCCCTTTGCCAGGTACTTGGCCTCGATGAACGCCGCCGCCTGCTCGATCAGGCCCAGGGTGCGCTCGTAGCACGCCTTGTCGTCGTCGTCCCAGCTGATGAAGCCATGCTGGCCCATCATGATGGCCTTGGTCCCGGGCTGCTGCCGCGCGATCTCCTGCATCGCCAGCCCCAGCTCGAAGCCCGGGCGCATCCACGGGACGTGCGCCATCGCGCCACCGAAGATCTCCTTGGTCAGCGCGACGCAGTTCCTGCTGGCGGCCACGGCGATGACCGCGTTGGGGTGCATGTGGTCCACGTGCCGGGCGGGCAGGAAGCTGTGCAACGGCGTGTCGATGGAGGAGGCGCGCGGGTTGAGGTTGAAGGTGGCGTGGCCGTACATGCCCACCATGTCATCCTCGGCGGGGGACTTCAGCCCCTTGTCGCTGCGCGCCGCGTAGGACCGCTGCAGCCCCACCACCTTGTCCTGGTAGAGCGAGGAGAAGTTTTCGCGCGTGCTGGTGCGCAGGTCGCCTCCCGAGCCCTTCACCCACAGCACTGTCGTGGCCGCGCCTGTGAGCGGGTCCGCCTCCTGCAGCTTGCTGCTGGTATTGCCCCCCCCGGTGTTGGTGATGCGCTGATCCGCGCCCAACTTGTTGCTGCGATAGACCAGTCGGCCGACGGGATCGAGCTTTGCGGCGTCCGCGTCGTCCCAGAGATGCTTGACATGCTTGAAGGATGGCATGGATGTGTGGTGGCGTTCAGCGTGTGGTGCGACGGGAAGTGGGGCGGGCGCGCGCGGAGAGCGACTCGCGGGCGCGCCGACGGGAAGCGGTGATGGTAGGGGTGACGGGCACCTCGGCCCGCGGAAGCAGCGCAAAGCGCGCATGCGCTGCCTGCCACGCCTTGCCGGGCCGCGGATGGAACTCCGTGAGGGCGAAGGAGCGCCGCACCACGGCGCGCAGCTCGGCCAGTCCCGCGAGTTCTTTCATCGCGATTGCCTGCACCAGAATATTGCCCGCGGCGGTCGCCTCGACCGGTCCGGCGACCACGCGCCGCTGCAACGCGTCGGCGGTCAGCTGGTTCAGCAGCGCGTTCTGGCTTCCCCCGCCCACGATGTGCAGCACGCGGATCTTGCGCTTCGTCAGCCGCTCCAGCCCCCGCAGCTCCTCGCCGTAGAGCAGCGCCAGCGACTCGAAGATGCAGCGCGCGATGGCGCCATGCGAGCGGGGGATGGGCTGGCCCGTTTCGCGGCAGTAGGCCTGCACCTTGCGTGTCATGTCGCCGGCCTTGGCAAAGCGCAGGTCGTCCGGGCGGATGAGCGAGCACAGGGCCGGCGCGCGGCACGCCAGCCGAACGATGCGCGCATAGTCGGCGGCGCCCGGTGCCCATTCGCGCCGGCACTCCTGCAGGATCCACAGGCCGACCAGGCACTTCAGGAGCCGCGTCGTGCCGCCAAAGCCAGTCTCGTTGGTGAAGTTGGCGGCAAGCACGCGGCTGTTCACGAGCGGCCTTGGCAGCTCAGCTCCCAGAAGCGACCAGGTGCCGGAACTCAGGAAAGCCCAGTTCCTGCCGCTGGCCGGGATGGCGGCCACGGCGGCCGCGGTGTCGTGCGCGCAGGTGGCGATCACCTGTGTCTGCCGCAGCCCCGTTTCCTGCGCGATCGCGGGCAGCAACGGCCCCATGCGGGTGCCCGGCGGCACCGTCCGGGGGAACAGGTGCTTCGGGATGCCCAACGCGCGCAGGATTGGCCACGCCCATGCGCGCGTGCGCGTGTCCCAGCATTGGCTTCCCGAGATGAGCGTCTCCTCGCCGCGTGCCTTGCCCGAGAGCAGCCAGGTCATGTAGTCGCCGATGAGGAGCAGGCGACTCGCGCGGCGCAGCATGCCGGGGCGGTGCTCCACGTCGTCGGCCAGCTGGTACAGGGTGTTGATCGGGAAGAAGCCGATGCCGGTGCCGGCGAAGATGGCCGCGCGGTCGTGCGCCCCAAGCACCCTGGCGAACGCGGCGAAGGTGCGCTCGTCGCGGTACGAGTAGGGGGGCGCAAGCGGGGGGCCACTGCGCTTCAGCAGCACGTAGTCGACGCCCCAGGAATCACAGGCCACGGAACGGATCGGCGCGTGCGCGGCTGCCCGGCGCAGTCCCACGCGCACCTCGCGGAAGAGCCGCCCGACATCCCAGCGCAGCGAGCGCCCCCGACGCACCGGTCCGTTGGCGAATCGGTGCAATTCGTCCGTCTGCAGGATGCCCGCGTGCAGCGTGCCAAGGATCACCCGCCCCGACTCGGCACCAAGGTCGATGGCCAGGTAGCGCGCCATGGCTCAGAGCTTCAGCATGCCTTGTCGATAGTGCTCGTCGGGGCGGCCCGCGATCCGCTCCACCTGGCTGGGCTCCAGGAAAATCGGGCCACCCAGCGCAGCGGCGCCCGCAAAGATCTCAGCCGCCTTCTCCACCATCAGCAACGACGCGAGCACCGCATCGGGCCCGGCGCCGACCGCGATCACGCCGTGGTTCTGCAGCAGGATGATCCGCGGCTGGCGTTGCGTGCGCGCCACGAACTCAAGCGTCCTGGTGCGGATCGCCTGTGCCAGCGCCAGGCCGGGGTCGGTGTAGGGCACGAAGACCGACTCGGTCCCGCAGCAGACGATCTCGTCGGGGAAGGTGCGCCGCCGCGCAAACTCCTCGGCGCGCGGCGAGCACAGGATCTGGTTGACCGCGATGGCGTGGACATGCCCCACGCACTGCACCCCCGGCAGCCCCAGGAGCCACGCATGGAAGAGCGCTTCGACGGAGGGCTTCTTCGCCTGCGGATCGACGCGCGCGTCGAAGAGCGCCTGGTCGACCTGCGCGTCGCTCATCCCGCTCTTCTCCAGCATCGGCAGGAGGCGGTCGAAGCGGCACGCCGCAAGCCCCGCCTCCGCCAGCGAGCCAAGGTTCGAACCCGAGGCCTTCACGGCAAAAGTGGCGTCGTCCAGGCGCAGCGAGACGTTCCCCTCGCCCAGGATCGCCATCCGCAGGTCCGCGGCGCCCAGGCGGTGCGCCAGTTCCAGCAGGCTTGGGATCGCATCGGCGCGCGCAGGCATGGTCAGAGTGTCCCACAAACGAAGCACTCCAGGCCGAGTTCGCGCATCACGCCCACCTTGGCGGCAAGTGCGCGTCGCGCCGCCGCCCGGCTGGGCGCGTACGCCACCTGGATGTGGTTGGAGCGGTGCCGCGCCATCATCTGGTCGCGGCTGATGCCCGGGAAGACCGCGTGCATGATGGGCCACTGCGCCGTGGTCAGGCGCCAGCGCTCCGCCGTCTCTGCCGCGGGCAGCGCCACCACCTGGCCCACGCCGGTGTCGAACTTCAGCCGGCCATCCTGGACGAAGACCCGCGACCAGACGATCCAGCCCGGCTTCGAGATGCCCTTGACGGTGCCTCCGCCCAGCCGGAAGTACATCGGCGGCTGCCGTTCGCTGCTGGCGCCGCGGTAGCCACCCACGAAGTGCGCCGGTGGCGCCGCTCCCGAGATCTCGAGCACCCAGACGAACGCATCCAGCAATCTGCCGCCGGCGCGCCCGCGGTACTGCCGCCCCCAGCGCAGGTCATGCAGGGTGTTCTCGGGGGCGTATCCCAGGCGGCTCCACAGCTCGTAGGTGACCAGGCCATCCAGGCCCGCGCACTCGTCCACTTCGTTGAAGTGCGGCAGCGCCTGGCCCGCGAAGAGCTCCTTGCCCGTGGTGGCGTGCAGCACCGGCGGGCGGTCGCGATTGTTCAGCAGCCCCTCTGCAAGGTCCGACGCGGGCGCCAGGTCCTTCAGCCCTTGCTGGTACTGGATGCCGATGGTGGAACAGCCGAATTCGTCCGCCATGCGCAGGGCGGCGATGTACATCTTCAGCTGGTCAAGGGTCTGGCGACGCGTCAGCTGGGTGGCGGGCTTTGTGCCCCACCGGAACTTCATTCCGCGGCGCTGCAGCCATTGCAGTGCCCTCTTCGCTTCCGCGTCAGGCACCTGCTTCATCGCGGCGTAGAGCGAAGATTGGCTCAGCCGCTCCTTGTAGACGCCCGTCGGGTGCAGCAGCTCATCGGGGATGATCGCGTTGTACATCCCCATGCAGCCTTCGTCGAAGACGCCCATGATCGCCTTGCGCTGCTTCAGCGTGCGTGCGTACGCCGTGCCAACGCGCATTGCGCTGGCGGGCAGCTTCGCATGTGCCGCCGGGCGCACGTGCGCGGTCGCGTGCGTCACCCTCCCGCGCTGCAGCCAGGCGCGCAGCCCGGCGCGGAAGGGGGCGTCCACGAAGTCCTGGCTCCAGAGCGTGGAGTACCGAACCCCCGCCTTCGAGAGCGAGGCATTCAGGTTGAGCATCCCCACCAGCCCGGGCCACTGCCCCGACCAGTTGGCCACCGTCAGGATCGGCCCTTGATGCGTGATCAGCCCGTGCAGCACATGGTGCGAGTACTGCCACACCGCCTCGGCGACGATGAGCGGTGCCTTCGGCGGAATCCCGCGAAAGACCTCCATCCCGTACTTCTGCGAATCGATGAAGGAGTGCCCGACGGCGGCCCGAAATCCGTGCGCGCGCTTCACGTTCCTGCCTTCGCGTTCCACGGCGCGCTGCAGCGACGATTCCATCGCGCGCTGCGCCGCCTCGCACGCCCGGTTTGCGGCGACGCGCATGTCCCCGTTGGCGATCAGGAAGACAGTCGGTTTGGCGCTCACGCGGCGCGCACTTTACGCCGTGCGGATCCGTGGTGCGCGCGCCGCCGTCGCGCCCCGCCCTGGATTCAGAACCCCGCTGCCTGCCCGTCGCGACGCGGGTCGCTGGCGCCGATGTAGACGCTCCCGTGCCGCATCGCCATCTGTGCGCCACCGAAGAAGACCGAGTCGTCCGTGCACACTTTTACGGTGTGGCCCCGCGCGCGCAACCCCTCAGCGGTGGCGGCGGGGAAGCCCTGTTCCAGCGCAATCGTGCCATCGTCCATCAGCTGCCAGCGGGGGGCGTCCAGCGCGCTCTGCGGGTTCAGCTTCTGGTCGACGATGCGGATGACGACTTGGATGTGCCCCTGCGGCTGCATCGGCCCGCCCATGACGCCGAAGGCAGCCAGCGGGCTTCCGTCCTTGGTCAGGAAGGCGGGAATGATCGTGTGGTAGGGGCGCTTGCCCGGTGCGTACTCGTTCGCATGCCCCTTCTCCAGCACGAATCCCGCGCCACGGTTCTGCATGGCGATCCCCATGCCAGGCACCACGATTCCGGAGCCGAATCCCTCGTAGTTGCTCTGGATGTAGCTGACCAGGTGGCCGCCCGCATCGGCGGCGCAGAGGTACACGGTGCTCGACTTGGCAAGTGCGCGCGGGGTCCACGCGCTGGCCGCGTCCATGCGCAGCTTCTTCGCCTGCGCTGCCAGGTACGCGGGCTCCAGCAGGCGCTCGGCGTTCTGCGTGCCCAGGTCGGGGTCCGCGACGTAGGTGCGAACATCCACGAAGGCGGCCTTCATCGCCTCGATCTGTGCGTGCAGCGAATCGACGCCATCCGCGGGCATCGCACCCAGGTCCAGGTGGCGCAGGATCCCCAGTGCCACCAGCGCTGCCAGTCCCTGGCCGTTCGGCGGGATCTCGTGCAAGGTGACGCCTCGGTACTCCACCGACCAGGGCTCGACCCACACGGGCTGGTGCGCGGCCAGGTCGGTGGAACGCATCGCGCCCCCCTCGGCGCGCGCGGCGGCATCGATGCGATCGGCGATCGCGCCGCGGTAGAAGCTCTCGCCCTTGGTGACGGCGATCTCGCGCAGCGTCGCGGCGTGATCGGGCAGCGTGACCACCTCGCCCACATCGGGCGCATGGCCCTTGGGCGCAAAGGTGGCCATCCACGCGGGGAAGTCCTTGTAGCGCTTCAGTGAGCGCTGCCAGCTGGCCGCAGTCATCGGGCTGACGGGGTAGCCCTTGGTGGCGTACCGGATCGCCGGTTCGAAGAGGCGCTCGAAGGGCAGCTTGCCCATGCGCGCATGCAGCGCGACCCACGCGCTGACGCAACCGGGGACGGTGACGGCTGGCCAGCCCAGCCGCGGCATGGCGGCCATGCCGTCAAAGGCGCTGCGCGGCTGGCCAGCGGGCGAACGACCGCTGGAGTTCAGACCGACCAGTTCGCCATCCCAGGCGATTGCGAAGGCGTCGCTGCCGATGCCATTGACCACGGGCTCGACCACGGTCAGTGTCACCGCCATGCAGACTGCGGCGTCGGCGGCTGTTCCGCCCTCCTCCAGGACGCGCAACCCAGCCTGGGTGGCCAGGGGCTGCCCCGTCGCGGTGACATTGGCGGCCAGGACGGGCATCCGCTGCGAGCGATAGGGGAAGTTCCAAGCCATGACCGAGGAGGTTATCCAAGGGGGATGCACCCCATTCATGCACAATTCCCTCTTTGGGCTCGCGCCGCACCCCAGGGGTGCCGACAATGTGGCCGTGGCGAGCCGTGTGTCACGCGGACCGCGGCGACAACCCGCGGAAAAGGGAGACGCCATGACCAAGATCTCGACCAAGAAGCTGAACGCCGCCTTCGGAACCACTTCGGCGAACACCAAGGCGCTCCGCGCGGGTCAGCCGTTGACCGGGCGTACTGCGGCGCCGACGCGATCCAGCCAATCCGAGCCCGCGCTTTGCACCGCCGCCGGACCCCGCGACGTGCGTGCCGCGCTCGACCGCTCGTCCACCGTGGCGTTTGCCGAAGTGCGAACGCTCCGGAGGCGTGCCATCGAGTCCGCCGAGGCGCCCTTCATCTGCGGCTGAGGGGCTGCCGGGCTTGCGCTAGCATCCGGCCCATGGCAAAAACGAAGAACCGCTCGGCATCCGCACGGACGAAGACCGCCGCCAGACCCGCTTCCCGCGGCAAGGCAGCTCCGGCGAAGGCGCCGGCGCGCGGCGCAGCTCGGGCGGCCACCCGCACCCCCGTCACCCGTGCGGGGACGGTTTCGGCAAAGCGGCCCCTTTGGGTGGATTCGCTGCCCACGCATCACCAGTTCGAGTCCCTGGAGCAGGCGATGCGCCGGTCCCTGGAGCTGGCGCACCAGCACGCTGCGCCCGCGGCGGCGCGCACCGAGCTGGCCACGCGGCTGAAGCGGCTCGAGGAGCTGCGTGCTTGGTGCCACGGGCTGACCCAGGCCGACGAGCACCTGATCATCGCGGCGGGCAAGGGAATGGCGCACCGCGTCCGTCGCCCGCTGGGCGGCGCCAACCGCGGGCTCGAGTCCCTGGCCCGTTGATCTGCAGGATTTGGGCTTCCGCCTGCCACGCCGCTGAGATGACCACCGCATGACGACGGCCGTCGCCACCGATCGCGCTGCCCGCACGCTGGTGCTGCTCGTCGATGATCAGCCGATCGTCGAAGCGGCCTTGCGCAGGCTGCTCTCCCCTTTTGCGGACATCGAGCTGGTGGCCGTCCAGGACGCGGACGCCGGCTTCGCGCTGGCGCTCGCGCGCCGCCCCGATGTCATCCTGCAGGACCTGGTCATGCCGGGCGTCGACGGCATGGAGCAGATCCGGCGCATCCGCGCCAACCATGACCTGGCGGACACGCCGCTGGTGGTGCTGAGCGCCGACAGCGAGCCTGCCACCAAGAACCAGTGCTTCGAGCTTGGGGCCAACGACTACCTGGTGAAGCTGCCCGATCCGCTGGAGCTGGTCGCGCGCATCCGTTACCACGGCCGCATGGGGCGCGCGCAGCGCGACCGCGACCGCACCGCCCGTTCGCTGGCGCACAGCCAGGCCGAGCTGGTGCGCCGCAACTCCGAGATGGACGCCGCCAACCGCAGCCTGGCGGCGCTGAACGACCTGCTGGGGCAGGAGAGCCAGGAACAGCGCGAGCGCATCGCCGAGGTCACTGCGCTGGGCAGCAGGCTGGGCCGCGCACAGGACCTGGACGAGGTGATGGAGCAGACGCTGCTGCAGGCGCGCAGCTTCACCGACTCGGACGCAGGCAGCATCTGGATGGTCGAGGAGAGCGGGCTGCGGCTCGTCTATTCGCAGAACGACACGCTGCAGGCGACGCTGGGTGACGGCGCGCGCCTGCCGCTGACGGACCTGCGCGTGCCGCTGGATTCCAGCTCGATCGCGGGGCACGCGGCGACCTCGGGCGCGCCGATTCGCATCGACGATGTCCGCAGACTGCCGGCGGATGCGCCCTACGCCTTCCACAGCGAGGTGGACGAACGCACCGGGTACCGCACCCGCAGCATGCTGGTGGCCGCGCTGCACGATGCACGCGACCAGGTGGTGGGTGTGCTGCAGCTCATCAACGCTCGCGGGCGCAAGCGCGTGGCGCCGGAGCTAGCGGTCTTCACGGCGGCGGACGAGTCGGCGGTGGCGCTCTTTGCGGGCATGGCTTCGCTGGCGCTGGAGCGCGCCAAGCTGGTCCGCAGCGTGATCATGCGCACCATCGCCACCGCGGAGATGCGCGACCCCACCGAGACGGGGGCGCACGTCCAGCGCGTCAGCGAGTGCAGCGTGGCCATGTACGACCGCTGGGCCGCGCGCCACGAGATCGACCCCGCCGAGCGGCAGCGCAAGCGCGACGAGCTGCGCATCGCCGCGATGCTGCACGATGTCGGCAAGGTGGCCATCCCCGACCAGATCCTGAAGAAGCCCGGCAAGCTGGACGAGGTGGAGTTCGCACGCATGCAGACGCACGTGCTGACCGGTGGCCGCCTCTTCGCCGAGGCCGCGACGCCCTACGACGCCGCCGCGCGCGAGGTGGCGCTGCACCACCACGACCGATGGGACGGCACCGGCTATCCCGGCGAGGTGGACCTGAAGGCGCTGGCGGGGCTGTCGCCCGAGATCGACCACCTGCCCCCCTCGCGGCCCCTGTGCGGCGAGGAGATCCCGCTCTTCGCGCGGATCGTCGCGGTCGCCGACGTCTACGACGCGCTGACGAGCAAGCGCAGCTACAAGGAGGCATGGAGCGACGAGCGCGTCGGCGAGCTGCTGCGCAACGAGGCGGGCAAGCACTTCGATCCCGAGCTGGTGGAGATCGCGCTGACGCTGCAGCCCTACTTCCGCTCGGTGCGCGAGCGGTACTCAAGCGAACACTGAAGGCAGCCGCGCCGCGCTTCCGCGCCTCAGCCCGTCCAAGCGCCCAGAAGGATGCCTAGGTCGGCGCCGTTGGTGATGCCGTCACCGTTCAGGTCGCCCGTGGCAGCGCCCCAGGCGCCAAGCAGGAGCCCGATGTCGGCGCCGTTGACGCTGCCGTCGCCATTCAGGTCTCCCACCAGCGCGGTGGTGGGGTTGGTGTCCAGGCGCTCGACGCTGCTCAGCGGTGCGCCGGAGGCCGAGTACCCGCCCATGACGTAGATGAATCCATCGCTCCCCAGGACCGCGCCAAAGTCGTAGCGAGGCGTGTTCAGCACGGGTCCCGCGGCGAGCACCGGATCCGGCACGCTCAGGTCCAGGACGTACACCTTGCCACTGGCGGCGAAGCCGTACGAGCCCTCCAGGCCGCCGATGACATAAATGCGTCCGTCGGCGCCGAGCACCGCCTGGCCGCTGCTGGCGGGGATGGGAAGGAAGAGCGAGCCGACGGTCTCCCAGGTGTTCGTGGAGACCGTGTACTTGATCGTGTCGTGCAGGCGCGGCGTCCCGAACGAGGTGTATCCGCCGAAGCCCCAGATGTGCCCGTTGCCGTCGTAGGCGGCAAAGATCGAGGCACGCGTGAAGGGCAGGTACGCCAGGGACTCCCATGAATTGGTCAGGCCCGAGTAGCGCTCCATGGAGCCGGAGTTGAATCCGGAGGCGCCGGGGCCTCCGCCCAACCGGTAGATCCGGTGCTGCTCGTCGACGGCGGTTGCGAAGTTGACGGCGGGGACGCTGACCCCGACATTGGGGACCGTGAAGGTGGTTCCCGTCACCGGGTCATACGCACGCCCCTCGGCGATGTCGCCATCCGGCACGGTCGTGCCGCCGAAGACGATGATGTGGTTCAGCGCATCCACGGCGCCGCCCTGACCCACGACGGGGCCCATGCCGACCAGCGGGGCGGCCGTGCTCCACGCACCGCCGGCGTACTTGTAGACGGTGCCATCCTGGTCACCGCCATACCACGGCGTCCCACCGACCATGTAGATGGCACCGTCGTACTTCACGGCAAAGGTCTTCACCTTCGGCGTGGGCATCGAGGCGACGAACTCCCAGGTTCCTGCCGCGGCTGCTCCGGCGGCAAAGGTGAGGAGGGCTGCGATCGAAGCGATTCCAGTGGTGATGCGCATTGGCGGTGGCTCCGGAGGGCGGGCAGGAAAGATGAGCACGCGACGAGGCTAGGACGCCGTGATCCACCAGTCTGTCGGGGAATTCCCTGCTTTTCAGAACGCGGGAAATGTGCCGGAGCGCCTTCGTATCGCTGCGGCAGCAGCTGCGGGCACCTCCGCGGCAGCAGCGGGCGGATTGAACGTTGACTGCGTCCTCTTCCGGATACCCTGCATTCCGCGAACCATCGTCGCTGCGCGGCGTTGGAAGGGCAGAGGCGGCCTAGCCGCCGGATGGCAGCCCATGGCAGATCCACAACCTCACGACGACCTTGTGCACCTCAGGCAGCCTCCGCGCGCCACCCCCGTTGCCCTTCAGCGCGGTGCTTCGCCGCAGGCAGCCCGTGCTGGCGCTGCCACCGATGCAGCGACACCGCTTCCACTGCGCGCGCGGATCACCAAGGCGCGCTTCGCGCTGGCGATCCTGGTGTCCATCGTCTCCGATGCGATCGGATTCTTCCTGGCCCCGCTGGTCCCTGTGACCATCGTCCTCGATGTCGTGACCGCCATCGTGCTGTGGCTGATCCTCGGCCGCGGGCTGGTGCTGCTGGCCGCCTTCGTGCTCGAGGCGATCCCCGGCGTCGGCATCCTGCCCTTCTGGACGCTGGCCGTGCTCTCTGCCGAAGTGCTGACCTCGGCGACGCAGGCGCGCATCGACCGCGTGCGCGGCTCCCCGTCCAAGTGACCGGCTGTTCGACCGGAGTGTGCGCCAGCGCACGTGCGGAGCGGAGGCGCAAAACCTGCGCGTCAGGCGCAATCACCCAAGCGCCCCAGCAGGCTGCGCACGCACGGACTGTGGCGCGCGGCCTCCACTGCGGCGGTGAACGCGCGCGGGTCCGCGCCGATGCGCTCGGGGCAACTCAGGATCATCGTCTCCACCAGCCCCTCGTCCTGTGTCGCCGCCATGCTGTCCAGGCAGCGCTCGATCCAGTGGTCGGCCAGGCGATGGTCGGGGAACCCGTACCGTGCATGGCGGAAGAGCACCAGGTCCAGGACACGCACCGGCACACGGTCGCGCGCCAGCCACGCGTCGACGACGTGCGCCAGCTCGCCGCGGTCGCGCAGGCGCAGCAGCGCGATGTCCAGCGCGTCATACCAGTGCGGTGCGAGGCGAAGCAGGTCGAAATCGATCGACGCGAGCGCAGTCGCCAAGGGGCCAGGTGCGGTGCGCGGCGGGTGCGTCGGCGAGTTCACGCGGTCTGCATCGGGGTCGCCTTCCAGGTGCGCCAGTTCACGGCGGAATCCCAGTGCGCCGCACTCGGTGCAGCCGAAGGACATGCAGAGCCCGCGCGTGTCCGCTTCCCAGAGCAACTCAAGAAAGGGATTCGCGCGCGAGAAGAGCGAAGCGGGCCCGGCTGCGCGCACATCCGGCGCGGCGCCCGGCCCTTCGTGCGGCGCGTTCGTTCGGTCTGGCGAAACGGTCAGCGGCGATGGGTGCGGCGTCCTGCGGCGGTGAGCATCGGTCGACATGGTGGGGCCTCCTGCCCGTGCAGCCGGTGTGGCTGCTGTCACTCTCCAATACGCAGGCGAATCGTGCGTGTTTGGCGGGCAAATTGCGCGTGAATTTCGCGAGAATCCGCTCACGCCTCCCGGAAGTCCGTTGCGCGGCGGGACTTGCGATCGCCCGCCCTCGCGGCCGGAACCCGCGGATTCCTGCAGATCTGCGGGCCCAGGCCTTCCGGTCCACGCGGCGGCTGCCCCGCGCCGACGCGGCCGACGCACGCGGTTCCCGTACGCGGCTCCCGCACGCGGGTCGGGCACGCGGGTCGGGCACGCGGGTCCCGCACGCGGCAGACGTGCGCGGCGCATCGACGCGGCGCATCTCAGAGTGGTGCACGGAAGCGGGGCGCCGCAGCGCGGCTCGCTCAGCTCCGTGGCGACGCTCCGCGCTTCGGCGGTGCGTCCGGCGAGGCGTGATGCCAGCCGTACTCGATCAGCAGCACGCCAAAGGTCCCCAGCAGCACGCCGATCGCGGTGCGTGAAGTCGTCGGCCCGTTGGTCACCATGCGTCCGACGGCCATCACCAGCGCGAGCCCTGCCCAGATCGGCCACGCGCGCGGCTGCCACAGCATCAGCACACAGGCGACGGCGCCCACCGTGGCTGTGCCTGCCGTGTTGCCCGCGATGGCGATGTCCGCGAGGCCGGCCCACATCACGGCCAATGCCAGCATTCCCATCCACCGCGCGGTGTTCCCCCAGTTGAAGGCCGCCGCGACGCCAAATCCGAGCACCGCGCCAAAGAACCAGAAGCCCGGGCTTCCCAGGAAGCTGGCCCATCTCCAGATCAGCGCGCTGTCGGCGTCGTGCTGGGTGGCGGTCCAGCGTGCCACCAATGCATCGCCCCGAAGGCGCAGCACCGCGACAGGCAACACCGATCCCACCACCACCGCCAACGCGATGATTCGGCCACGCCCGGTCCCGAGGATTGCGCGCGAGGCGAAGCGCTGCGCAGGATCCTGGCTTGGCACCGGAGAGATGCTCATCGCGCGCCGCCGCCCCCGGCTGCGCCGCCCACGGCGCCACCGCGCCCGCCAAAGCCAATGCCGCCCGCCGCTCCTCCCGGAAACATGCCGAAGGGGACCACGTTGGGGCCAAGATCCCAGTAACTCGGCCACGTGTTCCCGGTGTATGCCTCAGGCGCCCAACCGTAGGTGGCCGGGTCGTTCGCCTTCGGCGACCCCGCATCGGGATCGCGCCCCGGATACCCCGACATGTCGTAATAAGGATCTGCGTAGCTGTTGTACCAACTGTTGCTGGATGCGCCCCGCGCGGGCGGCGGTCCCGGTGCCACCTGCGATGGCACCCCGCCGGGAGCGGGGGGCGCTCCTTGATCCTGCGGTGGACCTGCCTGCCATTGGCTCAGCTGGCGCTGCTGCCGATGTGCGCGGTCCCACTCCAGTTGCAGGGCGCGCCGGCGGATGGCGTCCGTCTCCGGCCCCTGACCAGCCGCGGGACCCTTGGGCGCCCAGCCCTTGCTGCGCATGAAGCCTGGCGCCCACGCCTGGTAGAAGGCCAGCAGGTCCTGCTGCGCCAGGAACTGCGAGAGCATCGCCACCGTCCGGCGGCTGCGGTTCAGCCCGTTGAAGGAAGCGCGCGCCACGCCAGCCTCCACTTCGGTGGCCTGCTCCAGTTGCGACAGGTCGTTGGTCTGCGGCTGCGGCCGCGCCACGCTGGACTGGTCCATCGCGCGGCTCACCGCATCCTCAAAGGTGATCTGGTCGCCCTGCGGCACGTGACTGCGCATGAACGTCGCGTAGTCGCCGGCGATTCCCTGCTGCTCGATGAAGGCGTGCATCGCCGCGATGCGTCGCGTCGCGTCCTGCAGCCCTTGCGAGGCGGCGTGATCCACCAGCTCAAGCGCGGCGCGTTCCCGCTCCAGCCGCAGGAGCGCCGGGTCATTCGGCCAGACGCGCCCTGGTGACGCCAGCACTGCGGGCGTGCGCTTGCCGTGCGCAACGCCGCCGGAGCCTGGCGGCGGCGCGGGATCGGCGGGGGGCGTTCCCGGCTTCGGCGGGGTCGACTCGGGCTCCGGTGGCGCGCCCGCGGGGCGGGGGGCGCCGAATGAACTGGGAGCGGCATCCTGCGGCACGGCCAGCGCCCCGTGGGCGACGCACAGCGCCAGCGCCGTGACAGGAGGCACGATGCACGCCAGGTTCCATCGCGATCGCTTGCGCGGGATCCAGCTCAGGGTCCGACAGGGGGTCGTCTGCCAGGTGTTTCGTACTTTCATGCGCGCCTCCGCGCAAAGGGTAGCGCGGCCGGGCGGTATCCTCGCCCCTGATGAACCATCCCTCACAGCATCACGGAGCGCCCACGGCGCAGGACCGCCGACCGCACCGGATGTCCGCCTCGCACATCCTGAAGCTCTTCTTGCTCAATGTCGTCCTGTTTGGCGCCTGCAGTGCCTTTGCCGGGCTGATCGTGGGCGACTGGGTCCCCGCCGGGAACCAGCTGCGCGTCCTGGCCGCCTTCGGCCTGCTGCCGCTGGTCGCGGCCGTCATCGCCACTGCGGTGCACGCCTACGCCGGCAAGTGGACCTCGGCGGACCAGATGTCCGAGCGCTTCCTGGGATCCTCGCACCCCGATCGCCAGTGACCGCCGCGCGCGAACGCACCATGCCCGACGCGGACCAGACCGACCCCTCCGTTCCCGCCGACCCGCGCTTGGGCCGCCGTGCCATGCTGGCGGCGCTGGGTGCGCTCGCGGGCGGCGCGGCGCTGGCGCGCTGCGCGCCCGCTCCAGCGCGTGAAGCGCAGGTGCCGTCGGGTGCAACTGCGCCCTGGGCAGCCACGCCGGGCGCGCCCGGCTCCAGCGCAGCGCCGGGGCGCTCCGATGCTCCCGCGACCTCAGCGACCCGTGGCGGCACCTATGCCCGCACCATCTCGCTGGCCGAATGGTCGGTGAACCGCTCGGTCAAGGCGGGCACGCTGAAGCACGTCGACTTCCCCGTCGAGGCGCGCCGCAGCTACGGGATCGGCGCCGTCGAGTACGTCAGCACCCTCTTTCCCGGCGCCAGCGCCGACGACGCCACGCTGCGCCAGCTCAATGCCGCCTGCAGCGGCGAGGGTGTGCGAAGCGTGCTCATCATGATCGACGCCGAGGGGGACCTTGGTGCGCCCACTGCCGCCGCGCGCGCGGACGCCATCGCGCGCCACGAACGCTGGGCGCACGCCGCCGCGGCGCTGGGCTGCTTCGCCATCCGCGTGAACGCGCGCAGCGAGGGCACCCCCGACGAGCAGCGATCGCGCTGCGCCGAGGGGATCGGCACGCTTGCCGACCGCGCCGCGAAGACCGGCATGGCGGTGATCGTGGAGAACCACGGGGGCATCAGCTCCGACGGCGCATGGATGGCGTCGCTGATGCGCGCGATCGCGCGCCCCAACGTCGGCACGCTCCCGGACTTCGGGAATTTCCGCCTCAGCCCGACGCAGAGCTACGACCGCTACCAAGGCATCGCCGAGATGCTGCCCTGGGCGCGCGACGTCAGCGCCAAGAGCTACGGATTCGACGCCCTGGGCGACGAGACCACCATCGACTACGCCCGCATGTTCGGCCTGCTGGACGCGGCGCGCTACACGGGCTTCATCGGCATCGAGTACGAGGGCAAGGTCCTCTCCGAGCACGACGGCATCCTGGCCACCAAGCGGCTCGTGGAGCGCTACGGCGCCAGGGCATAGACTTCGCGCCCCTTCGGAACCCCACATGAGCGCAGACACGCACACACCCTCGGGCCATCGTCGCGAACAGGTCGTCCTTGTCACCGGCGCCGGCGGCGAGATGGGCCACGGGCTCATCGACGCGCTGGCGAAGGAGGGGCGGCAGATCGTGGCCATCGACATCCGCGAGCTGGACGCGCACGTGCGCGCCAAGTGCCGCAGCGCCTACGTGGGCGACATCTGCGACGCCGGCCTGCTGGAGCGCCTGCACGCGCAGTACGAGATCGGCGAGATCTTCCACCTGGCGGCCCTCCTCTCGACGCGCGGCGAGTTCGCCCCCGAGACGGCGCACCAGGTGAACGTCGGCGGCACCCTCAACATGCTCAAGCTGGCCGCCGAGCAGGCGCGCAGCCACGGGCAGCGCGTCAAGTTCATGTTCCCCAGCTCGATCGCCGCGTACGGCCTTCCCGACCTGGCGACCAAGCGCGCCAGCGCGCTGGTGAACGAGGACCAGTTCACGCATCCGCACACGATGTACGGCGTGAACAAGCTGGCAGGCGAGGAGCTGGGCCGCTACTACCAGGACCACTACCGCAAGCTTGCCAAGGACCGCATGGCGTCGCCGGTGGACTTCCGCTCGATCCGCTTCCCCGGCATCATCTCCAGCGAGACGGTTCCCTCGGGGGGCACCAGCGACTACGGCCCCGAGATGATCCACGTGGCTGCGCAGCACCGCCCGTACGAGTGCTTCGTGCGCCCGGACACGCGCATCTCCTTCATGACCATGCCCGAGGCGATCGACGCGCTGCTGCGCCTGGCCGCCGCCCCCAAGGAGAAGCTGACGCGCACCGTCTACAACGTGGCGTGCTTCAGCCCGACGGCGGCGGACTTCGAGCGCCTGGTGAAGCGCGAGTTCCCGGATGCGCAGATCAGCTTCAAGCCCGACCTGGGGCGCCAGGCAATCGTGGACAGCTGGCCCCAGGAGTGCGACGACCGCGCCGCGCGCGCCGACTGGGGGTGGGCTCCCACCTACACTTTCGAGAGCGCCTTCGAGCGCTACCTGATGCCGAAGATCCGCGCGCGCTACGGGCGCGAGCGCGTCGCCGGCGCCGCGACCTGACCGATCGAGGACTCCCCATGGCAGACGACTTCAGCGCCGCCACCACCGCCCGCACCGCCGCGACGCTCAACCCCGAACCGCCGGATGCGCCGAGCCACGGGCGCGTCTACAACTTCAGCGCCGGCCCCGCGTGCATGCCCGAGAGCGTCCTGCACCAGCTGCGCGACGAGCTGCTGGACTTCGAGGGCACCGGCATCGGGCTGCTGGAGCAGAGCCACCGCGGCGCCGCCTACGACCGCATCCTGGCCGAGGCATTCGCCAGCGTGCGCGCATGCGCAGGCCTGGGCGACGACTGGGAGGTGCTCTTCCTGCCCGGCGGCTCGATGCAGCACTTCAGCCTCATCGCCATGAACTTCGTGCCCAAGGATGGCTGGACCGCGTTTGCCGACACCGGACTCTGGGCGCACAAGGGCGAGCTGGAGACGGCGCACGTCCGCCGCGCCAAGAAGGTGTTTGATGGCGCGGCGTGCCGCTACGACCACGCGCCCGCCGACTCCGAGATCGCCGACTGCACCGGCGCCGCGTACCTGTGCTACTGCTCCAACAACACCGTCGAGGGAACGCAGTTCGCGCGCCCCCCGCGCGTCGCCGCGCCGCTGGTCTGCGATGCCACCAGCGACATCTTCTCGCGCCCCTACGACCTGGCGGCGCATGAGCTGATCTTCGCCAGCGGCCAGAAGAACCTCGGCGCCAGCGGCATCTGCCTGGTGCTGGTGCGCAAGTCCCTGCTGGCCAAGGCGGATCGCGCGCTGCCGCCGATGCTCAGCTACGCGCACTTCGCCAAGACCGAGTCGCGCCCCAACACGCCACCCACGATGGGCGTGCGGGTGATCGGCCTGATGGCCAAGTGGACGCACGATTTCGGCGGCCCCGCGGCCTTCGGCCCGCGCAACAAGGCGAAGGCCGCCCACATCTACGCCGCCATCGACCGCAGCGGGGGTTTCTACCGCCCCTCGATGCGCGCGGACAGCCGCAGCGAGATGTCGATCAGCTTCCAGCTGCCCAGCGATGCGCTGGTGGACGCCTTCGTGGCCGAAGCCGAGCGCGAAGGCCTCTGCGGCCTGCGCGGCCACCGCGAGTGGGGGGGCATCCGCGCCTGCGTCTACAACGCCTTCCCCGCCAAGGGCTGCCAGCTCCTTGCCGAGTTCATGGACGGCTTCGCGCGCCGCAAGGGGTGACGCGGGCGTTGCGCCGGGCGTGACGGGCGCCGCCCGGCCAGGCGCACGCCGTGCCCCGGCGGCGGCACAGTGCGCAAGCACACAACGAAAGACCGGCGCCGCACTCCATGTGCGGCGCCGGTTCTCTGTTGAAGTTGTTGAAGCAGGGCGTTTGCTCAGCGTCAGGCGGGCTTGTCACCGGCGGGCTTATCGCCGGCGGGCTTGTCGCCAGCAGGCTTGTCGCCTGCGGGCTTGTCACCAGCGGGACGGTCACCCTTGGACTTCTGGCCATCCTTGCCGCCGCGCTCGCGCGCCTTGGCAAACTGCTCCATCTCTTCCTTGGAGACCTTGCCGTCGGCGTTCTTGTCGGCGTTCTTCAGGCGCTCCCAGGCCTTGCCCGCTTCGGCTTCGGTGACGAAGCCGTCGCCGTCCTTGTCCATCGACTTGAAATCGGGGCGCGGGGGGCGCTTGCCCTCGCCGCCGGGACCGCCTGGCCCGCCCTTGCCGGTGCCGCCGCCAGCGCCACCGGGGCCGCCGGCCGGGGGGGCGCCCTGCGGGGGGGCGTTCTCAGGCGGAGCGGCCATGGAGGCCACCGCCGCGGTGACGAAGCTGAAGGCGAGGACGCTGCTGACGATGACTGTCTTTCGTGTGATGCTCATTGGTGAGTTGACCTTTCGTGGTGCCTATTGGCGTTGATTCAGGCTTGGGGACAGGCGTTCCTGTGGATTTGCGGCGCTGCGACCCGCAGGCCGTGTGCCCGGAACAACGCGCCCGGCCGCGCTGAATTTCGCGAAATCGGCCCCAACTGGCACCTGTAAACTGGCCGGAATGACCACCTTGGCCGACCGTGCCTTTGAAGGCCGCACGCAGCAGACCCTGAAGATGCTGGCCGAAAGCGGCCAGTTGAAGCACCTGCAGACCATCGAGGGGCCCATGGGGGCCACCGTCAAGCTGCGCGGGTACGGCACCGTGGCGTGCTTCTGCTCCAACAACTACCTGGGGCTGGCGGACCATCCCGAGGTGGTCGAGGCGGGCATCGCAGGCCTGCGCAAGTACGGCGCGGGCACCGCCAGCGTGCGCTTCATCTGCGGCACCTTCGAGTGCCACGAGACGCTGGAGCGCACCATCGCGCAGTTCTACGGCTGCGAGGCGGCGTACAGCTTCACCAGCTGCTGGAACGCCAACGAGGCGATCTTCCCCACGCTCTGCGAGCCCGGCGACCTGATCATCAGCGACGAGCTGAACCATGCCTCGATCATCGACGGCATCCGCCTGGCGGCGGTGATCAAGAAGGGATGCCACAAGGGGGTCTACAAGCACAGCGACCTGGCCGACCTGCGCCGCAAGCTGGAAGCGGCGCGCGCCAACCCGGAAGTGACTGGCGCCCTCTGGGTGGTGACCGACGGGGTCTTCTCGATGGAAGGGGACATCGGCGACTTGCCCGGCCTGCGGAAGGTCTGCGACGAATTTGGCGCCATCCTGGTGGTGGACGACAGCCACGCCACCGGAGTGATGGGCCGCACCGGTCGCGGCACCCATGAGCATTACGGCCTGCCGGTGACGGCGGTGGACTACTTCACCGGCACGCTTGGCAAGGCGCTGGGGGGCGCGGCGGGGGGCTACGTGGCGGGCTCGCGCCAGGCCATCGACCTGCTGGTGCAGCGCGGGCGGCCGACGCTCTTCAGCAATGCGCTGCCGGCCACGGTGGCCTGCAGCGCGCAGAAGGCGATCGAAGTGCTGATGCGCGAGCCGCAGCGCGTGCAGAAGCTGCGCGACAACGTGGCGTACGCGCGCGCAGGCATCCGCGACGCGGGCTTCGAGGTGCTGGAGAGCCCCACCGCGATCTGCCCGATCATCGTGCACGACACCGCCAAGGCGATCGCCATGAGCAAGCGCCTGCTGGAGCTGGGCGTCTTCGTGATTGGCTTCGGCTACCCGGTGGTGCCCGAGGGGCACGCGCGCCTGCGCTGCCAGGTGAGCGCCGCGCACGAGAAGTCGCACCTGGACCAGTTCTCCGCCGCACTTCGCCAGCTGCGCAAGGAATTCAAGTGATTTTCCGGCGCATCTACGACCCCGCGCTCGCGCAGGCCTCGTACCTGGTGGGTTGCGACCGGACGCGCCAGGCGATCCTCTTCGACCCCGAACGGGACATCGACCGCTACGAGCGCGAGGCGGCCGACGCGGGCGTGACCATCGTCGCCGTCGCCGAGACGCACCAGCATGCGGACTTCGTCAGCGGGATGCGCGCCTTCGTGGCCACGCGCCCGGTGACGGCATACATCAGCGGCATGGGCGCGCACCCAGCGTGGACCGAACGTGGGCCGTGGGCGCCGGGCGCACGGGTGCACTTCCTTGCCGATCGCGAGATGATCGCGCTGGGCTCGCTGCAGTTCCGCGTGCGCCACACCCCCGGCCACACGCGCGAGGCGCTGAGCTACGAATTCGTGGACGCGCAGGGGCGCCCGGCCGCGCTCTTCTCCGGCGACTTCCTTTTCGCGGGCGATGTCGGCCGCCCAGACCTGGGCTTCCTGGGCGTCGGCGGCATGACGATCGCCGAGAGCGCCGAGGCAATGCGCCGCAGCCTTTCGCTGCTGGACGACATGCCCGACGGCACCGTGGTGCTTCCGGGCCATGGCGCCGGCAGCGCCTGCGGCAAGATGATCTGCCGGCTGCCCGAAACCACCGTGGGCATCGAGCGCATCATCAACCGCCCGCTGCGCACCAAGGACGATGGTGAGCGTTTCATGGAGCACCTGCTGCGCGACCAGCCCGATCCGCCCCCGTACTTCGGGAGGGTGAAGGCCACCAACGAGCGCGGCCCCGAACTGCACGATGCGCTCCCGGCACCCACCGAACTGGCCCCCGCAGGCTTCGAGCAGGCGGCGCGGGACCCGCGCTGCGTGGTGGTGGACACCCGCGAGTGGTCGGCATGGATCGATGGGCACCTGGCGGGCTCGATCTTCGCGATGTTCGATCCGTACTTCGGCCCCACCGTGGCCAACTACGTGGAGCCTGGCGACCGCATCCTGCTGGTGGCCGACCCCGGCCAGGTGGAGGCGATCGTGCGCGTCCTCTATCGCGTGGGGATCGACGACATCGCGGGATGGATCGCCCCGCGCGACTACATGCGCATCGACGAAGAGGCCTTTGAGGCCGCAGGCGTGGACGAGATCAGCCCCTGCGAGGCCAACCGCCGCCTCTGCGCGGGCGAGGCTGCGGCGCTGGACGTCCGTTCCAAGCAGGAGTTCCGCGGCGGCCATGTGGCGGGCGCGCGGCACGTGCCCTTCATCCAACTGCCCGCGCATGTCGCCACGCTGGATCGCTCCGTGCCGCTGGTGGTCTATTGCCGTTCCGGCAACCGTAGCGCGCGCGCCTGCGCATACCTGCGCCGCCACGGATTGCGCGTGGCGAACCTGCGCGGCGGCTTCTGGCCCTTTGCGGGCCGTGGATTCGCCGTTTCGGCGGCGGACCCGGCGCGCTAGCGCGCGCAGCGCACGCGCGTCACCGCACGCGCGTCACCGCACGCTCAGCGTCGGCTGCATGTACCCGCCCGCGTTCATGGTGGCCATGCTGACCTGCGCCGCCGTCCTCTGGCACAGCGCGTCCAGGTCCGCCGCCAGGCGCGGCAGTTCCCAGTTCTGCAGGGGCACCCCGGCATCGCAGTTGCGGCGCAGCTCCATGTGGATGGGCACGTGGCCCAGGAAGTTCAGCCCCATCGTCTGCGCCATGATCTCGGCGCCGCCGCGGCCGAAGAGGTCGTACTCCTTGCCGTCGTCGCCGATGAAGTAGCTCATGTTCTCGATGACGCCCAGGATCGGGATGCCAAGCTGCTGGAACATCCGCACCGCGCGGCGCGCGTCATCCTGCGCCACGCGCTGCGGCGTGCAGACCACCACCGCGCCCGTCAGCGGCAGCAGCTGGCTCATCGTCAGCGGGACGTCGCCCGTCCCGGGCGGCAGGTCGATGATCAGGTAGTCCAGCGCTCCCCAGTCGGTCTGCAGCGCCAGCTGCTTGAAGGCGCCGTGCGCCATCGGTCCGCGCCAGATCAGCGCCTTGTCCGAGTCCACCAGCTTGCCCAGCGTCATCGCCTTGATGCCATGCACCTCGAAGGGCAGCAGCATGTTGCCGCGCGCGGCGGTCGGGATGTCTTCGAGCCCGAGCAGGGTGGGAACGCTGGGGCCGTAGATGTCGCCGTCCAGCAGGCCCACCTTGGCGCCGAAGCGCGCCAGGCCGACGGCCAGGTTGACGCTGACGGTGCTCTTGCCCACGCCCCCCTTGCCCGCGCCCACCGCGATGATGTTCTTCACCAGCGGCAGCGGGTTGCCCCCTTCGCGGGTGCGCTCGTTGGCCTTGCGGACATCCGCGGTGAATTCGATCTCCAGCTTGCCCAGCGGCTCCTGCACCTCGATCGCCTTGGCGCGCACCGCCTCGTCGATGTCCATGCGGATCTTGTCCTTCATCGGGCAGGCAGGCGTGGTGAGCTCGATCACCAGCTTGACGTCGCTGCCCGTCACCAGGACGTCCTTGACCATCCCCAGGGTGACCAGGTCCTTCCCCAGGTCGGGGTCCTTCACCGTCCGGAGGGCGTCGTGCAAGTGCTTGGGCGAAAGGGGCATAGTCCGGCAATCGTAGTCCGCCCCGCAGGGTGGGGCGATTCCCGGACGGTGGGGGGCCGCCGGGACGCCCGGGGCGCGCGTGGCTGCAATAGCCCCGGGCGGCCCCGCGTTCTAATCCGGTCTACCGCGCACACCCGCGCCCACCGACCACTCCTGAAAGGACTACCACCGTGATTCACCGGACTGCACTCGCCGCCTCTCTCCTCGCCGCCAGCGTCCTGATCAGCCCCGCCCGGGCCGACGACACGAAGACCGCACCACCAGCGGGCGGACCGCCCGTGGGCAAGCAGGCGCAGGAGGGGAAAGAAGGGTTTACCAAGGGCGAGAAGGGGGGCAAAGACGGCATGCGCGGCCGCGCCACCGAGCGCCGCAATCCCGAGATCTGGCGCAAGGCGATGGATCAGACGATGCCCGAGCTGTCGCCCGAGACGCAAGAAAAGGTGAAGGCGGAGCGCGCCGAGTTCGAGACGCAGGTCAAGGCATGGCGCGCGGAGAACGGCGACAAGATGAAGGCGCTGGAAGTGAAGATCCGCGACGCGCGCGGCAAGGACCAGAAGGGCGCCCCCGACCCCGCGCTGATGCAGGAGATGCAGGCCCTGCGCGCGTCGATGCCCAAGGTCGAGGAGCTGCAGGGCAAGATCTTTGCACTGCTCACCCCCGACCAGCAGGCGAAGTTCAAGGAGCGCTTCGATGCCGCGCAGAAGGAGGCGCAGATTGCGCGCAAGGGCGACAAGAAGGATGGCGACCCCGACCCGATGCTGCCCGGCGGCGAGCGCCCTGGCAAGCGCCCCAACAACGACAAGCCCTTCCAGTTCGACGGCGACAAGCCTGCGGGGGGCGGCCAGCAGAATGGCGACGGCAAGCCCTCGGGCCGGTGATGCACCTCACCGGGCCCGCGGAGCGCGGCGCACGCCGCTCGTACGACCAGACTCGTTCATGACACATCGCGCGGATGGCAGACCGGCCATCTGCGCGGTGCTTTTTGAACTCAAGGGAGACTCAGCTCGGCGGTTCGAGCTGCCGCGCGCCGGCTCCGGCGCATCCTGCCCGCGCGCTAGATTCCACCCACGCCGCCGCCGCGGGCCGCGCCTCAGCTTCCGCCGGCCACCATCAGGTCGTCGTAGCGCTGGATCACGTTGGGTCCGTCGGCGTTCTGGCCGAGGGTGACGATGTCGCCCTTCGGCAGCGTCGGCGTTCCAAAGCCCTGCGCAGCCGAAAAGTAGATTCCGTCGGGGCCTGCGCTGATCAGGAAGTACTTTCCGCGCGTGGTCCCCGCCCACACCTTTTCGGGATCGTTGGCGGTGTTCTGAACGCCGATTGCGGGATGGCGGATGAGCTGCCCCAGCGTGATGTCGCGCGCGAAGCGCCCGTTCTGGCCACCCGCGGACGTGGTGTTCAGGATGCTGTACTTGGCCGTGTTCGCCAAGGTCTGGTCCTGCGTCAATTCTCCAAGCTGCGTCGAGAGGGTGTACGGCAGGATGCCCGCACGCGTGAACTGCCCTGGGTCGGTCCCGCGGGGCACCAGCGTGCCGATGCCGCGCTGCTGCTTCACGAAGAGGATCGGCTGGCCCCAGGCATCCAGCAAGTCGGGCAACAGGCCGTCCGCCGCGCCATCCATTGCGGAGCCGCCCACCTGCATCTGCCCCGGGCACTTGGCAAACTCGCGCCCCTTGGGCGCATAGAAGGGGTCGTACTTCTTGCCGTTGCGGAAAGGGCCCTCGCCCATCTTGTCGGCATTGACCTTGATCTTGAAATTGGGCTGGCCGGAGAGCGAGAAGGTGAGCTCGCTGCCCGTGAAGGTGGCGTAGTCGCTGTCGCTGGGCAGGCGGTAGCCGCCCATCAGCGCCAGCAGCGCGTTCTCGGTGCCCGAGACAATCGGCACGTCGCTGTCGCCGTTGCCGGCGTAGAGGTAATCGTCTGGGATGGCCGCGGGGTACTCGCCGAACTCCTGGAAGTAAGCGTCGCAGGCCTTGGCAAATTCTTGCATCGTGCCCAGCGTGGTGGTGGCTCGGGCGCGTTCGATGACCTTGCCCAGGGCGGGGAGCAGCAGCCCCACCAGCAGTGCAATGATGCCGATGACCACCAGCAGCTCGACCAAGGTGAATGCACCGGAGTTCGTCCGGCGGGCCATTCCGCGAGACGCCCTGCGGGCCGTCCGGGGCGCCCGGGGCATCGCTGACGCCGGGGATTGCCCCGAAGCGGCTGGGACGGTCCAAGCGGCCTCGGTGGCGCTCAGGGTCCGGGAAGGGGCAGAAACACGGGTTGCCCCGGGGGTGGCGCTAGCGTCGTTGCTCATTCGGTCGGTCCTCTCCGGAAGTATACGGAAGCGGTTTTCCCGTTGATTCGGGAATCACCCAACGGCATCGATGCCGCCAGTCTGGCGCAGCCCCTCGTACACGGCGCAGGCGACGGCGGTGGCCAGGTTCAGGCTGCGGGCACGGGGGATGGGGAGCATGGGCAGCGTCAGGCGATGATCGGGGCCGTATGTCGTGCCGACCCAGTGGTGCAATTCGGGGGGGATACCCCCATTTTCTTGCCCGAAAAGCAGGTAGTCCCCCGCGTCGAAGCGCGCCTCCCAGTGCGGCCGCGCCGCTTGGGTGGTGTAGAGCCAAAGTCGCTCCGGGTGTTCCGTGGCCAAGAACGCCTCCCAGGAGGCGTGTTCGACGCAGTCCACCAGCTCCCAGTAGTCCAGCCCGGCGCGACGCAGTGCCTTCACATCCGTCTGGAAGCCAAGGGGATGCACCAGGTGCAGCCGGCAGCCCGTGGTCATGCAGGTGCGGCCCACGTTTCCCGTGTTGTTCGGGATCTGCGGCTGGTAGAGGACGATGTTGAAGCGCGGCGCGGGGGCCGCTGCCGTGGGCTCAGTCATGCGCAATGGCCACGGTATACTCCCGGCACGATGTGGCAAGTCCTGATCGCAAACGCTGCCTGGGTCGCCTTTCTTTCGCTCTGGGCGATCGTCTACTTCGCCGGCACCAAGTCGGAAGAGAAGAACCTGCGCGACGGCCGGTGAGCCGGCTGGCGCCGTTGTGCTGCACCCTTGCAGCGGTGATTCATCCGCCCATTCGGACTTCGGCGCGCGCGCTCCTGCCCTCCGTCAGCCCCAGTAGCTCAGCTGGATAGAGCACCGGTTTCCTAAACTGGAGGTCGCGCGTTCGAATCGCGCCTGGGGCGTTCACAGCTCACCGACGCGCCGCGGGTGCGCGCCGAGCCAGCGCAGGAGCAGTTCCATGCGTTCGGCCAGCAGCGCGCTCACCGTGCGCAGGTTGCGCGCGAACGCCTCGGCCACGGGTTCGGGATGGTCCACCAGGTCGGTGACGCCCTTCACCGCGATGAATGGGACGCCGCTCTGCGCGCAAACCTGCGCGATGGCGCACGCCTCCATCTCCTTCAGCACCACCCCCTCGCGGTTGAAGAAGGCAAGCTCGTCTGCCGTGAAATCCAGGCTGTTTCCGGTGCTGACGATGCCGCGCTTGGCGCCGATCGCCTGCGCCATTGCGGTCGCCGGGTGCACGGGCCAGCCGCCGCGCGCCTGCGCCGCAAAGCCCGGGATCGGGATGCGGCGGTCGTGGAAGAGCGCCGCCCCCTCGGCCACGTAGATGTCACCGACGCGGCTGCCGCGCGACTCGAAGCCGCCGCAGACGCCTGCGTTGATCACCAGATCGGGGCTGAAGTGCCGGATGGCCAGGTACGCCGCCAGCGTGGCGGCATCGGTGCCGATGCGGTCGGCGCCGCTGCGGTGGTCCTTGCCGTTCATCAGCAGGTCCACCTGCAGGCCGCCGATGCGCCCGGCGAAGTGGCGCTCCGGCAGCCGGCCGTCGATGGCGGGCTGCGGCTGCAGCAGCAGCCGCTCGACCAGGGGCATCGCCTCCTCCTCCATCGCGTACAGGAGCGCCACGCGCTCGACGGTCTGCCCAGGGTCAACGGGATCGGGGCCGGGGTGCATGGGGGCATTGTCCCCGATGCGGGCGCGATCGCACCCCGAAACGGCGCGAGCCCACGCCAGGTGGCGCGGGCTCGCAGGAGTGCCGATGGGCGGAGTCGAACCGCCGACCTAGGGTTTATGAATCCCTCGCTCTAACCACCTGAGCTACATCGGCATGCAATTGGCAGTGGGATGGGGGGGCAAAAAACTGGGGCGCGAAGCGTGATAATCCCGTGGGAGCCACGGAACCCCTCCCCGCGAAGGGACGGATGGGGGATGATAGCGATTTCCCGCGCTGGTTGGAATGCATGGCCTGCCTCCGATCGGCGCCCGACGGCCACAAAAGACGAGACCCACCGATGTCGATCCGAAGCACCGTCCGCACGATTCTGCTCGCTTCCCTCTGCCTGGCTGGCCTGATGGCCGCTCCCGCGCAGGCAGGCAGTCCCTGTGTCGGCACCGAGGCTTCGGTGCCGGACGCCGTCCTGGACGGTGCGCAGTTCGGCGCGGCGGCGGCAGTGGCCGGGAACGACGTCCTGATCGGCGCCCCCGGCTCGGCGGCGGTCTTTGTCTATCGGCGCGGGACCAATGGGGCCTACGCGATCGCGGCCCAGCTGCCGCGCCCGAGTGCGCTCCTGCTGAACAGCGGATTCGGCAGCGACATCGCGGTCGATGGAAACATCGCCGTGGTCGGCGCGCCCTTCCACAATGACTCGCAGGGCGCGGTGGTGCTCTATTCGCGCTCCTCCACGGGGGTCTGGAGCGCGATGCAGACGATCGCCTCGCCGATCGACCTGCCCGATGGCGCCTTCGGCTTCAGCGTCGCGATGAGCGGCGGGTACCTGGCGGTGGGCGCCCCCGGGGCGCTGAACGGTGCGGCCTTCGCGCGCGGCGTCGTCTACATGTACGCCCGGCAGCCCGATGGCACCTACACCTTCGCCAGCCGCTTCGACCCCAACTTCCCGGATGCCTCGCAGAACAAGTTCTTCGGCTGGAGCGTCGGGCTCCAGCTCTCGACGCTGGTGGTGGCGGCCCCTGGCGAGATGCTGGGCACCGACGGCGGCAAGCCCGGCACGGCGTATGTCTTCCGCCGCGCGCAGCTGGGCGGCTGGTCGCAGCTGACGCGCGTGAAGTCCACCGGATCCGCCAACTGGGCCTTCGGCACCGACGTCGCCGTGGGCAGCGAGGGAGTGGATGGCGCGGGGGCCTCGATCTTCATTCGCGAGCAGCGTGTGGCGCTTCCTGATGCGGTGTGGCAGTACAAGACCACGAACAGCATGCCCAACCTGGTGAGCGCCGTGGAGGCGAGCGCGACCCCTGCCTTCGCAGGTGACCCGCAGAATGACATTGTCCTGGCCAATTCGCTCGGCGTGTACGAGGGGTTCGGCCTGGTCGGCTCGCCGGACGCCTCACGCGTGGACCAGTACATCTTCGGCGGCGTCACTTGGGCGTACGACACCAGCTACACCCTGGCGGGCGGCGGAGTGGCCAACGGATTCGGGCAGGGCGTCGCGGTGGGGCATGACCACATTGCCATGGGCGCCCCGCAGTACGAGTACGGCCTGAACGACGCCCCGGGGTTCATCTCGATCCGCACCCACGACCTGGCGGACTGCAACAACGACGGCACCACCGATGCGTGCGTCATCGCCGCGGGCGGCAACGCCGTGGACAAGAACAGCGATGGCGTGCCGGATGCGTGCCAGCTGGTCTCGGCGCCGCCGATCATGGGCGCAACGCAGGGCAACACCGCCACGGGCGTCCTCCTGGCGTGGCCGGAGATGCCCAACGGCGTGCGGTACAAGATCTCGCTGGCTGTGGGTGGCGGCGAGACGGTGCTGGGCTATTCGTACATCGCGCAGTACCTGGACACGGCGGCCACCGTGGGTGTCCTGCGCACCTATCGCGTGCGCACCGAGAACGCTGCGGGCACTCTCTCGGATGGCTTTGTCGCGGCGAGCGGATGGCGCGCCGTGGCTGCCCCCACCAACGTGGTGGCGACGAACGGAACGAGCCTTGCCTCGGTGGGCGTGAGCTGGACCGCATCGACGGGCGCCACTGCCTACAAGGTGATCCGGACGCGCGGCTCCGAAGTGGTGACCGTGGCCACCACCGCCGGCACCGGCTACAACGACGCCAGCGCGACCGCCGGACTGGTCTACAGCTACGCCGTGCGCGCGGTCTGCCCACTGGGCGAGAGCCCGCTGAGCGCCTCGGACACGGGGTTCCGTGCCGCCAATGCTGCAGCGACCTCAGTGGCCGCCTCCGACGGGCTGTCCAGCAGCGGCGTCGAAGTCGTCTGGACCGCGCCGGAAGGGGGCACCACCTCGTACACCATCCTGCGCCAGGAAGGCTCCAAGAAGGCCAAGGTGCTGGGCACCGCGGGCGCCTCGGTGCGCACCTTCACGGACACCAGCGGCAAGGTGGGCAAGGTCTACAAGTACATCGTCCGGCTCTCGACCGCCACCACCGGCGGCCTCTCCGACAATGGCTGGAAGGCGCGCGTGGGCCCCTCGGGCGCAGCGGCCACCGATGGCAGCTCGGCCACCGGCGTCACGGTGACTTGGTCGCTGGCGCCTTCGGCGACCAAGGCGACGGGGTACGGCATCTACCGCGCGGTGGGCAGCGGCACCGCGGTGCTGGTGGGTTCGGTGGGCAAGAAGGTGGTCACCTTCACCGACTTCAGCGCGGTCCCCGGCGTGCTCTACACCTACTCGGTGCGAGCGGCGGCGCAGGGCGGCCTGACGCCCCCGAGCAGCAACACCGGATGGCGCGCCCTCTCGCCCCCGGCGGTGCTTGCCGCCAGCGACGGCACCTACACCACCAAGGTGCTGGTGCAGTGGCCGAATGTCACGGGCGCCACCAGCTACCTGATCGCACGCACCGGCGGCGGCGCACCGGTGCAGTTCGTCAGCGTGGCCAACAGCTTCAACGACACCACGGCGACGCCGACCACCGTTTACACCTACACGGTGAAGAGCGTCTGCGCGCTGGGCACCTCGGCGGCGAGCGCCAGCAACACCGGCTACCGCGCCGCGGCGACCACGCTGCTGGCGGGGGGGCCGGGCGCCGGCGCGGGCGCCATCAACCGCGCGGGCGGTGGTGGCGCAGTGGGGAACAACCACGGCGCTGGCGGTGCCGGCGGCACGGGCAGCGAGGCGGTTCCGGCCGCCGACGACGAAGCAGCCTGGGCCGCGCTGGACGGCGCCCTGTACCTGCTCAGCGACATGCGCGTGGAGAGTGGGCTCTTCGTCATGGGCTACGACGACCGGCTGATCGCCCAGCTGCACGATCCTGCGGATCTGGCGCACACCACGCTGCTGGTGGTCACGGGCGATGCGGTGCTGGGAGGCGGCCTGAAGCTGCAGTTCGCGGGCTATGAGCCGAAGGTGGGCGACCGTTGGACGCTGGTGATCGCCAGCCGGATCCAGGGCGACTTCCGCGTGGTGCGTCCCGAGGGGCTGCCCGCCGGAACGCGCGTGGAGGTCCGCTCCAACGGCACGGTGCTCCAGGTGGAGATCAAGTCGGCCGAGGGTGGCGGCGCGGCGGAGTGAGCGGCCCGGACCGGCCGATCAGGCGTTGACCGGAGCGCTGGCACCGTTGGTGCTTCGCACCCAGCGGCGGCCCAGCTCGCTCTGCGCGAAGCTGGGCTCGCGCCGCGCGATCGCGGCCGCCACCAGCCCCATGAAGAGGGGCTGCGGGTCCAGCGGGCGGCTGGTCAGCTCGGGGTGGAACTGCGCGCCGATGAAGTAAGGATGCGCCGAGAGGGGCAGCTCGAGCACCTGCATAATGCGGTGCTTGGGGTGATGGCCGCTGAAGACCAGCCCGCCCGCGGTCAGCGCGTCGATGCAGGTGGGGTCCACTTCGTAGCGGTGGCGGAAGCGTTCGCGCACCTGCTCGCGGCCGCCCAGCAGCAGCTGCGCCAGGGTGCCGCGCTCGATGGCGACGTCCTGCGCGCCCAGGCGCATCGTGCCCCCCATGATGCCCTCGATCTTCTTCTGGTCGGGCAGCTCGCTGATGACGGGATGCGTGCTGGCGGGGTCGAACTCGGTGCTGTGCGCGTCCTGCCAGCCGAGGGCGTTGCGCGCGAACTCGATGACCGCCACCTGGAACCCCAGGCAGATGCCAAGGAAGGGCACGCGCTCGACGCGCGCGGCCTGCACGCAGCGGATCTTCCCCTCGACGCCGCGCATGCCGAAGCCGCCCGGCACGATCACGCCGTCGAAGCGCGCGACCAGCTCCTTGGCGCGCGCCAGCGACTCGACGTCGCTGGTGTCCAGCCACTCGATCTCTACGTCGGCGTTCAGCGCGGTGGCGCAGTGCTCGATGGCCTTGTCGATGCTGGCGTAGGCGTCGCGCAGGCTGGCGTACTTGCCCAGCACGCCCAGCTTCACCTTGTGCGTGCGCGGCGCGCCCAGGCGCGCGGTGAAGGCGTTCCACTTCACGCGCTCGCGCTCCTCCTGCGCGGTGTTGACGCGGTCGTGCAGCGCCAGCAGGCTCAGGATCTCGCGGTCCAGCCCCGCCTCGCGCATGGCGTCGGGGATGGTGTAGATGCTGGCGCGATCGTGCATGCTGAACATGCGCCGCATGGGCACGTTGCTGAACATGCTGATCTTCTGCATCACCTTCTCGGTGACGGGGTTCTTGGCGCGGCAGGCGATGAGGTGCGGCTGGACGCCCGCCTCCATGAGGCGCTTGATGCCCAGCTGCGCGGCCTTGGACTTCTGCTCGCCCAGGATCGAGGGCTCCAGGATGTAGGTCAGCGCCACGAAGCAGCAGTTCTCCGGCCCCTCCTCGAAGGCCAGCTCGCGCAGCGCCTCGATGTAGAAGCCGTTCTCGTAGTCGCCCGCAGTGCCGCCCACCTCGACGAAGACCACGTCGCAGGGCTTGCCGTTGTTGCCGGTCATCGCCAGCTCGCGCAGGCGCATCTTCACCGCGCCGGTGACGTGCGGGATCATCTGCACGTCGCGCCCCAGGTAGCCACCGCGGCGCTCGCGCTCCAGGATCTCGGTGTAGATCTGCCCCGCGGTGACGAAGTTCCTGCGGCTGAGGTTCTGGTTCAGCACCCGCTCGTAGGTGCCCAGGTCCATGTCCGTCTCCAGGCCGTCCTCGAGCACGAAGACCTCGCCGTGGCGGTACGGGTTCAGCGTGCCGCTGTCGATGTTCAGGTACCCCTCCATCTTGATCGGGGCGACGGTCAGCGCCTTGTCCTTCAGCAGCTTGGCCAGCGAGCTGCTGAAAATGCCCTTGCCCAGGCCGCTCATCACGGTGCCGATGACGACCACGTACTTGGTGCGCCCGGTCTGGTAGCCGCGGGGGGTGGGGCTGAAGGCCTCGCTGGACTCGTCCGAAGCGCCGAATTGCGCCAGGAATCCCCCCGAGGCGGGGTCCGGCTGCGGGGAGTGCTGGCGCAGGAACTGCGGTTGGCCGTCCGAATGGGGCATAGCGCAGCGTATCACGCGGGGATGGCGTGGATCAATGACGGATTCCGGGGATTTGCGTGATCGATGCCGCCCGCAGGGGGGCCATCGGCGCGAAACTGTCCGCTTCGCACCCGGTAGGAGAGCTGACATGAAGCATGCACACCTGGAGTCCCTTGGCCACGCCCGAATCCTTGCTGGCGCGCCCCTGCTGGCGGCGCTGCTGCTGACCGCGGCGGCGGGCGCCTGGCCTGGAGCGGCGGAGGCTGAGTGCGGCTGCCTGGAGCACCGCCTGGAGCGTGCCGCGATGGCGGGACTGGCCTTTCCCCCCGGGGAGGGTGCGGGCGCGGTCTACGACGCGACCAACGGCCGCGACCACCGGAACTTCCCGCCGGACCCGCTGGTGGATTATCGCAAGATGCGGCTGGCGCTGCGCTTCGACGAGATCGCCAGCGGGCGCTTCACCGGGACGCAGCAGCTGACCGTGGCGGCGATCGGGCTGCCGGTGCCGCTCCTGACGTTGGATGCGCCCGGCCTTTCGGTGAAGCGCGTCATCGTCGATGGCACCGACGCCGAGTGGTCGCACGACGGCAAGGACCTGGCGATCCGCTTCACGAAGCCGCTCCAGCCCGCCGCGGTGGGCGCGACGGCGAAGGCATCGGTGATCGAGATTGTCTACGAGGCGGACCGTCCCACCGACGGCATCACCTTCAGCCCCGCGACGCCGGAGATCCCGGGCGTGGCGCCCGCGCGCGGCGCGCAGGTGCACACCCAGGGCGAGACGGAGACGAATCGCTTCTGGTTCCCGATCCATGACTTCCCGAACATCCGCCTGCCCACCGAGCTGATCGTCGATGTCCCTGCGGGGCTGCAGGTCAGCGCCAATGGCGCGCTGATCTCGCACGAGACGGAGAATGGCCGCGAGCTCTGGCACTGGAACCAGGAGAAGCCGCATGCGCCCTACCTGGTCTCGCTGGTCATCGGTGACTTCGACCGCGTCACGCTGCCCGCACCGTTGAGCCACGTGCCGATGACGGTGTGGGCACCCAAGGGGCGCGGCGCCGACGCAGAGGCGAGCTATGCCAACACCGATCGCATGATCGCGCTCTTCGAGAAGCGCTTCGGCACCAAGTACCCGTGGGCCAGGTACGACCAGCTGATCGTGCGGAACTTCGGCGCGGGCGGCATGGAGAACACCAGCGTCACCACCATGCACCCCTCCGCGGTGATGGACGCGACGGCGCGCGCCGAGGGGGACCTGGACGGGCTGATCAGCCACGAGCTGTGCCACCAGTGGACGGGGGACTTCGTGACCTGCCGTTCGTGGGAGCACATCTGGCTGAACGAGGGGTGGGCCACCTACGGCAGCGCCCTGTGGTTCGAGGAGCGCGACGGCGCGGATGGCTACTACGACACCGTGCTGGGGAACGCGGGCGTGGCGCAGCGCGACGTGGCGATGCGCGACGCGACGACCCCGAACGAGGCGATGTGCAGCCCGGTGTACAAGAGCGCCGAGGAGACCTTCCGCCGGCCCGCAAACCCGTACCCAAAGGGATCGAGCATCCTGCACATGCTGCGGCGCATGCTGGGCGACCAGGTCTTCTTCCGCGGGGTGCAGTCGTACATGGCCACCTGGGGGCTGCGCGTCGCCGAGACGCCGGACTTCCGCCACGCGATGGAGCAGGCCAGCGGCCGCGACCTGGAGTGGTTCTTCGACCAGTGGTGCTACCGCCCCGGGTCGCCGCACGTGAAGGCCACCGCGGAGTACGACGCCGCGACGCGCACGCTCACGGTGCGCGCCGAGCAGGTGCAGGCGATCGACGCGCGGACCCCGGCGCTGCGCATCAGCATGCCGGTGTGGGTGAAGACGTCCAAGGGCGAGGTGATGGTGCCCCTTGAAATGCGCGACCGGACGGCCGTGGCCTCGGCCGTGCTGGATGGCGCGCCGGTGGCAGTGTGGGTGGATCCGTACCTGGATGCGCTGAAGACGATCGAGGTGACGCAGCCCGAGGCGTGGACGCTGGCGACGCTGCGCGGTGCGCCCACGATCGCCGCCCGGCGGCAGGCGCTGGCGGAGCTTGGCAAGGTGGAGACACCCGCAGCGCGTGCGGCGCTGCTGGAGATTGCCCGGGACAACCAGGCGCGATACACGCTTCGCACCGATGCGGTGCGCGCGCTCGGGAAGTACGGCAGCCCGGAGGCGAAGGCCGCGGTGGTGGCACTGGCCAAGGAGCGGATCGCGGACCCGCGCGTCCGCGACGCGATCGTGTCGCGCCTGGCGGACTGCCCCCGCGAGGAGGCGGTGCCGCTCCTGGTGGCGACGTTGGCGCCCCGGGCGGATGGCGGTGGCGAGCAGAGCTACGCCGTCCGGTCGTCGGCGATCGATGCGCTGAGCGAACTGGGCGACAAGGAGTGCATCGCGCTGATCCGTGCGCAGGTCGAGGTGCCCAGCCACGGGGACGCGATCAGCCAGTCGGCGCTGGCGTACCTGGGCAAGTTTGGCGATGCCAGCGACATCGAGCGCATCCAGGCGCGTGCCGCGCTGGGGATCGCAGACCGCACCCGCCCCGCGGCGCTGGGCGCACTGGCCAAGCTGGCGCCGCGCCTGAAGCCCGAAGAGCGCGCCAAGGTCGAGGAGTTCCTGCTGGTGCTGGTGGACGACCCGGAGTCGCGCGTGGCAAGCTCGGCGGGCGGGGCGCTGGCGGAGCTGAAGTGCAAGGCCGCGCTTGACCGGTTGCGCGCGATCGCCGACCACGACAAGAGCCCGCAGCGCCGCACCCGTGCGCAGGAGTGGGTGAAGCGGATCGCAGGTTGAAGGGTGGGGCTGGCCGGGCCGGGCTGGCCTGGCCGGGCAGGCCGAGAGGGGGGCGGGCCGGGTGCGGCTGGGCGGCAGGCGCGCGCTGCGCTACCGCTCGCCGGCCCGCACGCGCTCGACGAACGCGGCGTACTGCTCGGGCGTGTCGATGCCGGTGAAGTGCGCCTCGCCGATGGCGCAGACGATCGCGTGACCGTGTTCCAGCACGCGCAGCTGCTCCAGGCTCTCGGTGCGCTCCAGCGGCGTCGCGGGCAGCGCCAGGAAGGTGCGCAGGAAGGGGCGGCGGTACACGTAGAGCCCGATGTGCTTGTAGGGTCGCTGCGCGCCGGCCTGGCCGTCGCGGTCGAAGGGGATCAGGCTGCGGCTGAAGTAGAGGGCGCGGCCGTCGACCGCCAGCACGCACTTCACGATGTTGGGGTTGCCGGGGTCCTCGCCGGGCGCGAAGGGGGAGACCAGCGTGGCCATTGGGGCGGTGGGGTGCGCCGCCAGCAGGCGAACGGTGCGATCCACAAGCTCCGGCTCGATCTGCGGCTCGTCCCCCTGGATGTTCACGACCAGGTCCTCTTCCAGCTCGTCGGCGATCTCGGCGATGCGGCTGGTGCCGTTGGGATGGTCCGCGCGCGTCATGCGCGCCTCGAAGCCGGCGCGCTGGACAACGTCGAAGATGCGCTGGTCGTCGGTGGCCACGACGATGCGGCCGACGGTGGTGCACGCCGCGGCGCGCTCCAGCACGTGCAGGATGAGCGGCTTGCCCGTCAGGTCGGCCAGCGGCTTGCCGGGAAAGCGGGTGCTGGCGTAGCGCGCGGGGATGACGGCGGCGGCGCGAGGTGTCATGCGGCGGCTGACTGTCGGCGGGACGGCGGCGGCGAGAGGCGGCGAAGCGGAAGCGGCCAAGCAGAGGCGGCCATGCAGAGGCGAAGGAGAGGCGCGCGCCGCGTCAGCCGAAGGTGCGGATCAGGTCGTCCACTTCCTTGCGGCGGATGCGCACGTCCTTGAAGCTGATGTTCTTGCGCACGATGGCGCTGCAGATGTCGGCCGCCTCCTTTGCGTGCGCGCCTGACTTCTCGAGCTTGGCCAGCTCGATCAGCGCCATCATCAGGTCGTACTTGATCTCCAGCTCCTTGTCGGCGCTGGTGGAGTCGAGCGCGGCAAGCGCCTCGCGGAACTCGCCCACCGCCTCGGTGTGCCAGCCTTCCTTCTCGAAGCAGCGGCCCAGCATCCACGCGCCGGTGACGCGCAGCTTGGGGTCGTCCTTCGATGCCTGGAAGGCGGCCATCGCCTCTTGGTAGCGCCCCAGCTCGTACTCGATGCGGCCCAGGTCGGACTTCATCTCGCGATTGGTGGGGTACTTCAGGACGCGCTCGCGGTAGATGTCCCCTTCGAGCTCCAGCAGCTTGGTGCGCGCGGTCTCGTGCGTCATCTGCAGCTGCGGGTTCTCGGGGGCCTGTTCCAGCGCCTCGCGGGCGGCGCGCTCGCTGCGCCGCAGCTTGGCGATGCGCAGGTCGTCGGCGTGCATCTTGAAACGGTATTCCTGCAGCCGGGTGTAGCCCGCCATGAAGACCTCGGCGGCCTTCTCCTCGTCGTCGCCCACGCCGCGCTTGCGCAGCAGGCTGCCGTAGCGGTTGATGGCGTCTGGGGACATCGGGTTGTCGTCGAAGTCCTGGCGCGCCTTGTCCAGCGCGATCTCTTCGCCGCCGCCGGCTCCAGAGATGTTGCCCGCGGCCTCCAGCTGCTTCTGCTTCTCGCTGTCGCGCACCTGCGCGCGGAAGGCGCCAGTCTGCCCGTAATTGGCCTGGTAGCCGCCCTGCTGGATGGCGCGCGCCGCGGTCAGCTGGCGCAGGCGCTGCTCGAGCGTCATGTCCCCGGGATCCAGCCGCTGCGCCTCTTCGCCGCAGGCGAAGGCCTCGTTCCAGGCGTCCACGTTGGAGAAGAGGTCGATGGCCTGCACCCAGACCTTCTTCTGCGGCTTCTTCTCCAGCGCCTTGCGGATCATGTTGAGCATCTTGGGCGCCAGCCACTGCCCGAAGGGGGACTGCTGCGCCTTGCCGGTGGCGTCCAGCAGGCGCATCGCGGCCGTGACGCTGTTCAGGTCGCGCATCCAGACGTATTCGGCCACCACCATCTTGTCCAGCGGGGTGGGGCCCTCGATCTCGCGGGTGTCCTTGCCGGTGGCGGGCTTGCCATCGGCATGGAAGAACTTGATCCCCGCCTCGTACATGTCCTGGTGCGCCGCCAGGTTGCCCGGGTCGAACTTCAGCCCGTTGGCGAAGAGCTTCAGGGCGTAGTCCAGCTGGCCCGTCCCCGCCGCCGTGCGAGCATGTTCGAAGAACTTGCGCGCCTTCTCCGGCTGCGGCTCAAAGGGCTTCTCGCTGCTGTTGGATTCGCTCTTGCGCCAGCCAAAGATCACGGGTCGGGAACCTCCTGAATGATTGCGTAGCGTAGCATTGGTCGCCCATGTCCGAACGCCTTCCGCACGAGCAACTTCCCAAGCGCCGGGTGGTGCTGTACCCGGATCCCGTGCTGCGCCGAAAGGCCGCGCCAGTCGGCCGGATCGATGCCCGGATCCGCGAGCTGGTCAGCGACATGTTCCTTGTGATGGAGTCCGAAGAAGGGGCCGGATTGGCTGCACCCCAGGTGGGAGAAAGCCTGCGAATCTTCGTAACCGGGGCCCTTGACCGCGGCGTGCCGAAGAAGGCGTACATCAACCCCGTGCTGACGCTGCTGGACAGCGAGCCGGAGGTCTACGAGGAAGGGTGCCTGAGCCTGCCTGACGTGCGCGGGGACATCCGCCGTCCGACGGCGGTGTCGATTCGCGCGCTGGACATCGACGGCAACGAATTCACCGAGACGCGCAGCGATTTTGCCGCGCGCGTCTGGCAGCATGAATACGATCACCTGGAGGGGGTGCTGATCATCGACAAGATGTCGCCGCTGGACCGGCTGCGCGTTCGCCGTGCGCTGAAGGACCTGAAGGAGTCGGTCGAGGATTGACCATGCCGGGCATGCTTCCCGATGTGGTCTTCCTGGGTGCGGGGGAGTTTGGCCTGCCGACGCTCCGGGCGCTCGCCGATGCGGGGCGCGTGGCGCTGGTGGTGAGCCAACCCGACCGCGAATCGGGACGTGGAAAGCGGCTGGCGCCGACCCCGATCAGCGCGTTTGCGCTGGAGCGCGGGCTGCCGCTGGTGCGGCCTGCGGACTGCAACGGGGCGGAGGCGATGGCCGAGATCCGCGCGACCGCGCAGACGGCATGCCACGGCGCGTGCGCCGCGGGGCGCGCGCAACCCGCACCCTGCTTCGTGGTGATCGCCTACGGGCAGAAGCTCTCGGCCCCCTTGCTCGAGGGGATCTTCGCCATCAACCTGCATGGATCGCTCCTTCCGCGGTGGCGCGGCGCGGCGCCGATCCAGCGCGCGCTGATGGAGGGCGACCAGCGCGCGGGCGTCACGGTCATCTCGCTGGCAGAGCGGATGGACGCGGGGCTGGTCTATGCGGAGCGTTCCGTGGAAGTGGGTCCGCGCCAGACCGCGGGGGAGCTGCACGATGCGTTGAGCGCACTGGGCCCGGAAGTTGTGACAGCGGTGCTGCAGGGCTGGATGTCGGGGACCCTGACGGGCAGGGCGCAAGCGGAGGCGGACGCGACGCGCGCGCGAAAGTTGGCGCGTGCGGATGCATGGGTCGACGTGGGGATGGACGCGCAGCGCGTGCGCGCGCGCATCAACGGGCTGAATCCGTGGCCAGGGTGCGGTGCCGTGGTGGAAGGCCGCGCGCTGATGCTGCGCCGTGCGGAGGTGGCCGGGGCCGGGGCGATGGAAGCGGGGGCCGTGGAAGCGGGATCTGCTGAGTCGCGCGCCGCGGGGACACGCGTCGCGCAGGCGATGGCGTTCTCCACCGCGCGCCCTGCCCCTGGCACGCTCTTCGGGGACGGGACGCTCTGGTGCGGATCCGGCGCCGTCCGGCTGATTGAGGTGCAGGCACCGGGCGGGATGCCGATGGCCTTCGAGGCATGGGCGCGCGGTGCGCGGCTGCCGGCCCAGAGCATGCTCGGCAGCGCCCCGCCTGTGACTGGCGCGGCGCCGGCGGAGCGTGCGCCGTGACCGCGCTTGCCACCCACGAGCTGGACTACCCCTTTGACGAGCGCTGCATCGCCGCGCAGCCCGCGCAGCCGCGCGACAGCGCGCGCCTGATGGTGGTGCATCGCGCCACCGGCGCCGTGGAGCACAGGCACGTGCGCGACCTGGGCCAGTACTTGCGCTCGGGGGACCAGCTTGTGCTGAACCGCACCGCCGTCCTGCGCGCGCGCTTCAAGGCGCGCCGAGTCACCGGCACCCGCACCACCGAGGGGCTGTTCCTGGAGCCTTGCGGCGACGGCAGCTGGAAGGCGCTGGTGAAGCACTCGAATCGCTTCCACGCCAACGATCAGCTGCGGCTGATCGATCCGCACGGCGCAGAGACGGAGGATCACCTGCGCCTGCTGGAGCGCATGGGCGATGGCTGGAAAGTGCGCATCGAAGGGCCGGTGGGTGCGCAGGCCGTCTTTGAGCGCAGCGGATGGACACCCGTGCCGCCGTACATCCTGCGCGCGCGTGCGGGGCGAAGCGCGAACTCTCCTTCGGCCGCCGCCGGTCCCGACGCCGCCGCGCATGCAGAGGGCACTGCCGCGGCCGACATCGCCGCCGCCGCGGCGGCCGCCGCGGGCGCCGCGGAGGCGCGCGACCATGAGCAATACCAAACGGTCTACGCGCGCGCCGATGCGATGGCCTCGGTGGCGGCGCCGACCGCAGGACTGCACTTCACGCAGGGGCTCCTCGAGGCGCTGCAAGCGCGTGGCGTGCGCCAGCTTGAGCTGCTGCTGGATGTGGGTGCAGGCACCTTCAAGCCCGTCGAGGCGCCGACGCTCGCGGAGCACCCGATGCACCGCGAGCGATTCCAGGTGCCGGCGGAGACGATCGCCGCGCTGCACGCCTGCGCCGCGGAGCGCGCCGCCGGGCGCGCACGCCTGGTGGTGGTGGGCACCACGACGGTGCGCGCGCTGGAGAGCCTGCCCCAGCCGCTGCCCGGCGGCGCAGCGGGGCATTCCGGCGAGACGGGAATCCTGATCGCGCCCGGGCATTCGTTCCGCTTCGTGGACGCGCTGCTCACCAATTTCCACCTGCCGCGCAGCACGCTGCTGGCGCTGGTGGGCGCCTTCGTCGGGCTGGAGCGGCTGCGCCAGCTGTATGCGCTGGCGCAGCAGGAGGGCTACCGCTTCTACAGCTACGGCGACGCGATGCTGATCCTGTAGGCCCGTGCGGCGGACGGCGCACGGGCGGGCCTAGAATGCGCCACTCATGTCCGCTCCCAGGCGACTCATCGTCGGCATCAGCGGCGCCACCGGCATCATCTATGGCGTGCGCCTGCTCGAGCTGCTGCGCGGTACGGGCGTCGAGACGCACCTGGTCGTCACCAAGGCCGCCGAGATGACGCGGGCCCACGAACTTGCCCTGAGCAGCGAAGAGCTTCGCGCCCTTGCCACGCACGCATATCCGGTGGCGGACATTGGCGCATCGCTTTCCAGCGGCAGCTTCCAAACGCTTGGCATGGTGATCGCACCCTGCTCGATGCGCACGCTGGGCGAGATCGCCAGCGGCGTCACCACCAGCCTGCTGACGCGCGCCGCCGACGTGACGTTGAAGGAGCGGCGCCGGCTGGTGCTGCTGGTGCGCGAGACTCCGCTGACCAGCATCCACCTGAAGAACATGCTGACGGTGACGGAAGCGGGCGCGATCGTGGCGCCACCGGTGCCTGCCTTCTACACGCGGCCCGCCTCGGTGGACGAGATCGTCACGCAGACTGCGGTGCGCACCCTGGACCTCTTCGGCATCCAGGTCCCCGGCGCACGCCGGTGGGGCGAAGATGTCTCGATGGCCTCGCCACGGCCCGGAGGAAACGCATGAGCGCGGGCGAGCATTCGCGCGTGGCGCTTGCCACCACCAACTTTGCGGCGATGGCGGACTTCTATCGGGGCGCTCTGGGGCTGGGAGTCGTCGAGGAATGGAGCCGCGAGCACGCGCGCGGACTCGTCCTGCAAGCGCCGGGGCTCCGCATCGAACTGCTGGACGCGCTGCGCGACTCGCACCAGTTCGGGCTGCACCCCGTTGGGGATCGCGTGCACCTGGTGATCGATGTCGCCGACGCTGCCGCCAGCTTCGCCGCGCTGGCCGCCAGCGTGCGCGAGCATGCGGCACCGCCCGCGCCAACGAGCTGGTGCGCCGCGGCGTTCAAGGTCCGAGATCCCGATGGGGTGGCGGTGTGGTTCGTGCAGCGGACCTGAAGAGCGGATTCGCGGGCCGCCGCAGCGTGAAACGCGAGAGGCGGATTCTAGACTTGTGCCCATGCATCGCCGCCGCACGAGTCGATCCCATCCAAGCTTCCTGCTCCTGATCGCGGCGATCGCCACCGCGGCGCTCCTCCCGGGAAGCGGCTGTTCATCAAGCGCATCGAGTGCGGTGCGCGTCTCCAGTTCGCCTTCCGGGACTTCCGCCGCCGTGTCCCAGGATTCCCTCGGGAGGCCGCTGCCGACGATCTCGGGCGAGAACCCACGCACACGCAAGGGATTCGGCCCGCCCCCCTTCGAGTACTGGCGAATCGTCGGCGAGACGATGCCCCCCGAGGCGTATGCGCTGGAGCCCGCCGCCGCGATGGATGGTCCGATGCAGTGGAGCTTCGTGGGCGCGCGCCCCGTCACCAACGAATACTGGTCCGGCGGATCCAACGCGGGCGGACGCGTCGTGTCCATCGCGTGCCATCCGACCGATCCTGCCACGGCATACATCGCAACCGCTTCCGGCGGTATCTGGAAGACCACCAACACCGGCGGCACCTGGTCGCCGATGACGGATGCACAGCCAAACCTGAACCACGGCGCGGTCGAGGTGGACAGCGCCTTCCCGCAGACCGTCTATGCAGGCACGGGCGAGTACACCACCGGTTCCAGCGGCAACGGCCTGATGCGGTCGCTGGACGGCGGGCAGTCGTGGACGTTGCTGACGTCATCGGCGATGCTGGGCAGCCGCTGCAGCGGGATCGTGGTCGTGCCGGGCGCCAGTGCCAGCGCACCAGCCGCCATCCATTGGACCGGTCCCAGCGGCTACAAGCGCAGCGTGACAGCGGCGGCCAGTTGGGCGACGCCGCTGGCGGGGGACTGCTCGAGCCTGGCGGTCGACCGCACCAATCCACTGCGAGTCTTCGTCGCGAAGGCCGGCGTGGGCATCTACCGATCGGTGAATGGCGGGATGACCTTCGGCCTGCTGTCGGGAGGGCTGCCTGCGACGGGCTTCAGCCGGATCGTGATCGCGATCGGGCGCTCGGATCCGCAGGTTCTCTATGCGGCGTTCGTGAACTCGTCGGGGGGACTCGCCGGGTTCTACCGAACGGCGGACGGCGGCACGACCTGGGCGCAGCTGACCAACACGCCCAACTTCCCGACGCCACAGGGCTGGTACGACCTCTCCGTGGGGGTCGATCCCGCCAACGCCAATCACGTCTACTGCGGCGGAGTTTCCCCCCTCTACCAAGTCGCTGGCGTCATCGAGACGACCAACGGAGGCCAGAGCTGGACGGAAATCTCGGGGACCGGTGGCCAGATCCATCCGGACCAGCACTGGGTGAGCTTCGGCGCCGACGGAGTTCCGTGGTTCGGGTGCGACGGAGGCGTCTGGCGGCGCGTGTCCGGGCAGTGGGTCAACTTGAATGCCACGCTCGCAGCGATCCAGAACTACACGATCGCGCAGCACCCCAACGACCCGGGACGCATGATGGCAGGCACGCAGGACAACGGTTCGGCGGGCACCAGCAGCGGCGCGCTCGCGTGGCCGCAGATCGTCGGGGGCGACGGCGGATACGGGGCGTATGACCCTGCGGTCTTCAATCGCCTCTACACCACCTATGTCTACCTCCGCACCTATCGCGTGGTGAATGGCAATGCGACGGACATCTCGGGGGCATGGAACGGCGACGACCGCGAGTGGATCGCCCCGCTGGTGATCGACCCCAACAGCTCGACCACTCTTTACGGCGGCACCAATCGGCTCTGGCGGACGACGAACGCGTCCACCGGCGCCAGCTGGACCGCAGTCAGCACGAGCCAGGTGGCCGACGGAGGCACCGTCACGGCGGTCGCGCCGACCAAGAATCTGGCGGGCGCAATTTGGGTGGGAAACAGCGCCGGTGGGATCTGGCGCACGACCAACGGAGGGGCCAGCTGGACGCAGGTGCTTGGCACCTCGGGCGGCAGGGTCACCGGACTCTGTGTCCGCCCGGGAAGCACCCTTGAGGCGATCGCCAGCTTCAATGTCTCCAGCGGCATCCGCGTGCGACGCACGACGGATGGCGGGGCGACCTGGAGCAGCGTGACGGGACAGCTGCCCATCGGGGTCTCCGCGACGACGCTGGCCGTCGACTGGGCACGGCCGGTGCCCACCCTGTACCTGGGCAGCGGTGCAGGCATCTACGCCTCGTTCACGCTGGGCAACGCGTGGATCAAGGATGGCGCGGAGTTCCCCAACGTCAACATAGGGCAGCTGGAGATCGATGCCGCCCGGCGCACGATTGCCGTCGGTACTTACGGGCGCGGGGCATGGCGCAGCCCGATGCCGCACGTCGCGGACATCAACGCCGATGGTGTGGTCGATGGCGCGGACCTGGGGCTGCTCCTGGGCGCTTGGGGCACCTGCCCAGCGGGGGGCCAGTGCCCCGCCGACCTGAACCAGAACGGCATCGTGGACGGCGCCGACTTGGGGCTTCTCCTGGCGGCCTTCGGCACCTGAGGTCCCTGTCGCGGGCGGCCTCGGCAGGATGCACTCCGACGCAGCGGAGCCCTGGCGCTGGTGTAGAACACCTGCATGCACTTCGACGCTCGCCGCCGTCGGTTCATCGCGACCGCCCTGGGTGTGGGAGCCGCGCCGCTGCTTGCGGGGGCCATGCCCGCCTTTGGCCGGGCGCCCGCCTTCTTGCGAACCGCCGGGCCGCGCCGGGGCGACAAGCTGCGCCTGGCGTGCATCGGCACCGCCAACCGCGCCTGGGACGACATCCAGGAAGTGAAGCATGAGCAGATCGTCGCCCTTTGCGATGTCGATTCCAACTACCTGGCGCGCGCGGGTGGCGAGTTCCCCGATGCGAAGCGTTTCCGGGACTTCCGCCAGCTCATCGCGCAAGCGGGTGAATTGAAGCTGGATGGCGTGGTGGTGGCGACGCCCGACCACACGCATGCGCTGGCTTCGGCGCTGGCGCTGCGCGCCAAGCTGCCCGTCTACACCGAGAAGCCGCTGACGCACACGGTGCAGCAGGCGCGGACGTTGGAGCGGCTGGCGCGCGAGGCCGGGGTGGCCACGCAGATGGGGACGCAGATTCACGCAGAGCCCAACTACCGACGGGTGGTCGAGGCGATCCGCGCGGGCGCCGTGGGCCGCGTGACGGCGGTGGACTGCTGGCAGCTGAAGAGCTGGGGCGATGGCCGGCTGACCCCTGGCGCCGAGTGCCCGCCGCAGCTGGACTGGGACCTGTGGTTGGGACCGGCGGCCGCCGCACCCTTCGTTCGCGACATCCATCCGGCAAACTGGCGCCGGTACTGGGACTATGGGACCGGCACCCTGGGAGACATGGGTTGCCACATCCTGGACTTGCCGATGTGGGCGCTGGACCTGGCGGGCGCCCCCGGTTCCACAATGCAGGTCCACACCGAAGGCCCGCCGCCGGACGCCGTCGGGGCACCGCCGTGGCTGGAGGTCAGCTGGTCCTTCCCGCAGGGCGAGGGGCGCGACCCGCTGATCATTCGCTGGTTCGATGGCGGGCGGAAGCCCCCCTTTGTGCAGGAGATCGGTGCAAAGGACAAGCAGGACTACCACGGGCGCTTCAGTGTCTGCTTCCAGGGGACCGAAGGCGCGCTCTTCGCAAATTACGGCGAAATGCTGCTGTGGCCGCCCGCGCGCGCTGAACAATGGAAGGCGCCCGCGCAGAGCATCCCGGCATCGGCGGGGCACCACCGCGAGTGGCTGCAGGCGATCCGCGAGGGGAATCCCGCGGCGCCGCTCTGCAACTTTGCATATGCCAGCAGGCTCACGCAGATGGTGCTGATGGGCACGGTGGCGTATCGCGCGCAGAAGCCATTGCGTTACGACGCGGTGCAGGGACGTGTCGGCGAAGGCACCGCGCCGGAGCAGGGACTGCTGCACGAGCCCGAGCGTGCGGGCTGGGCGCTGCCCGTGTGAACACTGGACGGGAGCGGGCATCCACGCTGAATTGCGAATCCGCGCCGCCGCCGCAAGCCGATAGATTGGTGTCGGTGTGAGTGTTCGGTGAGCGCGGCGGCCATCCCATCGTGGGCGGACGTGCCTCGCTGACTTCCACAGGAGGAGCGCCCGTGAAGCTGGTTGAACTGCTCTCAGGCATCGCAGCCACGAAGTCGGATGCGATGATCACCCAGATCGCCGACGACAGCCGTCGCGTCCATGCGGGCGCGCTCTTCATCGCGCGTCCCGGCACCAACGCGGACGGGCGCGCCTTCGTGGCCGACGCGATCGCCCACGGTGCGGTGGCGGTGCTCTTCCAGGGCGAGGATCCCTGCCCGGCGGACGCGGTGACCGTGCCGGGTGGCGCCCCGGTGGCGCGCGTGCGCATCAAGGATGGCGCCGACCTGGCCTGCATCGCCGGACGCCTGGCCGAAAAGCTGGAGGGAAACCCCAGCGGCTGGATGAACGTGGCGGGCATCACCGGCACCAACGGCAAGACGACCATCAGCTTCCTGATCCAGCAGTTCCTGCGCGCGGCAGGGCGGCAGTGCGGCGTCATCGGCACGGTGGTCATCGACGATGGCCAGCATGTCGAGCCCGCCAACCTGACCACCCCCTCGGGGATCGACATCGCCGCGGCCTTCGGGCGGATGGTGCGCAACGGCTGCTGCTCCTGCGCGATGGAGGTCTCCAGCCACGCGCTGGACCAGAAGCGCGCCGATGGCATCCAGTTCCGCGTCGCCGTCTTCACCAACCTGACGGGGGATCACCTGGACTACCACCAGACCATGGAGAACTACGCCGCCGCAAAGGCGCGGCTCTTCGCGATGCTGCCCCCCGGCGGAACGGCGGTGCTGAACGCCGACGACCCCTGGCACGCCACGATGGCCGTGCCGCGCCATGCACGCGTGCTGCGCTGCAGCGTGCGGGAGGAGGGCGAGGCCGCATGGGTGCTGGCGGCGAGTTCGGGCGAGACACCCGTCGCTGCGCAGGCTGCTTCGTCGCGCATCGCGTCCGCCGCCGCGCCTGCTGCCGCGCCAACTGTGGCGGGCGCCGCCGCGCCCACCGCCGCGCCCGCACCGGACTGCACGGCCACGATCCACGCCTCGCGGTTGGGGTGGCAGGAGACGACCTTTGTGGGCCCCTGGGGCAGCGTGCGCGTGAAGCTGCCGATCGTCGGCCGCCACAATGCGATGAACGCACTGCAGGCGGCCGCGGCGGCCTCCGCAATGGGCGTTCCCGCCGAGGCAATCTGCAGTGCACTCGCCACCTGCAGTGCGCCCCCCGGGCGCCTGGAGCCGGTGACCGGCACCGAGGATCCCTTCGCGGTCCTGGTGGATTACGCACACACCGATGACGCGCTGCTGAACGTGCTGACCGCGCTGCGCCCGTTGCGCGGCGCGCAGGGGCGCCTGATCACCGTCTTCGGCTGCGGCGGCGACCGGGACCGCACCAAGCGCCCGCGGATGATGGCGATCGCGTGCCAGCATTCCGACCGCGTGATCGTCACCAGCGACAATCCGCGCACCGAGGAGCCGGAGGCGATCATCGACCAGATCTTTGCCGGGCGCCCGCCCGAGTGCGCGGCGAGCGTTCATCGCCAGGCGGACCGCGCGCGGGCGATCGAGCAGGCCGTGGCGGAAGCGCGCCCCGGGGACATCGTGCTGATCGCCGGAAAGGGGCACGAGGACTACCAGATCATCGGCACAGAGAAGCGGCCCTTCGACGACCGCCTGGTGGCGCGCGCCGCGCTGGGTCGCGGGCATGCGGTGGCAACCACGGCGCCAACGGCATCGACCAACGCCGTGGCGCACTGACGCTGCCCGCCTGCACTGTTTGCCAGCTCGCACCACCTCACCGCGATTGGCGTGCCACACGCCCCAAAAGCAACAACCCCCGGCACCGCGTGGGGCCGGGGGTCGGGATTGGCTCTGAAGCGGGGCGGGGGACCGTCAGGTGGTCTGGCCGCGCTTGTTGAAGATGCTGATGATGACCAGCAGCGCGATCAGGCCGACGAAGCCGCCCTGTCCCAGCTGCCCGACGAAGGCCATGAGGTTCTTGGTGACCTGGCCGAAGAACGACGAGGTTTCGCTTCCGAAGATGATCTGCACGAGGACGCCGATTGCCACGAACAGCAGCATGATGTCGACCAGTTCGCGTGCCCAGCCTTTGACGAGTTCGAAGCCCTTCATGCGGTATCTCCTGTCTCGGGGTTCAGTCCGTGGGGCGAAGCCGATTCGCCCGCTCTTCATTGGCTATCGGAACCCCAGAGTCGGGTGCATGAGCAATTTTTGAAAATTGGCCGCCCCCGGGTGGCCTGCGCGGGCGTCATCGCGCCCACGGCGCGGGCTAGAAGCCGATGCTCCGCGCGAGCCAAATGCCTAGAAACAGGCCGCAAATGGCGATGATCGCGCGCTGGGCGGTGCGGTGTGAAGGGGCGGGCATGGCCGGAGTTTTGGATACCCGCGGCAGCCGGTCAACGCCAAGATTCCCCGATTTTGGCAGGAATGCAGTGCGATCCGGCGTCCTCCCCGCGCTGCGCTACGCTTGCCGCGCCCGCCACGGACCGGCGGAGCGCCGCACGCGCGTTCAGGCGAAGGAGTGCCACATGCAGTTGACCGCCGAAGAACTACGGACCGCAGTCGGGGGACAGTGGATCGTGCCGCCGCCCGCGCCCGCGCCGCGCCAGGGCCTGCCCGCAGCGCCCTTCATGGTGCACGGCGTGGGCACCGACACGCGCGAGGAACTGAAGGGCACGCTCTTCATTGCACTGCGCGGCGATCGCTTCGATGCACACCAGTTCCTGGCGGATGCCCATGCGCGGGGCGCGGCCGCAGCCATGGTGGATCGCAAGGCCGCGCCCTTTGCGCGTCCCGATGGACTCCCGCTCCTGGAGGTGGGGGACACGCGCGTGGCGCTGGGCGACCTGGCGCGCTTCTGGCGCACCCGCCTGCGGGGCAAGGTGGTGGCGATCACCGGTTCCAGCGGCAAGACCACGACCCGACGGCTGGTGGACGCCGCGCTGGCGACCGTCATGAAGGGCAGCGCTTCGCCGAAGAGCTTCAACAATGACATCGGCGTGCCGCTGACGCTCTTGGGCGCGGGCTCCGGCGATGGTTACCTGGTGGCGGAGATCGGCATGAGCCACCCCGGCGAGATCACGCCGCTGGCACGCATCGCGGCGCCGCACGTGGCGATCATCACCATGGCGGGGCGCGCCCACCTGGCGGGAATGGGCAGCGCCGAGGCGATCATCCAGGAAAAGGCCAGCCTGGTGGATGGCCTGAGCACGCTGGGCATCGCGATCGTGAATGGCGACCAGCCCGCGCTGGTGGCCGCGGTGGAGCGGCGGGTCAAGCCCGGGGTGCGCGTAGTGACCTTCGGCATGGGCCCGAACTGCCTCTGGAAGCTCGTGGGACGCAGCGCGGCGGTTGCGGGCCGCTCGCCGGCCGGCATCGCGCAGGCGATCCGCGTCCGCGAGCCCGACGGAAGCGAGTGGTCCGCGGACTTGGGTCTGGCAGGGGAGTACAACGCGATGAATGCGCTGGCCGCGCTGGCGTGCGCGCGCATGCTGGGCGTGCCGCAGGCGCAGGTGGCGGCGGCCTTCGCGGCGATCCGGCCAAGCGAGATGCGAATGACGCGCCAGGAGATCGGCCCCTTCGCCCTCTACAACGACGCCTACAACGCGAACCCCGACGCGGTGCAGGCCGCGCTGCGCGCCTTTGCGGAGATCGCGGCGGACGCCACCCGGCGGGTGGTGGTCCTGGGAGACATGCTGGAGCTGGGCCAGGCATCGGCGGCGCTGCACGCCGAAGTGGCGCGCGCGGCGATCGAGACGAAGCCCGGGCTGGCGATCTTCGTCGGCGCCGAGAGCGCGCATGGGGCGCGCGAGGCGCAGCGTGCGCTGGGTGCACTGGGCGAATTGGCTGCCCCCGACGCCGACGCCGCCGTGCGCGACCGAGCTGCCCCCAACCGGGGCACCGTCGTACTCCATGTTCCTGCGCTGGACGATCAGGGCATCTCCGCGATTGCGGGCGCGCTGCGCGCCGGCGACGCAATTCTGCTGAAGGGCAGCCGCGGCAGCCGAATGGAACGGTTGGTCCAGGCGCTCTCGGCACGCGCACCGGGCGCCGCACCGGCCGAAGGATCCGCTCCATGCTCTACAACCTGACGGAGTGGATGCAGGACTGGCTCGACGGGCAGGGCCTCTCCCCGCTGGTGCAGGTGATGTACCAGCTGGAGTTCCGCGCGTTCCTGGCGGTGCTGCTCTCCTTTGGCATCGTGCTGCTGGGGATGCCGCGCCTGATCCGCCGGCTGCAGGCGGTGAAGTTCGGCGACCAGCCCGAGTTCTACAACGGCGGCCTGAACGAGCTGATGAAGTCCAAGGCGGGGACGCCCACGATGGGCGGGCTGCTGCTCTGCGGATCGGTGCTGCTGACCACGCTGCTCCTGGCGGACGTGGTGCACAGCCGGATGGTGCACATCGCCCTGGTGGTGCTGCTCTGGCTGGCGGCGCTGGGCGCCTGGGACGACTGGCTGAAACTGACGCAGGCGCGCCGCGCGGGTGCCGCGGGCGGCGCCCGCCGCGAAGGGCTCTTTGCGTGGGAGAAGCTGGTCTTCCAGTTCGGCATCGGAGCGCTGGCCTGCTACTTCCTCTTCGGCGCGTCGGCGCTGCCGGACACGCATGTCCTGAACTTGCCCTTCCAGCGCACCTACCTGCCGTCGCCCACCGAGGGCACCATCCAGGCCCTGGACCTGGCCCCGGGAGTCTGGGTGATGGGAATGGGCGCCTTCGTGCTGGTGGGGGCGTTCATGATCGCCTTCACCTCGAACGCCGTGAACCTGACCGATGGGCTGGATGGCCTGGCAGCGGGCACGCTGCTGATCGCATGCTTCGCCATGATGGTGCTCACCTGGATCGCCGCCAGCCAGCGCGCCGCGTACTTCCTGATGGTGCCCTACGTGCCAGGCAGCGGCGAGCTGATGGTCATCGCCGGCGCCATGGCGGGCGCCTGCCTGGGATTCCTGTGGTTCAACGTGGCGCCTGCGCAGGTCTTCATGGGGGACACCGGATCGCTGGCGATGGGCGGGCTGCTGGCCTACCTGGGCGTGGCGGTGCGCCAGGAAGCGCTGATGATCCTGATCGGCGGCATCTTCTACCTGGAGGCGCTGAGCGTCATTGCGCAGGTGGGATGGTTCAAGTACACGGCGCGGCGCTTCGGCGAGGGGCGGCGCATACTCAGGTGCGCCCCGGTGCACCACCATTTCCAGATGTGCGGCTGGAAGGAGACGCAGGTGGTGGGGCGCTTCTACCTGGTGGCGATCACGCTGGCGATCCTGGCGCTGGTCTCGCTGAAGCTGCGGTAGCGGCGCGTGCGCCGAAGGTGGCTGCCGGCGCGCCGTGACCGGTTGGCCGCGCCGTGACCGGTCGACCCCGCCTTGCTGCGCCTCAGCCCCAGTTGCCCAGCAGGATCCCCAGGTCGGCGCCATTGACGATGCCGTCGCCATTGATGTCGCCGGTGCAGCAGGCGTCGGCACAGCCGCCCCAGCTGCCCAGCAGGATGCCCAGGTCCGCACCGTTGACCAAACCGTCGTGGTTCAGGTCGCCAACCCGGTCGAAGACGCCGTTGAAGCGCACCGAGACGCTGTTGGTGCCGTAGATGATCTCCACCGGGTCGCAGCTCTCGATGGTGTCGAAGGTGCCCGTGCGCGCGCCGCTGCAGACCAGCACGGTGAAGAGCTGGCTGTTGTTGGGGACGAAGCCGCCGATGCGCGCGATCGCGAGCGATCCGGAGATCGCAGCGGGGCCGTTCACCGCCAGGCAGTCGTACTGCGTTCCCGGGGTGGTTCCGCCGATCTCGGCGCTCAGCCGGCCTGCGGGGCCCTGGGTGTATCCCTGCGAGACGGTCAGGATGCCCGCAGAGTTGCCGGGGGCGACGCTTCCGCCGGTGTTGTTCACGGCGGCGGTCAGCTGGCCGCTGCCGCCCAAGGTGCCACCCAGCAGCGAGACGGGTGCAGTCAAGCTGAAGACTCCATTCACGGTGGTGACCCCGGCCGTCTGCACAAAGTCGCCGCTGCGAGTCAACGTCCGTCCGGCATCGATCTGCACCTGGCCCGAGTTGGTGAAGGCGCCGGGCGCCATCTGGACATCGCCGCCGACCAGGATCAGGGCTCCCTCGTTCGTGAATCCGGTGGCGTCGGTCGGGTCGATGATCATTCCGGCCGAGGTGTCGGCGCGAATGGTGCCCTGATTCAGGATGGCCGCCTGGTTCGCGCCCAGCTGGCACCCGCCGTGCAGCGCGTGGCCGCTCCCGATGACCAACTGGAAGGCGGGATTGATCGCATAGATGCGGTTGGCCAGCGTGTTCGAACAGGCGGTGCCGCCCGGGCCCGTCAGCGTGATTGAGGAGGAGGCGATCCGCACGTCCGTCGAGTTGCCGACGGAGTTCACCTGCAGCGGCCCCTGCAAGTTGATCGTGCCCACCAGGTCGGTGGTCGTGGCATTGGCGCAGTCGAAGCCGCCTTGGATGGTGATGTCGGTCAGCGTGCAGGTGCTGATGTTCCTGACGGCACCCGGACCCGTCCCGTCGGCGTCGCGCAAGGTGCCGCCGTTCACGGCCGTCGAGTAGAGCTGCACCAAGGAGCCAGCGGCGGCTTCGATCGTCCCGCCGGTGTTGTCGAGGGTGGTGGGATAGATGGTGAGCGTGGAGCCGTTGCTTGCCCGGATGGTGCCATCGTTGGTGTTGGGGCCCGCGTCGGTCAGGTCCAGGAACATGCCGGCGCTGGAGTCCGCGTCGATCAGGCCGTGGTTCGCCAGGTGCAGCTGGTTCAGGCCCAGCTGCATCGACCCGCGCACGAAGCTCCCGACCGGGACGACCAGTTGAATGTCAGGATTGACGCCGTAGAGGAGATTGGCGAGCGTGTTGGTGCCCACCGTCCCGGCGGCGCCCGCGAGGGAGAAGGGGCTGGTCTGGATGATGATTTGCGTGTTGTTGCCGACGGAGTTGAGCTGCATGGGCCCCTGCAGGTCGATGGTGCCCGCCAGATTGGTGGTGGTGGCATTGGCGCAGTCGAAGGCACCCTGGATGGTGGTGTCGGTCAGCGTGCAGGAGCTGATGTTGCGCACTGCGCCCGTGCCCGCGCCGTCGGCATCGCGCAGGACTCCGCCCGTGACGGCCATGAAGTACAGCTGTACCAGCGAACCGGCAGCCGCTTCGATGGTGCCGCCGGTGTTGTCGATCGTGGCCGGATAGATGAGCAGCGTCGCTCCGTTGCTGGCCCGGATGGTCCCGTCATTTGTGTTGGGGCCGCCATCAGTCAGGTCCAGGTACATGCCAGCGCTGCTGTCGGCATCGATGATTCCATGATTGGCCAGCAGTGTCTGGTTGGCGCCCAGCTGGAGCGCGCCGCGCACCGAGGCGCCGGTGGGAATCACCAGCTGCGTGCTCGCCGTGGCCCCGTAGAGGCGGTTGGCCAGCGTATTGCTGCCAATGACCCCGCCGGGTCCCGTGAGCGAGAAGGGCGTCGACTGGATGATGACGTCGGTCTGGTTCCCCACGGAGTTCAGCCTCATGGGCCCCTGCAGGTTGATCGTGCCGTCCAGGTAGGTGGAGGTCGCGTTCGCGCAGTCGAAGCCCCCCTGGATGGTGGTGCCGCTGAGGGTGCAGAGGGCGATGTTCCGGACGGCACCCGCTCCCGCGCCGTCGGAGTCGCGCAGGATCCCGCCGACGATCGTCGCGTAGTAGAGCGACACGAGCGAGCCGGGGGCGGCGTCAATGGTGCCCCCCGTGTTGTCGATCGTGGCGGGAAAGATGGTCAGCGTGGAGCCATTGCTGGCGCGCAGGGTGCCGTCGTTCAGGTTTGTCGCCGCATCGATGAGGTCGATCGAGATCCCCGCGCTGCTGTCGGCGTCGATGAGCCCGTGGTTGGTCAGCGAGATCGAGTTGGCGCCAAGGGACATGCCGCCGTGAATCGTGAGGCTGGAGTCGACGGTGAGCCGAGACCCGACGGGCGAGTACATTCGGTTCGCCTGCGTGTTCGAGCCAGCGAGCGCGCCGCTCCCGCCCAGCACGACATCCGCATCCAGCCGCAGGTCGGTGGTGTTGCCGACCGATCCCACGGTCAGCGTGCCATCGATCGTGGTGTGGGGGCCGGCAAGTGCAAGGAGGCTGGCGTTGGCCACGACCAGCGCATCGCCTCCGGTGATCCAGAGGTTCTGGATCTGGATGCTGCCGCTCTGGGTGACCGTTGACTGCTGGCCGGCTTCTGGGTCGATGACCACGTCGAAGAGGCTCTTGCCGCTGTTGTTCGGGACGCCCACGGGGCTCCATGACGAGGGGGTCTCCCACGTTCCCACCGGTGGCCCGATCCAGTACTTGGTGGTAACGCTGGCGCTGGCCGCGGACGCCGCAAGGAGGACGGAGATCGAGACCAGCGTGGTGACTGACGACCCGGCGACGAACATGGGACGATGGGCGGACGAACGCATGCGACTGGCTCCTTTGAAAATTCCGGCAATTCCCGGTGCTTGAGCCGTCGAGGCTACCCCTCCACGCAGGTGCGGTGAACGAAATCCACCCGGCTGACGCACGGCCTGGGCAGCAGCCGGGCCGCACTTCCCCCGTGCGCTCACCTTGGATCACGGTAGAAACCGGCGTGCCCGATCCGCTAAATCTTGAGAATCGCGCCCGGGGCCGCAAGAACCTGCTTCAATTTCGTCGCGCGCAGCAGTTGCACTGCACGCGCCAGGTCGGGCCACATGGGCGCTTCGAAACGGACCCTGCCCCCCGCGATGGGGTGCTCGAAGCCCAGCAGCGCCGCGTGCAGCGCCTGGCGCTCCAAGAGCGGGGCGGCGGCGTCCGGCTGCGACGGATCGAAGTCGCCCACGGTGTGGTGCACGCCGCCGTACAGGTCGTCGCCGACCAGCGGATAGCCAATGTGGCTCATGTGCACGCGGATCTGGTGCGTGCGCCCCGTGCGCAGCTCCACCTCCACCAGGCTGTACCCCTGGTAGATCTCGCGCACGCGGTAGATGGTCTGGCTGGCCTTGCCAAGCTCGTCATGGCGTACGGCGTACTTCTCCTTCACCGTGGGATGCTTGCCCAGCGGCAGATCGATGACATCCGCCTCGGGCTCCACCTCGCCGTGCACCAGGCAGAGGTAGCGCTTCTCGGTGGTGCGCTTCTCGAACTGCCGCGCGATGCGCCAGTGCGCGGTGTCGCTCTTGGCGCAGACCATGACGCCGCTGGTGTGCTTGTCCAGCCGGTGCACGACGCCGGGGCGCGCGATCTCCTCGCCCACGGTGCTCAGCGTGCCGCCGGTGTTGTGCAGGAAGTGCCAGGCCAGCCCGTTGATGAGCGTGCCCGACTTGTGGCTGCGCGCGGGATGCACGATCAGGTCCGGCTGCTTGTTGACGATGATCAGGTGCTCATCCTCGAAGAGAATGTTCAGCGGGATCGGTTCGGCGTCGATGGTGTTCGAGGGGGGCGGCGGCAGCGTCGCCACGACGCGGTCGCCGCGGCGCAGCCTGGTGCTCGCCTTGGGGACGCGCGCGTTCACGGTGACGGCCTGTTCGTCGATGAGCCGCTGCAGTTGCGTGCGGCTCAGGAAGGGGACGCGCTCGGCCAGGAAGCGATCGAGGCGCTTCCCCAGGTTGCGCGAGATCTCGAAGACCGCCGTGACGGGGGTTTCGTCATCCGCCGCCTGGCGTTCGTAGAGCTCGAAGAGCTTGGCGGGATCCGTTCCCAGCGAGGCCTCGGCATCACCGTCGGCGGCGGATGCAGGCTCCCCCGGGTCTGGGGCCTCTTCGGAGTGCGGCTCCGCGTGCGCCGGTCCGGTCACGGCTGCTTCGGCGCGGACCCGGGGGCGGGCGCAGGCGCCGTCGTCGGCAGCAACGGATCCGGAACTGGCGTCAGGTTGATGCCCGTGGGCGCGCCACCCTGCAGTTGCCGGACGATGTCTTCGGTCGAGGGGGCCGTGGCTGCGCCCAGGTTCGGGATCGAGGGAGCGATGACCGGTGCGGGGCGCGAGGGGAAGTCGATCTTGTTGGCGAGCAGGCCGAGCGTCGCGATGCGCTTCGCGGCCAGTTCTCCGGCGCCCTTGAAGTCGGTCTCCTTGGAGCGCTCTTGCACCTCCTTCAGGAATCCCTCGGCGGCCTTGATGTCGCCGTTGTCCTCTGCGATGGCGGCACGGCCGAACAGGGCGCCGCACAGGAATCCCATGTCGCCGGTGCTGTTGCTGCCGGTGCCGACGGAACTCGCCACCTGGGCGTAGAGGCGATCGGCCTCCTTCAGCCACTCGGCGCGCAGTTCGGGGGTGATCTGGGCGTCGGGGGCGGTCGCTTCGCGGTCGAAGCGCTTCCCGCTGAGGACGGCCAGCAGGTACGCATCGGCGGCCTTCATCTGTGCGAAGCGCGCGACCGAGTCCTTACCCTGGTGCTTCTGCGCCACCTCGACCAGCGCGGCGGGCAGCGTGGCGCCGCCCAGTTCGCTCCAGGCATCGTCGCGCTCGCGCTGCTTGCGCTGGTCCCACCAGTAGAAGGCCATCGCCGCGGCGGCGATGATCAGGACCACCAGCAGGATGTTGCTGCCCCAGGTGCGCAGCCAGTGGACGAAATCGTCATTCACGCGGCTCTCGGTCAGATCCGCTTGCTGGACATTCTTGAGGCGACGGTCGATCTGGCTCATGGGAGGGGGATCGTAGCGCAAACCGGCGCGTTTCCGTACCGTGCGGGCAGGGCTGCAACGCGCGGCCCCCGCGCCACTCGATCGGACGCACCCATGGCAGGCCTGCTTGTCACCGACCTGGACGGAACGCTGCTGGACCGGCGCGGACGCGTCAGCGATCGCAATCGCGCGGCGCTGGCCGCAGCGCGCTCCGCGGGCTGGCATGTGGTGATCGCCACCGGGCGCACATGGTCCGAGAGCCACCGCGCCATCGACTGCGTGGCCGAGGATGCGCTCTTCATCGGCGTCGGCGGCGCGACGCTGCACGAAGCGGGGAGCGGCCGTGTGCTTGCCACCAGCACCATCGACGCGCCGACCGCCGCCGCGCTGGCCACCGAGATCGTCACCTCGGGGCATCGAGCGCACCTGCTGCTGGACGCAAGCGTCGCCGGGCACGACTACCTCTTCGTGGGCACCGCCGAGCTGGACGCGGCGACGCGGTGGTGGCTGACCGAGCACCCGATCAGCGCGCGCGACTGGCATGCGCTGCCAGCGGACGCGCACGAGCAGCTGCACGCGCGCGTGCTGCGCGTGGGCACCATCGCGGCCGCCGACATGCTGGGGCCGATGGCCGAGGGGCTGGCCGCGCGCTACGGCGACCATCTGGCGGTGCGCCAATGGAGCGCACTGACCGCCGAGGAGGCGATCGGCTCCAGCACGCACATGCTGGAGATCTTTGCGCGGGACACCGACAAGTGGACGATGGCGTGCGAAGCCGCGCGGCGGCTGGGGATCGCCTCGGGCGACATCGTGGCCCTGGGCGACGGGCTGAACGACCTGGATCTGGTGCGGAATGCGGGGATCGGCGTCGCCATGGGAAATGCCGACGCACGCGTGGCGGCGGTGGCGGCCGCCCACTCGCATGCACACGATGCGGATGGCGCGGCGGTCGCGATCGAGGCGCTGCTGGCGGGCAGGCTCCGGCGCGGGTGGCGGGCGCCGTGAACTCCGTAGACTGCAGGGCGTGACAAGCGCGTCCGTCGAAGTCGTCACCAACTGGAACCATCCGCTGCTGCGCGCCGAGGGGACGGCGCTGCTCTCGGCGCACCAGGCGATCGTGAAGGGGGTGCTGGAGAGCGAGATCGAGATCGACTCGATCGTGGCGCCGCGGCAGGTGCCCTTCGAGCCGATCTTCTCGATGCTGCCCGACCCCTCGGTGCGGCGCGCGCTGGAGACGCATCGCGTGCACGTGACCGATTCGGTGGATGCCGCGCGCGCCGTGACGCTGGCGGTGCGCGCCGCGCGGGAAGGGCGGCGCGTCCTGGCGCTCATCCCCAACGAGCAGCTGGCGGTGGCGATCAGCGCGGCGCGGCGCGCGCTGGACGAGCCCTTTCCGGAGGGGGGCGGCGTGGTGCTGCTGCTGGAGGACAACCCCTACCTGGTGCGCCTCTCCTCCCCCTGGGAGGCGGCGCGTTCGCTGGGGCTTCCGGTGGTGGCGCCCAAGGGAATCGTGGAGCTGCGCGACGGCATCGAGCATGCCTTCCGGCTGGCGAACGCGGGCCCGCGGATGGCGGCGATCGTGGCGCATTCGATGGTGCTGCGCGCGCTGGACTCGCCCACGCTGCGCGCCAACCGCGTTGCCGAGCGCGTGGAGCAGGTGGGGGCGCTGCTGCGCGCACGCCGGGGCGCCCGTGCCCCCGAGCCGGGGGACGTGCTGCGGCTGGTGCGGCGCCTGGAGCTGAACCGCGCGGCGGCGCTTCCCAGCCCCGGCGAGCGCGAGCCGATCGCCTTCATCGCCATCGGCCCTGCATCGGTCACGGTGCATCACATCCTGGGCGAGTTCGGCCTGGAGGGGCGCGTGCCGGTGCTGGACCTGGGCTGCACCAATCCGCTGGACGATGCGCTGCTGGAGCGCTTCCTGACGCGCTGCGATGACGTAGTGGTGCTGGAGCCGCGCCCGGACTCGGTGGCGCCGGGCATCCTGGAGGCGGCCGAGGCGCTGCGCGCGCGCGGCGAGCAGCCCGCGCGCCTCTGGTGGGATCGCCTGCCGCAGAAGCCCGGCGGCGAGGAGGTGCGCCTGGAGATCAACGATGCGATGCGCACCTCGATCCTGCTGCGCAAGGCGGTGCACCTCTTCCAGCTGGTGCGCAGCGGCCTCGAGCATTCGCCGCGTTTCGCCGCCGCGCAGCCCGACCTGGAGGCGCTGCGCATCCCGCGCCGCAGCTTTGGCCTTGGGCCGACGGGCGCGATGGACGCGGTGCGCACGCTGCTGGCGGACGCCGCCGCCGAGGTGGCGCGCCCCGAGCCGGACGATCCCGAGGCGCCCTCGCGTGCGCTGGCCATCGAAGGCGAGCGCGCGCCACAGGCGGACGTGGTCATCGAGATGGAGCTGTGGGACCGCCGGCGCTTCGCCGTCGAGGGGCCCGCGGCGATCCAGCAGGCGGCACTGGACGAAGGCTCGACGCTCTTCATCGTGGTGGACCTGGGCGGAAGCGACGTGGTGGACGTGGAGCGGCTGGCGAACGCCGCGGTGCCCGTGGGCGCCGCCGCGCGGCTGCACGTGGCGCATGCGGACCTGAACGACCGCCCCGGCCTGGTGACCGCGATCGTCACCACCGCCAAGCTGGAGGGCGTCGGCGTGCTGGTGGCGCACGATGGGCCGCCGGCGCGCCGCGACATCCGCCAGCTGGAGGCCAGCGTGGCCGAGGCGGACCGATTGGGCTTCACCCCGCGCCAGCGACTGATCTGGCCCGCGGACACAGGGTGCGACGTGCGGCCGCTGCCGCAGTCGGTGCTGATCGAGAAGGGGACGGAGCGCGGGCTCGACCCGCTGAAGACGGAGTTCATGCGCGAGGCGCACCCCGTGGAGGAGTCGCTGCCCGTGCGCGTCGAGATTCGCGCGCTGCTGGAGCAGGTGGAGGTGGTGCGCACCCGCCCGCCGCCAGTGCGCGTGGACGACGAACTGCGCATCAAGCCGCCGCGCCCGCTGCACGCGCGCGAGGGGCGCTGGCGCTGCCACCTGGCGGGGTACCGCGGCGACCCGCCGGGCATCGCCACGCTGGCGCTCTGCGAGGCGGGGCGTGCCATGGGCTATCGCGTGCAGTCGCTCTACCACCCGACGCCCGTCGGCCCCGGCCGTCGCGCGTGGGCGCAGGTGCTCTTCACCGCGCACGACGACGGCCCCGATGCGCGCGTGCACTCGCCGCAGTGCCCCTATGGCGAGGCGGACCTGGTGCTTGGCTTCGACGCGATCGAGACGCTGCGCGCGCTGGGGCCAGACCCGTACCTGCGCGTCGCCAGCCCCGAGCGCACCTACATCGTGGCCAACCTGGGCTCCTTCGACGACCAGCTGGTGAGCGAACTGGCCGCGGCGGCCGAGCTGCTTCCGCGCGCCGCGCCGCTGGCCACGCGTGCCGAAGGGGCGCTCCTGGCGGACATCGCCGATGCGGCGCGCCGCGAGTTCCTGACTGATCGCGTGGCCGACCTGGTGGCGCTTGGCGCGGCCTACCAGCGCGGCTTCATCCCGGTCTCGCTGGAAGCCATGGAGAGCGCGATGCGCCGACTGGAGCAGCGCGGGTACGGCCGGTCGCTCGAGGCGTTCGAGTTTGGCCGCCGCCTGGCCGAGGGGCTGGAGAGCGCCGAAGGGGACAGCCGCAAGGGGGAGAGCCTTGGACGCCTTGTGCGGCGCACCGCGCTAGAGCTGGAGGCATCGCGCTACGGGGGACGACGCCGCGCGCGGCAGTTCCGCGAAGTGCTGCGCGAGTCCATCGACCAGATGCCCGCCCTCTACGCCACCAACGATGGCCGCCAGGCGTTGCGCGACTTCGTGAACGCCGCGGTGCGCTGCGTCGCGTGGGGCGGCATCCGCCACCTGCGCTGGTACGCAGGCATGGTGCGCGATCTCTACGAGGCAGGGGCGCGCGACCCGGATCGCGCACTGGCGGCGTACGGCGTGCTGCCGCTGGCCGAGTTGACGCTCATCCGCGATGCGCTCTATGTGGCCGCCACGCAGGCAAGCGTCGGGCAGGCGCGGCGCATCCGCGAGCGTCTGGGCGTGCGCGAGTCGCGCGGCGACCACATGACGCGCCGATACCTGAACCGAGTGGAAGTGGTGCTGGGACGCACCGTGTACCGCCTGGACCTCCGCTCCAGCGACTGGCCCGCGCAGCTGGCGCTGCTCCTGTGGCGCGTGGTGCCCAACGAGCTGCGTGGGCAGCCCTCCGAGCGGCGCGTGCGCGCGCTGGCCACCGAGATCTTCGAGCGCGCCGCCACCGAACCGTTGCGCGCCGCGCACTGGTCCGACGCGGTCCGCCGGCTGCACGAGCTGGCGGCACAGCACCGGCTGCGCTCGCTTCCCGTCTCCGAGCTGGAGGCGATCGCGCGCAGCTGAGCGGCTTCAGAAACGCAGCGCCACCTCCGGATCCACCACGAAGGACTGCACCTGCGCGCCGCCCTCGCGCAGTGCGCGGCAGAGCGCCGCCTCGGCGTCCCCCGTCGCTTCCAGTTCGACGATCGCGCGGCCGGAGAGGAACGCTGCGCCACGCCACGCGGCGCCCGCGGCGCGCACGCGTGTGGCCAGCGCGTCAGGCGTCAAGGCGGCGCCTCCACCGACGCGCACCAGCCAGCGCGCGGTGACGGGTTGCGCCGGTGCAGGGGGCGGGGACAGCGCGTCCTGTGCCCACCCGGCGCCGCCTTCCGCGCAGGCCAGGATGTCCGCCAGGAGCGCCGCCACCGTCGGTTGCGCGCCCGCACCGGGTCCTGTCAACGTGATCTGCCCGGCCAGCTCCGTTTGCACCACCACCACGTTCTGTGTCCCGGTGGCGCTGGAGAGTGCACCGCCCTGCGCCACCACGGTGGGCGCCACGCGCAGCGTCACCCCCGCGGGCGTGCTGTGCAGGTGCGCGACCAGGCGCAGGCTGTGGCCCAGCGCGCGCACGTCCTGCAGCGCCGCGCGATCCACCGCGCCGGGTCCGCCCGCAATGCCGCGTGTCTCGACCGCCACCGGCGAGGGCGAACAGATCCCCGCCGCCGCCGCCAGCAGGCAGAGCTTTTCGGCGCTGTCGCGGCCGCTCAGGTCGGCACTGGGGTCCGGCTCGGCGTAGCCGCGCGCGGTCGCATCGGCCAGCGCCTGCTGCAGCTCCACGCCCTGCTGCGCCATCGCGTGCAGGATGAAGTTGCAGGTGCCGTTCACGATGCCGCGGATCGATTGCACCCGCGCCGGCCGCAGGCGCGCCACCGACTCCAGCACCGGAACCCCCGCGCAGACGGCAGCGTCGAAGCGCAGCCGGGCGCCCGAACCCTGCGCCGCAGCGCTCAGTGCAGGCAGCGCGTGTGCCACCATGCTCTTGTTGGCGCTCACCACGTGGATGCCAGCTTCGAGCGCGCGCACGCAGAGCTGCGCGGGCTGCACGATGCCGCCCATGCACTCCACCACGATGTCCGGGCGCGATGCCAGCACCTGATCGAAGGTGGTGGCGATGCAGCCCGCCGCCACCGTGCGCGCCCGCCCCGGGTCGCGCACCAGGGCGGCGCAGACGGCAAGATCCCTGCGCCCTGCCAGCTCAGTCGCCAGCGCGCCGCCGATGTTGCCGCAGCCCAGGAGCGCCACGCGCAGCGGGCGCGTGGCACGTCGTTTGCGCGACCGCGCCGAGCGGCCGGATGAAAGGGGGATGAGCGCACTCATGCGCCCACCTCGGCGCGCGCGGGTGCGCCTGCGGCCGCCTGCAGCGCGTGGCGCAGGTCCGCAAGCAGGTCGCGTGCATCCTCCAGCCCCACCGAGAGGCGGATCGTTCCCTCGCGGATCCCCACGCGCTCGCGCTCCGCGGGCTCCACCGAGGCGTGCGTCATGGTGGCGGGGTGGCACCACAGGCTCTTGAACCCACCCAGGCTTTCGGCGAGGGTCCACAGCCGCGTCGCACACGCGAAGCGCTCGACGGCCGGGCGCCCGCCCGCAAGCTCCAGCGAGACGATGCCACCGAAGGCGCTCATCTGCGACGCCGCCAGCGCATGGCCAGGGTGCGTGCGCAGCCCGGGGTAGAGCACGCGCGCCACGCCAGGGGCGTCCTGCAGCGCTTCGGCGATGGTGGCCGCCGAGGCGCAATGGCGCTCGATGCGCAAGCCGAGCGTGCGGATGCCGCGCAGGAGCAGCTGCGCGTCCGACGGGCTTGGCACCGCCCCCAGCGCGTTCTGCAGGAAGCGGATCTCGGCGGCGATGGCAGCGTCATTGGTCACCAGCGCACCGCCCAGGACATCGCAGTGGCCGCCGATGTACTTGGTGGTGCTGTGCAGCACGATGTCGGCACCCAGCTCCAAAGGCCGCTGCAACAGCGGCGTCGCGAAGGTGTTGTCCACCACCGAACGCGCCCCCGCCTGGCGCGCCACTTCGCACGCGGCGCGCACGGGGGTGATCCGCAACAGCGGGTTCGAGGGGGTTTCCAGCCACAGCAGGCGCGTCGCCGGGGTGATGGCCGCGCGGATCGCGTCGACATCGGTGGCGTCCACGAAGGTGAATCCCACGCCGAAGCGCGACCAGACCTTGGTGAACTGGCGATAGCAGCCGCCATAGAGGTCCTGGCTGGCCACGACGTGGCTGCCTGCCGACAGGGTGTGCAGCAGCGCATCCACCGCCGCCAGGCCGCTGGCGAAGCTGCTGGCGAAGGAGGCTCCCTCCAGTTGCGCCAGCGCTTCCTCCAGGCGATCGCGGGTGGGGTTGCCGGTGCGGCCGTAGCAGTATTCGGGTTGCAGGCCAGGGGCGGCTTGCGCAAAGGTGGTGCTCTGGCAGATACCAGGCACCAGCGCGTTGCTGTGCGGGTCGGGCGCGCCGCCGGCGCGGACGCAGATGGTGTCGAGGCTGGGAGCGAAGGGGACAGGGGTGGACATGGGCTTCTCCTTGGTCGTGTTTGCGTGTGTGTGCGCGTGTGCGTGTGGCGTGCGGTGTCTGTGGTCTTGCGTGTGGCCTGCGGCATGCAGCGTGGAATGACTGGAATGCGGCGTGTGCGGTGCAGCCCGGGCCGTGCGAACGATCGCCGCGGCGCATGTGCGGCCGATGCGATCGCCGCGCGCGGTCAACGTTCGTGCCGCGCGAGCGCAAGATGGAGTGCAGCGATCCGCCGTGCAGCCGCACGGCGGGCGTGCGACAGCAGCGGTGGGTCAGTTCGCCCGGTCGCAGGATTCTCTGGCGGTGGGTGTGAGGCGCGCGTTCAGCGCGTCGCGCTCAGAGCCCAGCCGCAGGAGAACCTGCGACCGGGCTGCACATGGACATGGGCGCAGTGCCCATGGCCAGCGGGGCCTTGCCCGCGTGTGCCGTTACCAGCGGAAACACCTGGAAATACAGGGTTCCTGCGCTGGCGTGGAGTTGTGGACGGGTGTCCATGGCGGGAACTCTAACCCGCGACGCGCGTCGAGTCAAGCGCTGCCTTCAGCGATTCGTGGCGCAGCTGCCCACACGCTGCCTTGATGTCCCGCCCGCGGCTCGCGCGGATGTGCGAGTTCACCCCCGCCTCCCGCAGCAGCGCCTGGAAGGTGTGCACGTCGCCGTCGCCCGGACGCTTGAAGGGCAGCCCCTCCACTTCGTTGTAGCGGATCAGGTTGACGTTCGCCCGCAACGACCGCGCCACCTGCGCCAGTTCGCGGGCATGCTCCGCCTGGTCGTTGAAGCCGCCCAGCAGGATGTACTCCAGCGTGATCTCGCGATGCGTCTTCTGGAACCACTCGTCGCATGCCGAGAGCAGCTCAGCGATCGTCGAGTACTCGGCCCACGGGATGATCTGCCTGCGCAGCTGATCGTTGGGCGCGTGCAGGCTCAGTGCCAGCGTCACCGGGATCTCGAAGGTGCAGAGCTTGCGGATCGCCGCGGGCAGCCCGACGGTGCTGATGGTGATCTTGCGCGCACCGATGCCCATTCCCCAGGGCGCGTTCAGGATGCGGATCGCCTTGGTCACCGCGGCGAAGTTCGCCAGCGGCTCGCCCATACCCATGAAGACGACGTTGCTGATGCGCTCGACGCCGGGCAGCGCACGCAGGCGCCAGACCTGCTCGACGATGCGCCCCGCGGTCAGGTTCCCCTCGACGCCATCCAGCCCGCTGGCGCAGAAGCGGCAGCCCACGGGGCAGCCCATCTGGCTGCTGACGCAGGCGGTGCGGCGGTCCTCGGTGGGGATCATCACGCACTCGGTCTCGCGGCCCGTGGCGGTCTCGCGCCCCGCGCCTGCCACCGGCAGCTTGATGCGCGCCGCTCCTGCCGGTGCGCCCGACTCGGCGGCGGCCGCCTCCGGTGCGCCTGCCCCCAGCGCGGGCCAGCCGATCAGCAGCTTCTGCGTTCCATCCGTCGCCTCCAGCGTGCGCAATTCGGTCCCCTGCAGGAAGACCATCTCGCGCGCCAGCATCTGGCGCTGCACCAGAGACAGGTTGGTCATCTGGGCCGGGTCCGCGATTCCCTTGCGGTAGACCCAGTCCAGCAACTGTTTCGCGGCGAAACGCGGCATGCCGCGTGCTGCGCACCACGCCTCCAGCTCGGTGGCGTCAAGCTCGAAGAAGCCCTGCTGGCCTGCTGCCGGGCTGGTCGCGGCGGTGGTGCTCATGCGTTGCTCGCGCGGCGCGTCACTTGGTGGCGCCGACGGTCAGGTCCACGGTGCGGTGCGCGATCTGGTGGCGGTCGAGCCACGCGCCCATCGCCTCGTCGGCGTCCTTGCGCATCACGCGGCGGCCGGTGGGATCGATGCCCTGCGCGCGCATCACCTCCTTGAGCGTGCCGGGGAGGCCGAACTCCACCTGCTCGTGGTAGACGTCGTGCTGCTCCACCTCGCCGCCGAAGCGCTCGATCAGCTCGACGATCATCTCCTGGACCAGGTCCTCGGGGGCGCTGGCGCCCGCGGTCACCAGCACCGTGCCGATGCCGGCGAACCACTCGGGGCGCATCTCGCTGCGGTCGTCCACCAGCCGCGCGGGCGTCCCCACGTTTTCGCTGATCTCGGTCAGCCGCACGGAATTGCTGCTGTTTCGGCTGCCCACCACCAGCGTCAGGTCGGCGCACGGCGCCAGCACGCGGACGGCGCGCTGGCGATTGGTGGTGGCGTAGCAGATGTCCTCGCTCGGGGGCTCGCGCAGCCCCGGCAGCGCCTTCTTCAGCGCGCTGATGATCACGTTCGCGTCGTCGGTGCTCAGCGTCGTCTGCGTCAGGTAGACAAGCCTGTCGGGATCCGTGATGACCAGCCCGGGGATGTCGTCCGGGGACTCCACCACCTGGATCGCGTCCGGCGCCTCGCCGCGCGTGCCGATGATCTCCTGGTGGTCGGCATGGCCGACGAGCAGGATCTGGTAGCCCGCTCTGGCATAGCGGATCGCCTCGTTGTGCACCTTGGTGACCAGCGGGCAGGTGGCATCGACCGCGGTCAGGTTGCGCGCCTGCGCCTCGGCGCGCAGGACGGGACTCACCCCGTGCGCGCTGAAGACCAGCTTGCTGCCGTCGGGCACCTCGTCGATGGACTCGACGAAGCGCACGCCGCGGCGCTTGAAGCGCTCGACGACATGGCGGTTGTGCACGATCTCGTGATAGACGTAGATCGGCTCGTCCGGGCAGATGTCGATCAGCTGGTCCACGACATCGATCGCCATGTAGACGCCGGCGCAGAAGCCGCGGGGATTTGCAAGGATGAGCTTCATCGAGCGGGGAAGTGTAGCCGCGTGGGTGTGCCGCGCCGCAGGAAGCAGCGCGGTTTCCGCCACGGAAAGGGCGTTCTGCGCTAGAGTTGCGCCCCGTGACACGCGTCGTCGAACAGCTTGCCGCGTTCGGCCCCGGAACCATCGGTCCCGGCACCGCGCCCCCCATGGACCAGGCCGCTGCGCGCGCCTGGTGCCGGCGCCTGGCCACCGGCCATTACGAGAACTTCAGCGTGCTCAGCGCGCTGGTGCCGCTGCGCCTGCGCGACGACTTCGCCGCCGTGTACGCCTTTTGCCGCTGGGCCGACGACCTGGGTGACGAGGCAGGCGACCCGGCGCAGTGCACGTCGCTGCTGGCGTGGTGGCGGAGCGAGCTGGAGGCGTGCTACGCGGGCACGCCGCGCCACCCGGTCTTCGTGGCGCTGCGCCCGACCATCGAGCGGCATGCGCTGCCGATGGGCCCCTTCGACGACCTGATCCGCGCCTTCGAGCAGGACCAGTGGAAGACGCGCTACCAGACGTGGGACGAGCTGGTGGACTACTGCACGCGCAGCGCGGACCCGGTGGGGCGCCTGGTGCTGGGCCTCTTCGGCCTGGCCACCCCCGAGCGCTTCGCGCTGAGCGACCGGCTCTGCACCGCATTGCAGGTCGTGAACCACCTGCAGGACGTGAAGCGCGACCTGCTGGAGCGCGACCGCATCTACCTGCCCGCCGAAGCGACTGCTCCGATCGCCGACTTCCAGGATCGCCTTGGCCGCTCCGCGCGGCAGGGTTTCGCCTGTGACCATCGCTTCCTTGCCGAATACCGGCAGGCCGTGCGCCCGCTGGTGGACCGGACATGGGGCCTCTTTTCCGAGGGACGCGCGCTTCTTCCCCTGCTCACCGCCGAGGCGCGGCCCGTCGTTCGCCTCTTCGTCGAAGGGGGCGAGTCGGTCCTGGCCGGCATCGAGGCATGGAACTACGAGACCTGCATCCACCGCCCGCGCCTGGGTGCGCCGCGAAAGCTGCGGCTGGTGCTGCGCGCCTGGTGGGGCGCCCGCCTCGCGCGCGGAGAGGCGGCTGGATGAGCGGCTCCGGCACGACGGCAGCGGGCGCATCCGCGTCCGGCACCCGCGCACCGGGCGCGGCCGCCCTTGCGGTGCCGCGCGAGCTCCTGCCCGTCTTCGCCGCATGCGAGGCGATCACGCGCGCGCGCGCGCGGAACTTCTATTACGGGCTGAAGCTCACCCCCGAGCCGCAGCGCAGCGCGATGTACGTCATCTACGCGTGGATGCGCGCCGCCGACGACCTGGCCGACGCCGAAGGGTTCGCCGCGGCCGAGCGCGTGCAGCGCATCGCCGCCTTCCGCGCCGCGACCGACGAGGCGCTGGCGGGGCGCGCCGCAGGTGACTCGCCCGTCTGGAGCGGACTGGCATGGGTCGCGCGTCGCCACGACCTGAGCGCCAGGGACTTTCACGACATGCTCGACGGCCAGCTGGCCGATGTCGGCACCAACTCTTATGAATCGTGGGAGGACTTGCGCGCCTTCTGCTACCGCGTGGCGAGCACGGTGGGGCTGGTCTGCATCCGCATCTGGGGCTTCCACGACCAGGAAGCGCCTGCGCTTGCCATCGATCGCGGCATTGCGTTCCAGATGACCAACATCCTGCGCGACTACCGCGAGGACTTCGACCTGGGCCGCGTCTACCTGCCCGCGGCGGAGTTCCGGCAGATGGACCTGACGCCCGCCGAGCTGCGCCGCTGGTCCCGCCCGGAACCGTGCGCCGAGTTCATCCGCGCGCAGTGCGACCGCGCCGAGCATTTCTACGCACGCAGCGCGCGGCTGGAGAGCATGATCACCCCCGGCTGCGCCCCCACGCTCTGGGCGATGACCGAGATCTACCACGGACTGCTTGGGCGCATCCGCGCCAACCCGTCGGCGATCGCCTCCGACCGGCGCGTCCGCCTCTCTGGCCTGCGCAAGGGATGGATCGCGCTGCGCGCGCGGCACATGGCACGCCACGCGGTGGCGACGCCTGCCCCCCGCGCGGGCGCGGCCGAGGCGACGGTGCACGGGGCATCGCAGTGACGGCGCTTCAGCCTGCGCGACTGGGCGGCCGAGCAGGCGCCACGCCGCGCTCGGCGGTGGTGGTGGGGGGCGGCATCGCGGGCCTTGCGTGCGCGCTGCGCCTCTCCGAGGCGGGCGTTGCCACCACGCTGCTGGAGACGCGCCGCAAGCTGGGTGGACGCGCAACCAGTTTCGTCGACCCGCGCACCGGCGAGGTGCTGGACAACTGCCAGCACGTGTTGATGGGCTGCTGCACCAACCTGCTTGATTTCTATGCGCGCCTCGGCGTCGCAGATGCGATCGAGTGGCACGCGCGCATCTACTGGGCGAACCCGCCGCGCGCCCCCGACGTGATGCGCCCCGGACTCCTGCCCGCACCTGCGCACTTCACGCGCAGCTTCGCGTCGATGCGCATGCTCTCGCTGGCCGAGAAGCGCGCGGTGGCGCGTGCCATGTGGCGGCTGCTGCGCATCGGTGCCAGCGGGCGCCGCGCCTGGGAGGCACGCACCTTCGCGGAGTTCCTGGCGGAGACGGGCCAGCCGCCGCGCGTCGTCGAGCTCTTCTGGAACCCGGTGGTGGTCAGCGCGTGCAACCTGCCCGTCGAAGCCGCCAGCGCTGCCAGCGCGATGCAGGTCTTCCAGGAGGGGTTCCTGGCCAATCGCCATGCGCCGCTCATGGGCCTGCCCACGGTGCCGCTGGTGCGCCTCTACGACCCCGCCGAGGAGGCGATCGCGGCAGCGGGTGGGCAGGTGCGCCTGGGCGTCAGCGCCGTCGCGATCGCCTTCGACGGGCGGCGCGCCACCGGCGTGGTCACCGACGAAGGGCGATTCGATGCCGACATCGTGGTGAGCGCGCTCCCCGCCGACCGGCTGGCGAAGCTGGTGGGCCAGGCGCTGCGCAGCGCCGATCGCCGGCTCCAGCGGCTGGAGGAGATTCAGTACAGCCCGATCCTTGGCGTGCACCTGCGCTTTCCGCGCGCGGTGATGCAGCTGCCGCACATGGTGCTGCCGGGTCGGGGCACGCAGTGGGTCTTCAACAAGAGCGCGCACGAGCGCGGCAGCATCGATCCCGACGGCACGCAGCACCTGCATGCGGTGGTCAGCGGGGCACAGGATTGGATGGAGCTGGACGAGGCCGCGATCGCCGCGCGCGTGCTGGCGGACCTGCGCTGGGCGCTCCCCGATGCGCGCGGCGTCGAACCCGTCTCGGTGCGCAGCGTCAAGGAGAAGCGGGCCACCTTTGCCGTCGTGCCGGGGGTCGAGGCGCTGCGCCCGCCCGCCGCCGCCGATGGCTTCGACCGCGACGGGGGCGTTCGAAACCTGTACCTGGCCGGTGACTGGACGCGCACCGGCTGGCCCGCCACCATGGAAGGGGCAACCCGCTCGGGATACCTGGCCGCCGGTGCCGCGCTCGGCGAGCGGCTGCTCGTCCCTGACCTGCCGCCTGCAAGGCTGGCCGCGGCGCTCGGCGTCGCGCGATAGGTGCACGCGTGAGCTCCGCGCCCCCCGAGCCCCCTGACCCTGATCCCGCGCAACGGACGCGCGCGCTGCTGGAGCGGTGCATGCAGCACGGATTTGCGCTGGCGGGCGTCACCTGCGCCGAACCCACCGAGCATGGCGCGGCATTCCGCGCCTGGATCGACGCGGGAAAGCAGGGCCAGATGGAGTACCTGGCGCAGGACCTGGCACAACGGCTGGACCCCGCCGCGCTGGTCCCCGGGGCGCGGAGCATCCTGTGCGTGGCGGACCGCTACGCCACCGGCCGCGCCGACGCGCGCATGGCGGGCGCGGGGCGGATCGCCCGATACGCGCGTGGCGAGGACTACCACGCTGTGCTGCGCGCGCGCCTGGAGGCGCTCGCCGAGGAACTGCGCCGCGCGCACCCCGGGCATCGCTTCCGCGTCTGCGTCGACACCGCGCCGCTCCTGGAGCGCGAGCACGCTGCGCGCGCGGGGCTGGGGCGCATCGGAAAGCACACGCTGCTCATCGCCCCGGATGGGCTGGGCTCATGGATCGCGCTGGGCGCGATCGTCACGACGCTGCCCCTGGCCGCCGTACGTGCCGCGCCCGCCCCGTCAAGCGCCGATCCCTGTGGCGGATGCACCCGCTGCATCGACGCCTGCCCGACCGGTGCCATCACTCCGTGGAGCGTCGACGCGACGCGCTGCACCAGCTACCTCACCATCGAGCACGATGGCACGATCCCCGCCGAGTTCGCGGGGCGGACCGGAGACTGGCTCTTCGGCTGCGACATCTGCCAGGAGGTCTGCCCGCACTCGCAGCCCACAAACCGCGCTCTCTCTGCGGCGGTGCACCCGGCATACGAGCCGCACCATGGCATGCTTCCCTTGCTGCAGTTGCTGGCGTGGAGCGATCAGGAGTGGGAGGCCGCACGCTTCAACGCGGTGCTGCGTCGTGCGGACGCCGCGGCGTGGCGGCGCAACGCGGCGCTCGCCGCCGGGAGCGCCCTCCGGGACCCCACCCTGACGGAGCCGATGCGCGGCGATCTGGTCGCGCAGCTTGCGCGGCTGGCGGCCGACGCTGCACAGCCCGGGCAAGTGCGCGCCGCAGCACGCGATGCGCTCGCCGCCGGTGAATGAGAGCGCCCCGGGTGGCCGGGGCGCGTTGGCGGTCTCTTGGAATTGCCGGGAATCGTCGGGAGCTGGCGGGCCCGCCCGGGGCTGGCACCCCGCTTACTTGCTGGGTTCTTCGGGCGCAGCGGGCGGCGCAGCGGGCGCAGGTTCCGCCGGTGCCGCTGCCGGAGGCGCATCACTTGCCGGAGCCGCGCCCTCCGCCGGTGCCGCCCCTTCGGCGGCCGGTGCAGCCTCCGCGGGTGCGGGCGTCGCGGACTTCATGTCGATGCCCAGCGTCGCGCCGATGGCCTCCACCGAGGCCACCATCGACTTGCCGCTGGCGGCGTCCGTGCCGCTCAGGGCGTCGCGCGCCTCGGCCAGCGCGATCTTCGCCTGGCCGCGCGCCTTCTCCTGTGCCGAGCGCATCGCCTGCACGGGCGCCGCGTCGGCGCCTGCACCGGCCATCGCCGCCATCTCGATCTGCTGCCGCAGCGCATCGATGCGGATCGCCTGCAGCCGCGCCTTCGCGATCGCGATCATCGCCGAGTCCGTCGGCACCTTGGTGGCGAGCGTGCTGCCTTCGAAGGCCTCTTCGACGCTCTTGAAGATCGGGTCGAACTGCTCGGTCTGGAGCCGTTCCATCTCCTTGGCGAAAGTGGTCGCCTCCGCGGCCAGCTCGGCGACGCGCGTCTTGGCGGCGTCGGTGCGCGCAGTCGCGGACTGCTTCGCCTTCGTGGCGGCGTCCAGGCGGCTGTCCAGGTACTGCTCGCCCGCCCCTGCATCCTTCAGTGCGGCCTCGACGACCTGCACCGCGCTCCGCAGGCTCATCGCCTGCATGTCCGCCACGGCGGCCTCGGTGCGCAGGTCCTGCGCCTTGTCCAGCTTCGCGGTCGCGTCCTTCACCAGCGGGTAAGCCTTGATGGGGTTGCTGGTCGCAGCCTCCGCGCGCAGCGATTGCGCCTGCGCATCGATCGCGTCCGCCTCCTTCGACTTTGCGGCGGCCACGGAGTCGAGCCCGCTCAGCGTGCCGCGAGCGCCCTCTGCGCTCTTCTGCAGCATCGCCACCATCTGCTTGTACTCCGCCAGCGCCGCGTTGGTGGCCTTCAGCCGCGCCTCGGCGGGCGCCACTGCAGTCAGCTGTCCCGAGGACTGGATGGAGCGGATGACCGCCAGCCGCGCATCGATGTTCTGCGCCACGACGCGCTGCAGCGCCGCCACGCGCTCCAGTTCCAGAAGGTCGAGCATCAGCGCCTCGCGGCGCAGGCGCGTGGCCAGCGACTGCGCCTCCTTGCGCTGCGCCTCGCTGCCGCCGGCGGTGGCGACCTGGCCGGCCAGGTCGCGCAGTTCCTTGGCGGCCTCGGCGGGGGCCAGCATCGGCTTGCTGATCTCGCGCGGCTCGGCGCCTTCGACGGGCAGCATCTTGCTGATCGCCTCGGGATCGCTGGCGATGCGCGCGCTCAGCGCCTGCGCCTTGGCGCTGGCCTGGATGATCTTGGCGGCACCCGCCTGCGATGCGTTCGGCTGGTGGATGTCGCAGCCCAGCAGAAGACCGGCGCACAGAAGGCCGGCGGCGAGCGGGCTGGCGGACGAGATGATCGTGACGCGTTTCATGGAAGGGGCACTCTACACCGGGGTTCAGCGGTCCGGACCGTCGATGGTCTTGACCGGCTTGTCGGGGGCGTCCAGCTTCGGGGGGACGTAGTCGATGGGATAGACGGGCCGCGGCTGGTACATGCTGCGGATCCACTCGATGGTGTCCTGGTGCAGCTGCGGCGTCGAGGGGCTGAAGATCGGCTTCCACCCCTTGACATCGGGGTGCGGGAAGCGGGCAGTCGTCCGCGGCAGGGCGTACTGCACCACCAACGAGCTCTCGGGATCCTCGAAGCTCACCATCGGCTTCCCGTCCACCTTGAAGTTCAGCAGGGTGATCAGGTTGGTGTAGCGGATCCGCTCGTCCTTGGCGTTCCCGGTGTACAGGAAGAAGCGCCCCGCACCCACGCCGCCGTGGCAGCGGCTGGTGGCGCAGTTGCTGATCAGCCACGAGTTGTGCACGCGGGTGCGGAACTTGGCCAGTGAGGGCGGATCCTCGTCCACCTCGATGTAGCGGTACAGGTCGCGCGCGCGCAGGTCGAACATCAGGCGCGCCAGGTCGGTGGGGTTCTTGCTGAAGAGCGCGTTGCGCTCCTGCGTGGTGGCAGGGATCAGCGCGCTGGATCCATAGCGCAGGATCAGCTGGCGCACGCCCTCGGGGGAGACGGTCATCCGCGGCGCGTCGGCGAAGTTGATCTCGTAGACGCGGATCAGGTTGACGTCGTCATTGGAGAGCAGGTTCTTGGGCAGCATCTCCCGGGTGGTGGGGGCGCCGCCTTGCGGCGCCTCGGAAGCGCCTGTGGGCGCGGCGGGCGTGGAGGGTGCCGTGGCGGTGGGTGCCGTGGCGGTGGGTGCGGTGGTGGAGGGTGTCGCGGTGGTCGGTGTCGCCGTCGCCGGCGCATGCGGGGCTTCGCCGGGTGCGGCGGCGGGCGCGGGCGCAGGAACAGCGGGCCCGGTCGAAGCCGGGCTCGCCGCCGGAACCGAGCCCGGAGAAGCCACGGGGCCTGCGGGATTCGCCTGGGGCGTGCCCGCCGTGTGGCCCGGGCTGGCCGCGCCACTGCCTTGCGCCTTGGCCTTCTCCTCTTGCACCTTGCGGCGCGCCTCGACGGCGTCGTTCAGCTTGATGCGCGCCTCGACATGGCGCAGCAGGGTGCGCGCATCCTCGCGGTCGGAGTCGCGCAGCAGGGCCTCCAGCTCGACGCGCGCGAACTCGAACTGCGCCTGGTCGATCAGCCATTTCGCCAGCGACACGCGCCGGCCATGCTCGTCGGGTGCGATGCTCGCCTTCAGCATCGCGTAGCGCTCGGCGAAGTCCGGCTCCAACAGCACGCGATAGACGCTCTTGCGCGAGAGCTTGCCCACCACCGTGTCCACCTTGAACTCGACCCCTTCCAACGAGTCCTTCAGGATCTCGCCACGGACACGGCTGCCGTCGCGCAGCTGGACGATGCCGTACTGACCGGGCTGCGGCTTGGTCAGCTCGACGATCTCCAGCATCTGCGCCTTGTTGAAGGTGCGCGACTCGCGGCCGTCGTTGACGGTGATCTCCAGATCCGACTCCTTCTCCACGTTTCCGCCGAACTCCTTCCAGCGGTCGATGAAGATCCACACCTGTCGCGCCAAGCCTGCGCGCGCAGCGGGGGAGAGGAGCGCGTTGGCACTCGGCGGCAGCGGCGGAGCGACGGGCTCGGTCGGGGGGGCGCCGGGAGTCGCCTCGCCAGATTCGGGCGCAGGTGCGGAGGGCGCAGGTGCGGAGGGCGCAGGCGCGGCGGGCGCGGGCGCGGCGGGCGCAGGCGTGGGCGGCGTCGGCGCAGGAGCTTCCTTCGAAGCAGGCGGCGCGGAGGACGGCGCCCCGGTTGATGTCGGCGCTGGTGCCTTGGCCGGTTCTTGCGGTGCGGGCGGCGCGGCACCTGGGCCGCCGGGAGCGGCAGCGGGGGGTGCATCCTGCGCACCGAGCAGCAGGGCGAGGGCAGCGATCGCGAGCATGGTGGGCATTGTCGCAGGAATGGTCCGTTCCCGCCCGCTCCGCGGTTGCTCGGCGGTTGGATTGAGCCCCGGGCGGCCGGGAACTAGGCTCCCACCTCCCCGCGGCGCGGCGGTCGGCCCGATGGCCGCGCCTCCTGCCGTGCCAACGCACCCGGCGCCCCACGCTCCCACGCGCCGCCACGAGGTTCCACCCATGAAGCTTGGCGTCATGTCCGCCCTCTTCTCCGGCCGCAAGCTCGAGGATGTCTGCTCCTCCATCGCCGAACTGGGGCTGGGGGCCATCGAGCTTCCGGTCGGCGCATGGCCCGGCAAGCCCTACTTCGACCCGCGCAAGGTCCTGGCCAGCGCCAGCGAGCAGCGGCGCATCAAGGACATCCTGAAGTCCAACGACCTGATCCTCTCGGCGCTGGCGGTGCATGGAAACCCCGTCCACCCTGACAAGTCCGTCGCCAAGAAGCACCATGACGACTACGCCGCCGCCGTCGAGCTGGCACCGAAACTGGGCGCCGACATCGTCATCACCTTCAGCGGCTGCCCGGGCGGTTCCAAGCGCGATGCCACGCCGAACTGGGTCACCTGCCCGTGGCCCGGCGACTTCCTGGAGATCCTGAAGTACCAGTGGGACGAAGTGCTGGTGCCCTACTGGGCGGCGCAGGCCAAGGTCGCGCGCCGCCGTGGCGTGCGCATCGCATGGGAGCCGCACCCGGGCTTCTGCGTCTACAACGTCGACACACTGCTGCGCCTGAGCGAGCGCGCGCAGAAGAAGGCGGGCATCAGTGGGAAGCCCGTGCTGGGCGCCAACCTGGATCCGTCGCACCTCTTCTGGCAGGGATGCGATCCGGTGCTGGCCGCGCGCGCGCTGGGCGAGGCGGGGCTGCTCTTCCACGTGCACGCCAAGGACACCGAGCTGGATCCGCACGAAGGCCCGCTGAACGGCTACCTGGACGCGCGCCCCTACAGCGACATCAAGCACCGCGCCTGGAACTTCCGCACCTGCGGCTGGGGGCACGGGCCCGAGTTCTGGCGTCCCTTCGTGAGCATGCTGCGCCGCTACGGCTACGACCACGTCCTGTCGATCGAGCACGAGGACATGCTGATGTCGGTGGACGAGGGCTTCGAGCGCGCGATCGCCTTCCTGCAGGAATGCACCGTGGAGCAGGAGCCCGCCACGCCGTGGTGGACCTGAGGACGCCTCCTTCGCGCGGCACCATCGAATCGGGCGCTCGACGCGTTCCATGAACCCCTGACAGCGAAGGGATCGGCCCGTGCACCATCCGCTCGACACCAACGCGAAGGCGTTGCGCCTCAACCTTGACGCCTCCGCGTACGGCGCCTTCGCCGAGATCGGCGCCGGGCAGGACGTCTCGGACTGGTTTTTCCGCGTGGGTGGTGCCGCGGGCACGGTGGCCAAGACGATTTCCGCCTACGACATGACGGTGAGCGACGCGATCTACGGCAGCGCGGGGCGCTACGTCTCGCGCGAACGCCTGCGCGCGATGCTCGACCACGAATACGAGCTGCTGCTGCAGCGCCTGGGGGCGACGCGCGGCAGCACCACCGCGTTCTTCGCCTTCGCCAACACGGTGGCGACGCGCTCCTTCAAGGGGGGCAACGAGAGCCACGGCTGGATCGGACTGCGCTTCCAGCACGAGCCCGGCGCGCCGCACAGCGACATCCTGCTGCACGCCGCGCTGCACGACCCCACCGCGCTCCAGCAGCAGCAGGCGCTGGGCGTGCTGGGCGTCAACCTGATCTTCGGCGCGTACTACCTGCGCTCGCCCTTCCACAGCCTGCTGAAGTCGCTCTTCGACGGCCTCTCGCTGGCAAACATGGAGATCGACGTGGTCGAGTGCTCCGGCCCGGCCTTCGAGGAGCTGCCCAGCCAGCGCTCGGTGGCGCGCGAGATGCTTGCGCAGGGCCTCACGCGCACGGTGCTCTTCGACGAGGAGGCGCGGATGGAGCAGCCCTCGACGCTGCTGCGCAAGCGCGCGATCCTGGTGCATCGCTGCTCGATGACGCGCGACAACCCCGAACTGGACCGGATGCTGCGCGAGGCGGCCGCGCTCTTCGCCTCCGAGGGGATCGCCTGCGACCGCGAGCCGCTGCGGCTGCTGGAGCTCTCGATCGCGGATGGCGTCGCGCCCTCCCCGGTGACCAGCCGTGACCGGCGCGCCTCGATCGACCGCGTCTTCCGCCCAGGGCACGCTTCGATGCTGACCAACTTCACCGAGACCTTTCGCGTCTCGGCGTACCTGCACCGCCACGCGAGCAGCCAGATCCGCTTCGTCCTCGGCCTGGACTCCGTGGTGACCATCTTGCGGGACGCCTTCTACAAGGAGATCGAGGGGGGGCTCCTGGAGGGGCTGGGGCGCATGCTGACGCCCAACACCAAGCTCTACGCCTTCCCAATGGCTGCCGCCACGCTGCGCAGCCGGCTGGAGCTCCACCAGGTCGAGCCCGGGTTCTGGAGCGTCCCGGAGCGCGCGATGCTGACCGCGGACGACCTGTCGCTGGCGCCGCCTGCAGGGCACCTGCTGGATTTCCTGAAGGGTGCGGATTGGCTCGTCTCGGCGCCTGTGGTGGCCAGCCACGTGAGAGGCGCTTAGACGAGATTGCGATCGGCGCTTTCAGTCGGGGAGGGGGGTGGTGCGAATGTCGTTGGCGCGGATCACCTCGACGCTCCAGGAGATGACGGTGGACTTGGGGCCGCGGGCCGTGGCGGGAGCGGTCAGGTCCCAGCGCAGGATGCCCTGGGGGAAGAGCGTCTCCAGGTACTGCTTGTTGGTGCTGAGGGGCGGCGACAGGTCCGCCGTGCGCACCTCGATCTTGTCGTTGCGGCTCACCACGCGGCGGTCGAAGACCTCCATCTTCACGTCGCGTCCGGTGCCGTTGTCGATGGAGATGCGCTCCTTCCAAAGGGTGCTGGTGCTGCTGCCGAAGAGGCCGCTGGCGCCCGTGGTCTTGCTGAGCACCTCGCGCTTGGCGTGCAGCGCGCGGTCAGGCCCGAAGAAGACCTTGAACTCGTCCTGCGGGGCGACGGAAGGCATCTGCGACTCGCCGATGAACTCGCCTCCCATGAAGATCTGCGCCTTGCCCGGCAGCAGCTGGAAGGCGCTGGTGTTGGTCAGGTCGCCGCGCAGGAAGACGCTCTCCGTGACGATCGGCGCGGCGACGTAGACGAACGCCGCGCCAGGCTCGAAGGCGCCGATGCGGGTGCGCTGCTTCTTCTTGTCGTCGGTGGGGATGGTGACCGCGCGCGGCAGGTCGAAGCTGACCGCCACGCCCGTCTCCTGGACGGTGGCAGGGGCAGAGATCTCCTCCAGGCGCTTGCGCGCCAGGGCCACGCCGGCATCGAACTGGACCGTAGGCTCGGCGTTCATCGCCTTTGCCCCTTCCATCGCGGCGGGCGCGCCGGTGACCATGCCCTGGGCCTGCGGGTCCACCGGCACCACGATGTCCACGAACCACGGCGCCACCGGCGGGGGCCCGCTGGCGCGCGTCGGCTGCGCGGTCGAAAGGGACATTCGCACGCCATTCCAGTCCTCGCCGGTGCGCTGCGAAATCATCGCGTCGTACTCCACCGCGACGCCGCTGCGATCGGCCGAGGCGCGGACGGCGTAGGAGGGCTCCCAGCCTGCATCGGCCACCAGGTAGGTGAGCTCCACCTCGACCGCGGCGCCTTCGGGAACGGCGATCATCACCAGGGCCGTGCGCTCCGTGCGGCTGGCACCGCCACGCGCCGCCAGCTGCGCCTCCGCGGCGGCCAGCTCTTCGTGAAGCTGCCGCTCTTTGTCGTCCAGGCCGCGTGCCTCGGCCAGGATCCGCAGCTTCTCGCTGCGCACGAACTCCAGCTGCTTGGCAGCGGCCTCCAGGTCGAGCGGCTGCGTGGCGCCGTCGTTGGTGGCGTTCGCGGCTGCGCGGACGCCGATCTGGTCCGCCAGCTTGTCCTGTGCGGCCAGCAGCGCACGGTCCTGCGCCAGTTCACCGGTCAGGCGCTTGAGCTTCTCGATCTTCTCCTGCAGCGCCACCCCCTCGGGGGTGCCCTCGAAGGTGGCGCGCTGCGTCTCGCTGTACTCGACCCCCAGGAGCTTCGGGGGCGCCTTCGCGGCGCTGTCCCCGGCGCGCGCCACCTTCGCCTGCAGCGAACTCGCCTGGACGCTGGCAGGCAGGTTGCCGATGCGCACGGTCCAGACTCCTTGCGCCAGGTCGCGGCGCACCGCGCGGGTCACGGCCGCGCGCCCGGGATACAAGGTCACCGCTTCGATGGCACCCTGGTCCGAAACGACCTGCATCGGAATCTCGTCCCCCTGGTGTGCAGCGGCGGCGGACGCGGAGCGCGGCGGCGCCCCTTGCGCACCGGCCCCGGATGCGGCACGCGGCGGGGTCCCCTGTGCAGAGGCCATGGGCGCGATGGCAGCGACGGCGGCGAGCGCCAGCGCCGGGAGGTCCAGCAGGGTGCGTTGTGCTTTGGATGATGCTGTGCATGGCGGGTTCCTGTGGATCCATCGGCGGCGGCGAGCGTCCCAGCGGCCGTGCCGGAACTCCTCCGGCCTGCCAGGGCGCGGTTCAGTCGGGCAGCGGAGTGGTCTCGATGTCCTTCGCGCGGGTCACCTGGACGGTCCAGGTCAGCGCCATCGCGCCGGCGCCCCGCGCGCCCGCGGGAACGGTCAGGTCCCAGCGCAGGATGCCCTGCGGCTGCAGCGTGGCCAGGTAGTTGGCGTTCGTCGAGAGGGGCTTCGAGAGATCGGCGATTTTGATCTCGATCTTCTCGTTGCGGCTGACGGGGCGGCGGTCCAGGAGTTCCAGGTCGATGTCGCGTCCCGTGCCGTTGTCCAGCATCACGCGGTACTTCCACACCGTGGCGAGGCTGCCGCCGAAAAGCCCGGTGTTGCCGGTGTTCCTGCTCACCACCTCGCGGCGCGCGCGGATCGCGCGGTCGGGGCCGAAGTAGACCTCGAACTCCGACTTGGGCGCCACCGCGGGCATCCGCGTCTCGCCGATGAAGTCCCCGCCCATGAAGATCTGCGCGACGCCGGGCAACAGCTCGTACCCCGAGGAATTGACCAGGTCGCCGCGCAGGAAGACCGCTTCGGTGACCAGAGGGGCGGCGGCATACACGAACCTGGCGCCCGGCTCGAAGCTGGCGATGCGGGTGCGCTGGGTCTTGGCGGAGTCCGAGGGGACGCTGACGCGACGCGGGATCGCAAAGGTGGTGGCGACGCCCGCCTCGTTGATGCCCGCGGAGGCTGCCAGCGCGCTGATCGCTTCGGCGCCGCTGGCACCGGCGGCATCCGCGTCGGCCGCGCCTGGCTTGCTGTTCCCCGCGGTGGGCTCTGCGCCGTAGCGCCGTTCCTTGTACGCATAGCCCGGCCTGCCCGCCCGACTTGACGCCGATGCGACCACCGGCACCCACACATCCACGTATGCCGGCGCCACGGAGGGCGGCGCCGAGGCGCGCGAGGGTTCCGCGGTGCTGAGGGCCAGCGCCACGTTCGTCCAGTCCTCGCCCGTCGACTGCGCGACGACGGCGTCGTACTCGATCGCCACATCCGACCGATCCCCGCTCGCGCGGATCGCATAGGCCGGGGCCCACGTGGCCTTCGGCACCACGTAGGTGACTTCCAGCTCCACCGCCGTCTGCTGCGGAACTGCAAGCTGGACCAGCGCCGAACGCTCGGTGCGGCTGGCGCCGCCCTTCTGTGCAAAAGTCGCCTCCAGCGCGGCCAGGTCGCGCTTCATCGTGCGGTCCTTCTCGGCCAGCTCCCGCGCGGCAGTCAGCAGGCGTGCCTTCTCGCCGCGCACCCATGCCAGGTTCTTGGCCGTCTGGCCCAGGTCCTGCTTCGCGGTGCCGCCATCGGCGGTGGCATTGGCGGCTGCGCGCACGCCCACCTGGTCCGCAAGCTTGTCCTGGCCTTCCAGGATCTTCGCCTCGGCCGCCAGCTGCGCCAGGTCGCGCTTCATCGCATCGATCTTCTTGGCCATCTCCACGCCTTCGGGGCTGCCACCGAAGGCGACGCCCGCGCTCTCGCCGTACTCGACCCCAAGCAGTTTCGGCGCGCTGACGGCCGCGCTGTCGCCGCCCACGCTCACCTTTGCCTGCAGCGTCGCCGGGTCGATCCCCGCGGGCAGGTTGGCCACCTTCACCGTCCACAGTCCCTGCGACATCTCCTGGCGGAGGACCCGCGTCACTGCCGCCCGCTGCGGATAGACCGTGACGCGCTCGACGACCCCGGGCTCTGTCACGTCGTGCTTCGGCAGCTCCGCGGCCTGCGCGTGCGTCCGGGCGGTGGTGGCCAGCGCGGCAACTGCTGCAAGCGCGGCCAGGGCGGTCAGTCGGGATGTACTGCGTTCCACGGGGCGGTCCTCCGGACGCACAGGCTACGGCCCACAGGGGTCGTGCGTCCGAGGGAGGCATGGCCGGCCCCGGTGGCCAGTCTCCGGCAGCGCCGGCTTTTTCCTGCTGCGGCGACGATCAGTCGAAATCCTCGAGCGCCGCGCGCGTTCCCGAGCGCGCGAGCAGCTCTGCCGCGCGCGCGGTGCCGGGAGCACCCGACTTCCGCAGCTCCTCGACCAGCCGCCGCGTCTCGGCGCGCTTGCGCAGGTAGCGCAGCGCCAGTCCCGCCACGGCGTCCGTCTCCACCGAGCGCAGGAAGTCGATCCCCTCGCGGTAGACGATGCCCGACGCCAGCCGCTTCGCCACCATCCAGTCCAGGTACGCCTGGGGGATGCCGGTCCACAGGCGCTCGCCCGCCACCTGCTGCAGCTTCAGCGGGATGTGCTCGCGCACCACGTCGCGCGCCAGCTCGCGGTCGGCCGCATTCCAGTTGGGCATCGCCGCACGGATCGCATCGGCAGTGTCGTTGATCACCTTGCTCAGGCGCGTCGAGATCTCGGTCAGCGGCGTGGTCGGGTGCCTGCGCCCCTCGGCCATGAGCAGCTCCGCCTCGGCGCGCGCCAGCTCGCGCAGCTTGACCAGGACCTGTTCGATGAACTCGGCCTTGATCGCCAGGAAGCCCTTCTCGTCCAGCAGCATGCTGGCGCCGATCTCGTACGACGAGCAGATGACGCCGCACTTGTTGGCGCTTGAGTCCTTGAAGATCAGGCAGCCCGCCTTGAAGAGCTCGTTGCGCGCCTCGGGGGTCAGGAAGAGGTTGGCGCCCTCGGCGATGATCGGCGCGCTTGGCTTCCCCTCCGCGTTCAGGTAGTCGCGCCAGTTTCCCTCGTTGATCGTGGCGGGCCGCCCGCCGCCCGGGACGAAGGCGTCCGTCTGCAGGCGATTGTGCAGGGTGTTGCGCAGATGCGCCCCCTCGGGCGCCTCGACCGGCACCACGCGCCCGCGCGGACCCAGCTTCTTGGGGTCGAAGCGCGCGATCGGCAGCGCCTCCTCGAAGAGGCGCAGCAGCTCGCCGTGGTCCAGCCCGTCGGGGTCCTCGCCCACGCCGCTGCCGTCGGCGATGCCCACGATGTGCGCGTTGGCGCCGTAGTCGCGGTGCAGGATGCGGATCATGTTGCCCGCCACGTCGCCATCCGGGCCGCCCGTCAGCTTGATGGTGAAGGGGCGCTTGCGCGGGTCGATGCCGCGCGCCAGCAGCGCCACCTCCAGGAAGACAGCCACTCCCTCGCTGGTGACTCCATAGACCTTGTGGTTGATCCCCGCGCCCGGCTTCGAGCTCATGAACGCATCCGGCAGCGCATACTTGCGGTAGCGCGCGCGGCTGACGATCCACTCGATGTGCGCCGGGGTGATGTTCTCGTCAGGGCCAAGGTAGATCAGCTCCTGCTTGCCCCATCGGTCGACGATCAGGCGCTTCGCGGCCGGGTCGTCCACGATCAGGTCAAGCAGGCTGTCCACGAAGCTCTTGACGCAGCGAGTGACGTCGGCGTCGAACTCCAGCAGGATCGCCGCCTTGGCGCCCCCCTCGGGGATGTCCTTGTTCTTCTGCTGCTGCGCCCACGACAGGCCGTACACCTCGTCGAAGACGCGCTCGCGCTCGCGCGAGTGCTGCGCCGCGCCCGAGGGCTTCACCACGCGCAGGCCGCCGCGGGCGATCTCCTTGAAGCGGTTGTGGAAGCCGAAGTAGCCGCGGCCGAAGACGAAGAAGGTGCCGTAGGGCGTCTCGGGGCGCCGCTCGCTGCGCTGGTACGAAGGGTCGATGCGCATCGACAGCCCGAAGCGGTGCTCCAGGAAGTAGTTGGTGCGGTAGGTCGCCTCCACCGCGTCCAGCAGCGCGGTCAGGATGCGCGCGGTGCCCTCGGGGTCGTTGCGCGTGGCGATCGCCGAGCGCAGCGCCGCGGCGCGGCGGTCGAACTCGGCATCGGGCATGCGCGTGGCGGGATCGAAGCGCGCGCGGAAGAGCTCGCCCACCTGCGCGGCGGTCTCGATGGAGCGCTCGGCGGTGGCCACGATGCGCTCGATGGAGAAGAGCAGGCGGTCCTGTTGCACCAGCTTCTGGTGCGCCAGCGTGCACAGCGCCAGGATCAGCTCGGCCTGGTCCACGCTCAGCTGCGCGTGGCGGTTGGCCAGCTCGATGGTGTCGAAGTCCACCCACTTCACGCGGGTCAGCTCATGCTCCACCTGCTTCCAGGCGGCTCCGCCGGTGTCGATCGCCTTGCCCTCCTGCGACTGGATCACGAAGCCCAGCAGCGTGACCGAACCGTGCGGCGGGTCCGCCACCTGGTCCAGGTAGGCGCGCTGGATGCTGATGCCCGCGCGGCTCATGATCAGCGCGCAGCGCTCCAGCATGGTGCGCGTGCGTGCATTGCTGAAGGCGATGGTGATGCGCGTCAGCTCGGGCTCTGCCTCGGGCTCCGTCTCGATCCAGGTGCCGTCGGTGCCCGAGACCTTCGCCACCAGCTGGCGGTGCTTGTTCAGGCGGTGCGGCGTCAGCGTCATCAGGTAGTCGCCCGCGCAGCTGCCGAAGTAGGTGCGGATCGCCGCCTCGCTCCAGTCCTTGGCGCTGGTGCGCGCGAACTCGATGGTGGCGCGCAGCTTCTCCGCCTGTGCGTGGTTCTTGGGGTCGAATGGAACGCGGTCGCCGAACTCGAAGCTGTCCAGCACCAGCACGCCGTCGCGCGAGCTGTGGATCTTGGCGGCGCGCAGCGAGGGGGTCATGGGCAGGCTGCCCACCACCTCGGCCAGCACGCCGGTCTTGTTTCCCTCGCGGATGCTGGTCCACTCGCGGCCATCCTCGCTCCGGATCGTCAGGTGCAGCGGCTGCCCCGAGGCGCGCGCCGCGATGATCGCGCGCAGGTGCGCGGCCACCGTGGCGGGCGCGGTGTCGTCGAAGTACATCCGCGGCATCTGCGAGACGAACCAGGGGACGATCGTCTCGGCAGTGCGCTGGAAGCTCTTGCCCAGGTCACTGGCCAGGACGGTCGCGTCGGGAATGCCTGTCATGTCGGTGGCGGTGGGTGCGGGAACAGCAGGGGATGCAGGGCGCATCCGGCAGGTGATACCACGACTGCCGCCCCGGTTCGCAGCCAAAACGCGGGCCCGCGCGCAGGCCCGCGCACACCCCCCGCGCGCAGCCCCGCCCCGGGCGCGGCCCGGCGCTATCCTCTTTCGTCCGGCGGACTTGCGTCCGCCTCCCCATGCTCGTCGCCACCATCGGCAACTTCGACGGCGTTCACCTGGGCCACCAGGCGATCGTTTCTGCTGCGCGATCCGCCGCCGGGGCGGGGGGGCGCGTCGTGGCCGTCACTTTCGAGCCGCTGCCCGCCGCGGTCCTGCGCCCCGCCGCCAAGCAGCCGCGCCTGACCGATGCGGCCCGCCGCGCCGACCTGCTGGTGGCCGCAGGCTGCGACGAGGTGCGCACCATCGACCCCCGCGACGGCGTGCTGACCGAGCTTCCCGAGGAGTTCATCGCGCGCCTGCGAGCGGCGCTGCCCTTCGAAGCGATCGCCGAGGGGGCGGACTTCCGCTTCGGGCGCGGGCGCTCGGGGGACGTCGGCACCCTGCGCGCGATCGGCGCGCGCGACGGCTTCAAGGCGATCCGCCTGGGCGAAGTGGATGCCGCGCTGGGCGACCGCACCATCGTGGCGCCGCGCAGCTCCACCATCCGCTGGCTCCTCTCCCTGGGGCGCGTGGCGGACGCGGCGCTGCTCCTTGGGCGTGCGCACGCCGTGACGGGCACGGTGGAGCGCGGCGCGCAGCGCGGTCGCGTCCTGGGCTTCCCGACGGCCAACGTCGCCACCGGTGACCTGCAGCTGCCCGCCGATGGCGTCTATGCGGGCGAGGCGCTGGTCGAGGGGCGCCGCTTCCGCGCCGCCATCTCGGTGGGCACCAACCCCACCTTTGACGGCGTCCATCGCACCTGCGAGGCGCACCTGGTGGGCATGCACCGCGGCCTCGAGGACTACGGCTGGCGCATCCAGCTCTCCTTCCACCAGTGGCTGCGCGAGCAGTGGCGCTTCACCGGCGCCGATGCGCTGGTGGCGCAGATGCACGCCGACGTCGCGCGCTGTGCCGCACTCGCGTAGCGTTGCCGCTGCCGCCATCCCGGCAGTGAACCCCGTGAACACCTACGACTCCACGATCACCCACGCGGCCCTGGCTGCACGCCTGCGCGCGGCGAAGCGCCCCTTCATCACCACGCACTTCAAGCCCGACGGCGATGCCCTCGGCTCGGTGCTCGCGCTGGCGCGCGCCCTGCGCGCGGGCGGTGCGCACGCGGAGGCAAGCCTGGCCGGCCCGCTGGACCGCACCATCACCGGGCTCATGCAGCCCGGAGAGGCCACGCATGTCGACCGCGGACCCGTCGTGCCGCCCGCGGGCACCGACCTGGTAGCGGTGGTGGACACCGGTGCATGGAGCCAGCTGGAGCACATCCGTGACTGGCTGCGGGCGAACCCCGCGCTGGTGGTCGGCATCGACCACCATGCACGCGGCGACGATGTCGCCCCGGCGCGCCTGGTGCAGCCCTGGTGCGCCTCGTGCACGCAGGTCCTGGTGCCGATCCTGGACGAACTGGGCGTGCCCCTCTCGCCGGGCCCACGCCCCGCGCGCCACACGATCGCGGAGGCGCTCTTCGCCGGCCTGGCCACCGACACCGGCTGGTTCCGCTTCAGCGGCGCCGACGATCGCGTCTACCAGCTGGCGGCGCGGCTCTTGACCTGTGGAGTCGACAAGGATGGCCTCTATCGCATGATCGAGCAAGGGGACCCGCCGGGGCGCCCCAAGCTCATGGCGCGCGCACTGGCCTCGCTGGAGTACGCCTGCGACGGGCGCATCGCCCTCATGCGGCTGGAGCGCGCGGACTTTGCCAGCACGGGGACCGGCGTCGACGACCTGGCCGGCATGGTGAACGAGCCGATGTCCGTCGGCGCTGTGGAGGCGTGCGTGCTGCTGGTGCAGAACGACCCCGGCATCGTGAAGGCCAGCTTTCGCAGCAAGCCAGCGGCGCGCCCCGGCGGCCGATTCGTGGATGTCAACCATGTCGCCGCGCACTTCGATGGCGGTGGCCATGTGCACGCCGCGGGCGCGCGCATCAACGGCACGCTGGACGAGGCCGCCGCGCGGATCCGCGCCACCTTCACCAGTTACTTCGAAGAGGGCGCCGCGGGCGCGATCTTGTAGCCCAACTTGGTGATCGCCCGCTCCGCCTCCGCGGCGGCGGCGGCATCCGTCAGCTCGATGGTGGCCTGCTTGGACTCAAAGGTGCACTGCACGCCCTTGACGCCCTTCACTTCGCCCACCTCTGCCACGATCGCCTCGGCGCAACCGCTGCAGTGCATCCCCTCGATGGCATAGGTGACCACCGTGACGCCGTTGGCGGCGGTCGATGGCGTCACCGCGGCCGGCGAAGCGGTGCGTTCGTTGCAGCCTGCGAGCCCGAGCACGATGGACGCCAGGAAGGCGCCGGCGGCGCATGAAACGGGACGCCTGTAGGAGAATTCCATGGAAGGGATCCTAGGCCGTGCGCGGCGGACCGGTGCAGGCGCACTGGCCCTACGCCGCGTCCCCGGATTTCGCCACCGCCGCGACACCGGTGGCCCCGCGGGCCCCCGCAGCAGCGGACCCCTGCATCGGGGCCACCAGCCGCAGCGCCGCATGTTTGGGCCGCAGCCCGATGACTCGCAGTAGCGCGGGCAGCGTCCAGACCGCTGTCACCAGACAGCAGACGCTGCCGATGCCCATGGCCACGCCCAGGCTGCGCAGCCCTTGGTGGTGCGCGAAGAGCAGCGCGCCGAAGCCGATCGTGGTGGTCAGCGCGGTCACGACCACCGCACGCCGCGTCGAGCCGAAGCCGTGGTCCAGCGCCCCTTCGTGCGCGCGATGCGTGATGTGGATCGCGCTGTCGATGCCCAGGCCGATCATGATCGGCACCGCGAAGAAGTTGGCTAGGTTGAAGGTGGCGCCCAGTGCCGCCATCGCGCCGATGGTCCACGCCACCCCGATGGCCAGCGAGAGCAGCGCCGCCAGCGTCTCGCGGACGCTGCGCAGGTCCACGAAGAGCAGCACCGTCACCATCAGCGTGGCCAGGATCGCCTGCTGCGAGAAGGAGCGCATCATGCTCTTCATCGACTCGCTGACGGTCATCGGCACGCCCGTCGAGTGCTCGTCGACCTCGCGCATCGCGGTGACGAACCTCTCCAGGGGCGCCGGCTCCCAGACATCCTCGGCGGGATGCATCGTCACCAGGAACTTGCCGCTGGGGGACATCATCTGCGCGCGCACCGCCGCGGGCAGCGCCTCGCGCATCGGCAGGCGCGCTCCCTCGGCCATCAGGCGCAGCCCCAGCTTGGCACGCTCCATCGTCGCCTCGACGTGCGCGCGCATGCGCTCCACATGGTCGGGCGGGTGGTGGCCGGGGTCCACCAGGTCGGCCAGCACCGCCAGCCGATGTCCGATCGCGCGCATGTGCTCCGCGGCGGCGGGGGCCTCCTTCTGGGCGAACCTGGCCAGGCCGGCGACGTCACCGGCCGCCTCGCGGAGTTCGCTGGCTCCCCATTCGGGGACCTTCCGGGGGCGCGCCGGCGCCGTCTCCACGGCGCTGGCGAACTGCGCTCGAAGCGCCGCGCGCTCGGGGGTCTCCAGCTTCATCGCATCCAGGACGGTATTCACCTGCCCCACCTCGGGATGCGTGCGAATCTTCTCCAGCAGCGGGGGAATCTCCGCCATCGATCCCACCACCGAGGCGCCGAACCAGCTTGCCGCTGCCGACTCGTCGATGACGCGGTGCTCCCACTCCACGCTCGGCAGGTCGCTGGCCTGCAGCTTGAGCAGGTTGCTTTCGAATCGGAGGTTTGCCAGCCCGTACCACGCCGCCGCGCCCGCAATCGCCAGCGATGCGATCACGGTCACCCATGCCTGCCGCGGGCGGATCGAATGGTCGATGCTCTCGCGCTGGGCGAAGAACGCATGCTCCTTGTCCAGCGGGCGCAGCTCGCGCCCCTTGCGCGCGAACTTCCCGTCGAAGATCACCAGCAGCGCAGGCAGCACGATGACGATCGCCCCGAGCGTCAGCAGCAGCCCGGTGCCGCTCACCACGCCAAGTTCGCGCAGCCCCTGGAACTCGGTGAACCACGCCAGCAGGAAGACCCCTGCACTGGTCAGCGCGCCGGCCAGGTTGCTGGGCACCGCCGTCCGCATCATGTGCGCGACCGCGGGCCCCACCGGCAGGTGGCGACGCGCCTCCAGGTACCGGGCCACCATGTGGATGCCGTAGTCCAGCCCGACCCCCACCAGCACCAGCATGAAGACGATGCTCAGCAGGTTCAGGCGCCCGTAGAAGAGCGCTGCGGCCGCGTAGGTCAGCACGCACCCGATCAGGAAGGCGAAGAGCGCCAGCAGCGGCAACTTCACCCCGCGGAAGACGGCCATGAAGAGCGCCGTGCACAGCACCAGCCCCACGATGCTGGCCACGTTCATGTCGTTGTTCGTGGTGGCCATCTCGTCGGCCTGCAGCACCGGCTTGCCGGTCAGGCCGATCTGCACCTCGGGCACCTGCGCCTGCACCTGCGCGATCGCCTCGCGGATGCGGGCCAGCGGCCGGTCGATCACCTCGAAGCTGCCAAAGTCCTTGCGCGGCATCACGCCCACGAAGAGGAGCCTGCCGCTCTCGCTCGGCAGGTATTCCGATTCGCGCGGCGAACCGATGAACTCCGGTGCATCGGGCGCCGCCGAGGCGATCGCATCCAGCTCCAGCACCGCCGCTGCGCCGACGCGCTCTGCCTCTTCGCGCGGCATGAAGAGCCCCTCGAATCCAAGCCGGTCCAGGCGCCGCTGCGCACCCGCCAGGATCGTTCCCGTGCTGGCATCCGAGCCGACCAGCGCCAGCGCATCGCGCCCCTCGATCAGCCCCTTCAGCTGTTCGGTGGGCATGTGCCAGGTGGCCAGCCGCATCTGCTCGGGGAAGCTCACCCGGGCGTTGACCGTCTCGATGCTGGGCTCCCCCTTCAGTGCCGCCGCCAGCAGGTCCACTGCGTGCTGCGCCTGGCCCACGTGCATGGCGCCCTTGTCGTCGCGGGCATCCACCACGATCCACGCGTACTCCAGGTCGCCGAATTCCTTCAGGAAATGCTTGTACTCGGCCACGTACGGGCGGTCGTTGCCCATCAGCGAATCGGTGTTCGCGTCAAGCTTGACGCGGTCCCAGCTCCACGCCGCTGCCAGCCCCGCGATCAGCACGGCACCGATGACCACCGCCACCGGGCGGCGCACGATCCACGCCGCCAGCGCGTCGACGATGCGGTGCCTGAATGGGATGTGCTCGTCGCTCATGGTGGTGCAGGAGGCTGGTCGGGGGAAGGCCGCGCGGACCGCGGGCGGTGCGCCACCTTCAGGCGGGCGTCAGTGACGCCTCCGCCACGGCCCCTTCATACGATCGGCGCAGCAGCGCGTTCTTCCCCAATCGCTTCAGAATGTCGTACGCAGGACCCGGGAAGCTGTGCATGCCCCGCAGGACGCTCTCAAAGGCCTCCAGGAACCAGCGGACATCTCCCTCGTTGATGACCAGGGGCGGGATCAGCTTCACCGTGGACTGGTTGTGTCCCGCCACCTGGCACAGGATCCCATGGTCCTGGAAGAGTGGGATCACCGCCGCCTGGGCAAAGAGGTTCGGGTCCATCGCGTGGATCATCCGCCACGCCGTGCGAAGGCGCAGCGAGGTGGGTTCGCCGAACTCCACCGCCACCATCAGGCCGCTCTGGCGGACATCGCGGATGAACTCGTACTGCCCGCGCAGGCGCTCCAGGCCATCCTTCAGCAGCGCACCCATGCGTTGCGCGTTCTGCCCCAGCTGTTCGCTGTCATACACATCCAGCACGGCCAGCCCGGCGGTCATCGCCATGCCGCCCATGTGAAAGGTGCTGGAGTGCACGATCGCGCGGTCCATGCTGTTGAAGACGCGCTCCCACGGCTCCTTGCGGATCAGCACAGCGCCCGCAGGCACGTACCCGCCGCTCAGCGCCTTGGCCAGCACCACCATGTCGGGCTCGCAGCCCGGTGACTGCTCGATCGCCAGGAAGGTGCCCGTCCGGCCCACGCCAGTCTGCACCTCGTCTGCCACGAAGAGCGCGCCGTGCCGGCGGCACAGCCGCGATGCCTCGGCCAGGTACCCCGCGGGCGGCAGGTTCACGCCCTTGCCCTGCACCGGCTCCACGATGTACGCGGCGACATCGCCCGCAGACAGCGCGCGCTCCAGCTCCTGAAGGTCGCCGAAGCGCACCATGCGGCACTCGGGCAAGAAGGGGGCGAACCCCTGCCGAAAGCTCTGGCATCCGTTCAGCGAAAGCGATCCGCTGGTCAGACCGTGGAAGGCGCGATCTGCATACAGGATCGCGGGCCGTCCGGTGGCGCACTTGGCGATCTTGATGGCCGCCTCGATTCCCTCGGTGCCGCTGTTGGTGAAGTAGACGTGCTCCATCGGCACCGGCATGCGGCGCTTCAGTTCGGCGGCCAGCAGCCCCGCCAGGAGGGGCGCGTCGAACTGGATCATCGAGGCGATGTCCGCCGACAGGAAGTCCATCAGCGCACGCTTCACCACCGGGTGGTTGCGCCCGACGTTGCAAACGGCGTACCCGCCCAGGAAGTCCAGGTACTTGCGCCCCTTCTCGTCCCACAGGTACTGCCCCTCGGCGCGGACATAGAAGCGGTCGTACCCGATCGTCTTCAGCACCCGCGCGAACTGGGGGTTCACATGCTCGGCGAAGAGCTCGTGATTGCGGCCACGGTGCTGGTCAAGCAGGCGCTGGAGGTCGAACGTCACTGGTGGTGGGGTCCGCAGGCGACGAAGGGACCCCGAAGCATAGTCCCCGGAGGGGGTTGCGCCGGGTGGAAAAGCTGTCGGTTCGCGGGCCGCCGCCCGCGGGTCGCGCAGACTGCCTGCATGCCCTTCCGCACCGGATCCGTTTCCTATTCCCGCTTCGGCGTCTCCGGAGAGTTTCCAGACGACGCCTCCGAGGGGGCGCTCGCCCTCTTGGGAAAGCACGTGGTCCGCGCGCGCACCATCGCCGACGAGGGGATCACCAGCGGGTGGTGCACCGGTCGCCATGTCTTCGACACCGAATTCGAGTTCGACCACTGCGGCTTCGGCGGCGCAATCCTCTGCGCGATGCGCATCGACGTCGCAAAGGTCCCCAGCGAGATCAAGCGCGCCTATGTCGCGATGGCCGAGGATGCGCATCGCCCCGCCGACGCGGAAGGGGAGATCGGCCACCTGAGCCGCGCCGCTCGCCGCGATGCGCGCGCCGACGCCGAGCGCCGCTGCAAGGAGGAGATTGTCGAGGGCAAGTACCGCCGCATCACCATGGTGCCCGTGCTCTTCGACCTGGTGCACCGCTGCGTGCTGGCGCCGGTCACCTCTGACGCCGCCTTCAAGGAGCTGCGCGGGCTGGCCGAGTCCACCTTCGGAGCAAAGCTCACGCGCCGCAGCGCGGGCAGCGTCGCGGCGGACATGCTTGGCGAGCGCGGCCTGGCCTCCGACCTGGAGGACGCGCTGCCCGACGCCTTCACCGCGCCGCCCGCCGAGGCGCTGGCCCGCTCGCAGGACGGCATGCCGCCGCGCGCGGCGGGGCGGCCCGAGGTGCCGTGGGCGCTGGCGGGCGGCGAGGCGAAGGACTTCCTGGGAAACGTCTTCCTGCTCTGGCTGTGGTGGCACGCCGAGGCCCGCGAGGGGCTCATCGAGACGAAGTCCGTTCCCGTGGCGATCGTCGTCGACAAGGTGGTGGACATGGAATGCCCCTGGGGCGTCACCGGCAAGGTCTCGCTGCGCGGCAACCTGCCCACGCACACGCAGGAGGCCAGCAAGGCGCTGCAGTCCGGCAAGTGGCCCCGCAAGCTTGGGCTGCTGCTGGCGGCGCACGGGCAGGAGTTCGAGTGCCAGCTGCAGGGCGACCGCTTCCAGGTCTCCGGCCTGCGCATGCACGGCCCCTCGGAGGCGGCCAAGACCCCGCGCCTGGAAACCGAAGAACGGCTGGACCAGCTCTCCACCTTCGACGCGGTGCTGATCGCCCTCTACGACCACTTCCTGCGCGACCGCTTCAGCCAGGGCTGGCCCACCCGGCGCCAGCAGATCAGCGAGTGGATCAGCACGCGCACCGCGGCGCGCGCCACCGGCTGAGTTCGCTCAGGCACGCGGCCGGGCGCCCGCGGCAGCGCAGAAGTCGCGGATCAGCTGTGCATCCTTCACGCCGCGTTCGCGTTCCACGCCGCTGCTGACATCCACCCCCCAGGGCGCGACGCACGCGATTGCCGCTGCGACCGTCTGCGGCGTCAGCCCGCCCGCCAGCAGCACGCGCGCGCGCAGCCCGGGCAACATTTGCGCCAGCGATTCGTGGTCGAAGGCCACGCCGCCGCCGCCGATGGGGCCATCCACCACCAGCGCGTCCACGGCGGCGCACGCGTCCCAGCGGCGCACCGCCTGGGCGCTGAAGGCGAACCCCTTCATGACACGGAAGCCGCGCGCTGCGATGCGCTCGCACGCTGCCTCGTCCTCGTGGCCGTGCAGCTGCACGCGCCCGCCGGGGCGCCACCAATCCAGCACCGGGTGGTCCCGGTCGGCGTCCACCAGCAGTGCCACCGGCTCCACGCCCGGCGGCAGCAACGCCAGGATCCGCTGCGCCTGCGCACGGTCGATCAAGCGCGGCGAACCGGGCGCGAAGACCAGCCCCACCATCGCGGCGCCCGCTGCCGCCGCCGCCTGCGCATGCTCGGGCTGCGTCACGCCGCAGATCTTTACCATCGGCGCGCGCGGCCTCACCGTGCCACCTGCGCGCGCAGCGCATCGAACAGGGGACGCATCTCGGCGGGCAGGCCGCTCCCGATCGCCGCGAGCGCGGTGCGCGCCCGCGGCACGTCCGGCCGCTTGCGGATGCAGATCACAGCGACCATCAGGCGCGCCTGGTCGGCATCGCGCGCCTGCGGTGCGCGCGCCAGCGCGTCTTCGTACTTGCGCAGCGCCCCCGCAAAGTCCCCGGCATGGAAGGCCGCGTTCGCCTCGGCGATCATCCGCTCGGCGGTTCGCACCGCCGTGAAGGCGTCCGCGGCAGGGGGCGAAGGCTTCACCGGCTGGGCCACCGGGCTGGCCGCGACCTGCTTGTGCACGTCCTTGCTGGGGGACACCCACGGCACCTTTCCCTCGCTGCCGCGCACGACCGCACGCATCTCCGCGCGCCGGCGCCACTGCTTGATCAGGAAGAGCATGTCCATGTCGGTGCGACGGACGATCCCCGTGCCGATCAGCGCCAGCGTCGTCCCCATGCCGAAGATCGTTCCCGACAGGTGCGCGATGTGCCCGATGCCATCCCGCGCCGAGAGCACTCCAAGCGAGTCCAGCACGAAGTAGAGGGCCACCAGCAGCAGCGCGGGCATCGGCACCACCGAAAAGAGCAGCAGCACAGCCACCCGCGCGCGCGGGAAGAGCACGATGAAGGCGCCGCTGACCGCCGAGACGGAACCGCTCGCCCCGATCACGGCCCCCTTCGAGAGCCAGATCTGCACCAGCCCGGCCACCGCGCCCCCCGCCAGGTAGAAGGCCAGGAAGCCCAGCCGCCCCAGGCGCCCTTCGGTGGCCGTCCCGAAGGTCCAGAGAAAGACCATGTTCCCCAGGAGATGCAGGATCGAGGTTGGGTCGTGCAGGAACTGGTAGGTGATGGGCTGCCAAGGCGCGAAGTGTTCGCGCGAGAGGGCGCATGCGTCCAGCAACCGCAGCAGCGCCGGGTCGCCCCCTTCGCGGCGCAGCGCCATCATCGCCAGGTAGGCGCAGGTGTTGGCGGCGATGAGCGCAATGGTTGCCCAGGGCGTTCGCCGGATGTGCTGGTCTGTGCCGATCGGGAGGACCATGGAGCGGGATAGACTATTCGGTCTTCCATCCGCCGCCCGTCCAGGAGCAAGAAACGATGACCGCCGCCCCGGTGCTTGACAAGGGACTCGCCAACACGATCGCCGCCGAGACGCAGATGTCCTTCATCGACGGCGCCAAGGGGGTGCTTGAGTACGTCGGCTACGACATCGACGCCTTGGCGCGCAATTCCACCTTCGAGGAGACCGTCTTCCTGCTGTGGAATCGCCGACTGCCCACCGCCGCCGAGCTGGCGGCGCTGGAGGCCGAGATCCGCGCCGAGTACGACCTGCCCGAGGCCGCCTGGCAGATGATCCGCCAGACCCCGCGCACCGCGCACCCGATGCACATGCTGCGGACGCTCGTCTCCTCGCTGGGGATGTTCGATGCCGAGGCCGACGAGAACAGCCCTGCGGCCAACCGGCGCAAGTCCATCAAGCTGCTGGCGCGCACGCCGACGATCATCGCCAACTTCGATCGCCACCGCAAGGGCAAGCCCTTCGTGCGCCCCGACGCCGGCGCGGACTTCGCCACCAACTTCCTCTGGATGCTCAACGGCGCCAGGCCCACCGCGGCCGTCGCCAAGGCGCTGGATGTCTGCCTGATCCTGCACGCCGACCATGGGCTGAACGCCAGCACCTTCGCCGCGCGCGTCACCATCAGCACCCTCAGCGACATGTACAGCGCCATCACCACCGCCATCGGCACGCTGAAGGGGCCGCTGCACGGCGGCGCCAACGAGGAAGTGATGCACATGCTGAACGAGATCGGCTCGATGGACGCCGTCGACGGCTACATCCGCGGGCGCCTGGCGCGCAAGGACCGCATCATGGGCTTCGGGCACCGCGTCTACAAGGCGCTGGACCCGCGCGCGGGGTACCTGAAGACCTTCGCGCGGCAGATCGCCACCGACACCGGCAACCAGAAGCTCTACGAGATGTCCATGAAGATCGAGGAGATCATGAAGACCGAGGTGGCGGCGAAGGGCATCTACCCCAACGTCGACTTCTACAGCGCCACCACCTACCACTCGATCGGCATCGACCTGGACCTCTTCACCACCATCTTCGCGATGAGCCGCATCAGCGGTTGGACGGGCCACTGCATGGAGCAGCTGGAGGCCAACCGCCTGATACGCCCGATGGCCGAGTACGTGGGTCCGCACGCCGTCGAGTACGTGCCGATCGCGCGGCGCTAGCTGCACGGTGCGGGCCCCCCGCGCCGGGCCTGCGCCCGCGCGGCGCGCCGCTCAAATCGTCAGCCGCTCGCCATCCACCAGCACGTGGATTCCGGTCGCCCCCGGGTCAAAGCCATCCGGGATGTGGACCAGAGCCATCTTCGATCGCACCGCGGGGGGCAGCGCGTTCAGATGCTCCAGCGGCGTGTGCGTGGGCGGCGCGCTCGTCTCGTGCACGAAGAAGTCCGCCTGCGAGAGCCACGCCAGGTGCTCGGGCACCCAGGCGGTGTCGCCGCTCCAGCCAAAGGTGCGCTTGCCGTCGCTGATCAGGAAGCCGCACACGGGCACCGAGTGCACGCCCATGCGGTGCCGCACTTCAAGCCCGGCGATCTTCGCCACCCCGTCCTTGGAAAGGATGTGCACCTCGAAGTAATCCGCAAGCGTCGCGGTGCCGCTCTGGTCCATCGCAGGTGCCAGCCGCTCCCAGAGCCGCGCCGCCACCTCGGGGATGGTGTGCAGCCGGGGCAGGGGGCGTCCATGCTGCCGCCGTTCCAGCCACCGCCAGAAGCCGATCGCCTCCAGCCCGTTCACATGGTCGCCGTGGATGTGCGTGATCAGGATGTCGTCGAAGGTCCCCGGACCGATGGCGATGCCGCTGCTGGCCGATGCCTGCGCCAGGACGCGCATGATCGCGTCGGGGGCGTCGATCAGCAGCTGGCCTGCCGGGCCGACGACCAGCGCCGAGGAGCCTGCGCGCTCAGCGGCGAATGCATCACCAGTGCCAAGGATGACCACTTCCATCGGGCGGCAGACTACAGCCGCTTGGCGTGCCCGGCGCGGTGCCTGTACCCTCTTCGAATGGCATTGGTGTGGACGCAGGCACGCCTTCCGGCACGTCGCTCTGCAGCGGTCGCCCTTGCGGTCGCTGCGGGTGCCGCATCCGTTGCGGCGGCTCAGACACCGGGGCAGCTGGCAGGCCGGATGCGCCCGGCCACGGACCCCGCGGCCGAGCTGCAGACGCTGCTGAACGTCCAGGACGCCGAGTACCGCCGCCAGTACTTCTCGAACACCCCCATCGCCGAGCGGATCCTCTTCGATTACGGCGGTTACTTCCGTTACGGCTTCAGCGCCGTGGACGATTCCAAGAGCCAGGCGCAGTACCTGAACCAGTTCGACGCGCGCTTCTACGGGCGCGTCGAGCTGGATGGCTACATGCGCTTCTTCGGGCGCCTGCGCGTCGAGTACGACTCGTGGAACACCATCGGCGACTATGCCCCCTCGGGGGAGGGTTGGCAGCGCCCCGTCGGCGAGCTGTACTGGCTTGAGTTCGACCTGGGCAACTGGATGAGCTCGCAGGATGGCGCCGGGCGCTCCTGGACGCTGCGCGCGCGCGGTGGGCGCCAGTTCGTCTTCTGGGCCAACGGACTCTCGCTGGCCAACTACATGTATGCGGGCACGCTGGACGCGGCCATCGACGACCTGAGCGCGACTGGGCTGCTGGGCTTCACCGCAGGCGGAGACACCGTCGACTGGGACACCTCGCGCCCCGGCTACGACAACGACACGGACCGGATGTACCTGGGCGCCAAGTTCGACTACCGGCTGGGAGAGCACACGCCCTTCTTCTATTACCTGGCGCAGTTCGACCAGAACGCTGGGCAGCAGGCGATGCTGCCCCCGGGCGTCGCAACGGAATTCCAGGCCCCCACGCGCTTCCGCTACAACAGCCAGTACTGGGGCACCGGAATCAACGGCACCCTCGGCGCCGATTGGCTCTACCGCGTTGAGTTCGCACTGGAGACAGGCTCCACGCTTTCGGATCCGATCCAGCACGACCCCAACATCCCGCCCACCAACCTGGCGCGGGCGCAGCACTCGACCACCATCTTGGCGCAGGCGGGGCTGGTGGGCGTCAGCTGGCTGGGCCACGACGAGGCCGACTCGCGCATTGACTTCCAGTGCCTGGTCGGATCGGGCTCCGTCTACCGGCTCGACTCGGGCAACACCTACGGCGGCATCGATCCGGGCCGGACGGACACCAGCTTCAATTCGCTGGGGTACGTGAACACCGGCCTGGTCTTCGCCCCCGAGGCCAGCAACAGCTGCATCCCCTCGATCGGCTTCAGCTTCAGTCCCTTCAAGGGCAATCAGGTCTTCGGCGACCTGCGCCTGAGCGCGACCGCGTTCCTCTACACGCGCATCGAGGCGGACGCCCCCATCTCGGTCCCCACCAACCTGGGAGGCTCCAACCTGGTGGGAAGCGAGTACGACTTCAACGCGGACATGCGCATCTTCAGCGACCTGAACGTGAGCGTGCGCTACGGGCTCTTCGTGCCCAACACCGGCCTCTTCACCGACGTCGAGAGCGAGCCGCGCCAGTTCTTCTATGTGGGGGCAACCTATGCATTCTGAGCGCACTGCCCAGATGCGCTGCTCCGCGCCGTTGCGCTGCTCCGCCGCGGCACGCGCGGTCGCGAAGGCCGCAGCCGCGCTCCTGGCGTGCGCCATGGTCGCCCTTGCGGCGTGCGAACGCGCGCGCATCGAGAACAGCGCGGCCGTGCAGTTCCCGCGGTCGGCCCAGGAGATGGAGTTCCTGGAGGCGCTGGAGAAGCAGATTGTCGTCACCAACAACGATGCGCTGCACGGCCTGATCGTCTTCGCCGACGGCACCGACCTGGCCACCACCTATGAAGGCCGCGTGGAGATCGCGCGCAAGCACGGTTGGGTGGGTGACAGCTGGAACCCGCCGGGCGACCGCAGCGCACAGATCGGCTGGATGGCCGTCGCGGGCTGCCAAGTGGTGGGAATCAAGGGCGGCCTGACGATGCGCATCTTCGGCCTCTCGCCGCGGTACTGCACGAAGGAACTGGTCTTCATGAACGTCCTGCCCCTGCGGACGGAGAACCAGAGCCTCTCCGGCAAGGAATTCATCGACTACCTGAACCGCTTGGGCCGGGTGCAGACGCTGGGGCGCCCCATGGCGCTGACCCCCGAGGAGGACCAGGCGGGCGTGGGAGCAATCCCGGCAGGGGCCGCCAACCAGTTGCTGGACCAGAGCGCCGTGGAGTTCGGCCTGCCGACCACTGCGCCAAAGCCGGTGCCGGCCCCCGCGCCGACACCAGAAAGCACCCCGTAACTCACGCTGCGCCCGATAGTTATGCACCGGGGTCGAAAAATGCGCATCGAATGACCGGAAACGCGTTTGCGCGCCGTATCTTTGGATGGGATCTTCCTTCTGTTCCACCGCGTCTGGCCCCCGTCGGGCATTTTCACTGAAGTCTCGGAGATTCGACGGCAGCCAGCGCACCGCAGGTGGATTCCCGGTTCGGGCAGTTGCGCCCCTCGTGGGTCGTGGCTCCCTCGTCTCGGGCGTCCGCCCATCACATAGGTCTCTTCATACATGAACACTCCCCGCGACAATTCCACGCCTTGCGTCCCCGCCATCGGTCGTTGGAGCCTGCGCACTTCGGTGCTGGGTACCGGCAGCCTGGCGTTGGCTTTGTGGATGAACGCCTCCCTGGCGATGGCCGCGCAGGGCGCCCCGGGCGCCGACGCGGCACCGGCCACCACTGGCGCGGCTGCCCCGGCCGCCGGTGAAGCCGCGCCCGCGGCCTCGGAGCCGTTGCACGCGGTCTTCATCGATGTCGTCGGAAAGGTCCAGTGGCGCGCCAGCGCCACCGATGCGTGGCACGAGGCGCAGGAGAATGACTCCGTCAGCGCCGGCGTCGAGGTCCGCACCGGCCTCCGCTCGCGTTCCGCGCTGCGCGTCGGGCGCAATGCCACCATCCTGATCGACTCCGGCACCGTCCTGACCCTGCCCGATGTCCTGCAGGAGGGCGAGACGTTGCGCACGACCGCCGTGGTGAAGAGCGGCCGCGCCGACTTCAAGGTCGATCATGTCGGCCTCACCAATGACTTCCGCGTCGTCACCCCCAGCACCACCCTCGCCGTGCGCGGCACCTACTTCGCCGTGGCCAGCGGCCCGCTGATGCAGGTCGAAGTGGTGGGTGCGCGCAGCAACGCCATCAACGCCATCGAACTGAAGTACGCGCTGAACAACTCGACGGTCAAGATGTCACGCGGCGCCAAGAGCAGCAGCGGCGTGCGGAACCCCGCGCACGCGGCAGTCGTCGCCGCGAGCGCTCCCACCAGCGCCACCGCCGCTCCGTCCACCACCGAGAAGGAGGTCGTGGAGACCGCTTCCTCCGGCCCCTCGCCCTCGCAGGCGGGCAGCTCGTCGCAGGCAGTCAAGAGCAACCGTTCGGACAACAAGGAACAGGCGATCATCGGCAACGTCGAGAGCTCCCTCTCCGCAAAGGTGCAGGGCGACATCGACCTGGCCAATGCGCGCACCGCGCAGGCGATCGAGTACCTGATGGTGGTGGATGGCGGGCAGGCCGCCATCGCCGCGCAGCGTGACGCCGTCGATGCCCTGCGTGGCCTGGCGACCGCCCGCCGCGCCGCCGCGATGGATGCGCTGCAGCGGCACCAGTCGGCCCTTGAACGCTCGAACCTCGCCGAGTCGCGCACCAACGGCGCGAACGGCGCCTTCGGCGAGCTCGCGGGCGATTTCGCGGGGGCGATGTCCAGCTTTGACGGCAATCGCACGCACGCCGAGGACCTGCTCGGCTCGATCCAGGAACTGCTGGGCGATGGCAAGGCCGACTGGCGCCAGCTCATGCAGCTTGCCCGCGAAGCGCACGACGCGCTGGGCGGCATGAACGACTCCTTCAAGGAGGCGCAGGAGCTGCGCGACGGCATGGCTGCCAGCCTGTCCACCGTCGACAGCGAGATCGGCGCGCTGAACGCAGGCGTCCGCACCGCTGCCGCGCAGTCGATCGCTTCGTACCAGTCCGCGGTGGCCAGCCTGCGCACGCTCGTCAACTCGGGCGCCTCCGCCGCCGAGGTCGCTTCGGCATCGCATGCCGCCGTTGTGCGCCTGCAGGCGATGATCGCGGACCTGGCGCGCCTGGCGCCCACGCACGCGGCCATGAATGCCGCTTCGCGTGCCCTCTCGGCCCTTTCGGACGCCAGCGCCTCGCTGGCACGCGCCCAGACCGCGCTCGCCGCGATCCGCGCGGCCCGCGAGAACGCCGGCAACGACCCCCGCGCCGCGGCGCTGGGACAGGTCGAACAGATCTACGCGCGCATCGTGCAGGTCCGTGCGGCGCTCGCGTCGCAGCTCCTGGCCGCCAATGGCCTGATCGCCAACGGCGATGACTGGCGCACCGCCACCAACAACTTCGGAGCGGACGTGCTGGGCGGGCTGGGCGGAAACCTGGCCGGCCAAGCGCAGGATGGCGCCAACACCGCGGCCGCCGGTCGCGCGCAGGTCCAGGCGGCGCTGGCCGTCGCCAATGCTGCGGCGGCCGACCATGCCGTCGCGCTCGCGGGTGCTGAGTCGATCGCCAGCGACCTCTCCGGGCGCAATGCCCTGGCGGCGGCCGCCGGGCGCGACGTCGGCAACTCCGCCGCCGAGATGGATGCGCAGTCGTCGAGCGCCGAAGCGGCCTTCGCCCGGATGCTCAGCGCGGGCTCGGGCCAGGGCATGTCGAGCGCCAACGATGCCCTCGCCGCGCTCCAGCAGATGGAGAACACCCTGCTGGCGCTCACTTCGCGCTACGCCGACCTGACCGGCGCGCTGCAGGGCGCGCCGACGGCGGGCGAACTTGCCCCCTTCCAGGCGGCAGCCGCTCACGCGATCGAGTCGCTCCTGGCCGCGGCGGCCAACGGCGACGCGGGCGCAGGCAGCGCTGCGGGTGGGGCTGCGCACGCGGGCCAGACCTCGGGCGCCGCACAGGAACTGCAGTCGATCGCCGCAGATCTGGCAGAGCGCTTCGGCCTCTCCGACGCGCTGGTCTCGGCGGCGGCACGCGCCGCTGCCGCTTCGGCCGCCAGCGCCGGTGGCTCTGCCTCCGCCGCCGCCGCCGCCAACATGCTGGTCCAGCAGCTGGCGATGATCGCCCACTCCGACCAGATGGGACAGGTCGCTGCGCAGATCGACGCGCTGCTGGCCAGCAACCAGCACCTGAGCGCCCAGGCGCTGCATGACCTGAACGCCGCGCGCGCCGGGTACGTCGCCACCAACGAGCACGGCACCCAGACCTTTGGCACGATGACCGTGCGCACTTCCAACGACGCCGCCGCGCAGCAGAGCGGCGTCCAGGCGAACCTGGCCGCGCTCAGCTCGATGGCCTCCAGCAGCACCCGCTATGTCGCGGCGCTGGATGGCGCGCAGACCTCCGCCAACGCGGCCGAACGCGCCTTGGTCAGCGCGCGCGGGCAGCGCGTGATCGCCGAAGCCAACGAAGCGGCAACCACCGGCTACTTCGGTCGCACCCAGAACGCCCTGCAGCATGGCGACCTGGGTTCCGCCGTCAGCGCCAGCAACTCGGCGGCCCAGACCGCGGGCGCTGCGACGCAGGCCGCCGGTTCGGCCGCTGGCCATGCCAGCACCGCCGCGACCGAGGCCGCGAAGGCCACCACCTTCGGCGTCGCCGCCGAGCGGGCGCGCATCGATGTCGAGAAGTTCGGCACCAACCGCCAGGCCTTCGCCGCCGCGGCCGCCGCCAACCGCCAGCGCGTCGAGGCTGCCAACGCCGCGATGGGTTCGCTGAAGGACCAGGCGCAGTTCTACGACGCGGTCGCCCAGATGCTCTCGGGCCGTGCGGGCACCGCAGCGGCACGCGCCGCCGCCGCCGCCTCGGGCGACGCCCGCGAGCAGGTCTTTGCGATCGCGGTGCAGCTGGCCAGCAGCGCCTCGGACGCTCGCACCATGGAGCAGACCGCGGGCACCAACGCGGGCCGGATGTTCGGCCGCAGCGCACGCCTCTATGTCGAGCGCGCGCAGGCCGCGGCGCTGGGCGCCATGACCGAGGCGCAGCGCGCGGCCCTGGCGGCACAGCGCGCCGAGACGACCGCCGACAAGGCGGGCACCCTGGTGAATGGCGCGATGGGCGGCGGAAAGTCCCCCAGCATGCGGCGCTGATCGACTGCCCCGCGCACGACCCCTGAAGCACTGAACGCGCCCGCCGCACCTCCCATGGTGCGGCGGGCGCTCCTCTACACTCGCGCCGTGCGGAACGCTCCCCGATCGGTCATCCTCGCCGGCATCGCAGCGACGGCGCTCATCTCGGTCCTGGGGTTCACGGGGGCGCTGCGGTCCGCCGAGTGGTGGACGCAGGATGCGCGCATGAAGTACGCGCGGCGCACGCTGGACCCGCTGAGCGACAAGGTGAAGCTGGTGGCGATCGACGACCGGGCGCTCGACACCATCGGCAGGTGGCCCTGGTCGCGCGAGACCCTGGCGCTGGCGCTGGACGAGATCGCACGCGCGGGGGCAAAGTGCATCGCGATCGACTTGCTCTTCAACGATGCCCAGTCCGCCGCACCCGACGAGGCGCTGGCCGCCAGCATCGGCCGCACCCCCACGGTGCTGGCGGTCAACATGGACGAGGGGCGGCTGGATCCGACGGTCTGGTCCACCGCGGACGGTGGCGCCGCGCTGCAGCGGCTGGTGGATGCCACGGTGGCCGACATCACGGCGGATTCCGAGTCGATCGCGACGCGGGCCCAGCTCGACGGGATCTATCGCGATCGATTCCTGGAGCGCGCCTCCAGCTTCAAGAAGCTGGCGGCGTGGAAGGAACTGCTGCGACGGCGCAAGCTGAACGTGCTGCCGCCGGACGCGCAGAGCTACGTCCTGGCGCTGACCCGCGGCGACACGGCACTGGGGCGCTTTCCCGACAAGCTCTCCGTGCTGGAGGCCTTTGAGCGCGACAGCTCCTTCGGTTCCCTGGCGCGCTTCATGGGCCGTGGGACCGGCGACGGATCGCCGATGGATGCACCACCGCGGGCGGTGATGGCGGCGGAGGCGGGGGCCGTGGGCTTCGTCAACTCGAAGGCGGACCCTGATGGGCAGTACCGGCGCGTCCGGCCCTTCTGGGGCTCGCCATACGGCGCGGTGCCGCAGATGGGGCTGGCGGCGGGGATGCTGTACCTGGGTGTTCCGCCCATCGCGGTCGATGTGGAACGAGATGCGCTGGTCTTCCCCGATGGCCGGCACGTTCCCCTGGAGGAGGGCAACATCGTCGTCGCCTGGCCCACCAGCATGTTCGAGCCAGTGGCGGCGGCGGGAGAGACCGAGGTGACGGGGGGAGGCCGTGGGGTGGTCGCCATCGGGCGGCTGGTCGACCTGGCGCGCAACCGCACCACGCTCCTGGAGATGGAGGCGCGCTACAAGGCGCTGAGCGTCGACATCGCAGCCCTGCAGGGGCTTGCCGCGAGCGCCATCGCGCAGGTGCCCGTGGACGAGAAGACGCGCGCGGCGGTGAAGGAGCAGGGGGAGTTCCTGGTGGGCGACCTGACCCTGGCAGGCACCGCCGACTTGAAGGACCTGACCGATGACGAACGGCGCACTGCGGGCCTGTACCGCGAGTGGTGGCGCCTGGACGGCGAGATTCCCAAGGCGCGCGGAACGCTGGGCGCCGCCTCGGTGCAGATCAGCGACGAACTGGGCGGCCGCGTGGTCTTCGTGGGCTGGATGGCCACCGGCGTGATGGCCGACATGATCAACACCCTGTACGGCCCGCGCACGCCGGGGGTGTACTTCCACGCCGCGGTGGCGGACATGATCATCTCGGCGCGCGAGGTCTACTTCTGGCCCCCATGGTCTGGGCCGCTCATCGCCATCCTCTTCGGGCTGGGAAGTGCAGGCGCCGCGTGGCGCGTGGGCGCGGGCATCAGCACCGGCGTCACCCTGGGGCTCGCGGCGCTGTGGGTCTTCGTCGCGGGGGGATGGGTCTATGCCACCTATTCGCTGATGCTGCCGGTGGCGGTCCCGGTGATCGCGGCCATCGTCTCGCAGGCGGCCAGCGTCTCGGCGGCGGCGATCGTCAACCAGCGCGAGCGCGCGCGCATCACGCGTCAGTTCCGCGCCCGCGTCAGTTCACAGCTGGTCGACATGCTGGCGGGCGACCCGGACGCGGTGAGCATGCGCGGCTCGCAGCGGATGTCGACGATCCTCTTCGGCGACCTGGCGGGCTTCACCACCATCAGCGAGAAGCTGGGCTCCGAGGCGGTGGTGGCGACGCTGAACATGAACATGGGTGCGATGACCCGCGAGCTGACGGCGCGCCGCGCCTACGTGAACAAGTTCCTGGGCGACGGCATCATGGCCTTCTGGAGCGCCTTCGGCCCCGAGCCCGACCAGGCGCAGCTTGCCATCGAGGCGTGCCGCGAGTGCCAGCGTGCGGTGCAGGAGATCACCCGCCGCCCCGAGCGCGCCGACCTGCCGCCCATCTCGCTGCGCCTGGGCGTGGCCACCGGCGTCGTCACCATCGGCGACTGCGGTGCGCCCCCGGACCTGAACGATTACACGGTCATCGGCGACAGCGCCAACCTGGCCGCGCGGCTGGAGAGCGCGAACAAGCAGTTCGGCACCGCGATCCTCTTCGACGGCAACACCCGTTCGCAGGTGCGCGACACCGGCGGCCTGCCGATCGTGCCGCTGGGGCGCGTGGTGGTGGTGGGGCAGAGCATCCCGATCGAGCTCTTCACGCTGCTGGTGGAAGACCCCGAAGCGGGGTGGATCGAGAGCATCGGCGTCGCCGTGGACGCCTTCGCGCGGGGCGACTTCGCCGCATGCGAGGCCGCCTGGGCGGCGCACGAGGCACGCTTCGGCGCCACCAAGATCGCCAAGCCCTTCCGCGAGGCGATGCACGACCCCGAGGACCTGCGCGACGGCGTGCTGCGGCTGCGCGCCAAGTAGGGCGCATACCCGCGCGCCCGGTTCAGGTGCGCTTCACGATCACGCCCGTCTGGTCGTCCTCCAGCGGGATGTCGCCGCTGAAGGCGTGGACGACACTCTTGATGCCGTCGAAGATCTGCTGCGCCGTCCCATCGCGGTGGTCGCGCACGATCTGGCAGACCCGCTCCTCGTCGAAGCGGTCCTTGTTGGCGTTGGGGGCCTCGTAGAAGCCGTCGGTGATTGCCACCAGGATGTCGCCGGGCTCCATCTGGAAGCGCTGCCCCTCCTCGTCGCCGTAGGGAAGCGGGAAGACGCCAAGGGGGGGCATGTCCGCGCCGAAGCTGCTGAATGCGTCTTCGGCGCGGCGGTAGTGCAGGATGGGGCCCTGGCCCGCGCTGATGGTGCGCACCGCCCCCGTGCGGCAGTCCAGGCGCGCGAACCATGCGGTGACGAAGCGCCCGTCGGGCAGGTCGTCGCAGAGCTGGTTGTTGATCTCCTCGGCAAGCCGCACGAGCGGCTGCTGCAGGCGCAGCCCCAGCCGCAGCATGCCGCGCATCTGCACGCTGCTCAGCGCGCTGGCGATGCCGTGGCCGGTGGCGTCGGCGATCGCCAGGACAAGCTCTTCGGCGGCGCGGCCATCCTCGATGGGCTTGCCTTCCGAGAGGGCGACGATGTCGTAGGCGTCGCCGCCGCAGAACTCGGCGGGGCGGCTCTCGCCTGCGATGTCCCAGCCCGCGGGCTTGGGGATGCTTGTCGGGAAGGTGCCCGCCTGGATGCTCTTGGCGACATCCATCTCGCGCTCCAGGCGGACGCGTTCGATGCGGTCTTCGATGAGTCGGCCGCGCTTCATGGCGACTGCGGCGTTGGCGGCCAGGCCCGTCGCAAGCTCCTCGTCCGCGGTGTCGAAGGTGCCCTCGCGCCGGTTCAGCACCTGTGCCACGCCGACCAGCTCGCCCTCGTGGTCCAGCAGCGGGATGGCCAGGATGGTGCGGGTGCGGTAGCCAGTGCGCTGGTCGACGGCGCGGTTGAAGCGGGGGTCCTCGTAGGCGTCGGCGATGTTGACGATCCGCTTGCTGGTGGCCGCCGCACCCGCGATGCCCGCGCTGCGCGGGATGCGGATCACCTGCGCCGCCCCCTGCGATCCACCGTCGATGCCGTGCGCCACCTGCGTGAAGAGCTGGTCGGTGCGCGGGTCGTACTCGAAGACGGTGGCGCGGTCCGCCGCCAGCAGGTCGCGCAGGGCGTCGATGACCAGCGACAGGATCGACGGCAGGTCGCCCGTCTCCGCCAGCTTGCGCGAGAGCGCCAGCAGCTTCTGTGTGCGGATCGCGTCGACGCTCGGTCCTGCCATCGGGTCAGCTCTTGGGGCTCGCCGCCGTCGCGGGGTTCTTGGCGCCGGCGGGGGATCCGCCACCTGCAGGGGCCAGGGCGGCCGTTGGCGCCGCGCCCATCTCGCCCCCCTTCGCCTGCGGGTAGATCAGGATGCGATCGTGCGCCAGCAGCACCAGGTCGGCCAGGCCGTCGCCGGTGATGTCGACGATCTCCCCCATGCTGGGTTCGAACTCCTGCCGCTCACCGCCGCTGAAGAGGCGCGTCTCGAAGACCTTGAAGGCCAGCGCGTGCAGCAGCCGCTGCGCCTGGCTGAAGGTCAGGATGTGCGCCATCTGCTCGCCGCCGTCCAGCACGACCACGTCGGTGTGGCCATCGCCGTTCAGGTCGCCGCTGATCATCTCGTGCGGCACCTGCCGCGGGTCGTCGCTGGTCCAGGTGCCCGCAGGCTCCAGCTGCACGCGCTCGCCGCCCAGGCGCACCAGCGCAAAGCTGTCGTCGCCGACGGCGATCAGGCCATCCTTGCCATCGCCCGCAAACTTGCCCGCCACCAGCTGGCTGAACTTGAAGCCGGGGATCTCGATGACCTCGCTGTGCTCCCACTTGCCCGCGTCGCCCCTGGCGAAGACGATGGCGCGCGCCCCCTCGCGGTCACCCGCCACCACCTTGTCCCCCAGCAGCGTCAGCGCCACCAGCTTGGCATCGGGGTTCTTGGCATTCATCTGCGTGATCACCTGCCACCCGGGGCTTGCCCCCGCGGCGGGCTTGGGCTCGTAGCGCAGCGCGCGCACGTAGTTGCGGTCGGCCACCAGCAGCTCGGCCTTGCCGTTGCCGTCGGCGTCCAGCACCAGGGTGTTGTCGCCGTTGGCGGCCTGCACCAGGCCGAACTGCCCCATGTCCTTGGACTCCAGCACCTTGAAAGGGACCAGCTCGGCCTTGGCATCGGGCTTGCCATCCGGCTTGGCGGGCTTGTCCGTCCCCTTCGCGTCGGCCCTCGCATCGCTCTTGGCGTCGGCAGCGTCGCTCTTGGCCTCCGCCTCTGTCTTGGGCTCGGCAGCCACCTTCGGCTGCGCCTGCAGCATGATCATGGGCTTTTCGGGGGTGAAGACCAGCATGTCGGTCATGCCATCCTGGTCCGCGTCCAGCGCCAGGACCGCGTTGGGCGAGCGGCTCTGCGACCCCAGGTTGACCACCACGCGCTTCGCCGGGTCATCCTGCCAGTCGACGGGCACCAGCTCGACGACGAAGTTCTTGCCGTCCTTTGCCACCACGGCGATGTTGCGCTCGCCGTTCAGCTCCACCATGTTGATGGCGATCGGCGTGCGCCCCGCGCCCAGCTGCACCGCCTGCGGGAAGCTGATCGAGCCATCCTTCGCGGCAGTGCTGCGGCCGACGACGCCCTCCTTCTCGGAGAGGGTGTAGACGATCGAGCCATCCTTCGTCGGCGCGACGACGACGGCGTCCAGGTCCGCAAAGGAGGGGCTTGCCGTCGGCGATCCCAGCCCCTTGTCCTTCTCCTGCGCATAAGTCATCAGCGCATTGGCCAGCGTGTTGGTCGCCACCACGTCCATCAGGCCGTCGGCGTTGATGTCGGCGATGGCGGTGCGGCGCTTGCGGTTCTGCGCATCCTCGAAGCTCCAGGTGATCAGGCTGGAGTCGCGGCTGCCCGCCCCCTCGATCTTGCCGCGCCCCACCTTGTAGAAGGCGACGCGCTTGGTGGGGCGCTCGATGACGCCCACCATCGCGGCCTTGTCGCCGGGCAGCCGCACAGCGGCCACCTCGCGGACGGGGGGCATCTCGAAGCGGACCTGCGGCCCCACCACCAGCTTGCCCCCCTGGCCCTCGGTGAACCAGGCGCGGATCGGCGCCGGGTCCTCGGGCACGATGCCGATGATGTCCTTGGTGCCGTTGCCGTCGAAGTCGTCGACCAGGATGCCCACGATGCGCCCGCTGCCGGCGCTGAGCTCGGTGGGGGCGCCCAGCGAATCCTTGTCCAGCGGCCAGATGGTGATCTTGCCGTCCACCACGCTGACCAGCTCCTTGGCGGCGGTGCCCAGGACGTCGGCCACCAGGAAGGCGTCGCGGTTGGAGCCCAGGTTGCGCACCGTCTGCTTGCGCTGGATCTTGAAGATGCCCGGCTCCGTCTGCCGCACGAAGACGAACCCCGGGGGGCTGTTGCCCGCATAGACCAGGTCGACCAGGCCGTCGCCGTCGTAATCGAAGGGGATGACCGCCTCCACCTCGCGGTCCACGGTGACGCTGTCGCGCCGGAAGCGCCAGTGGTCGGGGAACTCGTTGACGCCGCGGGGCGAGTTCACCTCGTCCGTCGGCTTCGCCCCCTTCTTCTGGTAGTTGATGTCGATGCGGTTCTTGAAGTTGTCGACCACGATCAGGTCCATCAGCCCATCGCCGTTCATGTCGGCGGTCACGAAGGGGCCCGCCTTCGGGTCGACCTTCACCACCTCCAGCGGCAGGAAGCCGAAGTGCTGGCCAAGGTCATCCGCCGCGGCGCTGCCCGCGATGGCTCCGAGGGTCAGGAGGGCGGCGGCGGCCGGGCGGCGCGCCGAGGGACGTTGGGGAGAGGTGCTTCGGGTCATGTCGCGGTTTTCCAGGCGCCCGCGCGAACCCGCGCGGGCGTCCCCGTATAGTAAGCCTTCCGCACTGGGCCACTTCATGCTGAAGCACAGACTTTTCATCGGGACGCTCCTCCTCGCCTGCTCCGCCGCGCACGCCGCCGACACGGTGAAGCTGCGCAGCGGGTCGGTCATCCAGGGCGCCATCCTGAAGCAGACCGACCGGCGGATCTGGATCGACATCGGCGCCGCGGTGCTGGACATCGACATGGAGCAGGTGGAGAGCCTGAAGCGCGACGATGCCGCCCCCGCGCTGCAGTCGGACTCGAAGCAGCTCTACTCCACCGCCAAGGACCTGCCCACGCTGCCCCCCAAGGAACTCTCCAAGAACCTGGGCCCGGCGGTCATCAAGGTGAGCACGCCCGCGGGGCTGGGCTCCGGCGTGATCATCAGCCCCGAGGGGTACGCCATCACGAACGCGCACGTCATCCAGGGCGAGCGCGCACTGCGCGCCACCATCTGGGTCCCGCAGCCCGACGGAAGCCTGAAGCGCATGGACATCGACGATGTCGCCATCGAGGCGGTGAACAACTCGCTGGACCTGGCGCTGATCAAGCTGAAGCACCCCGACGGCAAGCCCTTCGTCGTGGCGCCGGTCGAGGCGGACGAGAACATCGAGGCGGGGCAGCGCGTCTTCGCCATCGGCAATCCGTTGGGGCTGGAGCGCACCCTGACCGAGGGGGTAGTCAGCGTCCCTGCGATGCAGCTGGAGGGGCGCACCTTCATCCAGACGGACACGCCCATCAACCCCGGCAACTCCGGCGGCCCGCTCTTCAACATGCGCGGCGAGGTGGTGGGCATCACCAACATGAAGATCACGCTGGGCGAGAATGTCGGCTTCGCGATCCCTGCGCGATACGTGAAGGACTTTCTGCGCCACCGCGAGGCCTTCAGCTTCGACAAGAACAACCCCAACTCGGGCCACTTCTACCACCAGGCGCCGCCGCGTCCACAGGCTGGCGCCCCTTCCGAGCTTGAGGACGGGAGCTCGCAGCCAAAGGCCCCGCCGCGCGGCACCGCCGGCGCAGACACCCCGAACAAGTGATCCTGCCAGCGCGGCGCCGCACGCCGCTGCGTCACGCATCCAACGGCACCTCGGCCATCGACAGCACTCTGGCCATCAGCAGCGCGTCGGCCATCAACGGCACTCCACGGCCATCAACAGCACGCCGGCCATCAACAGCACGCCGGCCACCAACAGCACGCCAGCCATCGACAGCACTCCGCACTCCGGTGACAGGAACAACCATGCGATCCACCTTCCGCCTTGCACGCGCCCTCATCGCCCGCCCCGAACCCAGCGCAGCTGCGGGACGGGCTGCAGCTGCCGCGCCCATCTCCTTTGCGTTGCCCGCGGCCATCGCCGCGGCGTGCGCACTTGCCGGGCTCGCCTCCGCGGGTGATCCGCTGCCCATGCGTTCGCTCGCGCCTGACGCCACCTACGTGATCGCCTCCGCGGACGCCTGCACGGCCGCGGTGGAGCGGTGGAAGAAGTCGCCCATCTACGCCTTCACGCAGACGGACGCGATGAAGAAGGTGCTTGGCGAGGATGGCGGCGCGACCGCGGCCATGAACGCGCGCCTGAAGGAGCTGGGGCTTCCCGAGGACAGCCTGAGCTGGCCCGAGGCTGCCGGCATGGCGCTCTACACCGTGCGCAACGAAGAGCTGGACGCCGACGAGGCGCACATGCTCATCTACGGCGACTTCGGCGAGCACGCCGACTCCATGGCCAAGTTCTTCGAGGCGACGCTTGCGGAGAGCGTCCGCAAGGATGGCGTCAAGGTGGTGAAGGACGAGGTGGCCGGGCGCGAGATGCAGATCATCACGCTGCGCACCCCCGAGGAGATCATGAAACAGAACGCGCGCGGCGGCGCGATGGGGGTCCAGATGGACCTGACCTTCGCCAAGCGCGCCGAGAAGATCTTCTACGTCCGCGACGGCTCGCGATTCTTCGCAGCCACCGAGATCGGCGCCGTGCAGGACGCGCTCGCCACGGTGGACGGCAAGCGCAAGTCGAAGCTGCCGGAGCAGGCGGATTTCCGCGGCGCGATCTCGCAGCTGGGCGACGTGGACCTTTCGGTGGTGATCCTGACCGGGGCGATGCAGAAGTCGATCGCCGGCGAGGGTGCGGGGATGCTGGCGATGATGCAGCCGGTGATGCAGCCCCTCTTCGGCGATGTGCAGGCCTGGACGGTGGGCGTCACCTTCGGCACCGACCGCGGCCAGCTTGAGGTCAGCTCGGGGATCTTCGTCCCCGGCCAGCGGACCGGGATCTGGGCGCTCCTGGGCCCGGCGCAGACGGTGGAGGCGCCGCCGCCGATGATCGGCCCGGATGCCAGCGGCTTCGGTCGCATCAACGTGCAGTTCAAGGAGTTCATGAACCTGGTGAACACCGTGGCGGCCAACCTTCCCGAGATGCAGGCGCAGGAGCTGGACGGGATGCTGGTCAACTTCGGGCCCGTGCTCAGCAAGGGCTTCGAGGCGATGGGGCCGGGGGTGTGGACCTACGAGACGCTCCGCCAGCCCTATACGCCGGAGAGCCGCGTGAGCGCCTCGATCGTCGCCTGCACCAACCCGAAGGCGGTGGTGCCGATGATCGCGCAGTTCGGCGGCACGATGGGGCTGGAGCCGCGCGATGTCGACGGCAACACCATCTTCTCGGCAGGGTTCATCCCGGTCTCGATCGGCGTCTCGAATGGCTACGTGGCATCGGGGGACAGCAAGCTGGTGGAGCAGGCGATGCGCTCGATGGGCCAGAAGGACCTGCCCAGCATCGCCGAGAACCCCTCGTACAAGGCGGCCGCGGCGGCGATGGGCAACGACCCGGTCATCTCCTGGGGCGTCATCGACCTGGCCGCGCGCTGGGAGTTCGAGCGGCAGATGCTGCAGGAGTACGGCAAGGACGACTCCAAGCTGGACAACGCGATGGGCCGTGCGGACGATTCCGATGTGGCCAAGCGCATCGGCTACAAGCTGCCGGCGAACATGAACGACACGCTGAAGTCGATCGACGGTGCGATGGTGGCCAAGTACATGGGTCCCTTCACCTGGTCGATGAAATCGACGGATGCGGGCTTCGTGACGCGCGCGTGGGTGATGCAGCCGCTCGCAGGTTCGCCGGAGCCCGCGCCGAAGTCGGCGCCCGCAGCCTCGTCGGCACCCGCCGCGGCGCCAAAGTGACGCGCCCCGGCGCCGCGAGGCGTCAAGCCGCGGCGGTGACGCCCAGCTCGCCGTGCGCCACGCCAGAGCTCTCGTTGTAGCTGCCCAGCGGCGCGCAGGCGGCGATCGCGCGCGCCTCGCCCGCGGGGGAGACTGCATCGGTGGCGTCCGCGGTCACCCAGAGGCGCGTACGCGCCAGGCAGCGCGCGCTGGTGCTGGTGGCGGTCTCCGCGCCATCCAGCATCGCGCTCAGTCGAAGGATGGCCCAGCTGAAGGGACCCGCGGGCAGTCCACGCGCATCCAGGCGCGCGTTGAAGGGGGTCCGCACCTGCTCGTACGGTCCCAGGGCGTGCACGGCGGCGATGGGGGCGCCCAGCGCCTCGCGCGCGGCGGCGGTGTGGATGGCCACCACTGCGCCCAGCGAGTGGCCGACCAACTCGATGCGCACGCCGGGGTGCTCACGTTCCAGTTCGCCCAGCAGGGCCGCGATGTCGCCCGCCTCGCGGCGCCCCAGCGCGCTGCGCCCCGGAGCATCGCCGTGGCCACGCAGGTCGGCGAGCACCAACAGGCTGGCGCGATCGACCCACGCAGGGACGCGGCGCAGGCTGTCCCAGCGCGACCGCCCATGGCCATGGAGGAGCAGCACGATCGGCGCGCCGGATCCGCCGCGCCCTTGGGCGATCCACGCGGGAACCGTCGCCTCGGGTGCCAGAAAGGTGCGCTCCTGGAATGCCAGTCCGAAGGCCTCGGGGCTGGCTGGCAATCCGCGCGCCAGTGCGAAGCCCAGCGCCCGGCGCGGCGGACGGACCGCATCGCGCCAGAGCCCCGCCAGGTAGATGGACGCCGCCAGTGCCGCCCCCGCGGCAAGCAGGGTGGCCAGTCCGAGGATGGCGGCCAGGATTCCGCTCACCCCACGTGCGCCCCGGCGCCGGCTTCGTGCAATGCTGCGTCCATCGCGGCCTGCAGTGCGCTGCGCTGCGCGGCATCGTCGACCGAGGGCAAGTTGACCGCGACGTTGTGGGCCGCGGCGCGCGCCGCGACGCGCGCCAGGTCCAGTGCGATGGCCAGGTCGCTTGCCAAGGTGGCGCTGGTGCGATCGCGCAAGGCCGTGCAGCAGCCGCTGACCTCTGCGGCCAGCTCCAGAATCGCCTGTGGCGCCCGGATGGCAGCCATGACGGCGTCCTCCCAGAGCGCAGCGCGTTGCGGCGAATCCTTGGGGAGCTTCCAGAGCGCATTGAGGGCGCCGTACGCCTCGGCGTCGCGATCGGCCAGTTCCAGCGCGTGGTGGCGCAGCGCGGTCAGGCGGATCAGAGCGGTGCGGTTCAGCTCCTCGGCGGCGGCAAACTTGGGCTTGCCCAGGGTGAACTCGACCACCATCGACGCCAGCGCGGCGGCGTGCGCGGCGGTGACGGCGGCCACGGCGCCGCCGCCGGGCACGGGCGTCCGTGCGGCCAGGGCGTCGGCGAACTGTTCCAGCGTGTCGGTCCGGAATGCCATCGGTGCTCCTATCGTTGCCGCTAGGCGCGGATCTCGGCGCCAAGCTGGGTGCGAAGCGCCTCGACCAGCGTGGCCATGACCGCATCGCCCTCCTCGCGCGTCAGGGTGCCGTCCGGCTTGCGCAGGGTGACGCGCAGGGTGATGCTCTTGCGGCCTGCGCCCGTCTGCTTGCCGCGATAGGTGCCGACGAAGGCCAGCGATTCGAAGTGCGGCAGCGCCAGCCCGTGGACCAGCGCCTCGACCTGCGCCCATGCCACGTGTTCGTCGGTGATGGCGCTGACATCGCGCTCGATGGCGGGGAAGGCGGGCAGCTCCTGGGCGCGCGACTCCGGCGGGAAGCCCGCGTAGAGGGGACGCAGCTCCAGCTCCGCGGCCGCAAGCGGCCCTTCCAGCCCGAAGACCGCCAGCGTGGCTGGGGTCAGCAACCCGTACGCACCGATGGTGGCGCCGCCCAGCTTCAGGCGCGCCTCCACCGAGAACCACGGAGCGCACTCCTGGGCTGGCACCGCTTCGGCGCGCACGGCGGCGTGGTTGCCCGCCAGCATGCGCACGGCGCGCTCGCACGCGCCGCGCATCCAGCGCATCGCGCCATCGGCGTCGGCGGGTTCGTCGGTGAGCAGCGTCGTCAGCAGCCGCTCGTCGTGCGAATTGTCGGGGCGCAGCGCAAAGGCGCTGGCCATCTCGAAGAGGCGCAGCGGCCGGGTGCCCGCGTCCGTGTTGCGCCGCTTCACCTCCAGCAGGCTGGGGATCACCGAGGGGCGCAGGATCGGCGCGCCGCCCGCGCGGTCGTCGTCGATGCGAAGCGGCGCCAGCCCGGGGCGGACGAAGGGGGCGGCGTGCCGCTCGGTGACCAGCGTGTGCGTGATGCTCTCGACGAAGCCCATCCCCACAAGCAGCTCCTTCACCGCGCGCTGCGCTGCCACCACCGGCTGCACCGCGGTCAGGCGCACGGCGATCGCATCCTTCATGGGAATGCGGTCCAGGCCGTGGATGCGGCAGATCTCCTCGATGACATCGATCTCGCGCTCGATGTCCAGGCGCCGCGGCGGCACGGTGCAGTCGATCGAGTCGCCGCGCAGCACGGGGCTGAAGCCAAGCGTGTCCAGCGCGCGCAGGATCTCTTCGTTGGGGATCGCCACGCCCAGGATCGCGCAGGCGCGCGCGGGCCGCACCGCCACCTTGCGCAGCGGGGGCAGCGGGGAGCCCGCCTCGACGACGCCGTCGCAGAGCTCGCCACCGGCCGTCTCCAGGATCAGCGCGGCCAGGCGCTCGGCCGCGGCATCCACCTGCGCCGGGTGCACGCCGCGCTCGAAGCGGTAGCTGCTGTCGCTGGAGATGCGCAGGCCGCGGCTGGCGCTGCGCACCGCCACCGGGTCGAAGGTGGCGGACTCCAGCACGATGTGGGTCGTCTCCGGGGTCACTGCGGTCAGCGCGCCCCCCTTGACGCCGGCGATCGCCACCGGGCGCTCGGCGTCGGCGATGACCAGCTCGCCGCCCTTCAGGCGCACCTCGGCTGCGCCTTCGCCGATGGGCAGGAAGGCCTCGCCCGCACGGGCGCGACGGATGCGGATGGTGGCGCCGCGCAACGTCTCCAGGTCGAAGACATGCGTCGGCTGGCCGTGCTCGAAGAGCACGAAGTTGGTGCAGTCCACGATGTTGTTGCGCGGGATCTGGCCGATGGCGCGCAGGCGCCGCTGCAGCCACTCGGGGCTGGGGCCGACACGCACGTCGCGGATGACGCGGGCCGTGTACCGGGGACAGGCGGCGGGTTCCTCGTTGGTGACCGAGACGTGCTTGCTGGCCGCCGAACCCGCCGCGTGCAGCTGCGTCTGGGGCGCTTTCAGCGCACGTCCGCTCATGGCGCAGATCTCGCGCGCCAGCCCGACGTGGCACAGGCAGTCGCCGCGGTTGCTGGTCGTCTCGATCTCCTGCCAGACCTCGCCGTTGTCCGCCTCATGGCGGCCGTCGAAGTTCAGGCCCGCGGCGGTCAGCAGCTCGGCCTGCTCGTCGGCGGAGGCGGGGCGGTCCAGGTAATCGTTGATCCAGGTGACGCTGGTGCGCATGGCGAAGGGGCGAAGGGTAGCATTCCGCGCGTGTCGACGCCCCCACGCAGCGCCGCAAACCCCATCGAACGCAGGCGGATCCGGAGCCGCATGGCGCTGGCTTCGTGCGGCGCGCTGGCGGCCCTTGCGCTGCTCTCCTGCGCGGGCTGCTCGGCCGAGGCGCCGACGACCGCCGATCGCGTCGTGCCCGAGGTGGCGCCCGAGCTGGCGCCCGCGCTGGCCAACGGCGCGCGCGTCCCCTCCGACCTGACGGTGGATGTCACGGTGCTGGTGGGGCGCGGCGCCCCCGAGGTGCTCCTGGTCGAAGGGCACCAGGCGAAGTACCTGCTGCTGCCGGATGGCGGGCTGCACGCCGATGCGGGACCCTTCATCGACATCTCCACGCGCCCCGGGCGCTCGCGCTGGCTCTACGAAGAGCAGGTGGGCTTCGTCTGGTCCGCCTTCCAGCAGACGGGCTTCGCCAATCCCGCCGATGCCAACGGCCCGCCCAACCCGGACCTGTTGCAGGTCTCGGCGGGCGAGCGCCTGGTCATCATCACCCTGCGGGCTCATGGCAAGGCATGGAGCTACGTCCGGCGGAGCATCGGCAGCGAGCCCATCGATCCCGCGGCCGCCCGCGTCATCCGCACGCTGGCGGCACTGGCGTGGATGCCCGACCTGGTGCCCGCAGACCTGCTCCCCGAGCGGTACGACTACGGTCCGGACCCCTACGCCGTCTATCGCGAGATCCGCGAGCGCGAACGCACCTACTTCCTTCGATAAGGGAACCATGAAGACGACGCAGCAGACGACGCCACGCACGGCGCAACGGACGACCCAGCGACGGTGGGCACCTTCTCCTGCGCGGTGCGTTTCGCTCTGCGTGGCTGCGATCGCGGTCGCGGCCTTCACGGGCTGCACCTCGGCGCCGATCGTTCCCCCGAGCGACGCGCAGTCCCCGACGGGTGGCCTCGACCTGGCCATCTGGTACGCCAAGACGGACACGCGCCAGTACCAGTACTTCGTCCTCTCCGCCGACGGCGTGCTGCAGTACGGCGCGGGCATGGTGGCCTTCAACCGCGGTACCGACTGGAAGGGGCAGATCACCGCCGACGAGGGCAAGGAGATCCGCTCGATCATCGACGGCGCCAACTGGATGACCGCGAAGGACCCCAGCCTGAAGACCGAGGAGTCGCCGGTGGCGGAGATCACCGTGGCCAACGGCAAGGCCGAACGCTTCTTCACCATTCAGGGACCCAATGAGCCGGTGGTGAGGATCACGCAGATCCTGGGCGGGGTCGCAGACAAGCGATTCGACCGGCTGATGCGCAGCCTTCCCGAGGCGGGACAGCGGGTGAAGTGAGGGCGGTCCTGCGCGCGGCGTGCGCCTACGATTCCGGGATGGCCCTTGACGCACCCCAGCGCGACCCGATCGTCGGCATCGACCTCGGGACGACCAATTCGCTGGTTGCCATTTGCGACGAAGCGGGGCCGCGCGTGCTGGCCGACGAGCAGGGGCGCACTCTGCTGCCCTCGGTGGTCCGGCTGGTGGCGGGCGCGGAGCCTGTCGTCGGGCACCTGGCGCGTGCGCACGCCGTGGAGCACCCGACCGACACGGTGCACAGCGCAAAGCGCTTCATGGGGCGCGGATTTGCCGAAAGCCAGCAGCACGCGCAGGGGCTGCCCTACGCCGTCGTCGAAGGGCCGCGCGGGATGGCCGCGTTTGGCGTCGGCGGCGGGGTCACGACGCCCCAAGAGGCGGCGGCGCTGGTGCTGCGGGCGTTGCGGCGCACCGCGGAAGCGGCACTGGGGGCCCCGGTCCACCGTGCGGTGGTCACAGTGCCCGCCTACTTCGACGATGCGCAGCGGCAGGCGACGCGCGATGCGGCGCGGCTGGCCGGCATCGAGGCGGTGCGCATCGTGAACGAGCCGACAGCCGCCGCCCTGGCCTACGGCATCGGCGCCAGCAGCAAGCGCCGCACCGCGTCGGAGACGATCGCCGTCTACGACTTCGGCGGCGGCACCTTCGACATCAGCATCCTGCAGCTGGTCCCCGGTGGCCCCGATGATGGCGAGTTCTTCCAGGTGCTCTCCACGGCGGGGGACACCCGCCTGGGGGGCGACGACATCGACGAGCTGGTGATCGCGCTGGTCATGCGCGAGATGCGCGCGCAGTTCGGCACCGCGCTCCAGTTCCCGCCCGCTGCGCGCCAGGCGCTGCGCCGCTTCGCCGAGGGGGCGAAGATCGCGCTCAGCGCCGGCGAGCGGACGACGCTGGAGGTGAGCATCGACGAAGCGCGCACCTACCGCCGGGTGCTGGAGCGCGCGGAGCTGGAGGCGATGATCGCCCCGCTGGTCGCGCGCACGCTGGAGGCGTGTCGCCGCGCCCTGCGCGACGCGGGCCATCCCGAGATCGACCGCGTGGTGCTGGTGGGGGGCAGCACGCGGGTGCCCGCGGTGCGTGCGGCGGTCCAGGGGCTCTTCGGGCGCGAACCCTACACCGCGCTGGACCCCGACACGGTGGTGGCGCTGGGCGCCGCCGTGCAGGCGTCGGTGCTGCAGGGCGGCCGCCGCGACCTGCTTCTGGTGGACGTGGTGCCCCTGTCGCTGGGCATCGAGACGGTGGGTGGTGCGATGGCCAAGCTGCTGATCCGCAACTCCAGCATCCCGACACGTGCCACCGAGATGTTCAGCACCTCGGTGGACGGACAGACGAACGTTGCGCTGCACGTCCTGCAGGGGGAGCGCGAGATGGCCCCCGACTGCCGCTCCATCGCCCGCTTCGAGCTGCGCGGCATCCCACCCATGCCCGCGGGCATCCCGCAGATCGAGGTGGAGTTCCTGGTGGACGAGAATGGCGTGCTGGCGGTGACCGCCATCGAGCGGCGCAGCGGCAAGCGCGCGGCGATCCAGGTGGTGCCCACCTACGGGCTGACCGCCCAGGAAGTGGACCGGATGGAGGCGGAGAGCTTCACCCACGCCCGCCAGGACATGCAGCGGCACCGGGTGGTGGACCTGGTGGCAAACGCCCGGCTGGACCTGAAGTGGATCCGCGACGCGCTGGCTCGGGTGCGCGGCGAATTGGAGGAGACCTATCTCCAGGAGATGGAAGCCGCCATGATGCGCCTGGAGGGGTTCATCGCCGCGGCGGGCGTGGATGCCTCCAAGGTGGACTCCAACGCCTTCCAGCGCGCCAAGGAGGAACTTGACCGCGCCAGCGTCCATGTGCACGAGGTGTCGATTGCCCGCAGCCTGCGCGCGTCGGAATCCCGCGGCGAATTTCCTTGAGTTTCGCGCTGCTGCTCCTATCATCCCGCTTCGATGTCCGACACCTTGACCGACGCGCCAACTCCCGCACCCGCCTCGCGCCCGCGCCCCACGCGGCCCGCGACCGAGATCGGGTGGACGGCGGACGACGCCGCTTCGCACTACCTGATCCGCAACTGGGGCAAGGGCTTCTTCGACGTCAACACCGAGGGGCACGTGGTGGTGCGCCCGACGCGCAACCCCGCCGTCGAGGTGGACCTCTATGAAGTGGTGGCGGGCATGCGCGAGCGCGGCTTCCGCACGCCGCTGCTCATCCACTTCAGCGACCTGCTGAAGCAGCGCTTGCGCGACATCGGCGAGGCGTTCCAGGGCGCGATCATCGAGCATGGCTACCACGGCACCTACCACGCGGTCTTCCCCATCAAGGTGAACCAGCAGCGGCGCGTCGTCGAGGAGGTGCGCGACGCCGGCAAGGAGCTGGGCTTCGGCCTGGAGGTGGGCAGCAAGCCGGAACTGCTGGCGGTGATGGGCATGACCGGGGACTCCCCCGACCGCCTGATCATCTGCAACGGCTTCAAGGAAGAGCGCTACATCGAGTTCACCGCGCTGGCGCGGAAGCTCGGCCGCGACATCATCCCGGTGATCGAGAACATCACCGAGCTGAAGCTGATCCTGAAGTACTACGAGATGCATGGCGTGCGCCCCAAGATCGGCGTGCGCATCAACCTGGCGGCGCAGGGGGCGGGGCGGTGGCGCCACTCCAGCGGCCTGAAGGCGAAGTTCGGCCTGAGCATCAACGAGGTGCTCGAGGTGCTGGAGATCCTGCGCTCCAAGGGGATGGCCGACTGCCTGCAGCTGCTGCACTGCCACATGGGCAGCCAGATCCACGACATCCGCCAGGTGAACCAGGGGGTCAACGAGCTGGCGCGCATCTACACCCAGCTGGCCAAGGCGGGCGCGGGCATGCGCTACCTGGACATCGGCGGCGGCCTCGGCATCGACTACGACGGCTCCCAGACCAGCTTCGAGTTCTCGATGAACTACACGCTGCAGGAGTACGCGTCGAACGTCGTCTACAAGATCATGACCGTCTGCGACGAGCAGGGGGTGGCGCACCCGATGATCGTCAGCGAGAGCGGCCGCGCGATGGTGGCGCAGCAGTCCGTGCTGATCTTCGACGTGCTGGGCGCCAACCGGCTGGACCGCTTCACCGTCCCCGCCAAGCTCCCCACTCCAAAGGCCGGCGACGAGGAGCTGCCCCGCCCGCTGGTCGACATCTTCGATGTCTTCAACAATCTGAGCGAGCGGCGGCTGGTCGAGAACTACAACGACCTGCTTGAGGACCGCGACGAGGCGCTGCGCCTCTTCAGCGTGGGGCTGATGAGCCTCGAGCACCGCGCGCTCGTCGACAGCATCTTCTGGGCCAGCTGCGCCAAGATCCGCGACATCGCCCGCGCGATGAGCCGCCCTCCCGAAGAGCTGGGCGACCTGGAATCGGCCCTCAGTGACACCTACTTCTGCAACCTCTCGATCTTCCAGAGCATGCCCGACATCTGGGCGATCAACCAGCTCTTCCCCATCCTGCCCATCCACCGCCTGAACGAGCGGCCGACGCGCAAGGCCACCATCGCGGACCTGACCTGCGACTCCGACGGCAAGATCGACCGCTTCGTGGACGACCACGATGTCAAGAAGTGGGTCGAGCTGCACGACTTCGTCGACGGCGAGGAGTACCTGCTGGGCGCCTTCCTCGTGGGGGCGTACCAGGAGACGCTGGGCGACCTGCACAACCTCTTCGGCGACACGCACGTGGCGCACGTCAAGGTGGACGAGCACGGCGACTGGTGGATCGACGAGATTATCGAGGGGGACGCCGTGCGCGACGTGCTGAGCTACGTCCACTACGACCTGAGCCGCCTCTTCGGCGAAATGCGCCGGGAATGCGAGAAGGCCGTGGTGAACAAGCAGATGACCGTCGCCGAGAGCCAGGCGCTGCTGAAGGCGTACGAGGCGGGGCTTTCGGGCTACACCTACCTGGAAACGGGCGGCTGAACACCTTTCGGACCTGCGCGCCGGGCGCGGGGCGCAACCCCTGCGGGCCAGCCCGGTTAGCGGGGGTGGATGCGCTCCCGGATCGCCCATGCAGTGGTGGTCGGTTGTGGCGTCGCGCTTGGCGCGATCGCCGTCGGCGCTGCCGTGCGCGAAGGGTCGGCGCAGGCGCCGCAGGGTCCGAAGGCACCCGGAGCAGCGCAGACCGCGGCGCCGCTTCCAAGCGCAATCCAGTCGCCCTCCGCAGACACGCTGGGGCTGGCAGAGCCCGTCCGCTACGGCCGAGATGTCCGCCCGATCCTCTCGGACCGCTGCTTCCTCTGCCATGGCCCCGATCGCGCGAAGCAGAAGGGGAACCTGCGGCTGGACTCCTTCGAGGACGCAACGGCCGCCCGCAAGGGTGGCGCCGCGATCGTGCCGGGCAAGCCGGAGGAATCGCTGCTGATCGCCCGCATCTCCACGGTGAAGCCGGACGAGCGCATGCCGCCTGCCGACAGCGGCAAGCACTCGCTGGGGCCTGCGGAGGCCGGGATCCTGCGTCAGTGGATCGCCGAGGGCGCGCGCTACGAACCGCACTGGTCCTTCACCCCTCCCGTGCGTCCGGTGGCGCCTGAGGTGCGCAACACGCGCTGGCCGCGCGGCGAAATCGACCGCTTCGTGCTTGGAACGCTGGAGCGCCACTCCCTGGAGCCCAGCCCCGAGGCGGAGCGCGCAAGCCTGTGCCGCCGCCTCTACCTAGACCTGACCGGTCTGCCGCCGACCCCCGATGAACTCCTGGCCTTCGTGAACGACGAGCGCGGTGACGCCTATGAGCGCCTGGTCGACCAGTTGCTCACGCAGGAACCCTTCCGCACGCGGTACGCCGAGCGGATGGCCGTGCCGTGGCTGGACGTGGCGCGCTTCGCCGACACGTGCGGGATCCACCAGGACAACGGCCGCCAGATGTGGCTCTGGCGCGACTGGGTCCTGCAGGCCTTCCGCCAGAACAAGCCCTACGACCAGTTCATTGTCGAGCAGCTGGCGGGTGACCTGATTCCCGGCGCGACGCTGGACCAGAAAATCGCCAGCGGCTTCAACCGGGCGCATGTCACCAGCGACGAAGGCGGCGCCATCGACGAGGAGTACCTGCTGGAGTACGCGGTGGACCGCACCGCCACGCTCGGCGCGGCCTTCCTGGGGCTGACCCTGCAGTGCGCCCGCTGCCACGACCACAAGTTCGACCCGGTGACGCAAGAGGACTTCTACAGCCTGCTGGCCTTCTTCAACTCGGTGGAGCAGCCGGGCATCTACAGCCAGACGCAGGACTCCAATCGCGCCTACGAGCCCTTCATCGACGTCCCCACGCCGGAGCACGCGCAGCGCATGGAGGCGCTGGCCGCCACCCAGGCGCAGCTGCGGGCCCAGCGCGATCAGATGACCGACGAGGAGCGGCAGCAGTACGAACGCTTCCGCATCGCGCTGCAGGAGCAGGGGATCGCGTGGCAGCCCTCGCAGGTGACCGCCGCCGCAGCCACGGCGGGCGTCACCATGACGCCGCAGCCCGATGGCAGCGTCCTGGCGGGCGGCGAGAACCCAGCCAACGACGAGCAGGTGATCGTGCTGCGCACCGACGCGACCGGGCTGCGGGTGATCGGCCTTGAGGCGATGCAGGACAAGTCGCTGCCCGAGGGGCGCGTGGGGCGCGCACCCAACGGCAACGCGGTGCTGGATGCCATCGAGGTGGAGGCGGTTTCGGTGGCGGACCCCACCAAGCGCGAGCGCATTCCGCTGATGTGGGCATGGGCGGACGTGGAGCAGGCCAATGGCGACTACCGCGTCACCAACGCGCTGCGCCGCGACGATCGCGTCTGGGCGGTGGACGCGCACATGCAGCCGGGCGGGCGCAACGCGCTCTTCCTGGCAGAGCGCCCCTTCGGCTACGCCGGCGGCACCGAGCTGCGCGTCACGCTGGTCTACCGCTCGCAGTACGCGCAGCATGTTTTTGGGCGGCCGCGCCTGCGCGCAGGCAGCATCAGCGAAGCGCTGGTGGCGGCGCTGCCCACGGCCACCAGCAACTGGTACATCGTCGGCCCCTTCACCGTGGCCAGCGGCGCCGAGGGATACGACCGCGCCTTCGGCCCCGAGGCGCTGAAGTCCTTCGACTCGGGTCAGGTTTTCGGCTCCAAGCAGGCAGGGGAGTACCGCTGGCGCTACGCCCCCGGCGTGAAAGAGGCCGAAGCGGCCAACCTGGCGCAGGGGGTGGACGCCGAGTTCGTCGCACGCGAGATCTTTGCCGCGCAACCTGGGCAGCTGGAGCTCTCGATGGGCTCGGACGATGGCCTGCAGGTCTTCGTGAACGGCGCCAAGGTGCACGAGGCGCGCATCGACCGCAGCGTCGCGCCGGACCAGGACCATGTGACGGTGCCGCTGTCGGCGGGGCTCAACTTCCTGGTCTGCAAGGTGGTGAACACCGGCGGGCCTGCCGCCTTCTTCCACCGGCAGCTGCCGCGCGCCTCCGACCAGCCGCACGGCGCGCTGGTGCTGACGCTGCCCGAAGGGGCCGCGCGCCCCGAGGCGCTGGCCGCCGCGGTGGATGCCTGGCGCAGCGCCAACTCGCCGCGCTACAAGGAGCTGTCGGAGGCCCTGGCCAAGGCGCAGGCGGAGCGCGCCGCCCTGATGGCCATGAGCCCGCGCACCATGGTGATGAAGGAGCGCGCCGAGCCTGTCAAGACCTTCGTGATGAACCGCGGCCTCTACGACCAGCCCGACAAGAAGCGCCCCGTCGAGCGCGCGCTCCCCAAGGCGATCGGCACCCTTCCCGCCGATGCGCCGCGCGACCGGCGCGGGCTGGCGGCGTGGCTGGTCAGCGCGCAGAACCCGCTGACCGCGCGCGTCACCGTCAATCGCCTCTGGGAGCAGTTCTTCGGCCGCGGCATCGTCCGCACCAGCGAGGACTTCGGGCTGCAAGGCGAGTGGCCCACGAACCCCGAGCTGCTGGACTGGCTGGCGGTGGACTTCCGCGAGCATGGATGGGACCTGCAGCGGCTGGTGCGGCAGATCGTCACCAGCGCCACCTATCGCCAGAGCTCGCGCGTGCGCCCCGAGATCGCCGCCGCCGACCCCGACGACCGCATGCTGGCGTGGTTCCCGCGCCAGCGCCTGGCGGCCGAGCAGATCCGTGACCAGGCGCTCTATGTCTCGGGGCTGCTGCGCGAGAAGCTGGGCGGCCCGAGCGTCAAGCCCTACCAGCCCGAGGGGCTCTGGCAGGAGACGAGCATGCCTTCCAGCAACACCAAGCAGTACGTGCAGGGAAGCGGCGACGAGCTCTGGCGCCGCAGCCTCTACACCTACTGGAAGCGCGCATCGCCGCCCCCATCGATGCTGGTGCTGGATGCGCCGACGCGCGAGTACTGCTCGGTGCGCCGCTTCGCCACCAACACGCCACTGCAGGCGCTGGTGCTGTGGAACGACCCGCAGTTCGTCGAGGCCGCGCGCGTGCTGGCCGACCGCTCGCTGCGCGAGCCGGGAGACGACCGCGCGCGCCTGGCGCGCCTCTGGCTGCGCACCACCGGCGAAGTGGCGCGCGATGCGCAGCTGGCACAGCTGCTGGCCGCGCTGGACGCCGAGCGCGCGCGCTGGCGGGGCCCCGATGCCGCCGCGGACGCCGCCAAGCTGCTGTCCGTGGGCCAGGCGCCCCTGGCCGCCGACCTGGACCACGGCGAGCTTGCCTCCTGGACGATGATCGCCAACGCCATCCTTTCCAGCGATCCGGTGATCGTGAAGGACTGATCCCATGCCTGCGCCGCAACACATCCGTCCCGCCGCCGACCAGCTGGAGGAGTACCTCCTGAACCTGACGCGCCGCCGCTTCTTCGGGAAGGTGGCCAACACGGTTGGCGCCGGGCTGGGCAGCGCGGCGCTTCTGCAGCTCCTGGGTGGGCGCGGTGCCATGGCGGGGGACACCGCGGCGGCCACCGATGCGGCCAGCGCGGCGAATGCCGCGGTCGGCGCCTCCAAGATCATCACCCCGTCGTGCCCGCATTTCGCCCCCAAGGCAAAGCGCATCATCTACATGCACATGGAGGGTGCGCCCAGCCAGCTGGACCTCTTCGACCACAAGCCGCAGTTGGTGGAGCACTTCAACCAGGAACTGCCCGACTCGATCCGCCGGGGGCAGCGCATCACCACCATGACCAGCGGGCAGAGCCGCTTCCCGGTGGCCCCCTCCAAGTTCCGCTTCGATCGGTACGCCAACAACGAGGATGGCATCATGCTCTCGGAGCTGCTGCCCAATACGGGCAGCGTGGCCAAGGAGCTGTGCTTCGTCCACTCGATGCACACCGATGCGATCAACCACGAGCCGGGCATCACCTTCTTCCAGACGGGCAGCGAGCAGCCGGGGCGCGCCAGCTTCGGCAGCTGGGCCAGCTACGGGCTGGGCAGCATGAACAGCAACCTGCCCGCGTTCGTGGTGATGATCACCCAGGGGGTGGGAAACATGCAGGCGCTGAGCGCGCGCTTCTGGGGCAGCGGCTTCCTGCCCAGCGAGCACCAGGGATGCCGCCTGCGCGCCGGACGCGACGCGGTGCTGCACCTGCGCGATCCCGACGGCGTCTCGCGTCAGGACCGGCGTCGCATGCTGGACCTGGTGGGGCGGCTGAACGAGGAGGAGTTCGAGGAGAGCCTGGACGCCGAGACGCGCACGCGCATCGCGCAGCACGAGATGGCGTACCGCATGCAGATGTCGGTGCCCGAACTGACAGATTTCTCCGACGAGGACCCCGCGACGCTGGAGATGTACGGACCCGACGTGCACCGTCCGGGCAGCTTCGCCGCCAACTGCCTGCTGGCGCGGCGTCTGGCCGAGCGGGACGTGCGCTTCATCCAGCTGTACATGCGCGGCTGGGACCAGCACAACAACCTGCCCGGCGAGCTGCGCGCGCAGTGCAACGCCGTGGACCGCCCGCAGGCGGCGCTGATCGCCGACCTGAAGCGCCGCGGCATGCTGGAGGACACCCTGGTGCTCTGGTCCGGCGAGTTCGGCCGCACGGTCTACAGCCAGGGGCAGCTGACGCGCGACAACTACGGCCGCGACCACCATCCGCGCTGCTTCAGCATGTGGATGGCCGGCGGCGGCATCAAGCCCGGCATCAGCTACGGCAAGACGGACGACTACTCGTACAACATCACCGAGAACCCGGTGGACGTGCACGACCTGCACGCCACGATCCTGCACCTGATGGGCATCGACCACAAGCGTCTGACCTACCGCGCGCAGGGGCGCGACTACCGCCTGACGGACGTCAAGGGCGAGGTGGTGCGCGGGGTGCTGGCGTAGGGATGCGGGCGATCACTGCTCCGCAGGCTTCACGAACCACATCAGGTGCTGGATGGGCAGGCGCGCGTCGGTGCGCTCCCAGACGAGGCCCGCGGCCTCCCATTCCCGGCGCGCCTGCGCCTGCGTCATCTTGTGCAGGGGCTTGATCGGCACTTCGGGATCCTCGCCGCGGTACTCGACCAGCGCCAGGCGGCCGCCGGGCTTGAGCGCGCGGCGGATCGAGCGCGCCATCTCCCAGGGGTGGTCGAATTCGTGGTAGGCATCGACCAGCAGCACCACGTCCACGCTCGCGTCGGGCAGCATCGCGTCGTCGGCGGCGCCCAGCGCGGTCACGATGTTGGTGACACCCTCGCTGCGCGCGCGCGCCTCAAGGAAGTCCAGCATCTCGGGCTGGATGTCGGTGGCATAGACGCGGCCCCTGGGGACGCGCCGCGCAATCGGCATCGTCAGGGTGCCGCTGCCCGCGCCGATGTCCGCCACCGTCATGTCTGGGCGCAGGTCGAGCAGGTCGATCAACAAGTCGATGCGCTCTTCGGCGGTGCGCTCGCGGCGCTCCAGCCAGGGGATCGCCTGGTGGCTCATGTAGCGGGCGATCTCACGGCCGAAGTACGTGGTGCCGATGCCGTCGATGCTGGCGGTGCTGATGGCGTAGGCGCCCTCGGGCGGGGAGTCGGCAGGAGCGGAAGCGCGCGAGGCAGCGGTGGGTGCCTTCGGCGGGATCGGTGCGATCGGCGCAGTGGGTGCGATCGGCGCGGTCGGCGCGGTCGGCGCAGTCGGCGCAGTCGACGCGGTGGGTGCGGCGGTGGGGGGCGGGCGATCGCAGCCGGTCGGGGCGAGCGCACACGCCAGGCAGGCGAGCGCTACGTGCCAATCGGCGCGCTGCGCCGCGCGCGCGTGGGCGGAGATCGCACGCTTCCAGTCAGCGCGTTGCGTCGGAGCGGGCAGCGGTGGCGCGGTTGGCATGGTGGCAGGGTAGGATTCGCGCCTCTCTGCCGGCGAGAAAACCATGCAAACACCCCCAGTTTCGGACTTCATTTCGCTCATGGACTTCGAGCGCCACGCCCTGGCGGTCCTTTCGGCCATGCCGCGCGACTACTACCGCAGCGGCGCGTGGAGCGAGATCACCCTGGGGGAGAATCGCGCCGCGTGGGAGCGACTGAAGATCTGGTACCGCGTGATGCGCGATGTCAGCAAGCGGAGCACGGCGTGCCAGATCCTGGGTGCGCCCGCCGCGATGCCCCTGTGCCTGGCGCCGACGGCGCTGCACGAGATGGCGCATCCCGATGGCGAGGTGGCCACCGCGCGCGCGGCGGCTGCGGCGGGCGTCCCGATGATCCTCTCCAGCTTCTCGACGCGCACCATCGAGGATGTGCGCGCCGCGGGCGTTTCGGTGGATCCCGTGGCGCGCACCTGGATGCAGGTGTACATCGGCACGGACCGCGGGTTCATCCGCGAGTTCGCCAAGCGGGCGCATGCGGCCGGGTGCAGCGCGCTGGTTCTGACGGTGGACACGCCCGTCTGGGGGATCCGCGAGCGGGACATCCGCAACCACTTCCGCGTGCCCGATGGCATGCGAGTGGTGAACCTGGAGCGGCCGGGCGGGCCGACGGGGCACGAAGGACGCGGCATCCACGAAAGTTTGGCATGGGCGATCGACGCCAGCCTGACCTGGCGCGACTTCGAGTGGCTGCGCGACTCGACGCCGCTGCCGGTGATCCTGAAGGGGATCTGCCGCCCCGACGACGCCGCGCGCGCCGCGGAACTGGGCGCGGGTGGCGTGCTGGTCTCCAACCACGGCGGGCGGCAGCTGGACGGCGCACCGGCGACGGCCGAGGTGCTGGAGCCCTGCATGCAGGCAGTGGCGGGGCGGGTGCCGGTGCTGGTGGATGGCGGCGTGCGGCGCGGCACGGACATCCTGCGCGCGCTGGCACTGGGCGCGCAGGCGGTGTGCATCGGGCGCCCGGTGCTCTGGGGGCTGGCGACGGCGGGCGAACCGGGCGTCGCCCGGGTGCTCGCCATCCTGCAGCACGAACTGGATGTCACGCTGGCGCTGGCGGGCTGCACGGGACCGCACGAGATCACCCGCGACCTGGTGAAGTCATCGGGTGGGTGAAATCTCCCGTTGGGTGGAGTCTTCGCGTGGGTGGAGTCTTCAGGTGATTGAAGACTTCAGGTGAGTGGAGTCTTCAGGTGTGTGAAATCGCCGCTGGGGTGAAGTTGGTGCCTGGCCGACGACGGCGATGCGCGATCCGCTGTCCGCGCGCGCCGCTATCGCCTGCCGCCGCCGCCGCCGCCGCGCGCACCACCGCCGCCGCCACCTCGATAGCCACCACCGCTGTACCCACCGCTGCGATATCCGTTGGTCATGTTTCCCGCGCCGCGGTACCCATTCGACCATCCGCTGTATCCGCCGCCGTACGGGTTGGCGGGCCTTGAGACGCTGCGGTTTTGCCAGCCCCAGTCTTGCGTGTAACCGGGGGTGCCGCGGTCGTAGTCGCCTCCGTAGCGCTGCGCTGCGGTGCCGACCTGGTCGCTGTTGCCCCAGCCGCCACCGCCGCTGTGGAACGCGCCGCCATTCCAGCCGCTGCCGCCGCGGTTGTACGCGGAGTTGCCCTGGTTGGCTCCCGACTCTGCAGTCCCGACGCCCGTGTGGCTGGAGTAGTTGCTGGCGTAGTCCGTCTCGCCGCGCGCGTAGGCGCCGCGCGGGCTGCCGTCGTAATTGTGGTTGGGATCGGGGCGGAAGCTGGAGTCATCCGCGCCGCGCGCACGCGCGGCCGCGGCCGCACTGGCGTCCCCCTCGCGGAAGGCGGCGTCCCAGGACTGATTGCCCTGTGGTGCCTGGCTCACGCCGTCACGCCAGGTGCCATTGGCGGTGCGTTGGGCAGCGCCCGCCGCGCCAGCCCCCGCAGCGCCGGCGGCGTTTGCCGCGTTCGCCGCACCCACCGTGCCCGCCGCGTGCCATCCGCCCGCGGTGCGCGTGTACATCTGGTCACCGCGCCGCTGGGTCACGCTGCCGTCGCGATTGGCATAGACATTGTCCGCCGTGCCGGCGGCGTGGCTCCACTGCCCCGCACCGTCGGCAGCACCCACTGTTCCGCCCGCTTCGCGATTGGCGCGTGCCACGTCGCTCTCGCCCTGCCGTGTGGTCGCGGCGTTCGCGTCGTTCGGCGCGCCCCGATTCGCGGCGCGATCCGCCAGCGCGTTGGCGCCGCCGGGAGTCTTCGCGTAGGGGCCGATCTGCCCATAGTGGCCGATCTGGCCGTACTGCCCGATTTTCCCATACTGCCCGATCTGCCCGTAGCGCCCGATGTCGCCCGCGGCTGCGGCGCGGTTGTAGCCGCGTGCCGCGTTGTCCCAGTTGCTGCGGTAGGCGCCTCCCCAGTGGCGTCCCCACCAGCCATCGCGGTTGGCAGCGCCCCACGGATGCCATCCCCAGCTCCACGAATCACCGTAGCCCATGCCAAGCCCGTAGCCAAGGCCGAACCCCGCGCCCGGACCCCACCAACCCGAAGCGCACCAGGTCGGCCCGTATCCAAGCCCCCACGCGCCCCAGCCCGGCATGCAGCCAAATCCCCAGCCGCCCCAGCCATCGCCGTACATCGGCCAGTAGCCATAGGTGTTGGGGTAGCCCATGTAGGTGCCCCAGCAGTCGGACTGGTCAGAATCTTGCGAGCAGTCGGTGTCGCTGTACCCCTGCTGCGAGTAGCCGGTGCCGTACGCCACCGCGCCGTCGTTGGCATAGCTGCCCATGTATCCGCCGGTGTAGCCCTGCGTCACCGCGTCCGGGGTCGAGCCATACACCTGGACATAGGTGCATGGGTAGACGGGGCACGAGGGCGGGATGGTGTAAATCTCGGCGGGCACGCTGTCGCAGAGCGCCCACGGGCCCTCGGCCGAGGTGCTGACGAACCATGCCGCGTTGTCGCAGAGGTAGAACTTTCCCTGGCAGGCAATCAGCGGCGAGCTGCTGTTCACCGCGTACTTCATGTCGGTGCCGGCAATGCCCTTGAACTGGATGCTCTCGCCCAGGATCGTTGGCTTCGTTTTGGCAAGGGCGCGGTCCAGTGTTGCCACATGCGGCACCGAGCTCTCGTAGAGCGCCGCGTTGGCCTGCGGGGTGCCTGCGACGCACGCCAGGACGTTGCCCCACGATCCCTTCGGGTCGATCTGCGCAAAGCCCGCGGGCAGCGCGCTGCTGGCCACGTAGCTCCACGGCCCGTTGAGCAGGTCGCTGGTCTTGAACCAACGTCCCGACGCGAGCAGGAACCACTGGTTGTCGCTCTGCGTGGTGAAGAGGTCGCAGTTGGCGTTGCCCACCGCGTACAGGTCCGGCCCCGCCTGCTGCAGGTCGGGTGCGCCATTGATCGAGACCAGGCACATGGGCGTGGTGCTGACCACCACCTGCGGCTCGACCGAGCCTGCGGTCGGCGGCTGCGCGGCGGCGTCGGGGTGGCGCGGGGGCATGCTCTTGTTCAGCTCGGCAAGCACCGCTGCGGGTGGCGCGCTGCCGTCGAGCCACGGGCCCGTGTACGCCTGCGCGTTCAGCCAGGTGGCTGCGCCCAGGCGCGTGTACCAGGTGCCGCTGGACTTGTCCTTCAGGAGCAGCGAGGCGGTGTTCTGCGCCGCGCCGAAACTGGTGGCGCCGATGGGGCGCAGCACCGGACGGCCATCCAGCAGCAGCAGGACCGCGGGCTGCGACATCACCACGATCTTCGGCACTTGCTTGCCCAGGTTGGCAGCGCTCGCGCGGTGGTCCTTGGACACCTGCATGTTCTCCAGCGCGATCGCGCGCGAGATGGTGAAGGTGGCCCCGAAGAGCATCGACTGCAGCTGCGCCTTCAGCGTGGAGTTCTGCGATCCGTCCGGCAGGCGGATCTCGGTGACGATGAGGTTGGAGAGCTCGATCAGGCCCGCCGGGAAGTCATTGTCGGTGTCCGCGGTGAAGAACATGACGCCGTAGATCGGGGCGGGAGCGGCGGCGGGCGCGGCAGTGGGGGCGCCGCCGGCGGGCGCGCTGCCCGCAGGCGTGCTTCCAGCAGCGGCGGTCCCAGGCGCGGGGGGCGCGCCTGCGCCGAGCGCCGCGGCGCCCGCTGCGGGTTGCACGCAGAAGGCGGCGCGCGCCGTGGCCTGCACCGCAGAGAGCACCTGCATCTGCGGCGTGTAGATGATGTAGGTCGTCCCTTGGACGACGGACTTCTGCGGCCAGAGCGTCTCGCCATTGTCGAACTCGGGTGCGGGAGCTTGCGGCGCTCCCTGCTCGTCGGCGGAGCCGCCAGGTGCGGAGCCGGAAGCGCCAGGGGCGGAACTTCCTGCAGCGCCGCCAGAGGCGGGGGCCTGCGGGCTTGCGGCTGCGCCTGCGGCTCCTCCGGCGCCTGTCGCCTGCGGCTCCGTCGGGGCCATCGCGCCCTGCGTCGTCGCTGGTGTGAGCGCCAGCGCCACACCCATGGTCAACACGATTCGGGAAGTGGCGCGCGCAAACCGGTGGAACGGGGCGTGAACTGGCGTCATCTGCAATTCCTCTCCAGGGATCCTGATCGGTGCACCGCCGCGCATCGCGCGGGGGCCGGTGCCGGAGGCGGCCATCGGCCGTCTGGCATCATCTTCGCAGATTCTCGCCGAGTGGGTCCGGCAATTGGCGTCGACCGCGGTACCGGCAAGGCAGGTTGGCATGCGGTCTTGGCCGAGGTCTTGGCACGTTGTCCCGACACTTGGTCCTGGCACCTGGTCCCGGTACGCCGTGTCGGCCCACAGACCCGCAATTGAGGGCTGCACTCGCGGCGGCAGCGCACGGTCTCCGGCGGCAAGTACCGTCTGCGCAGCCGCGCGCCGCGGCCGGAGGCCCCCCGATGCAACCCTCGCAATGGACCGAAGTGGACCGGTACTTCACGCATGCGCTGGTCGCGCAGGACGATGCAGTGACGGAGGCACTGGCCGCCAGCGCCGCCGCTGGACTTCCGGCGATCCAGGTCACGGCCGCGCAGGGAAAGCTGCTGCAGGTGCTGGCGCGTGCCTGCGGATCCAGGCGGATCCTGGAGATCGGCACGCTGGGCGCCTACAGCACCATCTGGCTGGCACGCGCCCTCCCCGCAGAGGGGCACCTGGTGACGCTGGAGCTGGATCCGCACCACGCATCGGTGGCGCGCGAGAACCTGATCCGTGCGGGCGTGGACGATCTGGTCGAGCTGCGCCAGGGACCCGCACTCGAGTCGCTGGCTGCGCTCGCGGCGGCTGCGAGCGCCCCCTTCGACTTCATCTTCATCGATGCCGACAAGCCCAACAACCCCCACTACCTGCGTTGGGCGAAGAAGCTCTCGCGCCCCGGCACGCTGGTGGTGGTGGACAACGTGGTCCGTGGCGGGGCGGTCACCAACGCCGCGACCACCGATGCGAACGCGCTCGGCGTGCGTCAGATGGTGGACCTGCTTGCCGCCGACGGTCGAGTCGACGCCACCATCGTGCAGACAGTGGGCGAGAAGGGCTGGGACGGACTGGTGGTGGGGGTGGTGCGATAGGGGTTGCGCGCGCTGCAACGTTTCGACACGCGAATCGCGCGTCCAACCGAGCACGCGCTGGCAATGGGCAACGCTCGGCTGCTCGACTGGGTTCTCGACCAGTCCGAGCACTCGATTGGCCGAGCGCTCCTCTGGTTCGCACCGATGCGCGGACCTCCTGAATTCGGGAAATGGGGATCAAGCTCAGCCTCGCGAGTGTACCCTAACAAATACCGTACTTCAAGTCTTCAAGCCTTCTTTCTGCTGCGGAACGGAGCACGCATGGGGTTTTCACTGACATCGCCGGCATCGACGCCATCGCTGGCATCGCTGGCATCGCTGGCCGAACACATCGCGCGGATCGAGGGGCGCGGTGCCGCCGTGGCGCGCATCGCTCCCGCTGATCCGGCGACATGCGTTCCCACCGGCTGGCCCGGCGTCGATGCAGCGCTCGGCGGCGGCATCCCGCGGCGCGGGCTGCATGAGTGGTGGGGCAGCGCACCCGATGTCGGTGCGGTGCTCACGCACCTGGCATGGCAGGCGATCGTTCATGATGATCTGCACCGGCCCGGCGCGGCGCGGCGCGTGCTGTGGATCGGGCGCAGCGCATGGCCCGATGCGTACGCACTGGTGCGAGGTCTGCGCGCACCGGTGGCGGGCATGTTCGGTGCGCGCATGCCGCGCGTCTGGCCCGATGCACGGCTGCATGCGCGGTCGCTGCTGGTGGATCCGGCACAGGTGCGCGGCGGCGCGGTGGTGGGGGCCCGGCTGTGGGCCATCGAGCAGGCGGCGCGCTGCCCCGGGGTGTGTGCGGTGGTCGCCGATGGCACGGGCTTCGACATGGCTGCCACGCGCCGATTGCAGCTGGCGGCGCACGACGTGCTGCTGATGGTGGCGTGCACCCCGCAGCGGCGCGCCGCGCCCAGTGCATGCACCACGCGATGGCGGGTGGAGCGCGTCGACGGGCATGCGCGCGAGGAGATTGCGGCGCGTGCTGGCATCGACGGCTCAGCTGGCATCAATGGCTCAGCTGGCGTCGATGGCTCAGCTGGCGTCGATGGCCTTGCAGGTTTCCATGCCCGCCTGCCCGCCGAGCCACAATGGTGCATCACGCTGGAGCGCGCCAAGGTGGTCGGGACCGCCACGACGCTGGCCGGCGCTGCCGATGGAATGCTGCGCGCGCGCGCGTGGCGCCACTGGGAGCTTGCTGGCACTGCCCAGCCGCCGCGCGCTGCGCTGCAGGCGGCGGCGCGCCGAGCATCGATGCGCACCGCGCGCATGGCGGCGCGCGCGGCGGCGCGGCTCTCGTCGGTGCGTGCCGCAGAGGATGCGGAAGTGCACGTCCTGGAGCGCGTTCAGGTGAACGCCATGGAGCGCGCACCGGTACATGGACACGCGTCAGCACACGCGCCGGAACATGCATCTGCACTTGCATCGGCGCACGCACCAGCACAGGCGCTGGCACGTGCACCAGCAGACACTTCACCGCACGCGCCGATGTCCACGCGTGCACACCCGCGCTCCCGGTCCCGCAGCCGCTGCACCAGCGGCGGCGAACGCTGGGCTGCGCACCAGGATGACCACGCGGCATAGCCATGGAACGCACCGTCGAGCCATGTTTCCTGGCGATCGCCCTGCCGACGCTTTCACCGGCGGCCGCAACGCGTGCTGCGCAGTGGTGCATGCGCTGGACGCCCCGTGTGCATGCCGAGGCGGGGGAGCCCACGGCTGCCGCGGCTACCACGGCTACCACGGCTACCGCGGATGCCATGGATGCGGCTGCGGTGTTCCCGTCGGCGGCGCTCCCGTCAACGACGCTCCCGCCGATGGTGGTCCTGGACCTCACCGGATGCCAGCGCGCCAATCGCGGTGCGGCGCGCGTCCTCGCACGCGTGGCGGGAGGGCTGGAGCGTCGCGGCATTCCGTTCCGGCTCGGATTGGCGCCGACAGCGGGGGCGGCGATTGCATTTGCGATGGTGGGCACAAGCACAAGCACAAGCACAAGCACAAGCACAAGCACAAGCACAAGCACAAGCACAAGCGAACGCCCGCATCTCCGCGCACTGGACGCCCTTGCGCTCGAAGCGCTCCGCCTGCCCGCGCCGATGCTGGCCGCGCTGCATGAGGTCAACCTGCGCACCATCGGCGAGCTGCGCGCGATCGCGCGCCACGCGATCGCCGACCGCTATGGTCCGCTTCCGGCACAGCGGCTGGATGCGCTGGATGCCGCCGATGGCCCGCGCGCATGGCCCTTCCGTGCGCAGGCGGCTCCCACGCCGATCGAGGCGGAGTTCCCTTTCGCCGGTCCCTGCACGCAGCTGGAAGCGGTGGAGCGCGCATTCCAGCACGCGCTGGGGGAGCTTTGCGCACAGCTGGACCGCCGGGGCCGCGGTGCGCGCAGCCTGCAGGTGCGCATCGACTTCGCGCGCGCCGCGCCCGTCGCGGGCACGCTGCACTTCGGCGTGCCCACGCGCGACCCGCGGCACCTGTGGTCGCTGCTGCGCCCACGCGTCGAGCGCGTCGACCTGGGCGACCTGGAGCGCGGCATCGGCGTCGAGCGCGTGCTGCTGCGCGTGGGGCGCACCGCGCGCATCGCGCAGGGCATGGGTGCGCTGGTCGCCGGTAGCGGTGCCGAGGGCGATGTGCATGCCACCACCGAGCGAACCGTCGGCGAGTTGGTGGACATGATTGTCGCGCGCATCGGCGAGCAGGGGATCCGCGTGCCGGCGGAGGGGCCTGGCTAGACTGCGCCGATGCGCCGCGCGATTCCTCGCAACCCCCTTGCGCCCGCGGCCCGCGCGCGTGCAACTCTCGCGCGGGCAACCCTCACGCTCGCGTCCCTGGCGCTGGCGGGATGCAACGCATTCAGCGAGAGCTATGTCGGCGACCGCCTGCCGCCTGTCGACCAGGCGAAGATCGTGACCGAGCCGCCCCCGGAAACCCAGGCGCGCCTGATTGGCGAGAGCACCTTCGTCACCACCGACCAGTTCCAGGGCGACGACCAGGCGCTGGCGACCGCACGTGCCGTCGGTGCCAACCTGGTGCAGTGGGAGCGCGGCTGGGACGGGCAAGTCACCAAGATGGAATCGATGCCCATCTACCAGCGCGGCGTCCAGAACCGCGGCACCTTCGCCACCTATGTCTCCCTGCCGGACACCAAGAACAAGTGGCGTTACTACGCGCGCTTCTGGAGGCTGCGCGGTCCCGCCGCCGGCGCGACCGGCAGCGAGGCCGCACCGCACTGATCAAGCTTCAGCGCATCGCCGAGCACGTCGCCGCCGCGTCGCCGAGCGCGCTGCCGAGCACGTCGCCGAGCCTCTCGCCGAGAGCGCTGTTGGGCACATCGTCCAGCACGTCCCCCAGCGCGCCACTCAGGGCTTCGCAGCCCCCGTGACGGTGACCTGCATCACGGGGCTCTTCCATCCCTCCGACTCGCCTGTCACCGAGGTGATCCACTGTGTGGGCAGCTTCAGCGCGGCCGCGTCGGCGTAGGCGATGATGTCCAAGGTCAGCTGGCTCATCTTGCCCATCGAGTCGCGGCCCAGGTAGCCCATCTGGGCAAGGCGGCCCGTGCCCTTCTCGATGGCGAGGAAAGTGGTCGCCCCCTCGAAGTGCGTCGCGACGAACTCGCAGTCGGCGCTGCCCACCTTGCCCTCGCCGGTCTTGATGATCAGGAAGCCCGCCTCCGGGGTGAGCCGCGCGCGCAGGATCGCCATCGGCGTGCGCGCCACCTGGCGCTCGAACGCCTTGCGCCGGGAGTCGGCGAGCGAGAGGGGCTGCCCGACGTTCGAGCTGATCGATGCCATCTGTGGCGTGGCGATCGTCTCGTACCGCAGCCGGTCCGCGCCGATGGCGGTCTCGTCGGCGGTCGGCTTGAGCTTGCGCCACGACTCGACCTGGTGCGCGGTTCGCGGCCACTGGACCTCGAGCGTCTCGGTCAGCTCCCACTCCTGGCCATTCTGGATCACCGGGCGCGTGCTGGTCTGCGCATACTTCTGCACGCCACGCACCGCATCCGTGCCGCCGGCCCACGTCATCCATCGATCGAATGCCGCGATGCCGTTGCGCTGCGCTTCCGGCGTACCGAAGGGGACCTGGTCGGGGAGCTCCATGTACTTCTTCGGCTCCGCCTGGAAGGCGCGCATGCAGGCGTCCGAGGCGAAGAAGTAGAGCCGTCCATCCTGGAGCGCAAAGCGCCGCGCATCGCCCAGGCCGCCCAGCGGTCCCATGCGGCCGCATGCGCCGCCATCGGCCGCGGCGAAGCGCCATGGTTCGTGCTTGAACGCCTCCAGCGACTCGGGCATCGCGAAGAGGTACCGGTTTCCCTCGTACTCGAAGGAGAGCTCCGACTTCCCGGGAACGCGGCGGCCCGTCGTCAGGAGGACCGCATCGTCGGGCATCGTTCGCTCGGGCGCGCGCATCTGCTCGATGGACGGCGTCGGCGCGCCGACGTCGCCAGCCGCAGGGGCAGCCGCGGGGGCAGCCGCGGGGGCGGCCGCGGGGGCAGCCGTAGGGGCAGCCTGCTTTTTCTCCGCCGGCACCGCGGCCGGTGCGGGCGTCTGCTGCGGTGCCGACAGCATCGCACTGTCCAGCGCAGGAGCGCCGCCCTGGAGCGCGATCGTCACGAGGATGCATGCCACGGTCATTCCTGAACAGTACTCCTGATGCACCGGGTCTTTCTCGGCGGAGATGTGCGTCCGTGGAATTGCCTGCCTGCGCAGCAGCGGGGGACACCTGGAGAGGATACCCTTACAAAGACCAAACACAAGGCTTCCAAGGCTGTATTTCGCCGGATTTTCCATGCCAGAACGAGAGTTCGACAAGCTGCACCTGCACCCCATCGAGGACGCGAAGTTGCGCGCCCTGGAACGGATGCTCACCACCAAAGAGGTGGGCAGTGCGGCGCGCGACGACTCGGTGGAACCTTCCGCATCACCCGCGCCCTCGGCGCCATCCCCGCCATCCCCACCTTCCCCACCTTTTCCGCCTTCCCCGACGCCTGCATCTTCTGCATCCCCCACATCCCTCCCCTTCGCCGAACTCACCGCGATCAGCAACTTCTCCTTCTTGGAGGGCGCCAGCCACCCGGAGGAGCACGTCGAGCGCGCGAAGGCGCTCGGGCTTGCCGCCATCGCGGTTGCCGACCGACACACCATGGCGGGCATCGTGCGCGCACATGTGGCGGCGAAGGAGCATGGCATCCCGCTGGTCATCGGAACGCGCTGCGCCTTCGTGCTGGGGGGCGATCCGTGGAGCGACGCGCATCCGTCCACCAATGCGTACTCCTCTACTGGCGCACATCCCTCCACCGGCGCGCACCCCTCCAACAACTTCCACCCGTCCACCGATGCCTCCCTCTCCGGCCTGGACCTGCGCACGCCGCACGAACCCACGCACCTGGAGATCGTCCTGCTGGCCGAAAGCCGCCAGGGGTATGCGCGCCTCTGCCGCCTGCTCACGCTGGGCAAGCGCCGCGCTGGCTGGACGGGCGACCTGGCGCAGAGCATCGCCGGCCTGGACGCGGGCATCGAAAGCGCCGACGAGGCACGCAACGCCTCCGCCTGCCACCTCTGGCTGCACGACCTGCTGGACGCCAGCGTGCAGGCGCTGGGCCACGGCGAGCCGGGCGAATGGACCGGCCGCGTCCCCGAGGTGGAACGCCCGCTGGCGCCGCACGCGCTGCCGGGCGTCCACGCGATCGTCCTGCCGCCGCGCGGTTACGGCGCGATGAGCGAACGCACCTTGGAGGCGCTGCGCTGGCTGCGCGGCACCTTCGACCACGACCGCCTCTCGCTGGCCATCTGGAACCACGGCGACGCCGACGACGACCTGCGCATGCTGCAGCTGGAGTGGCTGGCGATGGAGACGGGCGTGCCGCTGGTGGCCGCCAACGATCCGCACTGCCACGACCGCGCGCGGCAGCCGCTGCAGGATGCGCTGGTGGCCGTGCGCGCGGGCTGCTCGCTTGAGGAGCTGCGCACCGCGATGCAGCGCGAGCCCTTCGAACTCGCGCGCGGCAGGCGCCCGCTGGCGGACCGCCTCTTCGCCAGCGACGAGCGCCACCTGAAGGCGGGCGATGCGATCGATGCCGCGCTCTCCCGCGTGCCCGAGCCGTTGCGCCACGCCGCACTGGCACGCAGCGTGGAAGTGGCACGCCGCTGCGCAGGATTCTCGCTGGATCAGCTGAAGTACCGCTACCCAAGCGAGGTGGTCCCCGCCGGGAAGACCCCGATGCAGCACCTGCGCGACCTGGTCGCCGCCGGCGCGCGCGAACGCTGGCCCGGCGGGGAAGTGGCGGCGGATGCGCGCGAGGCCGCCGCGGACCCGACGGCCACGGCCGCGACGGGCGCGGGCACGCGCGCGCCGGGCCACGCCACACCCGCCGCCGCCCCACCCGCCCCCGCCATCCCGCCGCGCGTCCAGGCGCAGCTGGACCACGAGTTCGCCATCATCGCTGACCTGGACTACGCCTGCTACTTCCTCACGGTGCATTCGATCGTCGCCTTCGCGCGCTCGCGCGGCATCCTCTGCCAGGGGCGCG
>JBGARR010000036.1:0-36595 GCA_044230125.1 Phycisphaerales bacterium
CTGATGATCGCCGACCTGCGCCCTGGGCCCCTCTTCACCGGCAGCCGCCAGGCCTTCTCGCTGGCCGAGGCGAGCGGGCCGATCGTCATCAATCCCTTCGTGGAGCCGAACGCGCTGGCGCGCGACGCGATCAATCGCACTAGCGGGCGCATCCTGGACGGCGGCAAGGTGCACAAGGACATGCTGCTGAAGCTGCGCCTGTACACCCCCAGCCACTCGCGCGCGGAGACGATCCAGAACTCGGTGAATTCGCTCTTCCCGCGCGAGCCGCGGCAGCGCGAGGAGACGGCGCGCGGCCGCTCGGGCGACACGGTCGACCTCTCGGTGCCCCCCTCCTACTGGCGGCGCACCGGCGAATTCGCCGAACTGGTGCGCCACGCGCCGCTGAACATCGAGAATCCCGAACAGACCGCCATGAGCATCCGCCGGGCTCTGCTGGCCAACCCCGGCGCCGCGGGTGCGGCAAGCTGGCGCTGGCAGGCGCTGGGCAAGAAGGCGCTGGCGATGATCCAGGACCTGTACGAGTACCCCGAGGAGCAGCCGCGGCTGGCGGCGCTGGACGCGGGCGCCAAGCTGGACGACATGCTGGCGGTGCCGCACCTGCTGGACATGGCGCGCACCAGCAGCTCGATGATCTACCGCACCCAGGCGGTCAAGCTGCTGGGCCGTATGGGCACCAACCCCGAGATCGACATCGGCCTGCGCGAGATGCTGAACGACAAGGACATGGACATCCGCCTGGCGGCCTTCGAGGCGCTGGACATGCGCGGCGACACCGGGATCATCTCGGTGGAGATCGGCAACAAGTACATCGTGAACGTGTGCCCCAGCAGCTACCCGATGATCTACGTGACCCAGAGCGGCAAGCCGCGCATCGTGGTCTTTGACGAAAAGCTTGAGGTGAAGCGCCCCATGACCCTGGTCGCCTGGAACGGCCGCCTGATCATGAAGGCGGACGAGGGGGACGAACTGGTCCAGATCTATCACCGCGAGCGCCCCGAGGTGGCCGCCGTGGTCGACCGCGTCAAGCCCGAGATGCTAGAGTTCATCAGCTTCCTGGGGCGCAAGGCCACCGTGGAACGCCCCGAGGCGGGGCTGGGCTTCAGCTACAGCGAGACGATCAGCGCCCTTCACGAGCTGTGGCGCCAGAAGTACCTGGTCTGCGACTTCCGGGCCGAGCAGGACCGGATCCTGGCGGACATCCTGCGCGACGACAAGACCGACTCGGACGTCCGGCCGGAGTTCGCCGCCGAGGGCTCCGACGCCCCCATGGCCGACGCCGCGGCAGTCCGCAGCGGCCGCCGGAGCGACCTGGAGACGGCCAGCATGGGCTCCGGACTTGATACTGCGAAGGCGCGGAAGGATACTGTTCCTCGCTAGCGGTCCTTGGCCAGCCCTGTGGCGGCCCCGACCGGACTCGGACAAGATTCGCTGGAGCGTGGTCCAGGAAGGACCGCCGAACGCGACAGGAGGTCTCGCTTGCGCCTTTCCCGCCTTGTTCTCAGCGGCTTCAAGAGCTTCGCCGACGCCACCGAATTCCGCTTCGACTCGCCGATCATCGGCGTCGTGGGGCCCAACGGCTGCGGCAAGTCCAATGTCGTGGACGCGATCAAGTGGGTGCTGGGCGAACGCAGCGCCAAGAGCCTGCGCGGCGGCGCGATGCTGGACGTCATCTTCGCGGGCAGCGCCACGCGCAAGCCCTGCGGCATGGCGGCGGTCACGCTGGCTTTCGACAACCCGGTGCTGAGCGCGGAAGAACGCGCGCGGCTGGCCCCTGCCCCCGCGGTGCTGGAGGCCGAGGTGGATGCGCACGTGGAGTTCGTGGACGAGGAAGGCGCCGATGCAGCAGCGGCGGTGAATCGCCATGCCGTGCGCCATCGCGGGCTTCCCGTGGACACCGACGAGGTGGAGGTGACGCGCCGGCTCTTCGCCGACGGCCGCAGCGAGTACCTGATCAACGGCCGCAAGGTGCGCCTGCGCGACATCAAGGAGCTGTTCATGGACACTGGCATCGGCAACGATGCCTACTCCATCATCGAGCAGGGCAAGGTGGACGCCATGCTGCGCGCCGCGCCGCTGGAACGGCGCACCATCCTGGAGGAGGCCGCGGGCGTGGCCAAGTTCCGCGCGCGCAAGGCCGAGGCGCAGCGCAAGCTGGAGGGCGCCGAGAAGAACCTGGTGCTGGTGCGCGAGCAGCTGGCCAGCACCGAGCGGCGCCTGCGCATCGTGAAGGGCCAGGCGGAAAAAGCACGCCGTTTCCAGCTTCTGGAGGCGCGCCGGCGCGAGCTGCGCCGCGGCTACGCATTCGACCTGTACCACGAGCATCGCGAGCGACTCTCGGGCCTGACCAGCGAGCTGGCGATGCTGGACGCCAACCGCCAGCAGCTGGCCGAGGTGCTGGCGGTGCTGGAGGAGCGGCGCAACGACGCCGAGGGGACGCGCCAGCGCGCGCAGGAGGCGCAGCGCACGCTGGAGCAGCAGCGCATCGAGTCGGTGGGCACCGAGAAGCAGTCGCAGCAGCGCGTGGAGTTTGCGCAGCGCTCGCTGGCCGAGCTGGGCGAGCAGGCAGAGCATGACGACGCGCGGCTGGCCGAGCTGACGCGGCGCATCGACGAGCTGACGCAGCAGATCGAGGAGACCGCTGAGCGCGTGGCCGCCGCCGCCGAGGCAGCGAACGACGCCGAGCAGGCGGTGCTGAACGCCTCGAGCGCACGCGCGCGCACCAGCGAGGCGGCACAGACCGCCCGCAGCGCCACCGACCGGCTGCGCGAGCAGGTGCAGGCGGCGGACCGCGACATCGCGCGCACCGCGGCGCATCTTGGCGCGGTGGACGAGCGCGAGAAGCAGCTGAGCGAGCAGCTCTCGCGGCTGGATCGCCGGCGCCAGCCCTTTGCCTTCGAGATCGACGCGCAGCGCGCGCAGAAGAACCACCAGATCGTGCGGCGCCTGGTCGCCGTCGACGAGTCGCAGCGCTTCGAGGCGCAGGTGCACCAGCACATCGCCACCGCCGCCAACCTGGGCGACCGCCACGCCGGGCTTGCGCGGCGCCTGACAGAACTACGGGACGAACGCACCTCCGCCGAGAGCCGCCGCCAGCTGCTGGAAGAGATGCAGCGCGCCCGCGAAGGGGTGGACGAGGCCGTCCGCACCGTCGTGGGCGATCGGCAGCGCTTCCCCGCCGTGGTCGGGCTGCTGGGCGATTTCCTGGAGACCGCGCTGGGTGACGCCCCCGTGGTCGAGGCCGCCCTCGGGCGCGACCTGGAGCTGCTGGTGGTCGACCGCGGCGCCCACGTGGTGGAGCTGGCGCACGCCTGCGCCACCGTGGACGGGCGCGTGACGATTGCCGCCGCGGACCTGCCCACTGCCGATGCTCCCGTGCGCCAAGTCGTCGAGGGGGTGGCCCCGGTCGCCAGCGTCCTTCGCATGCGCGATGGCGCGGGCCAGCTGGTGGCACGCCTGGTCGCGGACGCCTGGATCGCCCCCGACTTGGCGACCGCCCTGCACATCGCTGCGGGCTCGCACCTGGGCGCGCTGATCGTGACGCGCGCCGGCGAAGTGGTGGATCCCGCGGGCCGGGTGACGGTGGGCCGCTCGACCGGCTCCGGCGCGGGCGAAGGCATCCTGACCCGCCGCGCCGAGCTGACGCAGCTCTCGCAGCGACTGGCCACCCTGGCGGTCGAGATGGAGCTGCTGGAGGGCGAGGCGGCGACGCTGCTCGCCCAGGGGGACGAGGCGCGCCGCCGCCACCAGGAGGTGGAGCGCCACCTGAGCGAAGTGCGGCGCGTCGTGGTGGACGCCGAGTACCAGCGCGACCGCTGCGAACAGATGATCCAGCGCGTGGAGCACGACCAGGCGGCCCTGGGGCTGGAGACTGATGATCTGCACCGCCGGCTGCGCGCCATCGAAGGGGAGCGCTCCGAGATCGACGAACGTCTCTCCAAGATGCGCGCGACGATGGCCGCGCTGCAGGGGCGGATGGCGGTAGCCGAAGCGGAGGCGGCGAAGGCCGTCCGCAACGCCGAGGCGGCCGCCGAGGCCGTGGCGACGGCCCGCATCGCGTCCTCACAGGCCGGGGCCACCCTGGACACGCTGCGCCGCGAGCGCCGCGGTGCCGAGCTTGCCCGCGACGAACAGCAGCGGCAGCGCGCCCAGGCCGCCGAGCAGGCGGAGCGACGGCGCCAGCAGATGCACCGCTACCAGGAGACGATCACCGAAGGGCAGGCGTCCGCCGCCGCCGCGCAGGCGGCGATCCTGGCGCTGGCCACGCAGCTGGAGGCCGCAGCAGAGGCCGTGGCCGCCGCGCAGAAGTCCGTCGAGGAGTCCGCGGGCGGCCTGCAGCTGGCGCGCGAGCAGGCCAAGCTGCTGGACCGCAACTGGATGAGCGTGGAAACCAGCCGCCGCGAGGTGGAGGTGAAGCGCGAAGGGCTGGAAGAGAGCGCCCTGCAGGACCTGGAGCTGGACCTGGCCGCCGAGTACGCCGCCTATGTGGCGCAGCGCGCGGAAGCGGGCTTCGTCGCGCTGGAGCGCACGCTGAGCGAACGCGAGATCGCCGAGCTGCGCGACGAGATCCGCCGCCTGGGCAACGTGAACCTGGACGCCATCGACGAGGAGACGCAGCTGGAGCAGCGCAACGAGGAGCTGGTGCGGCAGGTGGCCGACATCGACGGCGCCACCAGGCAGCTGGGCGAGCTGATCGTGCAGCTGGACGCGGTGAGCCGCGTGCGCTTCGAGCAGACCTTCAACGCGGTGCGCGAGAACTTCGCCGGCAACGGCGGCATGTTCCGGCGCCTCTTCGGCGGCGGCAGCGCCGACCTGTACCTGCTGCCGGACGAGGAGACGGGCCTGACGGACATCCTGGAGTCGGGCGTGGAGATCCGCGCCAAGCCCCCCGGGAAGGAGCCGCGCGTGATCAGCCAGCTCAGCGGCGGCGAGAAGACCATGACCGCGGTGGCGCTCCTGATGAGCATCTTCAAGAGCAAGCCCAGCCCCTTCTGCGTGCTGGACGAGGTGGACGCCGCGCTGGACGAGGCGAACGTCGAGCGCTTCTGCGCGGTGCTGCGCGAGTTCCTGGACCGCAGCCACTTCATCGTCATCACCCACCACAAGCGCACCATGCAGTCCTGCGACCAGCTCTACGGCATCACCATGCCGCAGCGCGGCGTCAGCCGGCGGGTCAGCGTGCGCTTCGAGCAGGTGGGCAGCGATGGCGCGATCGCCAAGGAGGCCGTCGAGTCCGCCGAGCGCGAGGAGGCCGCGCGGCCCAGCAGCGCGCTCGCCGGGGCCTGGGACCGCAACTAGCGGCGGGCCAGGCCGTGCTCAACGGCCCGGTGGCCTGCGGGCGGGCGCGCCCCGCTTCATCCTGATCCAAAAAGCACGAAGGCCGGCGCATGGCGCGCCGGCCTTCGGTGTCTCTCAGAAGTTGCGCCGTGGCAACTGACGCGGGGGATCAGCCCCAGTTCGCCAGCAGGATGCCAAGGTCGGCGCCATCGACGACGCCATCGTTGTTGAGGTCCGCAGGCGAACCAGGGGCAGGTCCCCAGGTGGCCAGCAGCACGCCCAGGTCGGCACCATCCACCACGCCATCACCGTTCAGGTCGCCGATGCGTCCCGGGGTGATCGTGACGCTCAGGGTGTAGAGCTGGATGTTGTCCGTCGCGGTGGACGGGAAGACCTTCACCATGAAGGTGTCGTTCGAGGGGAGCAGGAAGCTGGTGATCTCCTCGATTGAGCCCGCCGCAGCCGTGTTCTGCGTCGCCAGGGTGGTGGTGCCCCCCACGCCCTGCAGGATGGAGAGCGCCAGGTTGTGGACGGCCAGCGAGTTGATGGTGTTGCCGGTGTTGCACGCGCCGGTCTGCGGACCGCTGACGTAGGCGCCGAAGCCGACGGGGGTGGCGCGTGCGGTGATGCGCGTGCCGGCGGTGGCGGTGAACTTGAAGAGGTCGACATCCGAGTTGTCGTCGATCGACAGGTTGATGACGGTGGTGGTGCCGGTGGGGTTGAACACGCTGGATGCCGTCGCTGCGGTGTCGTTGGGCTCCTGCGTGTCGCCGTACCAGCGCTGGCCGCCGCGGACGTCGTCATGCTGCGGGCCGTCGAAGCCCGTCGAGATGAAGGGCTCCATCAGCTTGGTGCCGTTGTCGGGGCAGACGTGCAGCAGGCCGATGCCGTGGCCGTGCTCGTGGGCGACGATGTTGCGGAAGTAGCGGTTGTTGTTGGCCGCCGTCCAGAAGGCCATCTCGTTGGCCCGCGTGTTGATGACCATGTCGCCATCCTGCGGGAAGATGTTGTAGGCCAGGATGCCTGCACCCGCGGCGCCGAAGGAACGGCCGCCGATGCGCACGTCGCCGCGCGCGGCGCTGCCGCCGCTGCCCCAGGCCGCGTTGTCGTCGCTCACCTCGGTGTAGGTGATGCCGGAGAGGTCGCTCCAGCGCTGGAAGACCTGGCGGAGCAGGTTCTTGCCCGCCTCGGTGGTTCCGAACTTGGAGGCGAACTTGGCGTTCAGGTCGTTGGGCGCCGAGCCCATGCCGATGCCGACAGTGTCGGGCATCGTCAGGCCGTCGGCGGGCATCGACCAGCGGACCGTGACGGGGCTGCCCTGCGTGGAGCTGCCGCCCAGGTTCCAGCGCGTGGTCAGCTCGTACGCGGCGCCGCCCTCGGCGCCATTCTGCTGTGCCCAGTAGTTGACGAGCTGCTGCGAGACCTGCTGCACGCGTTCGGGGGTGACGTCATGCGAGAAGCAGAGCGAGAGGGGCACGCCCGGCAGGTCGGCCACGCAGCGCGGCTGCATGGCGAAGAGCGAGCGGGTCTCGGTGAGCGGCGTCGGTGCGGCGCGCTCCTGCTCGAAGGAACGCGCAACGGGGGCGCTGCCCAGCGTCGCGGCGAGCGAGGCGAGGCCGACTGCCGACCCGAAGAAGACGACTGCCGAGACGCTGGTGAGACTCTGGTTCGAGGACATTCAAGATCTCCGATGGTGTGGGGCTGCATCTGCCCGCCGAGCGCCCGGCCATCCATGGGCAGGCTCCGCTCGCGCGGGATTCATGGGTACAGCGCGTCGGGGGAGAACGCGCCGATTCAAGCCAGTCTGCTCCGGCAGACCGTTCCGTCAACCGCAATCCGGCCAAATGCACCCGATATACGGAGCAGATGTGCTTGGATGCCGCGGTTCGTCGTGGATATTGCCCAGTTTGGGCAAAACGGGGACAAGGTCCGGGAACGGGGCAACTCCGGGGGCGCGCGACGTCCAGCTCTCCGGCAGCTCAGCGCTTGGCCGGAATCGTCAGCTTCATCCCTGGCTTGATCGCCGTGGCGTCGCCCTTGAGCAGCGAGGCGTTGGCCTCCAGGATCCGCTTCCACTCGGTGTCGTTGCCGTAGAACTTGCGCGAGAGCGCCACCAGCGTGTCGCCCTTCTGCACCGTGTAGGAGTTGCCTGCGGCAGCGGCGGCCTCGCCAGCGGCGGCAGCGCCACCAGCGGTGCCTGCGGCGGCCTTCGCTGCATCCGACAGTCCGGCGGCGGCGGGCAGCTTGATCGTCTGCCCGACCTTCAGCGCCTTGGGGTCGAGCCCGGGGTTCAAGTCCACGATGGCGTGCCACTTCTGGCCATCCCCCAGCTTGCTGCGCGCGATGCCCTCCAGGGTGTCGCCCGACTTGATCGTGTAATCGGTGGCCGAGGCTGCAGCCTGGGCTGCGCCCGCGCCGATCGGCTGCACGCCGCCGGCGCCAGGTGCCGCCGGGGTGCCGCCACCGGCCGGAGTGTTGCCTGCAGGCGCCGCGCCGCCCGCGGCGGCAGCACCGGCAGCGCCGGGGATCCTGGGGCCCGCGCCCGCAGGCTCGACGGGCGCCACTGCGCTCTCCGGGGGCGGCTTGATGCCGCTGCCCGGCTCGATGGTGCCCAGGTGCCCCTGGTCGGTCGGGGCCGGGATCGATCCATTGGCCGCCAAGGGATCGGCGCTCGGCGCCTTCGAGGGCGCCACGAAGGCCAGGTACAGGCCGACGGCGGCGACCGCCACCACCACGATCACAGCTGTCAGACGGGCTCCATTGGACATGACGGTTCTCTCCTTGAATTCCGTGCCGTGGGCGGGTCGCCCAAGGCCGGCGCCGCGGTCAGGCGACCGCGGCGCGCACTGCGGTGGTGTCCGAGGCAGGACCACCGGCCTGTTCCGGCGATCCATCGCCGGGGACATAGACGAGCGTGGCCGCGATCGCATTGGACGAGAAGGTGCCCGCGACCAGGCCGACGAGGAAGGTGTACGCGAAGGGCTCCATGCTGGGGCCGCCCACCAGGTAGAGGACGATCGGCGTCGCCGCCGTGCATCCGCCGGTGAGCAGGGTGCGGCTGAAGGTCTGGTTGATCGAGTCGTTGATGATCGGCCGCGTGGCGTGCGGCAGCTTGCCGCGGTTCTCGCGGACGCGGTCCAGGATGACGATCGTGTCGTTCAGCGAGTAGCCGATGACGATCAGCAGGCCCGAGACCACGTTCAGGTCGATGCGGAAGTCCTGGATGCGCAGGAAGTGCCCGATCGAGGTGTCGCCGATCCACTTGCTCATGGCCAGCATGCCCAGGCAGACGGCGACGTTGAAGACGACGCCGATGACCGTCGCCGCCGAGTAGAGCAGCGATCCGAAGCGCACCCAGATGTAGATGAGCATGCCCACGAAGCTGAGCAGCACGGCCAGCGCCGCCTGCCCCGCCAGGTCGCGCGCGACGGCGCCGGAGATGCTGGAGACCTGCTCCAGCGTCGCCTGCTTGCTGAGCGCCGATGAGGTGAGCCGCCACTCGGTGTCGCCGTAGTTCTTCTGCCACGACGCATCCGAGATCTTGCGGCCCGCCAGGTCCGGGTCGCCCACCACCACGGCCAGCGTGGAGAAGGTGCCGTTGCCCGCGGGCTCGATTAGGTGCCGTCGCCCGCGGGGTCGATGCCCACGACATCGACGGTGCGCCCTGCCACGTCGCTGAAATCGGGCTGGCTGCGGAGGCGGCGGATGCGCTCGGCCGCGTCGGCCGGCGCCAGTGGCGGAGAGACGCCCTTGAAGAGCACCACCACGCCACCCATCGCCTCGTCCACCGGGGAGTCCAGGCTCGGGCGGTTCAACACGTCGCCCAGGTTCGGGCGGTCGATCCGGTAGGTCCGGTCGCCCGCGCTGGCCTCGCCGACGCCGGCGAAGGTCACGGGGCGGCGGATGTCCATGTCATCCTTGAAGGCATCGACGACCGCGGCGACCATCTTCGCAGAGATCTGCGACTCGTCCGGCAGGCCGACCGGATTGGGGATCTTGATCTGGAAGGCGGTCGACTCGGCCTTGGCGGTGGACTCGCCCACCGTCAGCGCCGTGGCGTTGCGGAACTCGCTCAGGATCGGGTCGGCGGCGTTGGCATTGCCGATCGCGTGCAGGCGCTCCTCGACGGCGGGACGCGACAGCAGCAGGCGCTTGTCCCCCGCTGCGGACTCGCCCTCCTTGGCCATGCGCGTGGACATGGTCATGGTGGTGCCGCCGCGGAACTCAGTCTCGAAGATGTCGACGCCGCGCCAGAAGGTGGCCACCACGCAGAAGACGCCGAAGGCGATGCTGGCTCCCCAGAAGACATGGCGGAAGCGCAGCCAGTCGACGCTGGGGCGAAGGGCGCGCGAGATGGCTGGGATGGCCATCGGCAGCATGGAGATGCTCTTGGCGCCGGTGCTCAGCGCATAGAGGCGCAGGAGCACGTGCGTCACCAGCAGGCCCGCGGCCAGCGTGCTGAAGACGCCGATGCCCATGACCAGCGCGAAGCCCTTGACCTCGGCGCCGGCGAACCAGTACAGCACCACGATGACGATCAGGTGCGTCATGTTGCCGTCGATGATGGCGGTGGAGGCGCGGTGCATGGCTGTCTCGATCGCATCGAGCAGGTTCTGCTTCTTGTCCACCAGCTCCTCGCGGAGGCGCTCGTAGATCAGCACGTTGGAGTCGACGGCGATGCCCAGGTTCAGCGCAATGCCCGCCAGGCCGGGCAGCGTGAAGCTGCCGTCGACCAGGGACATGGCGAAGAAGATGATGAGTGCGTTGATCAGCAGCGAGACGTTTGCGATCATCCCCGGCACGAAGTAGTACAGAATCATGATCGCAAAGGTCACGGGAACCGAGATGAGCACGCTGTCCAGGCCGCGCTTCAGGTTGTCCGATCCCATGGCGGGGCCGAGGATGCTGACCGACACGGGCTCGGGCGAGAGGCGCGCGCCCAGCGATCCCGAGGCCAGCACGCGGACCAGGTAGTCCGTCTGCTTCTCGTCGAAGTTGCCGGTGATCTGGCCGCTGTCGCTGATCTTGCTCTGCAGGTTGGGGGCGGTGTAGACCTGGTTGTCCAGCACGATCGCCATGGGCTGGCCGACGTTGGCGCCGGTGAGCTTGCCCATCGCGTTGCCCCCCTGGTCGTCCAGCTGGAAGCTGACGGCGGGGCGGCCCAGCTGGTCGACGCTGCGGCCGACCTGCTTGATGGACCATTCCTTGCTGCCGGACTCGTGGACCAGGCTGCGGTCAGGCGTGGTCCAGAGCAGGATGTAGATCTGCTTGTCGGGGCCGACCCCCGCGATCAGGCTGCGTCGCGCAGCGAAGTACGCCGCGGGATTCGCCTGCAGCTGCTCCAGTTCCTGCGGATTGTCGTACCACTCGGTCAGCTCGTTGATGCGGAACCAGCGGGCGACGGGGCTCTCGGCCGCCATCGGGCCGCCTTCCAGCAGCTGCTTGCGCATCTCCTCGACGTTGACGCCGGTGGAGTTCTGCGTGGTGACCGCGATGCGGAAGTCCAGCACGCCCGCGCCCTTCAGCAGGCGCTTCAGGTCCTCGGGGTCGTCCAGCGAGTTGCTGCGCTTGGCGGTGTAGTCGTCGTGCTGCGCCACCACGGCGGCGATCTCGGCGGCGCTGGAGGGGAACTCGGCCTTGAGCGCCGCGATCGCGGTGTCGCGGTCCGAGGCGCCCCCCTGCTTGCCCGGCTTGGTGGGCATCGCCATGATGCGCGCGAAGCGGCTGGCGCTCAGCGCGCCGGTGGAGATGCCCGCGCGCGCCTTCTCGTAGGCCAGCTCGGTCTCGGCGGTGGTGGCGGCCAGCACGTCCAGTTCGGCGGCGGGCATGCCCATCGACTGCGCGCCCTCGTACTTCTGCCGGGCGTCCTTGGCCGCGGTGTACGCCGTCTGCAGCGCCTGGAGCGCGGCCCGGCGCGTGGCGTCCTCAGCGGCCAGGTCGGCGGCCTTGCCGGCGGCCAGCGCGGCGTCCAGCTCGCGCGGGGTCAGGTGCGCCTTGCGCACCAGCGCGTCCAGCGCGTCGCGGTACTGCTTCTGCAGGTTCCGCACCTCCTGGCCCGGCAGCGGCATCACGATCTCGATGCGGTCCTCGCCCTGCGGCGTCATGCTCAGGTCAAGCACGCCCTGCGGGTTCACGCGGTTCTTCAGCACCTTGATCGTCTGCGAGAGCACTTCCTGCTTGTCGGCGCCGGGGGGCGTGTTCACCGAGTAGATCAGGCTGACGCCGCCGCGCAGGTCGCGGCCGAGCTTGATCTTCTGCTCCGGGGGCAGCAGCTGGATGAACATCAGCACGCAGGTTGCGGCGATCACCACGGTGTCGATGATCGCGCGCTTCAGCGGCGGGAAGGACTTGCGGACGGCGAATACATAACCCGCCAGGAGCAGCGGGAGAATGAGCGTGTAGAAGAGAAGCTGCATCGGATGCCTGTCGTGCTTGGGTGCGGCGGAACGCGCCGTGTCGTGTCTGCGATCGGTGTCGGGGACCGGGGCGCGCCGGTCAGGCGGTGCCGGCGGCCTGCGGGAGCACCTGCGAGATGGATCCCTTGGTGAAGGTGACGCGCGTGTTGCTGGTCTCGTCGACCTTCAGGATCACGGCGTCGTCCTTCATCTCGACCACGGTGCCGATCATGCCGCCGACGGTGACCACCTTGTCGTGCTTCTTGATGCCGCCGAGCATTCCCTCGCGCTTCTTCTTCTCGCGGCGGGCGTTCACCACCGAGAAGAGGATCATGGCGCCCAGGAGGACCAGCATCATGATGAGGAATCCGCTGCCCGAGGTGGGCGGCGCCCCGGCGGGTGCGGCGGCCGCACCACCGGCGGCGGGGACTGCGGTGCCCGCACTGCCCGCTGGGGCCGCAGCGGCGCCGGGGCGCGCGGGCGCGTCAGAGGTGGCCTGTGCAAGGAAGACGAGGGTGTTGGTCAAGGTGTGCATGTTCTGGTGGGACGCGAACGGGGACTGGGTCAGGAATTGGATGCAGGATCGGCGGGCCGAGCGATGCACGGCCACGCCTGCTCGAGCGCGGACCACGCATCTTCACGGATCGCCGCCCGAATGTCCAGCATAAGGCGTTGGAAGTGCCGGATGTTATGGACACTGGTCAAGGTCGGCCCCAGCATCTCCTCGGCCATGAAGAGGTGCCGCAGGTAGGCGCGGCTGAAGCCCCCGGCGCAGGCTTCGCAGTCGCAGCTGGGGTCGATCGGGGCGGAATCATCGGCGAAACGGGCGTTCCGCAGCCGCAGCGGCCCCTCACGGGTGAAGGCGCTGGCGTTCCGGCCGTTTCGGGTGGGAAGGACGCAGTCGAACATGTCCACCCCGGCGGCCACCGCCATCACGATGTCCCGTTCGTACCCCACACCCATCAGGTACCGCGGCCGGTCAGGGGGCAAGAGGGGCGCGGTGAACTGGACGACGCGGCGGATCGCCTCGGGCCCTTCCCCCACTGCCACGCCGCCGATGGCGTAGCCCGGCAGGTCATGGCTGCAGATTCCCTCGACGGAGCGGCGGCGCAGGTCCAGGTCGGTGGCGCCCTGGACGATCCCGAAGAGCGCCTGCTCCTGGGGGCGCGCATGTGCACGGATGCACCGTTCCAGCCAGCGCAGCGTGCGCTGGTGCGCCTCCTCGAAGCGCCGTGCGGGGTCGGCCACGCGTCGCGCGCGGGCCGCGCGGCGCTCCTCGGCCCCCTCTTCGTCGGAGCTTGCGGGAGCGCAGTCGTCAAAGGCCATGATGATGTCGGCGCCGATCTGGTTCTGCACCCGCATGCTGCTCTCGGGGCCCAGGTGCACCTTCGATCCATCGACGAAGCTGCGGAAGGTGACTCCCTCCTCGTCCAGGTCGGCGGTGTCGCTCATGCTGTACGCCTGATACCCGCCCGAATCGGTCAGCACGGGTCCATCCCAGCGCATGAAGCGGTGCGTCCCACCCAGCGCCTCCAGGCGATCGCCGCCGGGACGCAGGAAGAGGTGGTACGCGTTGTTCAGGATGATCTGGCTCCCCGTGCCACGGACCTGCGCGGGGGTCAGCCCCTTCATGGTGGCAGCGGTGGCCACCGGCATGAAGGCGGGCGTGTCGAAGGAGCCATGCTGCGTCGTGACGCGGCCCAGGCGGGCGCGGTTCGTGGAGCAGTGCGCGAAGAGCTCGAAGCGCAGCGGCGGCACGGTCAGCGCCGGCTCGCTTCGCGGAGCGTCCGCTTCTCCGCATCGGTGAGCGAATGCAGCCCCTGGGCGCGGATCTTGGCCAGGATCCGGTCGATCTCGGCGGTGCCCGCGCCGCCGCGGCGCGCCGTCGCACGCGCCTTCGAGATGCGGCTGGTCGGGTCGAACTGCCCCAGGAAGTCGAAGAAGCCGTGCAGGTGCGCCGGGTTGCGGATCAGGTAGAAGCCTGCCAGCCCGCCGCCGATGTGCGCCGCCTCGCCGCCCGCGTTGGACCACGCGAAGAAGACGGCCAGCAGCGCGAACGCCACCAGCCCGTAGGCAAGCGTCTTCAGCTTCATGGGAATGACAAAGAAGAGGTAGACGGTGGCGTTGGGCGCCAGGTACGCCGCTGCCATGATCACGCCGAAGACGCCCGCCGAGGCGCCGATGAGCATCGTGGTCGGATCGTTGAAGAGCAGGCCGGGCACGTGGAACCCGGGGCCGAAGATCCACTGCCCGCCGATCGCCAGCCCATTCAGCAGCACGTACATCAGGCCGCCCGCGACCCCGCACAGCAGGTAGAAGGCAAGGAAGCGCTTGCGCCCCAGGTACTGCTCCACCATGCCCCCGAAGAAGTACAGGGTGAGCATGTTGAAGAGGATGTGGTTCAGGTCCGCGTGCAGGAACTGGAAGGTCACGACGCGCCAGACCTGCAGGCCGCTCCAGCCCAGGATGGGGTCCTCGCCGAAGATCGCCTTGCTGGTGGAGAAGTAGCCATACGCGGTGAGCGGGCGCTCGACGCGGTACTCCAGCTTTGCCACCTGGCGGCCGCCCAGCAGCACGACCCCCTCGCCGCCGGCGCCGCGCGGAAGGGCGCCGCGCGGGACGACGCCACCCGGGGCGTTGGTGGCGTATCGGTACTCGTTGCGGTCGATGCGCGCCAGCTCGCGGGCTTCGACCCCGGGCAGCAACTCGGTGCGCACCAGCTCGACCTGCGGCTGCAGGAAGCCATCAACGACGAAAACGGCCACGCACAGCGCGATGATCCATGTGGTGATCGACCACCCGCCCGCGCGCGGCATGCCGCGGCGCTGCGAGTCGTCCGATCGGTAGTAGTCGCGGTCCTGGACGCCCATGGGTGAAGGGGGGAACGATATCGGAAAGCAGTCGCTGCATGTCCATTGCCGCCTCGATTCAGGCACGGATTGCGTGGGGAATCAGCCGCGTGGCCCTTCATCGATGCCGCGCTTGCGGCGGCGCTCGGTGGCATCCTCCAGCGCGCTGCGCTCCTTGCGCGTGAGGCTTTCCTTGCCCTCGCGCGCGATCTTCTCCAGGATGCGGTCCAGCTCGTGCTCGGCCGCTTCTGCGCTGGCGCGCACGGCATCCTGGGCGGCCTGCTCGGCCGCCTGCCGTGCGGCGGCAGCCTTGCGCTCGCGCTCGGCATCGGCCATCTGCCGGACCTGGCGCGCGTGCACGACCCACGGCCCCTGATCCGCAGCGACCATGTCGCCGGCACGCAGCCGCCACAGGTCGAACGCTGCGTATCCGGCGCAGGCGATGCAGACGGTGAGCAGCGTTCCCAGGTCGCGCACGATCGCGACGATCCCCACCAGGCCCGCCACGATGAGCGTGGTGGTGGCCGCCAGGCGCGGCATCTCGTAGGCGCCGCGCGCGCGCAGGATGAGCGCCGATGCGATGCGGCCTCCATCCAGCGGGAGCATCGGCAGCAGCACCAGGAGGGTCAGCTGGAGGTTGGTCCAGTGCGAGATCCACAGGATGTCGATCCACCACGGGTGTGGGTTTCGCAGCCACGCGGCCGACAAGGGGTTGGCAAGCACGGCATCGCCCCAGTCGCCGGTCAGGAAGCCCAGCGCCAGCCCACCGGCCGCCAGCAGGAACGCGCTGGTTGCGAGCCCCGCGACGCCAGCGACCATCGCGGCGCGCCAGCCGGGCGCGGGATCGATGCCCTGCAGGCTTCCCAGCGGCCAGAGGACCACCTCGTCGGCGGTGCCGCCCGCCGCGCGGACCACCAGCGCCCGCACCAGTTCACGAACGAAGCCGAGCGCCAGCAGCGCGCCCAGCGCCGGGGCCGCGACGCGAAGTCCCAGCGCGGTCTCCCCCGTCTCGGGGCCGAAGCCGCTGCGCAGGAGCACCACCAGCGCGTAGAGCGCAATGGTGAAGTGCAGCCGGAAGCGAATGCCCGCCACGCGCAGCACCGGCACCGACCAGGAGAGCGGGTTCACGGGACCGGGGTCGGCGCGCTCCCAATTCATCCCAGCTGTCCTTGCCTGGCCAGCATCCACTGCGCGAAGGCCCCGATGGTCTTGCCGTCCACGATGCGCCCTTGGCGGATCATCGCCGACACTTCATCGACGCTCCGGAGGACCACTTCGATGCGCTCGCCCACTTCCAGGCGGCGCGGCACGGGCGTCAGCCCACGCGCCTCGAAGACGTGCATCCGCTCGTCAGCAAAGCCCGGGCTGGTGTAGAAGGTGCCAAGCGGCGTGACTTGCGCTGCGCAGTAGCCCGTCTCCTCCTCCAGTTCGCGCGCGGCGGCGTCTGCGGGATCCTCGCCGCGCTCCAGCTTGCCGGCGCAGAACTCGTCAAGCCAGCCCGCGACGGCGATCCGCCAATTGCGGATCATGACCAGGCGGCCGTCGTCCAGCACGGGCACCACTGTGACCGCCCCGGGATGGCGCACGATGTCGCGCGTGAGCTCGCGTCCCGCTTCGTCGCGGTAGCGGACCTGCTCGACGGCGAAGATCCCGCCCTGATGGATGGTCGTCTGACCATAGGGCACATGGTGCGAGGGAGCGGCCGTGCGATCGGTTCCATCCATGGCGGCGGGTGCATGGTACGGCGATGCGTGTTGCGCGCAGGCGCGGCGCAGAGGATGATGCACCGATGCCGACATGCGCGACGCAGGATGCCCCGGTCCAGTTGCGCATGGTGGGCATCTGGAAGAGCTTCGGCAGCGTGCCGGTGCTGCGCGGCGCCGACCTGGAAGTGGCGCGCGGCCGGACGACGGTGGTGCTTGGCCCCTCCGGCGGCGGGAAGAGCGTGCTGCTGCGCCATGTCGTGGGGCTGCTGCGCCCCGATGCGGGCGAGGTGTGGTTCGACGGCGTGCGGATCGACGCCCTGCCCGAGCGGCAGCTTGACCCGGTCAGGCGGCGCATCGGCGTGGTCTTCCAGGGCTCGGCGCTCTTCGATTCGCTGGACGTCCTGACGAATGTCGCCTTTCCCCTGGAGGAGGCGGGCATTCAGGCGCGCAGCGAGCTGCAGGCGCGCGCCGAGCGTGCGCTGCGCATGGTGGGGCTGCTGGAGAAAGCGCACGCCATGCCCGCGGACCTCTCCGGGGGGTGCTCTACGACGAGCCGACCACCGGCCTGGACCCGCCGCGCGCGGACCTGATCAACGAGCTGATCCTGCGGCTGCGGGCCGAGCTTGGGGTGACGGGTATCGTGGTCACGCATGACCTGGCCAGCGCATTCAAGGTGGCCGATCGCATGACCATGCTCATCGATGGACGCAGCATCTTCACTGGCGCCCCGGAGGAGCTGCGCCATGCACAGGAGCCCGCGGTGCGGCGCTTCCTTCGCGGGCAGGCGATGCCCGAAGAGCTGGCCGAACTGCCCGCCCCGGGCTCCGGACGCGTGGCCGGAGGGTTGCGATGACCGGCACGGACGCCGTCGCCGGCGCCGGGGGCCGCGCCGCGGGACCGGGTGATGCGCCTGCTGCCGCCCGCGACCGGGCCCGCAGGCGCGACTTCGCCATCGGGCTGACCGCGATCGCGGCGCTCGGCGGCTTCGCCGCCCTGCTCCTGGCCTTCGGGAAGCTGCAGCCGCTGCTGGAGCGCCCCTTCCCGGTGGTGCTGGAGACGAACTCGGCCTTCGGCGTGCGGGTCGGCAGCCAAGTCACGCTGAACGGGGTGCCTGTCGGGGCGGTGCAGTCGGTGGAGGTGGATCCCGCATGGACGCCACCCGTGCACATCCGCGTGGGGCTGCGCCGCAACGCGCGCGTGCCGGCGGACGTGAGCGTGCGCCTGGGCGAGTCGCTCATCGGCGGCGGCAGCACCGTGGAGTTCATCGTGCCGAAGGGCCACTCCCCCGAGGGTCCGGTGCTGGTGGAGGCGGATCCGCCGCCCGTGGTGCGCGCCGAGTTCCAGACCATGGCCGAGCGCATCGCGGGCGCCCTGACCTCGGCGCAGCGCGCCTTCGCCGCAGGCGAGGCGTGGCTCTCCGATGAGGAGCTGCGCGCCGCCACCAAGGGAGCGATCGGCCGCGCGAACCGGCTCTTCGACGAAGCGACCGACACCGTGACCATCGTGGGCAACCTGGCGCAGAGCGTGCAGGCGGACGCCTCGAAGCTGGCGGGCAGCCTGCAGCGCACCGCCGACGCGCTCAGCGGCGCGATCGCGCGCGTGGACCAGCTGCTGGTTCGCGTGGGCCAGGGGGAGGGAACGGCGGGCAAGATGCTGACCGACAGCGCCCTCTACGACAACCTGAACGACAGCGCGCAAAGATTGAGGGCGGCGCTGGACCAGGCCAACCTGCTGCTGAAGCAGATCCGCGAGAAGGGCCTGCAGCTGCAGGTGCCCTGAACGCGGGCGCCAGGCGAGCGCGGTGCCAAAACGACAACGGAGCCCGGCGCAGTGCCGGGCTCCGTCGCTCATTTGGGCGAAATCACTTGGACGACGCGGTCTTCTTCACCGGCGCGGCGTGCGCTGGCTTGGTGCCGGCGGCCGGCGCGGCCTTCTTGCTGGCGGTCGCCTTGCTCGCCGATGCGGCGGCGTTCTTGGGGCTCTCGACGCTTCCGCCCTTGGCATCCGTGGCCGTGACGACGATCTCGATGCGGCGGCTCTTCTCCTTGGATGCGGCAGGCTGGTCGGGGCCGTAGCTCATGAGCGCGACGTGGCTCTCGGCGATGCCCTTCTTCAGCAGGTACTCGCGCACCGCATAGGCGCGCTCGAAGCCCAGGTGGTAGTTGGTGGCGTAGCTGCTCTTGCGGATCGGATCGGAATCGGTGTGGCCCACGACCACCAGTTCGCGCGTCGGGTACAGCTCCTTCAGCTTGGTGGCCACCTTGTCCAGCGTGTGGCGTGCGCCGTCCTTGATCGAGACGCGGCCCGAATCGAAGAGGATGCTGTTGGCAAGCACCAGGTGCAGCTCGTTGCCCTCGACCGCGACATCGACGCCGGTGATGCCGCTGAACGCCTTGGTGTCGAACCTGGTGGTGTGCTCCGCGGTGGCGCGTTCGGCAATCGCGGTTTCGGGGGTCGCGCTCTTGCACGCCTCCAGCTGCGTGCGCAGGTCGGCCGACTCGGCCTGTGCGCGCGCCAGCTGCTCGCCGAGCGAGCCCAGCTTGTCGTCCTTCTCCGAGACCTGCTTGGTGAGGTCATCGTTGGACTTCAGGATGTCGTTCTGGGCAGTCTTCTGGTTGTCGTTGCAGCCGACCAGCAGCGCCGACAGCGCGAACGCGGGAATCGCGAGCGCCGGAAGAGACAGGATTCGGAATGAGGCCATGGCGGGTGAGTCCTTTCAATCAGTGGTGGGTGCCGCTGCGGGGCGGCGACCAAGACCGACGGCGGTGCCATCGGGACCTCGCATCCATGCGGGGCGACATTATTGAACCGTGCCGGAGGGTGCGTGTAAAGGGGATGCAGCGCCTGATTCCGCATTTTCTGAGGCGGCGCCTTGCGAACCGGGACCGGCGACCAGGAGGAAGGCTCCGATCAGCACCACCGCAAAGGCCAGCAGGCGCAAGACGCGTGCGAGCACCGTCCGGGGCCCGGATTCCTCCTCCAAGTGTGGCCGCGCCACCACCCCCGCCGCGATGCACGCGCCGACGATGACCCCACCGATGATGGCCCCCGGGATCGGCAGCGAGGGGCTGGCGAAGATCCAGGTGACCACGGCCCCCACCATCGCCAGGATCGACGCGGCGGTCGCCCAGCCCCGGCCGCCCCGAACCGGGAAGGCCAGTCCCACGGCCGCCACCGCACAGAGGGCACTGAGCGCCAGGGTCGCCCCCGGCGCGTTGCGTGCAGCCCCGGCCAGGTGTGCCATCGCCTCCATCCCGCCGCGAACGCCGCGGTCGAGCGCGGGCCGCATGAGGTAGGCGGTGATCGAGCCGATCGCCAGCGCGGGGCCGAAGGGCATGCGCATCGGCGCGTGGCGGACAAGGTTGATGGTCCACCATCCCAGGCCGATGAAGGGGGCCGCCAGGAAGCCAACCACGGCGGCGCGCCAGCCGAGAGCCGCCCCCGCGGCCGCCAGCAGGTGCACATCACCCAGCCCCAGCGCTTCGGTATCGAGCAGGACCGACGCCAGGATCCGCACTACCCAGACGATCGCCCCCCCGACCACGAAGCCAGTGGCACACGCGAAGAAGGCGTGCAGCACCAGCGGCAGGTCGGCGGGTGCGGGAAAGGCGCGCGCCAGGAGCAGGCCAACGCCCGCCAGCAGCAGCGCCGGAACCAGGAACGCCACCTCCTTGAGCATCTCGCGCCGCGCGTGTGGGTAATCGGCGAAGGTGTCCCCCTCCTTCTCCAGGTAGTCGTCGTAGTCGGCGAAGGACGTGGGCAAGACGCCCGTCGCCAGCAGCACCTGGCCGATCGCCAGCCCTGCAAGCGCCCCGGTGCAGGCCAGCGACACGCTCCAACCCGGCATGAGCATGGGAAAGGGATGCCCCAGCGAAGGGGACAGGTCTGCGGAGACCAGCGCAGCCAGGGGCCAGCCCACGAAGGCGATGATGCTTGCCCACGTGGGGATGGCGATCGGGATCAGGTAGCTGCGTGCATCGCACAGCATCATGGCCACCAGCGAGCCGATCGCCCAGAGCACGACCGCGAGTGCCGGAATCGTCGCGAGCAGTCCCTGCGCGCTCCACCAGCCATTCCCGACGGGGTACCAGAAGCCATGACGCGTGGGCGTGAAGAGCACCAAGTAGACCCCGGCGAAGAGCAGTCCCATCGCGATCTCGCTCAGCACGTACCGCGCCGGGATCCGCACGCCGCACGCCCCGCAACGGCCACGCAGGCGCAGCCAGCCCAGGATGGGAAGATTGTCGTACCAAGGCAGGCGATAGCCGCAGACGGGGCAGCGCGAGGGAGGCGAGATGACGCTCAGCCCCTCGGGCATCCTCCACGCCACCAGGTGGATGAAACTGCCCGCGCACGCGCCGAAGGCGAATGCGAAGACGATGTGCACGATCTGCGGCAGCGCGATCGCGAAGTCGGTCCAGTCGCTTCTCATGGGCAGCGTCAGAAGGGGGCTTCAGTGCCCCCCGGCGCCTCGCCGGCGTCGAGATCCTTGCCCGAGATGGCTTCGATGCGCTGCTCCGCCTCGTCCAGGATCTGGCGGCAGCGGCGGATCAGGCCATCGCCCCGTGCGTACTCGCGCAGGCTCTCCTCCAGCCCGGTCTCGCCCTTCTCCATGCGTTCGATGATGGACTCCAGTTCGTCGATCGCCTCCTCATAGCCGAGTTCGGCGATGGCGGGGTCGATGGCGGCGTCCGCGGGGGGCTTCGAAGGCGTCTTGCGAGGCTTGTTCATTCGATTGCGTGGCTCCTGTGAGGTGCACCTGGCGCTGCGCGGGCCAAGGCTACCGTTCGGGGTGTGGCGTGTCGCGCTGCGGCGCGGCCGCGTCGGCTGATGCGTGAGTCACGACCGAGTTCACGGTGCCGTCTGCCAGGCGCGTCTGCAGCACATCGCCAGTGGCGGGCTCGCGCGCGGAGCGCACCAACCTCCCATCCGCGCCGAAGGTCAGCGAGTAGCCGCGTGCCAGCACCTGCGCGGGCCCCAGCGCCCCCAGCTGGCGCTCGGCGGCGGAGAGCTGCCCGGCCAGCTCGGCGACGATCCCGCGTGCGGCGCGGTGCAGGCGGCCATCCAGCGATCGCAGGCGCTCGGCCGCGGCGGCGTGGCGGACGGCGGGGCGATGCCGCTCGAAGTGGGTGCGCGCCTCGGACAGCCGCCGCGCGGCGGCGTGCGCGCGCGCGCGGGCGGCGGCGGCCAGGCGCATCTGAAGCTGCCGCAGGCCGGGGCGGCGGAGGTCGATGGGAGCCAGCGGCGAGCGGAAGAGCGGGTGCCGCGCCAGCGACTCCAGCGCACGGCGCCGCTCGTGCAGCCGCCGGCGCATGCAGAACTGCAGGCGGTCGTGCAGGTGGTCGGTCTGCTGGTCCATCCCCTCGCGATCGGGCAGCAGCGCCATCACCGCCTGCGTGGGCGTCGAGGCGCGGCGGTCGGCCACCAGTTCGATGATGGTGGTGTCGGACTCATGGCCGATGGCGGCGACCACCGGCGTGGTGGAGCGCAGCACCGCGTCTGCGACGACGCGCTCGTTGAAGGCCCAAAGGTCTTCCAGGCTGCCGCCGCCGCGCGTGACGATCATCGCGTCGATGCCCAGCTCGTCCGCGCGGCGATCCACCGCGGCGATCGCGCGCGCAACCTGCACCGCGGAGCCGTCGCCCTGCACCGGGACATCCACAAGCAGCAGGTGCACGAAGGGGGCGCGCATCTTGGCGGTGCGCAGCACGTCCTGCAGCGCGGCGCCCGTGGCGCTGGTGATGACGGCGATCCGCCGCGGAAAGCTGGGAAGGGGGCGCTTGCGCGCCTCGTCGAAGTACCCCTGCTCGCGCAGGACGCGGCACAGTTCCTCGAAGCGCGCCTGGAGCGAGCCCACGCCGCGGCGTTCCACGCGGTGCACCACCAGCTGTGTGCGCCCGCGCTTGCCATAGTGCGTCACCTCGCCGGTGACCACGATCTCCATGCCGTTCATGGGGGTGAAGGCGGCACGCGCGTTGGCGCTGGCCCACATGGCACAGTCCAGCTGCGACTCCTGATCCTTGATGGTGAAGTACCAGTGTTCGCGCTGCGTGAAGTTGCTGACCTCGCCGACGATGCGGTGCCTGCCGGTGGTCTCCAGCGCGCGGCGGATGATGACGCTGGCCTGGGTGACGGAGAGGGGCGGCGGCCCCTCGGTGGCGGCGCCTTCGGCGGGTGCGGGGGCGTTGCCGGTGCCGCCGGTGCTGTTGGCGCCACTGGCCTTTGCGCCTGCATCGCCGGCCGCTGCACTCGCGCCGCTCGCCGCTGCATCGCCGGTGCCGGGTGTCGAGCCTGGCACGGCGGCGCCGCGCACACCGTCGAAGAGACCGCCGCGCGCAAGCTTTGGATCAAAGGGGCGTCGCGCCATGAGCGATACGATACGCCTGCCGCCGCGCCCCCATGCCAACCGTGGAACTTCGTCCATCGACCCCGATCGAAGCGGTCCCCGGCATCGGCCCGCGGACCGCTCCGGCGTTCCGGCACCTGGGCATCGCCAGCGTGGCCGACCTGCTGCGCCACCTGCCGCTGCGCTACGAGCACGAGCGCAGCGAGCTGGCGATCGGTGACGTCGTGTCGATGTGCGAGCGGGGCGAATCCCCCAATGTCGCGCTGCGCGTCGAGGCGGTGGCGGTGCGGCACATTCCGCGTCCCAAGTCGCGCATCGAGGCCACGCTGGAGGATGAGACCGGGACGGTGCGCGCCGTCTGGTTCAACGCCCCCTGGATGCGCGACCGGCTGCACCCCGGGCAGCGCGGCATCCTGCAGGGGCAGGCAAAGCTGCGCGGGAAGTACCTGGAACTGGGCAATCCCAGGTGGGAACCCGCCGATGCCGGCCAGGAGCCCCCGCCGCGCCAGGAGCGCTTCCGCCCGGTCTACCCCGCCAGCGAGGAGTTGAACAGCGGCCAGATCGAACGCGCCGTGCTGGCCGTGCTCGACGAGGTGGTTCCTCAGATCGAGGATCCGCTGCCCGCCGAGTTCCGGGCACAGCGCGCGCTGCCACCCCTGAGCGAGTGCTACCGCTGGATGCACGCCCCTGCCGACCCGGATGAGCAGGGCCAGGCGCGCCGCCGGCTGGCCTTCGAGGAGCTGCTGCTCCTGCAGCTGGGCCTGATGATGAAGCGCCGCCAGATGCGCGAGGAGTGTCGGGCGATGGCAGTGCCGACGCCGCCCGCCGTGGACGCGCGGATCCGTGCGCGCTTCCCCTTCCGCTTCACCGCCGAGCAGGATCGCGTGGCCGCGGAGATCGCCACGGACCTGGCGCAGACCGTGCCGATGAGCCGACTGCTCCAGGGGGATGTCGGCGCAGGAAAGACGGCGGTTGCCCTCTACGGGATGCTGGCGGCGGTGGCTGCGGGGGCGCAGGCGGCGATGGTGGCGCCCACCGAGTTGCTTGCGGAGCAGCACTACGCGTCGATCCAGCGCTTCCTGGCGGGCAGCGACGTGCGCGTCGAGCTGCTGACGGGGAGCCTGGGTGCGGCGGAGCGTCGCGCGGCGCTCGCGCGGCTGGCGGCCGGAGAGAGCCAGTTGGCAGTGGGCACGCACGCGCTGCTCCTGGAGGGAGCGGTCTTCAAGCGGCTGGCCTTCGCCGTCATTGATGAGCAGCACCGATTCGGCGTCGAGCAGCGCGCAGCGATGCGCACGAAGGTGGCGGCGGCCACCGGCGAGATGCCGCACGTGCTGGTGATGACCGCCACGCCCATCCCGCGGACGCTTTCGCTGACCATCTTCGGGGACCTGGACGTCTCGATGCTTCGTTCGCGCCCGGCGGGGCGCCAGCCGGTCGTGACGCGCGTCGTCGGCGCCGACAAGGAGCGCGAGGTGTACGAGTACCTGCGGACGCGCATCGCCACGGGGGAGCAGTGCTATGTGGTGGTGCCCGCCGTCGAGGAGAGCGCGCTGGGGCTGAAGGACGCCGAGGGACCGGCGCGCACTCTGGCTGCGGGCGCCTTTGCGGGGCTGCGCATCGGCGTGGTCCACGGCCAGCTGGATCGCACGGCGCGCGAGGAGGCCATGGAGCGTTTCCGCAGCGGCGACACGCAGGTGCTGGTGGCGACGGTGGTGATCGAAGTGGGCGTGGATGTCCCGAACGCCAGCCTGATGGTGGTGGAGCATGCGGACCGCTTCGGCCTGGCGCAACTGCACCAGCTGCGGGGGCGCGTCGGGCGCGGCACGCGCAAGAGCCTCTGCGTCTTCATCGGCGAACCGGCGACGGAGGATGCGCGCAGGCGGTTGGAAGCGATCGCAGGCACGGACGATGGCTTTGAGATCGCCGAGATGGACCTGGCGATCCGCGGGCCTGGCGAGCTCTTCGGAAGCCGGCAGAGCGGGCTGCCCCCCTTCCAGGTGGCGGACCTGGCACGCGACCTGGAGCTGCTGCGCTTGGCGCGGCGCGATGCCAAGGACTGGATCGATCGCGACCCGCTGCTTTCCGCCCCGGAGCATCAACTGCTGCGGCGGAAATTGCTGCGCACCTATGGCAACGCGCTCGGGCTGGGAGACGTGGCCTGAGGGCGAGGACCGAGGCCGCGTGTGCCGGAGATCCGCGTGAACCCCGAATCCGCGTGAACCGGCGTGCGCCCCCGCGCGTCCTAGAATGCCGGACCCATGACCGCCGCGCTCGACATCACCGACCTGCGATTTGCCTATCCCGGCGCCGAGTGGTCGCTCCACATCCCGCGCTTCACGCTGGCCGCGGGAGAGCAGGCGCTTCTGGTGGGCGGAAGCGGCCACGGCAAGAGCACGCTTTTGCAGGTGATCGCCGGCCTGCGCGAGGCCCAGGCGGGCAGCGTCGCGGTGGCGGGCACCGCGATGAGCGCGCTGCGGGGCGCGGCGCGCGACACGGCTCGCGGCCGCAGCATCGGGATGATCTTCCAGACCTTCAACCTGCTGCATGGCTTCTCGGCGCTGGACAACGTCCTGGCCGCGCTGATGTTCAGTGCGATGCCCGCCGCGCAGCACGAGGAGCGCGCGCGCCAGCTCCTGGGTGCGCTGGGGCTGTCGGAGGCGGATCGCGATGTCGACCGGCTCTCGGTGGGGCAGCAGCAGCGCGTGGCGGTGGCGCGCGCGCTGGCCGCGCGCCCCGCGCTGGTCCTGGCCGACGAACCGACCGCGAGCCTGGACCCGGAGAACACCGCCGCCGCCATGGACCTGGTGCAGCAGGCGTGCCGCGACAATGGCGCCGCGCTCCTCTGCACCAGCCACGATCCCTCGCTGCGCCCGCGATTCGCCCGCATCGAGAGCATCGACAGCTTCGTCCAGCGCGCGCACCCCGTGGGAGCAGACCGATGAGCGCGCGCACGATGACCGACACGCGCATCGTCTTCGCCAGCCTGCGCGCGCGCCCCCTCTCCACCGGCATCACCGTCGGCATGGTGGCGGTGAGCGTGGCGCTGCTGCTGGTGCTGCTGGGGATGCGCCAGGCGGCGCACTCGGCCTTCGAACGCGGATCGGGGAACACCCACCTGCTGGTGAGCGCCGATCCCAGCCCGCTGGTGGCGGTGCTCAACGGCATCTTCTACGCCAACGCCCCCGCGAACCCCATTCCCTGGGCGAAGTACCAGCAGATCCGCGGCGGCTTCCCGTACGCGTGGGCGATCCCCACCCAGCAAGGGGACAGCTACCGCGGGTATCCCTCGATGGCCACCACGACGGACTTCTTCACGAAGTTCGAGCCCGTCGCGGGCACGCCGTGGAAGCTGGCGCAGGGGCGCTTCTTCGACAAGTCCTTCGAGATCGTGCTGGGGTCGGCTGCGGCCACCGGCACCGGACTGCGCCTGGGGCAGCAGGTCTTCCTGACGCATGGCTCGGGCGGCAGCCGCGAAGGCGGCGAGGAGCACGCAGGCCACGTGCACACCGAATACCCCTTCACGGTCGTTGGCATCCTGGAGCCCACCGGAAGCGCGCACGACCGTGCGATCTTCGTCGACCTGGACTCCAGCTGGATCCTGCACGCATTCGACCGGCGCGAACGCGCGGGCATCCACGAAAAGACGACGGCGGCGGACCTGACCGATGGGGACCGCATGATCACCGGAATCCTGCTGCGGCTTCCGACGCGCGCGGGGAGCGAATCCAGCGCGGTGATGCAGCAGCAGTTCGACACGCTGCGGCGCGACACCGGGATCGTGGTGGCGCAGCCGGCGCAGCAGATCGAGCGCCTCTTCGCGATTGTCAGCAATGTCGACGGGCTCTTCCTGGCGATGGGCATCGTGGTGCTGGTCTCCAGCGCGGTCTCGATGATGCTTGCCCTCTACAACTCGATGAACGAGCGCCGCCGGCAGATCGCCGTGCTGCGGGTGCTGGGCGCCAGCCAGGGGCGCGTCTTCGGCATGGTGCTCACCGAGAGCATGCTGATCGGCCTGGCGGGCGGCGCGGCGGGCGTGCTGCTGGCGCTGGTCGGCGGCGTGGCGGCAAGCTCGTACCTGAAGGCCTCGATCGGCCTGGTGGTCGATCCGGCGCTGGACGCGCGCGGCACGGTCATCGTGCTGGGCGGCGCGGTGGCGCTGAGCGCGCTGGCGGGCGTCCTGCCCGCGCTTCGCGCCTACCAGACGCCTGTGGCAGAGCACCTGCGCCCGGCGGCGTGAGAAAGCACCTGCGATGCAAGGAACCAAGGTCATCTGGATCGTCTGCGGCGCGCTCGCACTGGGTGCGGGGGCGATGGTCCTGACGACCAGCGCAAAGCGCCCCCCCGGATCGCCTTCGGTGGCGCCGACGGCGAGCAGGGATCCGGCGACTGGAGCTGAGGCTGCAACGGCGGCGACGGCAGCCTCTGCGGCGACGGCTGCAACGCCGGAGACGCATTCAACAGAGGCGCCGCTGGCGCCGAGCACCCAGAACGCATCAACCACCCCGCCCCCGCTGGCAGGCACGGCCGCCCCCAGGACGAGGCCCGCGGCACCAGCCGCGCCCATCGCCACCGCGGTGCGCGACGCGGACGCACTTGACTTGGGCATGGACCAGAAAATCGAGCACGCCACCGTCGTCGCCGGGAACATCGTCCGCCGCAAGGACCCCAAGACCGGGAAGGACTTCCTGCTCGCCGACGGCAAGTACGAGATCCGCGGCGCGGGCACGAAGGAGGATCCCTACCAGGTCAGCTGGGAGTGCCTCGCCAGTGCCTCCGAGATCTACCTGCCGCGCCTCCACCAGAACACCATGCCGCAGCGCATCGCCATGCTCAACGGAGCTTGGATTCGCGTCGATGGCTACATGGCGTTCCCGCTGATGGTGAGCGAGACGAGCGAACTGCTTCTCATGCTCAACCAGTGGGATGGCTGCTGCATCGGGGTCCCGCCGACTCCGTACGATGCGATGGAAGTGAAGCTGCACGCCCCTGTCCGCCGCTCCAGCAAGCACGCCACCTTCAACTTCGGCGGCGTGGAAGGCCGGCTGAAGGTCGAGCCGTACCTGGTGGAGAACTGGCTCGCGGGCCTCTACCTGCTCGAAGATGGCAGCCTGCGCGTCGAGGCGCAGCCTGAATTCTGACCACTTGCACTCGAAGGAAACCATGCACACTTTCGTGATCGCGTCGATCGTGCTGGCCGCACAGGCCAGCCCCACTGCCCCGCAGGCACCGGTCCCTGCCGCGCCGGCAGCGCCCGCAGCACCGGCGCCCGAACCCATCGTCCTGCCCGTCGAACGGCGCAACTCCGCGGGGCTGGCCACCGCCATCGACGCGCTTCGCAGCAGATTCCCCACGCTCATCTCGGCGCGGCAGCTGGCGACCAGCGTGGGAAAGCTCCCCATCCCGATGCTGGTGCTGAGCAGCGACGCGGCGCAGGCGGACGCCCGTCCGGGCATCCTGCTGGTGGCAGGAATGGAAGGCCCCCGCTGGTCCGCTGGCGAAGCCGCGCTGGTGGCCGCCGAGGTCCTGGCGCGCGACCATGCCGACCTGCTCAAGCAAGTCACCATCTATGTGGTGCCGCGCGCGAACCCCGACGCAGGCGAGGCCTTCTCGGCCACGCTGCTGCGCGACTACTCAGGCAACGCCTACCCGCACGACAACGATCGCGACCACAAGTTCGACGAGGACCCGCCCATCGACCTGAATGGCGACGGCTTCATCACGCAGATGCGGCTGGCGGGCGCCAAGCCCCCGTGGAGCAATCCGACCGTCGTGGCCGACGCCGCCGACGCCCGACTGATGAAGAAGCCCGATGCCACCAAGGGCCAGACCCCGGTCTACACCCTGTGGAACGAGGGCATCGATGCCGACGCAGACGGGCGCATCGGCGAGGACTGGAAGGGAGGCATCAACATCGACCGCAACTTCCCGCACCGCTGGGTGGAGTTCGAGGACGAGGCAGGCGCCTACCCGCTGATCGCGCCGGAATCCAAGGCACTGGCGGACTTCGTCATTGCCAACCCCCGGATCGTGGCGGCCGTGATCCTGGGCCGCAACGACACCATGGTGAACGTCCCCGATGGCAAGGCGAAGACGGACGCGGGGATTGCGGCGATGCTGGACGAGGCGGACGTCGCGCCGTATGCAGAGGTTGCGAAGGCGTATCGCGAGGCGCTTGGGCAGAAGCGCGCCGCCAGCAACGACACCGCGGGCAGCTTCCTGGCCTGGATGAATGCGCAGCGCGGCGTTCCCACCTTCGGCGCGCAGCTGTGGGGCCGCCCCGATGTTCCGCCGAAGGAAGCTGCGAAGGGTGGCCCCGCCGACGGTGCGAAGGATGCGGCAAAGGACGCGCCCAAAGATTCCGCGAAGGACGCCGCCAAGGACCCCCCGAAGCCCGCGCCGGAGGCCGCAAAGCCCGAGGCGCCCGCCGCGGTGACGGAGGGTGCGAGGCCAGAAGGTGCGCGACCGGAGGGCGCCCGCCCCGCTGGCGCCGCGCCACCCGAAGGAGCGCGTCGCGGTCAGCGCGGACCGCGTGGCGGCATGGGCGGCCCGACTGCGGGGCCGCGCCGCGCCGAGGCCTCGACCGAGGCTCCGAAGCCCATGGATGAGGATGATGCGGCCTGGCTTGCATACAGCGATCAGGTGCGCGGCGGCATCGGATTCGTGCCGTGGACCAAGACACCGCATCCGCAGCTGGGCGAGGTGGAGGTGGGCGGCTGGGTCGCTGGCTTCAAGGACAACCCGCCGCTGCCGGAAGTCCGGCCGCTGGGCGAGAAGACCGGTGCATTCCTGGCCAAGCTTGCCGAGTTCCGCCCGGTGGTCGAGCTGCGCGAGCCCACGCTGACCGTGATGGGCCCTGGTCTCTACCGCATCAACGCCGAGCTGGCGAACACCGGGCGCCTGCCCACGATCGAGCGCGGCGGCCGCGCCGAGGGGGTGACGCCGGCGCACGTGGTGCGCATCTCGCCCCCAGTCGAGCGCATCAAGAGCGGCCGGCGCACCGACATCGTGCGCGGCCTGGATCCCGGCGAGGTCCGCGCCTACGACTGGATCGTCGCAGCGTCCCCCGAGGAGCTGGTGGAGGTCCAGCTGCTCTTCGCCGGCGCCCCGCTGAAGAGCTTCGCCTTCCGCGATGGCGTCCGTGTGGACGCCCCCGCCGCTCCACCCGCCGCTGCGGGGCGCCCCCCGGCCCCGGAGTTCAGCGCACCCAGGACGCCGCAACCGCAACCGCCTAGTTCCACTCCGATCCCCACCTCGGCGAAGGGAGGTGCGAAGTGAAGCGCTCCCTCCTCGCCACCGCTTGGACGACATCGCGCGCCCGCCGCGGCATCTCCGCGCTGGCCGCTGCCGTGGCCTTGTGCGCCGTGCCCGCGACGCACGCGCAGCAGCAGATTCCCTCCAAGGTCGACATCGACTTCGACCGCTTCTACACGGCGGACGAGATGGAGGCGCAGCTGCGCCGCCTGGCCAACGCGTATCCGCAGCTCTGCCACCTGGAGCAGTACGGCACCTCGTCTCTGGGACGTCCGATGTGGATGCTCATCATCAACAACCCGAAGACGGGCGCCGAGGGCACCAAGCCCGGCATGTACATCGACGGTGCCATCCACGCCAACGAGATCCAGTCAGGGGAGACCGTCCTCTACACCGCGTGGTACCTGCTCAAGGCGCATGGCCAGGTGCCCAAGCTCACCGAGATCGTCGACCGCACCACCTTCTACCTGATCCCGCTGGTGAATCCCGATGGCCGCGTGAACTGGTTCAGCAAGCCCAACACGCCGAACTCGGCGCGTTCGGGGCAGGTGCCCACGGACAATGACGGTGACGGCCTCTTCGACGAGGATGGCCCCGACGACATGAACGGCGACGGGAACATCTCCACGATGTGGCGACGCGACCCGCTGGGCACTCACAAGCGCGACCCGCGCGACCCCAACAAGATGGTGGCCGTCCCCGCCGAACCGCGCGCCGACGGCACGCGCGAGTACGGCGACTGGTCCTTCGCGGGCCAGGAGGGCTTCGACAACGACGGCGACGGCTCCACCAACGAGGACGACGCGGGCGGCTACGACATGAACCGCAACTTCCCCTCGGGGTGGCAGCCGGTGAACGTCCAGGGAGGCGCGGGCAAGTACCCGCTCTGCTTCCCCGAGACCAAGTCGATCGTGGATTTCGTGCTGAAGCACCCGGAGATCGCCGCCGCGCAGGCGTACCACAATGCCGGTGGAATGATCCTGCGCGGCCCGGGCGCGCAGAGCCGCGAGCGCGACTATCCGCGGCAGGACGTCGCCGTCTACGACCGCATCCAGGACACGGGCGCGCAGATGCTGCCCTTCTACAAGTCGATGGTCATCTGGAAGGACCTGTACACCGTGCACGGCGGGCTGGTGAACTGGATGGCCGAGGGGGAAGGGATCATCAGCCTCACCAATGAGCTCTGGAACGACAAGCGCATGATGCAGAACGGGCAGGAACCCACCGAGGAGGACCGAAAGCTCTGGAACGAGCGAATGCTCTTCGGGCAGACGCAGGTGCCGCTGCAGGAGCTGGTGCATCCCGACTACGGAACGGTGCTGGTGGGCGGCGGCTCGAAGTACAGCTCGCGCATCCCGCCCCCCTTCATGCTGGAGGAGGAGGCGCACCGCAACTTCGCCTTCACCATGTTCCACGCCGACCAGCTGCCGCTCTTGCGCTGGGAGAGCGTGGAGACGAAGCAGGTCTCCCCTGGGCTCTGGGAGGTGACTGCCACCATTGCCAACGACCGGCTGATCCCCACGCGCACCGCGCGTGCCGCCGAGAAGCGCATCGGCTACCCGGACGAACTGCACCTGACGGGTGCACCCGTGGCGACGGCGGGGCTGCTCCGCAGCCGCTTGGACCGCAGCTTCGAAGCGCAGGATTTCCGCCCCGCCGAGCTGCGCGTCGAGCGCGGCGTCCCCGGACAGGGAAGCCTGGCCGCCCGCTTCCTGGTCACCGGCGCGGAGGGAACGCCCATCACCCTGAAGTACACCGCCGAGAAGGCCAAGGCGATCGAAACCTCCGTCAAGCTTGGTGAGTCGACGATCAAGGCGGATCCCGCCGCGGCAAGCGCCGCTCCTGGCGCTGCGTCGAAGCCAGCCCCCGCCACTGGGGCGCCGCCGAAGGAATGACGCAGGAGCGCGTCGACATTGCAGTCGTCGGCGCAGGCGCGGCGGGGCTCTTCGCCGCCATCTGGGCAGGCCGCCGCGCTCGGCAAGAAGCGCTGGCCGCGGGCGCCCCCCTGCGCATCGTCGCGCTGGATGGGGCGCGCCGCCTTGGAGCCAAGATCCTGGTGGCGGGCGGCGGCCGCTGCAATGTCACCCATTGGCGCGTCGACGAGCGCGACTACGCGGGCAGCACGCCACCCGCGATTCGCAAGGTGCTGCGCCGCTTCGATGTCGAGCAGACGACGCGCTTCTTCGCCGAGCTGGGAGTCGAGCTGAAGCGCGAGGAGACGGGCAAGCTCTTTCCCACCACCGACGATGCGCACACCGTGCTGGACGCGCTGCTGGCGGCCGCTGGGGATGCGGGGGCGCACCTGCGCCATCCGTGCCGCGTGCAAGGCATCGCCCCCTTCGAAGGAGCATTCGCCATCGAGACGGAGTCGACGCCACTGCTGGCGCGCCGCGTGATCCTGTGCACGGGCGGCAAGGCGCTGCCCAAGTCCGGCAGCGACGGCGCCGGATACGCCTTCGCCACGGCGCTGGGACATTCGTTGACGCCGCAGATCGTGCCCGCGCTGGCGCCGCTGCGCCTGCCAGCGGGCCACTGGGTCACCGCACTCAGCGGCCTGACCGTCCGCGCCGAGCTGGTGCTGCGCGCTGGCACGGGGAAGCGGCTCGTCGCCTTCGCAGACAGCACGCTCTGCACGCACTTCGGGATGAGCGGGCCGAGCGTGCTCAACATCAGCCGTCACTGGACGCTGGCCCGCGCCGCGGACGCGGGCGCGCACCTGGTGGTGAACTGGATTCCCGGGCTGGATGCGGAAGCATGCGACCGCGCGCTGGTCGAGGCCAAGGGGCGCGGCGCGCTGGCAGCGGTGCGCGAGCACCTGCCGCAGGCGCTGCCCGAACGGCTGGCGCGCGCGCTGTGCGACGCCGCGGGCATCGACCCGGCGGCGTCGGTGCAGCAGCTGCCGCGCGAACGACGGCGCGTGCTGGCCACGTTGGTGACCGCCACGCCGCTTCCCATCGAGGGAGATCGCGGCTTCACCTATGCCGAGGCCACTGCTGGCGGGGTGCCGTTGGCAGAGGTGCACCTGGAGACGATGGAGAGCCGTCTCTGCCCCGGGCTGCACCTGGCGGGGGAGGTCTGCGACGTGGATGGCCGCATCGGCGGCTTCAATTTCCAGTGGGCGTGGGCGAGCGGGTTCGTCGCGGGCACCAGCGCTGCCAAGGCGCTGCTCAGCGAGCTGCCACCCGACTCCCCTTGAGCCGCCCCGCGCGAATCGTGGCAGGCGCCGGTTGCGCCAGTCCCGTGAGCGTGGCACCGAAGCGCAGGATGATCGCCCGAAGCGCTGCCAGGCCGCTGACCCGTTCCGCGCCGGCGCGAGCCGCGGCCGCCGCACGCAGCGAGACCTTGCCCGTGGGTGCCTTGCCCGTCGTCGCTTTGCCCGGGGTGGACGCCCGTCCCGTGGACGCCCTGCCGTCGCATGTCTCGCCCATCGAATCCTTGCACGCAGACGGCTTGTGAGCCAATGCGTGGCGCGTCGCGCGCTGCGGCGCCTTTCGCTCCATCGGCACCAGCCGGGCGAAGGCCTCCGGCGCCGCGCGGCGGATGTACTCGATCTCGTTGCCCGTCGTCTCCACTTCGCTGAAGCGGCGCTTCGGCGTCCCGCAGACGCCGTGCTGCAGCGCGTGCGTGTATTCGTGGATCAGGATCGTGGTGGCCAGCACGCGCGTGGGCAGCAGCAGGCCGCCGCGCGGTGTGGAGAAGCGCGCACGCGTGCGGCGATAGGTGTGCCATGCGCCAGTGCCCCCCGGCGGGACGCGCAGCCGGATGTGCGGGCCTTCGAAGCCGCGAGTGGGCCGCGGGTAGAAGGCGCTGGCGCCGTGCGCACGCCGCCAGCGGATGGGCACGGCGGCCAGCGCAGCGCGCGATGCTTGGTCAAGCGTGTAGCGCTCGGAGAGGAAGGCGATTGCGTCGCGCGCCACCATCGCGCGCAGCTTGGGCGTGAGGACCACCGCGCGTGCGCTGCGCGTGGGTACTTCCGGGGTGCGAGTGGTCGAGCGGGGCGCTTCCATGCCACCCCAAGCCTACGCGCGCCTAGCCCAGCGCGGCGCCCGCAAGTGCGGCGCGCATCCGGCGCACAAGGGAAATCACCTCGTCGGGATCTGCGCCCTGTTGCTCGCCGCGCTCGACGGCGCGGTACCAGTCGGCGACGGCCCAGGCGCGCGTCGATGCGTCTGCGTCGAAGCGCGGGATCAGGTGCACGTGCAGGTGCGGCGCCCCCTGGCCGAAGGCGATGGCATACACGCGGTCGCATCCGGTCAGCTGCCGCACCAGCGCGCTGATGCGCCGCAAGGCCGGGCCGAAGGTGGCCGCCTCGCGATCGTTGAAGTCGGCGGGGCCTTGCACATGGCGCACCGCGCAGAGAAACGTCCAGCCGACGAGCGGCGCCGGGGGGGCATGATGTCGCACGATCCAGGACGCATCGCGAAAGGATTCAAGGGGCGCCCAGCGCGATGCGTGCTCCGCCAGCGCCCGGTCATGGATGCGGCAGATGTCGCAGCCTCCCGGCGCGCCGAGCATCCCGTCGCCCGTTCCGGTGGCCGGGGCGCCCGCGCCGTTGCTCACTTGTGGCCCTTTGGACCGCCGTCCTTGATGTACTTGGCGTGAATCGCGGCATCCAGGTCGACGCCCGCGATGTTGGCCAGCGTGGCCAGCCAGGCCATGACATCGGCGAATTCCTCTTCCAGGTTCGCGCGATCGGGGGTGCCCCGCTCCAGGTTGCCCAGTGCGTGCGCCAGTTCCCCCACCTCTTCGCTGAACCACAGGTACGTCTTGGCCGCGCCGCGAGCGCTGTCGGTGGCGTAGAAGCGATCGCGGATCAGCTGCTGGAATTCCTGGATGGTCATCGGAAGCGTCCTCGACTGGGGTCGAACCAGTAACCTCCGCCTTCGGAGGGCGGCGCTCTATCCAATTGAGCTACGAGGACAGGGACGCCCAAGGATAGCTCGCCTGCGGGTGGCACGCAACGCAGCTGACGTCAGCCGTTCGCAGCGCATGGAAGCACCCGCCGCGGTCGAACGCTGCGCTAATTGGGAAGCCAGTCGCCGAACATGTAACCGAGGTCTGATGCGCCGGTGGTGCCGTCACCATCGAGATCGGCGTCCGGAGTGCCCCATGCTGCCAGCAGGTAGCCAAGGTCCGCTCCGTTGATCCGGCCGTTGGTGTCCAGGTCTGCAAGCAAGTGGCCGACGATGAGCGTGTGTTCGCGCCCTGCGGTGATCTGCGTGAATTCCCCGCGCGGCGCAAAGAGCTGGCCGGAACCGTTGTATCCCCACGCCACCAGCTTTCCGTCGCTGCGCACCGCCAGGCTGAACTGCTCCCCCGCCGCCACCTGCGTGTAGGTGCCAGCGGGCGCATTGCACTGGCCACGGAAATTGCTCCCCCAGCACGCAACGGTGCCGTTGGCACGGATCGCGACGGTGTGCTGCGAGCCTGCATCGACCTTCAGGAAGGTGCCGGTGGGGGCGTTGCACTGCCCTTGCGCGTTCCACCCCCAGCAGGCCATGGTGCCGTTGGCACGGATGCCCACGGTGTGCCATCCGCCCGCCTCGATCGCGGTGAAGGTGGTGCGGGCCGGGACGCCGCATTGCCCGCTGCCGTTGCTCCCCCAGCAGACGGCGGTGCCATCGGTGCGAATCGCCGCACTGTGGAAGCCGCCTCCGGCGATCGCGACAAAGGTCCCGTCGGGGGCATTGCACTGCCCGTTGCTGTTGCGCCCCCATGCCACCACGCTGCCATCCGCGCGAAGGGCGATCGAATGGTTGTCGCCCGCCGCCACGTCAATGAAGTCACCCTCGGGGACGACGTTCTGGCCGAAGGCGTTGTCGCCCCAGCCCACCAGGGTTCCGTCGATGCGGAGTGCCACCGAGTGCGCGTAGCCCGCACCGGCCCGAATGAACTCATCCACCGGCGCGCTGGTCTGCCCGGCGCTGTTGGAGCCCCAGCACGCGACGCCATCCTCGGCGCGTGCCGATGCGACAACAAAGACGATGCTGAGGAGCGCGACCGGGATCATGCAGAGTGTCCTACGGCGCGAGTCTATTCCCGATGCCGTGGAATGCCACCGGAATCACCGGAAGTCCGCGCCGGTCCCCGGCCAGCGCCTATCCTCCGTACCCCCCCAATGGACTCCACGGACTCCAAAGATGCACCACGGGCCCGAGAAGCCGCCCTCGGCGCGGTCAGCGCCGTCCCGGCCCCCCTCTGGGCGCTGGCGGTGGTCACCTGGCTCAATTCGCTGGGCAGCGGCATCCTGTGGTCCGGCATCCCATTTGTCACCGAGCGGCAGTACGGATTCACCCAGGGGCAGAACCTGGCATTGGCCATCGCGGAGAGCGTGACCTACGTCCTAGTGGCCATCACCTCGGGGCCGCTCAGCCGCCGCCTGGAGCGCGCCTTCGGGCTGACGCCCCGGGGCTGGCTGGGATGCATCCTGGTGGTGCAGTGCGCCGCGGCGCTGCTGGCCCTCACCGGTGCGGCGGGGGTCGTGGCGTCGGCGTGCATCCTGAGCGCCTGCGGCGCTGCGCTCTGGCCGATGATGGAGAGTTATGTCTCCAGCGGCCGGCACGGCGCGGGGATGCGGCGTGCGCTGGGGGTCTTCAACGTCACCTGGATGTCGGCGACGGGCGCGGCGATGCTGGTGATGGCGCCGCTGGTCGGCACCGCCTACGCCAACCTGAGCCTGCTGGCGCTGGTGCCCGTCTCGCTCGTCTCGCTGGTGATCGTGCGCTGGTTCCCCGCCCGGCCCGCCCCGCACAGCGACGAGCATGCGCACAC
>JBGARR010000006.1:0-153614 GCA_044230125.1 Phycisphaerales bacterium
ACCCCCCGCAGGCGATCCCACGCCCGCAGGCGAGCCCGCCCCCACGCCGGTCCCGGTGCCAGAGCCGCCGCCCGCGCCCGCCCCCGGCAGCACTCCGCCCAGCCCCGGCGCCATGCGCACCCCGCCACAGGCGGTGGATGTTGACCAGCTTGATCCGCCGCAGCTGGTATCGCCCAAGGTGGCTGAAACCCCGGCGGTCGATGCCGCAGCCGCCGTCCAGGCGCCGCCGACGCGCGTGCGCAGCACCGAGGCGCAGTACATCTTTGATGTCCAGAAGCAGGAGTGGGTCCTGGTCGCCCCTGGCACACCTGGGCCTGCCGACCCGATGGCGCACCTGGCCGCCCCCAACTCTCCCGAAGGGGCGATCACCGGGGCGAACGCTGCGTCCAGCAATCCGCGCCCGCTGGTGCAGCCCTCCGATTTCCGCCTGCCCAGCGGCCGCAAGACGCGCGTCATCGTGGCGGACTGGGCCAAGCTGCAGTCCGGCGACCTGACGCAGAACGTGATCGTCCGCCCGGGCGACAAGATCCACGTCGAGGCGGACATCGGCGTCGTCTACATCGACGGCGAAATCACCCGTCCGGGCGTCTACAACATGCCGCCCGTGGGCGAGCTGACCCTCAGCCGCCTGGTCTCCGCAGCAGGCGGCCTGGGGCAGATCGCCATTCCGCAGCGCGTCGACCTGATCCGCAAGATCGCCCCCGATCGCGAGGCAGCGATCCGCGTCAACCTGGCCGCGATCCGAAATCGCGCGGAGCCGGACATCGTCATGCGCGCCGACGACCATGTCATTATCGGCACGAACTTCTTTGCGACGCCGCTGGCGGTGATCCGCAACGGATTCCGAATGACCTATGGATTCGGCTTCCTGATTGACCGAAACTTCGGCAATGACGTCTTCGGGCCTCCGCCCGAGAGCCTGGGTGTGACCCGCTAACTGATCCGCGGATGCTCCGCGCGTCACTCTCGGACCTACCGGTCGAACGCCCCTCGGACGGCCTCGTACCGGATGGCGCACCGCCGGTCTTCGCCGCATGAACAGCGCTTCCACCACCACCTTGGGTCATGGATCCCCGCCGGGTCCTTCCACGCCGATCCGCGCGGAGGTGGGGGAGCGCATCTACCAAGTCTCGTCGCGCTCGGCCATCATCGGCGGCGCCGTGGTGGCTGCCTTCTTCGTCGCCACCTTCTACGAATTCTTCCGCTTCCAGGTCGCTTCGGCGGCGGCTTCGCCCAGCGACTGGGGGCACACGCTGCTGGTGCCCGCCATCAGCGGATACTTTGTTTACCTCTCGCGCGACAAGCTGCTGGCAGTTCCCTTCCGCCCGTCGCTGTGGGGCGTGGCGGTGCTGGTGCTGGGAATCCTCATCTACACCGCGTGCGCCTTCGGGCCGCAGGCGGTGCAGCACCACAACCTGCGCGGCGTGGGCGTCGGGACCGCCATGCTCGGCGTGCTGATCGCACTCTTCGGCACGCACGCAATGCGCTACCTGTGGTTCCCGTGGGCGTACTGGATCGTCTTCTTCCAGACGATCTCGGAGCGCGCGATGAGCCCGGTGACCGAGCGGCTGCAGGACTGGAGCGCGCGGGGCGCACACATCATGCTGAACCTGTGCGGCGTGGACACCGATCGCGTGGGCAACGTGCTGACGGTGCACCTGAGCGACGGCACCACGAGCCCGCTGAACGTCGCCGAGGCATGCTCGGGGATGCGCACGCTGGTGGCCTTCATGGCGATCGGCGTGGCGCTGGCCGCGATCGGCCTGCCGCGCTGGTGGCAGCGCGTGCTGCTGGTGGCGATAGGCATCCCCATCTCGATCTTCGTGAACGTGCTGCGCGTCGCCTCGCTGGGTTTCCTGGCGCTCTTCGACGCCAACTTCACCGCAGGCGAGTTCCACAGCATGGTGGGGCTGCTCTGGCTGATGCCGGCGTTCCTGCTGTTCCTGGGGGCGATGTGGGTGATCCGCAACCTGCTCGTCGATGAAGACGCGCCCGCCGCGGTGGCGGCCCCTGCTTCGGCCAATGCATCCCGGAAGGATGGTCCCCGTGCAGTTTGAGCGATCGATCCGCCGTTCTTTCATCGTGGTGCTCGCCACGCTCGCCGTCGGCGGCCTGGGGCTGCGCGCGGCGATGCAGGCGCTCGACGTCTACCTGAAGAAGGAGCCCGTCGAAATGCGCGGCGACTTCTCCACGATCCCCTCGGTGCTGGGCAACTGGAAGAAGGTGGGCGACGACGTCCTGATGGACGCCGCCACCATCGAGGCGCTGGGCACCACCAAGTACCTGACCCGCAACTACGCGCTGGACGGCGACCCGTCGCGCGGCGTCATCTCGCTGCACCTGGCCTACTACACGGGCATGATCGACACCGTGCCGCACATTCCCGAGCGCTGCTGGGGCGCCAACGGGCTGGTGCAGCTGGGCGACGCGCAGCTGGTGCCGCTGGACGTGGCGATCGAGTCGCAGCCCGCGACGGACCTGCCCAACAACGTCGCCACCGGGCTTCCCTACGCGACCACCGAGCTGACCGACCCGGTCACCGGAGTCAAGGAGCGCGTGACGCTGCCGCTGGGCGACCTGGGTCTGACCACCAGCACCTTCCAGGATCCGCGCACGCCGCGCCTGGTGCAGCTGGGCGGGTACATGTTCATCGCCAACGGGCGCGTCACGCCCAGCACCTTCGGGGTGCGCAAGCTGGCCTTCAACCTGGACGACAAGTACGCCTACTTCTGCAAGGTGCAGTTCTCGGTGCGCTATCCCGTGGGCGACCGCCCCGCCACCGAGGCCTTCAAGCGCCAGACCGAGGAGTTCCTCCGCGACCTCCTGCCACACCTGATGCGCCGCCTGCCCGACTGGCCCACCGTCGAGGCGATGACCCGACAGTCGGCGAAGGGTGCGCCCGCATCCGCCCCCGCACCCGCCCCCGCGCAGTGACAGACGGCGAACCCACCCGAAGCTAGAACCACACCATGGCCAGCAAGATCAACAAGAAGTTCATCATCGTCGCCGGCGGCTTCACCGCCGCTGCCTGCCTTCTCCTCGCGGCGGTCATCTACATCAACGTCAACTACCTGCAGAACGCCGACCGGCACATCCGCACCGGCGACGAGCAGATGGCGCAGGGCAAGGTGCGCGAGGCGTACCTGACCTACGGCCGTGCGGTCAGCAAGAAGCCCAGCGAGCTGAAGTACCTGGACAAGATGGAGGAGGCGCTGGCGAAGACCGTGGCGCAGACCCCCGGCCAGGCCCTGGAGGACTACCGCGCGCTGCTGGCGGTGAAGCGCGCGCGCACCCGCGCGCAGCCGGGCGATCCCGCGCAGTGGCAGCAGTTCCTGGATGTCGTCGAGGCGGAGACCGAGATGTACGACGGCGGCACGGGCTGGCTGGCGCTCGAGGGCGTGGCCAAGGAGATGAAGGACGTGATGGCAGCGGGCACCCCCGGCGCCCAGCTGGCCCAGGAGTACTTCCTCTTCGCGCGCGCGCAGCGCGAGCAGGCCCTGAGCGGAGGGGACCGCACCGAGCTGGAGCGCCAGCTGGAGGAGATGACCAAGAGCGCCCCCAAGAGCTGGCGCGCCTGGACGGCGCTGGCCACCATGCGCATGGCGGATGCGCTGCGCATGCGTGACTCCGGGCAGGGCCAGGCGGCGACGAAGCGCACGGAGCAGGTGGAGAAGACCGTCGACGACATGCGCAAGGCCCTGGCCGGCGCGGATGGCATGGCCGCCGTCGCCATGGCGACGATCGAGCTCGAGCGCCTGCGCCTGGACGTGCGCTCGGGCGGCCGCATCGACACGACCAAGCTGGACCAGAAGAAGGTGAAGCCTGCGGTCGAAGCGCTGGCCGCCGCTGCGCTGAAGAGCGAGAGCGGCCGCATCGTGCGCGCCTCGGCGTCCCTGATGGCCGAGTCGGGTTACATGGTCGCCGCCAACGAACTGATCGCCACCTGGGTCAGCGCGCATCCGGACGACCTGCTTGCGGCGAGCTTCCAGCTGGAGATGCTCTCCCGCACGGTCGCCTCCGACACGGCCGCGTTCGAGCGAATCCGCAAGGCGGCAGAGGCGATCCTGGCCAAGCCGCAGCTTCCGACCGGCCTGATGGCGAATGCGCAGGCCGATGTCCGGGGCCGCTCCATCCAGCTGCTGATCGACGGCATCCTGATGGCGCTCCAGCGCGACCCGAAGGCGAAGGAGAACGAGGGGCTCACCAAGGAGCTGGACCGCCTGCGGGTCCAGCTGCTGGAGGTGGCGCAGAACGACGAGAACGCACCGCGGGTGGTGGCTGCCGATGCAAAGATCCTGCAAGTGAAGGGGGACCTTGCAGGCGCGGCCAAGAAGTGGGAGCTCTACTTCACCAAGGTGCCGACACCGGCCGCCGAGGCCTTCATGGGCGCAGCGTCGGTGGCGCGTGCGCAGGGGGACCTGGGGCTGGCGCTGCAGCGTGCCACCAAGGGCACCGAACTGCACCCGGGTGACCTGCGGCTTGCGCTGATGCGCGCCGAGCTTTCCGAGCAGCTGGGCCGGTTCCCCGAGGCAGCCAGCTTCTACGAGGCTGTCGCTCGCGCGATCCCGGACAACCAAGAGCTTGCGCGCAAGGCCGTGGAAGTGCGCAACCGCTCGAAGGCCGTGCCTGAGTCCTCGAAGGACCTGGAGGCGGTGCAGGCGGCCGCGGAGGCGAAGGACTGGGCCAAGGCACGCGAGCTCGTCGCCGCCTGGGTCGAGAGCTCGGGCGGGACGCTTCCCGCGCTCTATGCACAGGCGGTCGTCGAGTCGCAGGCGGGCACCACTGCCAAGGCGCTGGAGTACGCGCGCGCCGCGCTGGTGAAGTTCCCCGGCACGCTGGACCTGGCACGCCTGGAGGCGGCGCTGGCGACCAACGACCCGGTTGAGCGCGTCGAGATGGTGATCCAGCGCCTGGTCTCCGATCCCAAGCAGCAGGTGGCGGAGCGCGTGCGCGCGTATCGGTCGCTGCGCGCGGACATCGAAAGGCAGATCACGGCGTCCAGGATCTCGGCACCGGGAGATACGGCCACGCTGGAGGCGACACTTGCGCGGCTGCAGGCCAAGCTGGCCGAGGCGGAGAAGGTCGCTACGGCGCAGTCCGGTGACGATCCAGGGGTGATCGAGTCCGCATTCAACGATGCCATCGAGCGGCGGGATTTTGCCGCCGCCGAGGCGCAGGCCGCGGCCGCAGGCAAGCAGAAGCAGCTGCCCGAGCTTGAAGTGGTGCTGCGTGCGCAGTTGCTGGACTCGCAGGGAAAGACCGCCGAGGGCATCGCCCTGCTGGAACGCGCGCGCGCCGCCGGCCGGAACGAGGCGCCGGTGGCATCCCGCCTGGCGGCGCTGCAGGAGCGCGTGGGCAATGAGCCCGCGGCGCTGGCGCTGTGGAAGGAGGCGTACGACCGGCGCCCCAACGACATGGCCAATGTCCGCGGCTACGCGCGTGCGCTCAGCCGTTCCGGGCAGGGTCGCAGCGCGCTGGAGATCGTCCGCGCCGCTGCCGCTGCCAACCCCGTCGACCTGCTGACGCAGGCCCAGGCGGCGCAGTTCGAGGCGGTCTACGGCAGCCGCGCGCGCGCGGCGCAGATCCGTTCGCAGCTCTATCGCGCCAGCCCCACCGATCGCGAGAACATCGCCGATCTCTACGCACTTCTCTACCAGCCCGCCGAGCCGGAATCGGTCGTCGACCAGTCGGGGCGGCGGCGCTTCGAGGCGCGCGAATGGGCCGCGATCCCCATCGACGAGCGCCGCCGGCTGCTGGAGGATGCCGCGGCGCGCAATGCGGTCATCGCCGAGCAGCTGTACGAGGCCTCGATGAAGGCGATGCCCGACGACCTGCGGCTGCCCGCGCAGAAGGCGCGCATCATGCGCGACATCGGGACGCCGGAGAAGGGAACCGCCGCGCTGGAGGCGCTGATCGCCGGCGCCGAGTCGCGCAAGCACCTGTCCAGCCTGATGCTCCTGGAGTACGGCGGTCACCTGCTGGCCAGCGGCAACGAAGCCGGCGCAGAGGCGGCGTTCAAGCGCGCCGCGACGCTGCAGGACCCCGTGAAGCGCGAGGTGGATTTTGCGCTGGTCGAGATGGAGGCGCGGCGCAACCGGGTTCCCGCCGCCATCGAGGCGCTGCAGCGCGCCATGGGGGACAAGCCCACCTTGTCAGGCATGCTGCGCCTGGCCGACCTGCAGGTGGTGGCGCGCCGCTACGACGACGCGGCCAAGTCGGCCCAGGAGGCGCGCCGGCTGGCGGGCGCCTCGCCCGACGCCGAGACACAGCGCACCCTTGAGCTGCTGATCGCGGGTGTGGCCGCGGGCCACGCCGACGAACTGGTGGCGAAGGGCCAGAAGGAAGAGGCCAACGCCAAGATCGCCATCGCGATGGATGCGCTGGGCAAGGCCGCCGCGATCGCCCCCACCGACTACATGGCGCCGCTGCGCCGGGTGCAGCTGATGCGCACCTGGGCGCGGGCGACCAGCGACGCAGCCAAGACGGATGCCGCCATCGTCGAGGCGGACCGCCTGCTGGCCCGCAACACGCTGCTCTGGCCCGTCGTCTCGGTGCGATCCGACCTGGCGCTGGACAAGCGCGATGTGCAGGGCGCGATCGGCATCGTCGATCGCTTCGTGCAGGCGCAGCCGATGGTGGACGAGGGTCGGTCGCGGCTGGTGGACATGCATGCGCTGTCGGGCAACCTGGCGCGCGCCATCGAGGTGGCGCGTGCCGGTGCGGACCTGGCGCCGCAGAACGTCTTCTGGGCGCAGCGGCTGGGCGAGCTGCTGGCCACCAAGGGCGAGTTCTCCGCGGCAGCCAAGGAGTACGACCGCGCCATCACGATGCAGCCCAGCAACCCCGCGCTCTTCGCGGCCGCGGCGGACGCGCGCCTGAACGGCAAGGAGGCAGCCGAGGCGCTGGCCATGCTGCGCTCGCGGAACGACCTGGTCACCTCCACGCCCGTCCTGCGTGCGTACGCGGCGCTGGCGCTCTCGGAGACGGGACGGCGCGACGAAGCCGCCGTTGCCGCGCGCGAGTCGCTCGTGGCCGCACGCGCCTCCAAGACTCCCGACATCACCACCGAGGAGGTGCTGCGCGTCCTGCGCCGCATGTTCCCGCCGGAGCGCACCGCCGACTACGAGGCACTGCTCACCCAGACGGGCGCTCCCACCCCGCTGGAGTGCGTCACGCTGGCGGAGGCATGGACACGCGCTGGTCCCGCCGGTGCGGACAAGGCGATCGCCTGGAGCGACAAGACGATGGCCGGTGGCGACAAGGTCCCCGCGCCCATCCGTGGTGGGGCGATGATGGCCCGCGGCACCGCCCTCTACAGCAAGGGTGACATGGCGGGAGCATGCGACGCCTTCACCGCTGCGGCGGACCTCTCGCCGGGCAATCCTTCGGCGCTCAACAACGCCGCGTACCTGCAGCTGAAGGTGAAGGGCGATGCCGTCAAGGGACTGGCCATGGCGCAGCGCGCCGTGACCATCTCGCCGGGGCAGCCCGAGTACCTGGACACCCTGGGGTACGCCCAGCTGAAGTCCGGGCAGCTGCCGCAGGCGGAAGAGTCGCTCAACCGCGCGAACGCCCTGGGCGCTTCCGCTTCCTCGCTGATGCACTTGGCGCAGGTGAAGGCCGCTGGAGGAAAGACCGCGGAGGCGCAGCAGCTGCTGGACCGCGCGCGAGAGAAGGCCACCGACCCGGACACGAAGAAGGAAATCGAGGAGATCGCTGCGTCGATCGTCCGCAAGTGACTCGCCACCGCTTCCAGCAGCATGTTTGCCCACGCCGCCGATGCGCGGCGCCCACTTCGAAGGAATTGACATGACACGGATCCAGTCAGCCTCGTCCGTCCCATCCTCCGCCGCGCCGCGTCCGGGCGCCGGGGGCCCGCAGCGCGGCAAGCCTGCGACTGCCGCGACCATCGACCCCATCCGAGTGCTGCGCCAGCACGCCAAGCTGCTGGTGGGCGCCACGGTGGTGGGGCTGGTGCTGGGCACCGGCGCGCACTTCCTGGCGCTGAACTTCTACCCCCTCTGGGGCAGCACGGTGCTTTTTGAGATCAAGCCCGAGCTGACCACCGCCAAGGAGGTGGTGACGCGCGAGATCCTGCAGGACGAGGCGATCTCGCGGCTGGGCCAGACGGAGTCCGCCAAGATCATGTCCAAGTCGGTGCTCGAGGCGGCGATGTCCGCCCCCGACATCGCCAGCACCAAGTGGGGCCAGAAGTTCGACACCGTCCCCGAGCGGGTGGCGCAGCTGCAGGACGAGCTGAAGGTGGGCCACCGCCGTGGCACGCAGCTCTTCACCCTTTCGTGGCGCTCCTTCGACAAGAACGATGTCCCCACCGTGCTGAACCGCGTCGCGGACACCTACATGGCGCAGCGCGAGGACGAGATGAACGTGCTCGCGTCGCAGAACCGCTCCCGCGCCGAGGAGCGCAAGCGGCTGATCGACGGTTCGATCCTGCAGCTGAAGAACGAGATCCAGGACTTCATCCGCAAGAGCGGCATCAGCGCGGGCGACGAGCGCGACCTTCCCGAGAACCGCACCACCGAGGCATTGGCCCGGGAGCGCGACAACTCGATCCGCGAACTGACCTTGGCGCAGTCGCGCCTGGACTCGATCGACCGCCGCATCGCCGAGCAGCGCTTCGAGGACGAGGACCGTCGCCGCGCGCTGGATGATTTTGTGACCCGCCAAATCGAGCGCGACGTGCAGCAGCTTCAGATGGCGGTCAACTCGGCCCGCGAGCGCTTCAGCGACGACCATCCCCAGGTCAAGGACCTTGGGCAGCGCATGCGCGCCGCCGAGGACCGCTTCAAGGTGGCGCTGACCGAAGCGATGAGCCGCAACCTGCTGGCGGACAAGACCGAGCTCTCGCAGCGCGTCACCGGCCTGAAGTCTCTGGTGGCCAAGCAGTCGCAGGACCTGGCCGAGGCGCAGCGCAAGCTTCAGGAGCTGACCGCGCAGATCAGCGCGCTGGACTCGCTGAAGGAGCAGCTGGCGCAGAAGGAGATCGAGCGCAAGGACAACCAGGAATTCCTGACCCAGCTGGACCTGATCGCCGCGCGCCCCGAGTCGCGCCGCGTCGGGCTGGTGCAGAAGGCCACGACCCCCAAGGAGCTGGACTTTCCGCAGCTGAAGTTCATGGTGCCCGGTGGCGCCCTGCTGATGTTGGTGATCGTGGCGGGCATCGTCTTCCTGCGCGAGTTCCTGGACCAGCGCGTCAAGCAGCCCAGCGACCTGGCGGGCGTCGGAGGCGTCCGGCTGATGGGCGTCATCCCCGACCTGAGCGACGATCCGGCCGACGTCAAGAACGCCGAGCTGGTCGTTCGGCACCATCCCCTGTCGGTCACCGCCGAGATGTTCCGCCAGGCGGCGGCGTCACTGCGCAAGGCCTTCGACGCGGGCACCTTCCGCACCGTCGCCTTCGTCTCGGCGCACCCGGAAGGGGGCACCACGACCACCGTCAGCAACCTGGCCGCCAGCGCACAGGCCGCCGGGCGCACCGTTGCCGTGGTGGACGCCAATTTCCGGCGTCCGCGGCTGGCGGCGGTCTTCGGCGTCGATCCCGACGCACCCGGGCTGGGAGACATGCTGATGGGCAAGCCCGTCGAGCCGCAGATGGCCAATGGCATTGCCGTCTTCGGCGCTGGCACACCCGACAGCCGCGTCTACGAGCGCCTGAGCGGGGACGAGGTCCGGCGCACGCTGGCCGCGCTGCGCGAGCGCTACCAGGTGGTGCTGCTGGACCTGCCCCCCACGCTGGTGGCGGGCGAGTCGATCGTCATCACCGATTCCTGCGACGCCGTGGTGCTGGTGGTGCGCGCTCTGAAGGACCAGCGCGGCCTGGTGGCCAAGACGATCAACCAGCTTCATGACACCAAGGCGACGCTTCTTGGCACGATCCTCATGCGCCCCGAGCACACTGTGGGCGGGTACTTCAAGAAGAACGCCGAGCTCATGGCGGACTACGCCAAGACCGACGGCGCCAAGGCGTAGCCAGCGCAGCCCCTGGCCGAACCCGCGCACACGTGGAGAGTGGATCTCGTGACCTCATTGCATCGACATCGCAGCGCGCTCGTCACGGGGGGCGCGGGATTCATTGGCTCCCACCTGGTGGAGTCGCTGCTGTCGCTCGGCGCACGCGTCACGGTGGTGGATGACCTGTCCACCGGACGCGAGTCCAACCTGGACACGGCGCGCGCGGCGGCGCCGGAGCACGTCGAGTTCATCCGCGGCACCGTCGGCAGGACGCTGCCGGGGCTGGCCGACCGCGGCTTCAGCGAGATCTACCACCTGGCCGCCGCCGTGGGCGTGCGCCTGGTGGTGGAGGAACCCGTCCGCACCATCGAGACGAACGTCCTGGAGACGAGCGCGGTGCTGGCCTTCGCCGCGCGCACGCGCACGCCGGTGCTGGTGGCCAGCACCAGCGAGGTGTACGGCAAGGGCGTGCGCACCCCCTTCCGCGAGGAGGATGACCTGGTCTTCGGCCCCTCCACCGTTTCGCGCTGGTGCTACGGCATCTCGAAGGCGGTGGACGAGCACCTGGCGCTGGCGCACGCGCGGCGCGAGGGGCTGCCCGTCGCCATCGCGCGCTTCTTCAACACGGTCGGGCCGCGGCAGACGGGCGAGCATGGCATGGTGCTGCCGCGCTTCATCGGCGCCGCGCTGGCGGGCCTGCCCATCGAGGTGCACGGCGACGGCGCGCAGGCGCGCTGCTTCTGCGATGTCCGCGACGTGGCGCCTGCGCTGCCGCGCATGCTGGCCGCCCCCGCGTGCCATGGCAAGATCTTCAACGTCGGCAGCGACCGGCTGATCACCATCCTGGAGCTTGCCGAGCTGGTTCGCCGCGCCACGGGCAGCGCCTCGCCGGTGGTGCGCGTGAGCTACGAGCAGGCGTACGGCCCCGACTTCGAGGACCTGCGCGTGCGGCAGCCGGACCTGACGCGAATCCGCGCGGCGATCGGTTTTGCCCCCGGCATCGCGCTGGAGCAGACGGTGGCGGACATCGCGGCGCTGATGGGCGCGGGCGCCGCCGGAAAGGCGGCCGCACGATGAGCTGCGCCGACCTGACCGTCCCCGTCCGCTTGGATCGCGCGCTGTCGCTGCTGGTCGAGGCGCTGCCCGCGCTGGCCGCCAGCTTCGCCGCCACCGCGATCGCCATCCCCTTCGTGCGCCGCCTCGCGCACGCCACCGACGTGGTGGACAAGCCCGACATGGTGCGCAAGCTGCACGGCCGCACCGTGGCCTATCTGGGGGGCACGGGCGTCTTCCTGGGCGTCTTCGTGGGCATCCTGGCCAGCGCCATCTTCGCGCGCGGCGAGCTGGGGGAGCTTCCCCCGGTCCCCTTCTCGATCGTGCTGGGCATGGTGGCGATCACCTTCACCGGCCTGGCGGACGACATCTGGAAGTTCGACGCGCGGCTGAAGATCGCGGGGCAGCTGGTGGCCGCCGCCGCGCTGGCGATGGACGACATCGGCGTGAATGTCGCGGTGGGACTGCTTTCGCCCTTCCTGGGCGGCCCGGACCAGGCGCCGCTGCATCTGGGCGCCTTCGTCATCTCCAACGCGCAGATCTTCTACTGGGCGGGCACCGCGCTGGTGGCGATCTTCGTCATCGGCGGCGCCAACGCCGCCAACCTGCTGGATGGGCTGGATGGGCTCCTCGCGGGCATCACCACCATCATGTGCATCGGGCTGCTGGCGCTCTCGGCGGCGATCGTCTTTGCGCTGCCGCCGGACATGTCCGACCTGGGCTCGATCGCGCGCAGCATGGCGGGCGCGCGCATCGTGCTGTGCATGAGCCTGCTGGGCGCCTGCCTGGGATTCCTGGTCTACAACTACCACCCCGCCAGCATCTTCCTGGGCGATGCGGGCAGCCTGCTCATCGGCTTCCTGTCGGTGACGATCGTGATGACCTTTGCCAACCTGCAGCCCTTCAGCTGCCCGCTGGTCTCGCGCGTGGCCGAGTCGGGCGCAGGCGTCCCGGCCAGCATGTCGCAGATGCCCAATGCGGGGTACGAGGGGTACGCCACGCTGCTGGTCATGTGCGGGCTGGCGATGTTCGGGCTGCCGCTCATCGACACCACGCTGGCCATCATCCGCCGCCGCCGCGCGGGGGTCAGCTTCTCGACCGCCGACGCCAACCACCTGCACCACCGCTTCAAGCGCCGCTACCAGGGCTCGGTGCGCAAGGCCGTCGGCGCGATGTACTGCGTCGAGGGCGCCCTCTGCGTCATCGGCCTGGCGACGGGACTGCTTCTGCTGCTCTACGGCGGCAAGCTGCTCTACCCCTTCATCTTCCTGATCGCGGCCTTCGTGGCGACGGTGGCGATCTTCATGCACGGCAGCGCCGGCGCTGCCACGGGTGGCACCGCCGCCGCGGGCAGCGCCGCCCCCTCGGGCGACCTGCCCGACCAGAAGCACCTGCGCCCGACCCCCCCGAACGAATGAGCGGCGCCGTTCCCGCAAGCGGCCCCGGGCACGAGCCCGTCCTGCTGGACACGGTGCTGGAGCAATTGCAGCCCGCGGCGGGGCAGACCGTGGCCGACCTGACCGCGGGGCGCGGCGGTCACGCCGAGGCCTTCGCGCGTGCCGTCGGCGCAGGGGGCACCTTGGTGCTCTTTGACCGGGACCCGGAAAATCTGGCCTTTGCCACCGAGCGCGCACGGGCGGCGGGGGTGGGATCTGTCCACGCCGTCCACGGGTCCTTCGCCACCGCGGAGTACGCCCTGGCGCGCCTGGGGCTGCGGGCGGACCGGGTGCTGGCGGACCTTGGCTTCGCCAGCAACCAGATGGACGACCCGGGGCGCGGCTTCAGCTTCCAGGCCGAGGGCCCGCTGGACATGCGCCTGGACCCCACCCAGGGAGAGACGGGGGCGCAGCTCCTGGCGCGCATGAACGAACGCGAGATCGCCGACGCCATCTTTGAGCTTGGCGAAGATCCCTTCTCCCGCCGCATCGCCCGCAGCATCGTGGCGCGTCGGGGGCGCGAGGGGATGGAGACCACCGCGGACCTGGTGGCCGCCGTGCGCGCCGCCTACGGCACAAAGGCGCACGCCAGCCGGATGCACCCCGCCACGCGCACCTTCATGGCACTGCGGATCCTGGTGAATGACGAACTGGGGGCGCTGCGCGGGTTGCTGGACTCGGTGGCCCGCGGGGCGGGGCCGGCACCCGGCTGGCTGGCCCCGGGGGCACGGGTGGGCGTCATCAGCTTCCACAGCCTGGAGGACCGGCTGGTGAAGCACGCCTTCGCCGAGCTGGAGCAGGGGGGGCGCGCCACCCGCCTGACGCGCAAGCCCGTCGAGGCCTCGGAGGCCGAGGTGCAGGCCAATCCACGCGCCCGGAGCGCGAAGTTCCGGGCCATTCGAATCGGCGTGGAATCGTCCTCCAACCGCTGATCCTTTTCGCAAGCGCCTGCCGATGAAGGTCGAGCGCGCGGCCCCATTGGAGGGGCCGTGCGCCGGGAACGAAACACGGCCTTCGTCGGCCAAAAGGTGGCGTCATGACGCGCGAGAACAAGCTTGCTCTGGTGATCGGGTTCGGCCTCATCCTCTTTGTCGGGATCCTGGTGTCCGACCACTTCTCGTCGGCGCGTTTCGACCCCGTCGACGTGACGCAAGCGTCCAACGCCAGCCCCTCGGGCGAGGTGGTCATTCAGGGCATCGGCCCGGAGGTGAACCTGGCGCCCAATGGCGCCGCGGCGGGGGTCCCCGCCGGTGGCGAGGGCAAGATCGAACTGGCCAGCAACGACCGCCCGCTGGAAGTGGGCACCGTGGACAAGAACGGCAACGTGACGGTGGAGGAGCAGCGCGCCGATGGAGCGCCGGTCCGCTTCCACAAGGTGCAGAAGGGCGATACCTACTGGTCGATCGCCGCCCGGGAGTACGGCGACGGCTCGCTGGCCACCAAGCTGCAGGAGTACAACAAGGCCGCCGCCCCGGATGCCGCGCGCCTGACGCTTGGCGCCGACCTGCGCATTCCCGCGATGGACGTGCTGCGCCCCGGCGCCGCGCCGCGCAGCGAAGGCACTGCCATCGCGCAGACGAAGCCCGCCGACCCGGTCGCCAGCAGGGCCATCGCCACCTACACGATCCAGAAGGGCGACACGCCCTACCGCATCGCCAAGGACAAGGGCGTCAAGCTGGCCGAGCTGCTGAGCTACAACGGCATCAAGGATCCCTCTGCCCTGAAGCCGGGGCAGACGCTGAAGATCCCCAACAAGTACTGATTTCACCGCACATCCGCCGGCGGTTTGGCGCACGCGCCCAGCCGCCGGCGGAAATAGGCGCCTGGGCGCATGGGGTCTCGAATGCGACTGCTTCTGAAGGTCTGCGTGATCATGGTGGCGCTGGGGGCGATGGGGCTGGCCCTGCTCTCGCTGCGCCAGCAGCGTTACGAGGTCTCCAACCAGATCGCGGTCGCGCACGGGCGCGGCGTCGAGCAGCAGCGCTCGCTCTGGCGCATGCGCGCCGAGGTGGCGCGCAACTCCGATCCGCAGGACATCCGCGCCGCGGCATCAAAGCTGAAGCTGGACCCGGTGCCGATCCAGGACCGCGACGCGCAGCAAGCACCGCGCAACGAGCCGGCGGCGCGTGGCGACCGAGCCGTGGCGAGCGTGGAGCAAGTCGCCGCACCCCGCAGCGAGGGGGCGCCCGGCAGCAAGAAGGCCGCTTCGACGCAGACCGCGGGCAATGCTGCGACGGCGGTGAAGGCCGCGGGCAAGTCCTCGGCCAAGACTGCGGCCAAGACTGCGGCCAAGCCAGCTGCCAAGACTGCCACAAAGACCGCCGCCAAGACGGCCGTGAAGGCTTCCTCCAAGCCTGCCGCGAAGACCGCTTCCAAGTCGAGCACGATGCCCACTTCAACGCCGACCCCTGCCGCTGGCAAGGGCGGCAAGGTGGATCCCACGCCGACGAAGGCGCCGCGCGCGGGGACGGCCGCAGGAGAGTCCACGGATGCACGCTGACCGCACCAACGACCACGCAGCGCAGGATGCCGCCGCAGCCCGCGAGCGCGGCGCAGCGCATCGCATCGACGAAGCAGGACAGTCAGCGCGCGTGCGCCGCTGGTCGCGCGTCATCATGGTTGGCACGGCGCTGGCGCTGGGGCTGACGCTGCTGCGCGTGGCGCAGCTGAAGTCCCTCCCCGACGAACGCCTGGAGGCGGCGGCGGGACGCCGCACCAGCGTGCGCACCGAACTGGCGCAGCGCGGCGAGATCACCGACCAGCGCGGGCGCCCCATCGCGCTGAGCCTGGTGGGCTACCGGCTCTACTGCGACCCCGCTCACATGCAGGAAGCGGGAATGCTGGCCGCCAAGCGCGCATCGAAGAAGGACCCCAACGCGATCGCCGAGTGCGACCCGCTGCGCGACGCCGCCATCGCGCTGGCGCCGGTGCTGCGCCAGTCGCCGCAGCAGATCCATGAACTGCTGAAGAAGAACGCCGAGCGCCGCTACCTGGTGCTTTCGCAGGAGGTGACCGACGCCCAGGTGGACGCGCTGCGCCAGGTGAAGGTGGAGGGGATCCGCCTGGAGCCGAAGCTGGTGCGCGACTATCCCGCAGGCAAGCTGGCCAGCCAGCTGGTGGGCAAGGTGGGCTTCGAGCACACCGGGCAAGCGGGCATGGAGTTCGCCTTCAACAAGCAGATGATGCCCGTCGACGGGCGCGTGAAGTCGCTGACCGATGCCTACGGGCGCACCCTGTGGATCAACCGCGAGGACTACCAACCGGGCGACAACGGCATGGACGTGCGCCTCTCCATCGACCTGGTGGTGCAGGAGATCGCCGAGCGCCGCCTGGAGAAGATGGTCACCGACATGAACGCGGGCGGCGGGCGCGTGATCGTGCTGGACGTGCAGACGGGCGACATCCTTGCCATGGCGGACGTCCTGCGCGAGCGCGCGGGATGGAAGGAGGCCACGCGCGACCCCTCGCGCAAGATCCACCCGGCGCTGGGGCGCAACCGCAACTTCACCGATCCCTACGAGCCCGGCTCCACCTTCAAGAGCTTTGTCTGGGCGCGCGCCACGCAGCTGGGCGTCGCCAAGCCCGAGGAGATCATCCCGATCCCCAACGGCCCCTACACCACCCCCTTCGGCCGCACCATCCATGACGTGCACTACGGTGGGCCGGTCAGCTGGCGCAAGGTGCTGGTCAGCAGCCTGAACGGCGGCATGGCCATCGTGGCCCAGCGCATGACGCACCAGCAGCTGGCGCAGGCGGTGCGCGACTTCGGCTTCGGCCAGAAGACGGGCATGGGCATTCCCGGCGAGTCCGCTGGCATCGTGACCAGCGCCGCCAAGTGGTCCAAGTACACGCAGACCTCGGTGTCGATGGGCCACGAGGTGGCGGTGACGCCGATCCAGATGGTGCGCGCCTTCAGCGCCTTTGCACGCGACGACGGCACCATGGTGCAGCCGCGGCTGGTGATCCCGCGCGGCGACATCGGCGCGCGCCCCGACTCCACCGGGCTCAAGCAGGTGGTGGAGCCCGCCGTGCTGGCCGAAGCGCGCAACGCGATGGAGGGCGTCGTCGAGGAGGGCACCGCGCGCAAGGCGCAGAGCGAAACGTACAACATGTTCGGCAAGACCGGCACCGCCGAGCTGAAGGTGAAGGGCGAGAAGGGCTACGACCGCGACCGCTACGTGGCCAGCTTCATCGCCGCCGCGCCAGCACGGAAGCCGCGCATCGTGGTGCTGTGCGTCATCGACGATCCCGACAGGCGCAAGGGCCACTACGGCGGCTCGATTGCCGGCCCGGTGGTGCGCGACGTGGTGGACGAGACGCTGCAGTACATGGGCGTGCCTTCCGACAAGGCGCCCGCGGAGCGCGCGGATTCCCGGACGCCGGGCAAGACCGCAGGCGAGGCAATCGCTCCGCAGGTGGCGCGTGCGCGCTGAAGCGGCGTCCTGAATGTGGAAAAACGGTGATGCGCTGCTACGCTGCATCGCATGTCGTTCCTGACTGCTGCGTTCCGTGGATCGCGCCCCGCGCCGGCGCTGCCGCACGCCCTTGCGGCGGCACTGTTCCTTGCCGCACCTCCAGCGGCACTGCTCGGTGTCGCGCCTGCGGCCTGCGCCGAACCGCCCGCCGGCATCCAGGTGGAGAACATCGGCACCGGATGGCAGGAGCTGGTCGGCGTGGTCGAGCTTTCCGACGGAAGGCTGATCGCGTGGGAGCGCGCCGGGCGCGTCTGGATGGTGGAGGCGGACGGCACGCGGCACGACGAGCCAATGCTGGACATCTCGGACGAGGTGCTTGCGTGGCGCGATCACGGCCTGCTGGGGCTGGCGCTCGACCCTGACTTCGAGGCGAACGGCTTCATCTACCTGGCCTATGTCGTCGACCGGCACCACCTGGATTACTTCGGCACGCCCCAGTACGACCCTGCGGTGACCACGCTGGGCACGGCGACCATCGCGCGCGTCACCCGCTACCAGGCCGATCCCGCCGAGGGATTCGGGCACATCCACCACGAGACGCGCCATGTGCTGCTGGGCGCCACGCGCGAGGATGGCGCGCCGATCGTGCACCAGTCGCATGGCGTCGGTTCGCTGGTCTTCGGCGAGGATGGCACGCTGCTCATGAGCATGGGCGAGAGCGCCGACTACGCCACCTTCGACAACGGCGGGCAGATGGTCGGTGGCTACGTGGCCGATGGCCTGGCCAGCGGCATCCTGCGCCCCGAGGACAACATCGGTGCGTATCGCGCTCAGCGCCGCGACAGCATGAACGGCAAGGTGCTGCGCCTGGACCCCGCGACTGGCGACGGGGTTCCCAGCAACCCCTTCTTCGATGCAGCCGCACCGCGCGCGCCGCGCAGCCGCGTCTGGGCGATGGGCCTGCGCAACCCCTTTCGCATGAGCCGCATTCCCGGCACGGGGGCGCACCTGCCCTCCGAGGGCAATCCGGGCGCGTTCGTGGTCAGCGACGTGGGGTGGGGGCTGTGGGAAGAGGTGGACCTGGTCGAAAAGCCAGGGCAGAACTTCGGGTGGCCCGTCTATGAAGGGCACGACCGCTCCGCGGGGTACGCCTCGATCTCGCCGCTGGACATCGAGGCACCGAACTCGCTCCCCACGGGCGGGTGCGCCGCCTTCTACCGCTTCCGCGACCTGATCCTCCAGGGCACGCAGGCCGTGCCGGATTGGATCCACCCCTGCGTCAGCGTGCAGGCCGAGAGTTCGCAGGCGCAGAATGCGGACTATGGCTTTGACAACTTGGGCTACCACGGCACAGCGTGCCGCCAGTTGCGCGCTTCGCCCGCCAGCTGGGTGCAGTTCCCGCTGCTGCTGCCCGCCGCGGGATCGGTGCTGCTGGTGCGGTACGCCAATGGAGGCGACGCGGTGGTGTGCCCGGTGACCGTCGACGGCACGGCCGTGGGCACGGTGCTGCTGGCGTCCACCGGGTCGTGGACTGAATGGCGCCTTGCATCGGTGGCGCTGCCGGTGACGGCGGGCGCGCACGCGGTGCGCATCAGCGGCCCCGGTGCCGATCCGCCCGCGGGTGCGCCGGTGGTGGCGCAGCTGGATTGCGTCTACGCCTCGGCCGACGGCACCTATCCCGTGGTCCCGCCCGCGCTTCGCAACGGCGTCCACACCCGTCCGCTCATCGACTGGCCGCACGGCTTTGAAGGGGCGCGCACCTCGGTGTGGAACCTGGGTGCTGGCGTCGCACGGCTGGTCGGGTCTCCTGGCGGCGCGGTGGGGACGCCCTTCAAGGGCTCCTGCGCGATCGCTGCGGCGCCCATCGCGCTGGATGCATGGCCCGAGCAGTGGCGAGGCAAGCTCTGGTTCGCCGACTACGCCGAGGGATGGATCCGCGCCGCGACGCTGGAAAATGGGATTGTTACGCGCATAGACGCCTTCGACCAACGTCCCTCCGCGGTGGTAGGCATCTACCCATCGGCGGCGCAGGATGCCTTCTACGCGGTGGATGTCGCTGGGGGCCTCACCCGCTATCGATACGCGCCCACGGGCAATCGTCCGCCCGTGCTGCACGTGCAGACCAGCCTGCCTTACGGGCCAGCGCCGCTCCAGGTCACCTTCGATGCCAGCGCCTCCACTGATCCCGACGGCGACCTGTTGCGCATCGAGTGGGACTTCGGCGATGGCAGCCCCACGCAGCTTGGGCGCGTCGTGCAGCACTCCTTCGCCGGTCTGGGGACGCCCGCCGTGCGCAGCGTGCACCTGACGGTGACGGACACGCACGGCGCGGGCGTCTCGCGGCAGCTCCTGGTCTGGCCCGACAACGAACCGCCGCGCGTTCGGATCCTCTCGCTGCAGGATGGACAGCTCTATCCCGTGGACCGCGAGAGCGTCTACCCGCTGCGCGCGCTGGTGCAGGACGGGGACCACCCGCGGGGTGTCACCTGCCGGTGGCGCACCGTGCTGCACCACAACACTCATCAGCACCCCGAGCCGGAGGATCCCGCCTGTGAGTCAACGCTGGTGGTCTCGCCGCTGGGATGCGGCACCGACACGTTCTGGGTCACCGTCGAGCTGATCGCCACCGACCCGCTGGGGCTGGAGGGGCGCGACCTGGTGCGGCTGAATCCCGACTGCACTGGCGTGCTGGCACGCCCGATGGACCTGAACCACAACGGCCGGGTGGATGGCGGCGACCTCGGGCTGCTTCTCGAATGGTGGGGCGACACCGCGCCGGCATCGTGGCAGGCTGACTTCGACAGCGATGGCACCATTGGCGCGCAGGACCTGTCGCTGATGCTGGCGGAGTGGGGCACGCCCCGCGTCACCCCAGGGCGGTGAGCGGGGCCCGGTGCAATGGCGGTGCGGCGGTGGCGCCGCGCCGCGCAGCCCCGCGCGGCGCTAGTCCAGCAGCAGCCGTTCCGGCTTCTCGATGCAATCCTTGATGTGCACCAGGAAGCTGACCGCCTCGGCGCCGTCGATGATGCGGTGGTCGTAGCTGAGCGCCAGGTACATCATCGGGCGCAGGGCCACCTGCCCTGGGTTGCGGGGGTCCTCGACCGCGCGCTTCTTGATCGCGTGCATCCCCAGGATCGCGCTCTGCGGCGCGTTCAGGATCGGCGTGGACATCAGGCTGCCGTAGATGCCGCCGTTGGTGATCGTGAAGGTGCCGCCGGTCATCTCGTCGACGCCCAGCTTGCCGTCGCGCGCGCGCAGCGCAAAGTCCTTGATGGTGCGCTCGATCGCCGCAAAGGTCATCCCCTCGGCGTTGCGCAGCACGGGCACCACCAGCCCGCGGTCGGTGCCGACCGCCACGCTGACGTCGCAGTAGTCGTGGTACTCGATCTCGTCGCCCGCGATGTAGCCATTCACCTTGGGGAAGCGCTTCAGCGCGCTGCACGCGGCGCTGACGAAGAAGCTCATGAAGCCCAGGCCGACGCCATGGCGCTTTTCGAAGGCCTCCTTGTGCTCGGTGCGCAGGCGCATGACTTCGGTCATGTCGCATTCGTTGAAGGTGGTGAGCATCGCAGCGTTGTGCTGCGCCTCGACCAGGCGCTCGGCGATGCGCTGGCGGATCTTGGGCATCTTCTCGCGGCGGACGCCGCGGCTGCCGCGCGCTGCCAAGGCCTGCTGTGCGCCCCCGCCGGTGCCTGCGCCAGAGACCGGCTTCACCGGCATCGCCAGTGCGGCCGCGCCTGCGCTGCCCGTGGCGGCGCGCTCGATGTCCGCCTTCATGACCCGTCCGGCGGGGCCGCTTCCCGGCACGGTGGCCAGGTCAATGCCCTTGTCCGCCGCCATCTTCTTGGCGACGGAGGAGGCCTTGGCATCGGCCGCACTGGGCGCCGCCGCCGGCGCCGCACCGGGCACCGAAGCCGCCGCCGCCGCCGATGACGCCGCCGCCGCCGGCTTCGCAGCCGAACCCGCGCCGGCCGTCGCCTTCGGCTCCGTCTGCGCCGCCCCCGCGGGGCGCGCTGCCTTGGTGTCGATGGCCGCGATCGCCGCACCGACCTTCTGATCGCTGCCCGCGCTGCCCTTCACGCGCAGCACGCCCGCGGCGGGCGCGCGCACCTCCAGGGTCGCCTTGTCGCTCTCGATGTCCACCAGGACCTCGTCCGTCTCCACCCAGTCGCCGTCCTGCTTGTGCCATGCCCCGAGCGTCACCTCGCTGATGGATTCGCCTGGGCTGGGGACCACGATCTCGACCATGTCTGTCTCCGTGTGCGCGCTAGGCGCGATGTGCTGCTTGGATGGCGCCACCGGCGGATGCGGCCGCCGCATCGCCGCTGGCCGGGCCCACGGCCTCGGTGATGATCTTGGCCTGGTCCTTCACGTGCTGCTTCAGGCTGCCGCAGGCTGGGCTGGCATGGCGGCCGCGACCGATGTACTCAAGCCTGCAGTCGAAGTGCTGCAGGAAGTGCTCGAAGAGGAAGCTCCAGGCGCCGATGTTCTGCGGCTCTTCCTGCACCCACACCGCCTGCGCCTTCTTGTAGCGCGCCAGCTGCGCAGCCACCTCGTCGGCGGGGAAGGGGTACGCCTGCTCGATGCGCACGATGGCCACGCTGCCGTTGCCGTTGGCGGCGCGTTGCGCGTCCAGGTCGTGATAGATCTTGCCGGTGCAGAAGAGCAGCTTGGTCACCTTGGCCGGGTCGGGCTTGGTGGGATCCGGGATCACCGTCTGGAACTGGCCGGAGACGAACTCCTCCACCGGGCTCTGCGCCGCGGGCAGGCGCAGCATGCTCTTGGGGGTCATCACCACCAGCGGCTTGCGGAAGTTGCGCTTCAGCTGGCGCCGCACCACGTGGAAGACCTGTGCGGTGGTGCTTGGATAGACCACCTGGATGTTGTCCTGCGCGGCCAGCATCAGGAAGCGCTCCATGCGCCCGCTGCTGTGCTCGGGGCCCTGCCCCTCGTAGCCATGCGGCAGGAAGAGTGTCAGGCCGCTGCAGCGGAACCACTTGGCCTCGGCGGCCGCCATGAACTGGTCGTAGATGACCTGCGCGCCGTTGGCGAAGTCGCCGAACTGCGCCTCCCAGATCACCAGCCACTTGGGATCCACCAGCGAGTAGCCGTACTCGAAGCCGACGCACGCGCATTCGGTCAGCGGCGAGTTGTAGATGTCGAAGCGCCCCTTGGCTGCTTTCTGGTTGGCGCCCTTCAGGTGCTGCAGCGCGATCCACTGCTCGCCCGTCTGCTGGTCGACCGCCGCCGCGTGGCGATGGCTGAAGGTGCCGCGCTTCACGTCCTGCCCAGTCATGCGCACGCTGTCCCCCTCCAGCACCAGCGTGCCGTAGGCAAGCAGCTCGGCCAGGGCCCAGTCCACGCCGCCTTCCAGCGCGGCGCGCGCCTGCACACCCTTGGCGACGGTCTTGTGCGCGGTGAATCCGTCGGGAAGCGTCGCCAGCTGCTCGGCCACGGCCTTCAGCGTCTTCAGCGGGACGCCGGTGGCGACGGGCTCATGCGAATAGGTGCTGGTCAGCCCCGCCCACGCTCCCGCGAAGGGTTCGTGGCCGGGCTGCATCGGTTCGGCCTTGGTGCGCTGCTGCGCGGCGTCCAGCGAACTGAAGAGCGCGCGCATCTCCATCTCGGCGGCCTCGGGCTCGATGACCCCCTCGGCCGCCAGCTGCTCGGCGTAGCGCTGCATCACCGGCTTGGCGCGGCGCACGCGCTCATAGAGCACGGGCTGCGTGAAGTTGGGCTCGTCCGTTTCGTTGTGGCCATTCTTGCGCCAGCACCACATGTCGATGAAGATGTCGTCGCCGAAGGTGGTGCGCCACTCCGCGGCCAGCTTGGCCACGAAGGCGCACGCCTCGGCATCGCCGCCGTTCACGTGGAAGACGGGCGCCTCGACGATGCGCGCCACATTGGTGCAGTAGGGGCCCGCGTAGCTGTCGCTGCTGTCGGTGGTGAAGCCCACCTGGTTGTTGATCACCACGTGGACGGTGCCGCCCACGTCGTACCCCTCCAGCCCGACCATGTTCAGCACCTCGGCCACGACGCCCTGTCCGGGCAGCGCGGCGTCGCCGTGGATCAGCAGCGGCAGCACCTTGCGGCGCCCTTCGGCCACGCCGCCGGGGGCGTGCTCCTGGCGCGCGCGGGCGCGACCGGTGCAGACGCTGGCCACGAACTCAAGGTGGCTCGGGTTGGCGCAGAGCGAGACGCGCATGCTGCCGCTGTCAGGCAGCAGGTAGACGCCGCTGAAGCCCTGGTGGTACTTCACGTCGCCGCCGCCCTGCTCGTACAGCGCGTGCCACGCCTCGTCGAACTCGGTGAAGATCATCTCGGCGGGCTTGCCCGCCACGTTGTGCAGCACGTTCACGCGGCCGCGGTGCGCCATTCCCATGACGCACTCCTCTGCCCCCGCGCGCGCGGCGGTGGAGAGGACGCCGTCCAGCACCACCAGCAGCGCCTCGCCCCCTTCCAGGCCGAAGCGCTTCTTGCCGATGAAGCGCGTCGCCAGGAAGTTCTCCAGCCCGTCGGCCAGGACCAGCTTGGAGAGGATGCGCCGCTTGGCGTCGGAGCTTCCCACCTTGCGCGCGGCCAGCTGCTCCATGCGCTCCTGCAGCCACAGGCGCTTGGCGGGGTTGGAGACGAAGCCGAACTCGGCCCCGATGGTGCCGCAGTAGGCGGTATTCAAGAAGGCGATGATGTCCGCCAGCGTGGCGCGCGCGCCGATGGGCAGCGTGCCGGTCGCGAAGACGCGCGTCAGGTCGGCCTCGGCCAGGCCGAAGACCGAAAGGTCCAGCTCCGCCGGCATCGGGCGGGTAGTGCCCAGCGGGTCCAGGTCGGCGCCCAGGTGCGCCAGCCGGCGATAGGCGGCGATCAGCGCATCCACCTTGCATTGCGTTTCGTCGCCCGCGGATCCGGCGCCGCCGGCGCCACCGGTGCTAGCTCCACCTGCGGTGCCGCCTGCGGCCGAGCCCCCGGCGCCCGCGGGCTGCGCCGCACGCGCCACGCCCAGGTCAAAGCCCATGAAGAGCTGGTTCCACGAAGCGTCGACGGAGGCGGGATCGGCTTTCCAGGCGTCGTACAGCTGCTCGATGTAATCGCTGGACCAGCCGTTGACGGACTGGCGGGGCGACTGTTGCGAGGCGGACGCGGGGTGACCGTGGCCCGAGGCGGGTTCGGACATGGGTGAATTCAGCTCCTGCATTCGGCGCTGCCGCTCCGGCAGGCGACTCGAAAGCCCGAAGATTGTATGGGAGATCGCCACTCAGAAGGGGCCGAAACCGCCGCAGTTGCGCCGCAAACGCGCTTTGGATCCGCGCAGGTGCCCCGCTGGCGCACGCGCGCCGCGCCCCAGAACGAAGTCCAGCTCACATCAGCGCGATCGGGTCGACGTCGATCGCGACTGCTTCGCCCGGGCGGAGAATCCCGGCGTTTCTTGCGGCGGTCAGGAACCGCTGCAAGGCGCCGGCGCCGGGCGCGGTCACTTCGATCTGCATGCGCCAACGGTCCGCGATGCGCGCGATGGGGCAGGGGTAGGGGCCGCGGATCTCGATCTCGCCGGGATCCCCTTCGGCTGCGTCGGGCGCGCCGCCGGCGAGACTTTGCGGGGCCGGTGCGCTGCGCGTCACGGCGCGATCGCCCGCAGTGCCCGTCGCACCCGCCGCACCCTCTGCCGCGATGCGCGCCAGTTCGCGCGCGAGCCCCTCCGACGCCTCGCGCGCGCGCTCTTCGTCGGCGTCGCGCACCACCACGCGCGCCATGCGCCGCCACGGCGGCAGGCGGAAGCGCCGGCGCAGCTGCAGTTCCTCGTCGGCGAAGGCGACGAAGTCATGCGCCGCCGCCAGCCGGATCGCGGCCGCTTCGGGCTGGAAGGTCTGCACGATGGCGCGCCCGGCATCGGCGCCGCGCCCGCAGCGCCCGCTCACCTGGCTCACCAACTGGAAGGTGCGTTCCGCTGCGCGGAAATCCGGCATGTTGATCGAGGTGTCCGCATTCACCACCCCCACCAGCCGGACGCCGGGGAAATCAAGCCCCTTGGCGATCATCTGCGTCCCCACCAGCAGCCTCACCTGGCCGCTGCCGAAGCGCCCCAGCGCATCGTGGAAATCCGCCGCGTCCTGCATGGTGTCGGCGTCCAGGCGCAGCATCGTCTTGCCGGGGACCAGCGCGGGGTCCAGGCGCTGCAGCTCCTCCTCGACGCGCTGCACGCCAAGCCCGAAGACCGTCACGCCCCGCCCGCAGTTCGGGCAGGCGCGCGGCAGGCGCTGCTCGGTGCCGCAGTGGTGGCAGCGCACGAAGCGCTGCATCGCGGCGCCGTCGGTGCCGGGCATTCGGTGGCAGATCATGCCCGAGTCGCAGTGCTCGCAGCGCATCATCCACCCGCAGCGCGGGTCGGCGCAGGCGATGTAGTTGGCGTAGCCGCGCCGGTTGAGCAGGATCAGCACCTGCCCGCCCGTCTCCAGCGTGTGCTGCACCATGCCCGCCAGCCGCGGCCCCAGCAGGTGCACGCGGTGATCGGGGAAACGCCTTCTTTCCTCAGCAAAATCCACCACTTCGACGACCGGCAGGCGAAGCCCCGGCGCGCGCTCCTTCAGCTGGTGCAGCGTGACGGTCCCGCGCACGGTGGCGTTGAACCAGCTCTCCAGGCTGGGCGTGGCGCTGCCCAGCACGATGGGGCACTGCGCCAGCTGCGCGCGGCGGATCGCCACGTCCCGGCCGTTGTAGCGCGGAGCTTGGTCCTGCTTGTAGCTGCCATCGTGCTCTTCGTCGACCACGATGAGGCCAAGCGCGCCGTCGGGAATCGGCGCGAAGACCGCGCTGCGCGCCCCCATCACGATGCGCACCTGGCCCGAGGCCACCAGGTTCCACTGCTGGTTGCGCTGCGCCGCCGAGAGGCCGCTGTGCAGGATCGCCATGCGCTCCTTCGGGAAGCGCGCCAGCAGGCGCCCGCCCGTCTGCGGCGTCAGCGCGATCTCGGGCACCAGCACCAGCGCGGTGCGCCCCAGCGCCAGCGCCTGGGCGATGAGCCGGATGTACACCTCGGTCTTGCCGGCGCCCGTGACGCCGAAGAGCAGGTGCTGGCTGAAGCCCCCCTCCAGGCGTGCGCCGATTGCCTCCACCACGGCGCGTTGCGGCGCGGTCAGTTCCGGCGCGGTGCCCGCCAACTGGCGCTCCTGCCTCCACTCGGCCTCGATGCGGCTGCGCCGCTCGGAGCTGAGCACGCCCGCGTGCACCAGGCGCTTCACCGGCTCGGGGGTGCCAAGTTCGGCGCGCGTGCAGAGGTCGCGCAGATCGATCGGGCGCTCCGCGGGCGGGGCGGCGCGCAGTGCCTCCACCGCGCGGCGCTGCTGTGGCGTGGTGCGCTTGGCGGCGGCGAGCGCGGCCTCCCAGCCGGGCGCCAGGTCGACGAAAGTGCGCGTGACCGTTCCCACGCCGCGCTTCACCGCCGCGGGGGTCATCGCCGCCAGCGTCATCCCCACCGGACAGATGTAGTAGGCACTGATCCACTGCGCCAGCTCGACCAGCTGCGCCGGCATGGGGGGGGCGCCGGGGGCGCGCGAAGCCACGAACTTCAGCTTGCCCGCGGCGATCTCGGGGCGGGCATCTGCCGCCAGCACGCGGATCACAAGTCCCTCGACCAGCTGGTCGCCGCGCCCCAGCGGGACGCGCACGCGCTCGCCGGCGCGCAGGTCCGCCAGCGCGGGGGGAAGCGCGTAGGTCAGGCCGTCGGGGCTGCGGTCCAGCGACCGCTCGACTGCCACTTGCGCAAGCGCGGCGACGGGCGGGGCTCCGGAGGCAAACAGGCTCATGCGGGGACCGCCTGCGCGGCGGCTCCGATCAGAGGGCGGCCAGCTGCTTCTGCGCCGCTTCCATGTCCACGGCGGTGATGGGCCGGCGCGTCTGCATCATGGTGACGAAGCAATCGAAGAGATAGGCGGAATCATGCGGGCCCGGGCTGGATTCCGGGTGGTACTGCACGCTGAAGATGGGCTTGGTGGTGTGGCGGAAGCCTGCCAGGGTGCCGTCGTTCAGGTGCCTGTGCGTCGGCTCGCCCCCAGCGGCGCGCAGCGATTCCTCGTCCACGCAGAACCCGTGGTTCTGGCTGGTGATCTCGACGCGTCCGGTCAGCAGGTTTCGCACCGGCTGGTTGGCGCCGCGATGGCCGAACTTCAGCTTCCAGGTCTTGGCGCCCAGCGCCAGCGCCAGCAGCTGGTGGCCCAGGCAGATGCCGAAAGTGGGCACTTCGCCGGCGATTTCGCGCAGCGTGGCCACGGTCTTCTCGACAGCGGCGGGGTCCCCAGGACCGTTGCTGATGAAGAGCCCATCGGGCTTGCGCGCACGGATCTCGGCCGCGGTGAAGTCGTGCGGCACCACCTCGATGTCGCAGCCGCGCTCGGCCAGGTTGCGGTAGATGTTGCTCTTGGCGCCGCAGTCGAGCGCCACCACCTTCAGGATGCGCCCCGCGTGGGGCTGGCCGCGCAGCGCCCACTCGCCCAGGCCATCCTTCCAGCGGCTGCTCTCGTTGGGGCTGACCGCGCCCGCCAGATTCTGACCGGCCATTGAGGGAAGCGCGCGCGCCATCTCGACCAGTTGGGCGTCGGTCTTGCCCTCGCCAGCCCACAGGACGCCGCGCAGGGCCCCCTGCGAGCGCAGCTTGCGGACCAGCGCGCGCGTATCGATGCCTTCGATCGCGCAGACCCCCGCCTGCTCCAGCCACTCGGAAAGGCCGACGAAAGCGCGGTAGTTGCTGGGCTCGCGCACCAGTTCGCGCACGACGAAGCCCTTCACGGCGACGCTGGCGCTCTCGGCATCCCCCTTCGCGACGCCATAATTACCCATCTCAGGGGCCGTCATGACCAAAATCTGCCCCGTGTACGAGGGATCGGTCAACGCCTCCTGGTAGCCGCACATGGCGGTGTTGAAGACCACCTCTCCGCCTGAAGAAGCGCCATCCGAACAGGCGCCGAACGCGCGCCCACGAAAGACGGTGCCGTCTTCGAGTGCGAGTCGGCCGATGGAAGCATGCGTGGTGGCTGGCATCGGGGGTCCAAGTGTAGCGGTTCACATCGCGCACCCGGCGGAACTTCGCGACAGGTTGTCCCCGCTTCGTGCGAGACCGCTTTGCGCCCCGGCCTTGCACGGGGTACCTTGCCGCCGCTCACGTCCCGGCCTGGCTCGCCGACAAGGTGAACCAAATCGGAATGTGGGTCGATCCTTCGGACAATCGCGTCCGAAAGACTCGATTGCCTCCCGCCGCGCGGCGGCGGTTGTGTTGTGCACTAGGAGCAGACATGCCCCCTGAACCCAAGACCATTGATTCGCGTCGTCTTTGCAGCCTCGCCACGGCCGGTCACGCATCCATGCGTACGGCCACAGTGATCTGCATGTTCGGCGCGCTCCTCGCGGCACCCTTCATCGCCGTTCCCGCGGCAGCGGCACAGGAGACTCCGAAGCCGGAGGAACCGGCACCCGCGCCCGCGCCGGAGCCTGCGCCTGCACAGGAGACGCCGGCGCCCGCGCCCGCGGCGGAGCCGCCCGCACCGGCGCCCGCGCCGCGCGCCGACGACACACCAAAGATCGACCCCGAACAGATCCGCAAGGCCGCGCAGAGCGCGATGTCGAAGGGCCAGTGGTCCGAGGCATCCAATGCGTGGGCCACGCTGCTGCAGTACGTGCCCGGTGACGAGGAGGCCGTCCGCGGCCGCGCCCGCGCCCAGGCCATGCTGGAGGGGGGCACGGTCATCGACAACGTCGCGGGCGACCGCGAAGTGCGCCGCCAGCAGGCGACCGCGCAGTTCAACGCCGACATCAAGCGAGCGCAGGGCTTCCTGACGCAGCAGGACTTCGACCAGGCCAAGCTTGCCGCGGTGACCGCGCGCACGCGCCTGGACCTGGCCCGCAACGTGCTGCCCCCGGCCGAGTACGAGACCCTCTCCAAGCAGGCCGAGCAGCTGGTCGACCAGATCTCCGAGAGCTCGCGCGAGTTCAAGCTGTCGCAGGACCAGAAGGCGAAGGCGGACCAGAGCGTCGCCAGCGCCGGAACCCAGCGCAGCGAGGCGGAGAACCGGACCAAGAAGGTCAACGAGATTCTGCTGAACGTGCGCAAGCTGCAGATGCAGCAGAAGTACAAGGAGGCGCTGCAGGTCCTGGAGGGCGCCCTTGAGCTGGAGCCCAACAACCCCTCTTCGCTGACGCTGCGCGACGCGCTGCAGACGACGATCATGTACGTGAAGTACGCGGACACGCAGAAGCGCCGCTCCTATGGCTTCTCTCGCCTGACGGACGAGGCGCTGGACGCGACCGTGCCTCCGTCGGTGAACATCTCGGGCCCCGGGCCGCGTTCGAACAACGCGATCGTCACCTTCCCCGAGGACTGGATGGAGCTGAGCGACCGCCGCGTGCGCGAGCCCGACTACGGCGCCAGCGGCTACCGCGAGGCCGAGGTCAACCTCCCCACCATCAACAAGCTCCGCACCACTTCGCTCCCGGTGCCCTTCTCGACGGGCCCGACGCTGGAGCAGGCGCTGGAGTACTTCCGCGACCAGGCGAAGCTGGACTTCTTCATCGACTGGAGCGCGCTGAAGGAAGTGGGACTGGAGCCCGACCAGACCGCCGTGCAGGTGGACCTGGGCAGCACCCCGCTGGATGCCGCACTGCGCCGCGTCCTGGAGACGGTGCGTTCCAAGAACGGCGACACCCCGCCGAGCGCGCCGCTGGCCTTTGATGTGCAGGATGGCGTCGTGGTGGTGACCACCAAGTCCGGCGTGCAGAAGAAGCAGCTGACGGTCGTCTACGACATCCGCGATCTGCTCTTCCGTGCCCCCGACTTCGACAACGCCCCCGAATTCAACCTGAACCAGGCCATCTCGCAGGGTGGCGGCCAGGGCGGCGGCGGTGGCGGCGGCCAGGGCGGCGGCGGTGGCGGCGGTGGCTTCGGCGGCGGTGGTGGCGGCAGCGGCGGCGGTGGCGGCGGCAGCGGTGGCGGCGGCGGCGGCGGCGGGATCTTCGGATCGCCCAAGGCCTCTCCCCCGCGCGGCGACCCCACCGAGCTGATCAACCAGCTGAAGACGCTGATCTACGACCAGGTCGACGCGGCCTGGGAAGAGCGCGGCAACGGCACCGATCGCATCACGGAATTCAACCGCAACCTGATCGTGACGGCCTCCGCAGATGCGCAGCGCCAGATCGAGGGGCTGCTGCAGCAGCTGCGCGCCATCCGCGCGCTTCAGATCAACATCGAAGGCCGACTCATCTCGGTCTCCATGGACTGGTTCGAGCAGCTGGGCATCGACTTCGACCTGTACTTCAACTCCAACGACCGCATGTGGTCCGCGGCCAAGGCGATCAACCCCGACTTCCAGCTGAAGGACTTCTTCTACCAGCGCGACAGCCCCTTCAATCCGGCTGGCGGCAAGACTGGGCGCCTGAAGAACCCCGTCATCTGGGACACGCTGTCGGGCACCAACCTGCCGAACTCGAATGCGCTGACCGGCATGACCGGGTATCCGACCGGCGCTGGCGGCCCTCCCGGCACGGGCACCGACCTGACCTACGCCACGGCCACCCCGGTGAATCCCGTGGCGCTGGGCAAGGGCGAGATCTCCCCCGTGAACGTCCAGCAGGAAGGCCTGCCCCTGGTGAACACCCTTGCGGCGGCGGGCCTCTCGCCCTTCGGCGCAGCGGCGGTGGCGGCCCCGGCCCTCATCACCGGCTTCACCTACCTGGACGACGTCCAGGTGGACCTGCTGATCACGGCCACGCAGGCTGACCAGCGCAACGTGGTGCTGACCGCGCCGCGCCTGACGCTCTTCAACTGCCAGCGCTCGTGGATCAGCGTGGCCAAGGTGATCGCGTACGTTTCGAACCTGGTCCCGGTGACGGGCGACAACTCAGGCGCCTTCTCCCCGGTCATCAGCAACATCTACGAGGGCTTCGTCCTCGACATCGAGGCGTGCATCTCGGGCGATCGCCGCTACGTGACCATGACGGTGCTCTTCGGCCTGAACCAGAACGTGAAGTTCACCTCGCAGACGATCACCGGCGCGGCAGGCGGCGGTGGCGGCACCGGCGGCGGCGGCCGCGCCGCGAACTTCAGCGGCCAGATCCAGCTGCCCGAGCTCTCGGGCACGCAGATCAACACCACGGTGACCGTGCCCGACAAGGGAACGATCCTCCTGGGCGGCCAGCGCCTGGTCAACGAGCTGGAGGTCGAGGTGGGCGTTCCGCTGCTCTCCAAGATCCCCTTCGTCAACCGCTTCTTCACCAACCGCATCACGGCGAAGAACGAGACGACGCTGCTCCTGCTCATCCGTCCCGAGATCATCATCCAGCAGGAGGAGGAAGACGCCCTCTTCCCCGGCCTGAAGGGGCAGATGTCGCACGGCGCGGGCTTCTGAGCCGCGCGCCACGATCGATCCGAGAACTCCCCGAAGGGGGCCCCTCCGCGGGGCCCCCTTCGCGCTTTTCACCAGTGGACTTCTTGGCCCCGCCCGGGGACGGCTACACTTTCCCTTGATGCCAGCCCAGCCGAGCTATCTCAAAGTGACGCGAGAGCCCGAGTGCACGCGCGTCGAGTTCACCGAGAAGCACATCATCGACGAGGTCGTGATCCGCGCCATCGGCAACGACCTGACCAAGCTCGTCGACGACACGCACCGGCCGCGGCTGGTGATCTGCTTCAAGGGCGTCGAGCACCTCTCCTCCGCCGCGCTGGGAACGCTGATCACCGTCTCCAACCGCGTCAAGGCGAAGGACGGCCAGCTGCGCCTCTGCGACATCCATCCGCAGATCCTGCAGATCTTCGAGATCACCAAGCTCAACCGCATCCTGAAGATCGAGAAGGACATGGCCGCCGCAAAGGCGAGCATGATCGCCTCGACCAAGGCGTAAGAGCGCCCGACAATGAATCCCGATCGGCCCGTTCATCCGCCCTCGGGACCCCGGTTCGAGCACACCTGGGTGCTGCTCGAGCAACGGGAGTCTGTCGAGCGGGTGCAGCACGACGTGGCCAACGCGCTCGAGGAAGCCGGGTATGGCGAGGCTGCGGCCTTTGCGATCCGGCTGGCCCTTGAGGAAGCCCTGGTGAATGGCTTCCGCCACGGCAACAAGGGGGACCCGGACAAGCAGGTCACCGTGCGCTGCACGATCAATCCGACGACGGTGGAGCTTGAGGTCGAGGACGAGGGCGAGGGGTTCGACCCCGGCTCGGTGCCGGACCCAACGGCCGAGGAGAACATCGAGATTCCCTCGGGGCGCGGCATCATGCTGATGCGCGCGTACATGTCCGTCGTCGAGTACCTGCCCCCCGGCAACCGCCTCCGCATCGTCTACACCCGCTGACCGCGCCGGAAATGCGCCGGGCATCACTCACGCGTTCCTGAAGAGCCGCGGCCTTCGTTGCGCGAGAGATAGTGCGGGGTGACCGCGCCCTCCGTTGCGCGCGGGGCCCTCGCTCCGCGGACGGCCTCGCTCCACCAGGTTGCGCTCGGCCTCGTGGCGCCTCCTCGGCGGGGATGCACCCGGGAGTATTCGTTCCCTGAGCTGCCCGCCTTCGTCGGCTTTACGCCGCTGCGCGAGGGCCCCGTGCTCACTGTGGGCGCTCGCCGCACGACGGTCGGACGGTGAGGCCCTCCGGCCGGTCAACGGGTTGGGCCGGGCGTGGCGCGCTGTGTCGATCGTTCCTCGACGGTCGGGACCGGTGAAGGTCGCCTTTGGCTCCAACTTCAACAGGCGCGACCGAACCTGCATCTCGGATCAAGGTGAGTACAAGGCACCACGGACGGCACTTCAGCGCCCGACCGTCGCTGGGCGAGCGCCCGCAGTGAGCACGGGGCCCTTGCGCAGCGGCGTAAAGCCGACGAAGGCGGGCAGCAGGGTCACCGGATAGTCCCGGGTGCATCCCCGCCGAGGAGGCGCCACGAGGCCGAGCGCAACCTGGTGGAGCGAGGCCGTCCGCGGAGCGAGGGCCCCGCGCGCAACGGAGGGCGCGGTCACCCCGCACGCCTTCACGCAACGAAGGGCGCGGACGCCACGCAGGGCCTTCACGCAACGGAGGGCGTGGACACCCAGACGGCTAAGGTCTAGCGGAGCGCGCGGTAGAGCGCGAGCCATTCGTCGGGGGTGAGTGTCTCGGGGCGGCGCATGGGGTCGAAGCCGGCAGAGGTGACGGGGACGCGGCCCAGGATCGAGCCGAGTTGCTTGCGGCGCTGGCCGAAGACGCGCTGGATGAACGCGGAGATCGGGGGCCACGGTTCGATGGGGCGCTCGCTGGCCGGGCGCGGGCGGACGGCAAGCATCACACTGTTGACTTTGGGGGCAGGCCAGAAGCAGCCGGGGCCCAGGAGCGCGATCTGGTGGACATGGGCCAGGAGCCCCATGAGGACGCTGATCGGGCCGTAGGCATCGCTGCCGGCCTGCGCCATCAGGCGGTCGCCCACCTCGCGCTGGATGGTGACGAACTGTCCGAGGCACTCGGGGTGCCGCTCCAGCAGCGTGGCCATCAGCGGCGTGGCGGCCTGGTAGGGCAGGTTGGCCACCAGCGTGAAGGCGCGTCCGCCGAGCGCCGCCAGCAGCGCGGGGGCGAGCGCATGCTTGCCATCCAGGCAATCGCCCTCCACCAGCGTCAGCGTGCCGGCGCCGCTGTGACCGGCCACGGGGGTGCGCAGGGCGTTGCGCGTGCGCACGATGTCGGCCATGTCGCGGTCCAGTTCGCATGCCACCACTTCGCAGCCCGCGTCCAAGAGAGTCTCGGTGAGCGTCCCGGTGCCCGGGCCAACTTCCAGCACCAGCGCGCCCGGGCCGACCGCCGCCGCGGCCACCAGCTTCTTCAGCTGGTTGTGGTCGTGCAGGAAGTTCTGCCCCAGCGAGTGCTTCGGACGCAGGCCGCGCGCGGCCAGCTCGGACTTGATCTCGGTGAGAGACTGGGGCATTGCGGGTGGAGGCTGCTGGATGGCGCGGCACGACCCGGCCGGCTGCCGCGCTGCGCCGCGCTGCGCCGCGCTGCGCGCCGGCGCGCGTGCTACCTGGCGGTCGCCTCGGCACGGACCTCGCGCAGGACGGTCACCTTGATCTCGCCGGGGAAGGTCATCTCCTTCTCGACCTTCTTGGCGATCTCCTGCGCGATCTGGAAGGCGTACGCATCGTCGGCCTTCTTGGCGTCCACGATCACGCGCACTTCGCGCCCCGCCTGGATGGCGTACGCCTCGTCCACGAACTTGTGCTCGCGGGCGATCGCCTCCAGCTGCTGCAGGCGCTTGATGTACATCTCCATGCTCTCGCGGCGCGCGCCGGGGCGGGCGCCGCTGATCGCGTCGGCGGCCATCACGATCGGCGTGTACGGCGTCGTCGCGGGGATGTCGGCATGGTGGCCCCCCGCGGCGTTCAGCACGGCCTCGCTCTTCTCGCCGTGCTTGCGCAGGAACTCCATGCCGATGGCGGGGTGGCCCCCCTCCATCTCGTGGTCCATCGCCTTGCCGATGTCGTGCAGGAAGCCCGCCCGCCGCGCCACCTGGCTGTCCAGCCCCAGCTCGTCGGCGATCATCTGGCACAGGAAGGCCACCTCGACGGAGTGGCGCAGCACGTTCTGCCCGTAGCTGGTGCGGAAGCTCAGCTTGCCCATCGCCTCCACGATCTTGGGGTGCAGGCCGCGGATGTTCGTCTCCAGCAGCGCCGCCTGGCCATCCTTCTGGATGCGCTCGTTGATATCCCGCGTCACTTGCGCCACCAGCTCCTCGATGCGCGTGGGGTGGATGCGTCCATCCGCCACCAGCCGCTGCAGCGTCTCGCTGGCGATCGCCTGGCGCACCTTGTCGAAGCAGCTGACGCTGATGACGCCCGGGGTGTCGTCCACCAGGATGTCCGCGCCGGTGGCGCGCTCGATCGCCCGGATGTTGCGCCCCTCGCGGCCGATGATGCGCCCCTTCACGTCATCGCTGGGGATCTTGATCGTCCGGATCGTCGTCTCGCTGACGTTTTCCGCGGCGTAGCGCTGGATCGCCAGCAGGGTGATCTGCCGCGCCTTGTCGCGGGCGTCACGCTCGGCCTCCTCCACGATCTTCTGCGACAGCGCGGCGGCGTCATGCTCGGACTGGCGGCGCACTTCGTCCAGGAAGAGGCTGCGCGCCTCCTCGCGGGACATCTCGGCGACGCGCTGGAGCTGGTCGCGGGCCGCCTGGCGGTCCGTCTCCAGCCCCGCCTGCAGCTCCTGGGTGCGGGCCGCCAGCGCCTCCAGCTGCTGCTCGCGGCGGTCCAGCTTCTGCTCGCGCTGGCCGATCTGCTCCAGCTTGCGGTCCAGCGTCTCCTCGCGCTTCTCGGCGCGCAGCTGGCTCGCCTTGATCTCGCCCAGGGCGATCTGCATCTCGCGGTCGAAGGCCAGGCGCCGCTCGGTGGCGGCCTTCTCGGCGGCAAGCTCGATGGTCTTGGCGCGCGCGTCCGCCTGCGCCTGGGCGGACTCGACCAGCCGGTCCGCCTCTTCCCTGCCGCGCGTCAGCGAACGGCTGCTGTACTTGGCGACGACCACCCACATGATCGCCGCGCCGATGCCAAGCGCCACCATGTCGGTGACGATGAGGAGCCAGATGTCGACCTGCATAGCCGCCTCCTGCCAGAGTTGGCGGCGAGCCCGTCACGGTGGACGACCCGCACCGCACCCCGTGGTGCGGCGGACCGATCGACAATGGGCACGGCGAAGCGCCGCGCGCCCGTTCGGGGCGCGTGGATCAGGGCGAGGAGTCAGTTCTGGAAGGCTGCCTGAGATCGGGGCGCATGGGGAAACCGCGTGTCATTGTCAGATCTATCAGCCCGCGGGGAACCCGCTTCGACGCGGCGCCCTGCCAGGCTGCCTGCAGGCCCAGGTGGTTTCCCGCTGGAAAGCACCCACGCTCGCAGGATGGTCGGTGGGGCCGGCCAAGGTGACCAAGCGCCGCCGTATGAAACTCCCGCCGCAGGGATGCGTTCGGGAGGTGAATTCGTATTGTCACGGATCAGGCCCACCCGGTCAATCCGGTGCCCCCGGTCAATCGGGAACCCCCGGCCATTCGGTGCTCCCGGTCCATCGGGGATCCCCGGCCATTCGGTGCACCCGGTCCATCGGGGATCCCCGGCCAAACGTGCGCCCCCGCGCCCCCGGTCAATCAGGCGCGCCCGGTCGATCCAGTGCCTCCCGGCCTCGGTCCCGCCCCGGACTACGCCGTCCCGGCCAGCTTCCGCACCGTGAACATGAAGGTCTTTTTCATCACCCCGTGCATCCCCCAGACCAGCGCCACCCCGCCCACCACCGCCGTCAGCGCCCCCACCAGCAGCCCGCCCCGGAGCACCATGAGCCCTGAATCCAGGCTCCTTTCGGCCATGCCCTCGGGGTTGACCAGGGTGGCGACCAGGTTGATGGGGGTCAGGCCGTTCAGGAAGGCGCCCACGCCGCTGATGTTGCCCCCGGTGGCGATCCCGCACAGCCCCAGCACGCCTGTGGCGATGCCTGTGGCGAAGACCGCCCCGACCGCGCTGCCGATCGTCCCCTTGCTCTTGATGGACCAGTGCAGCCCGACCATGACCGCAAATGCAGTGAAGGCCAGCATGACCAGCGGGTACTCGATCGCCCCTTCGGGCAGGATCGCCGGAACCAGGACCCCGCCGGTCCCCACGGCCACCGTGAGCGAGGTGCCGCCCGCGACGCCAAAGCCCTTGGCCAGCACGTAGACGCTGACCGCCGCCAGCGTCACCGTGGGCACCAGCACCATCGGTGCCAGGAACTGGATGATGCCGCGCAGCTTGCCGGAGAGGTACGGCCCCGGCTGGATGGGGGTGGTCAGGATGATGTCCAGCGAGCCATCCTCGCGTTCGCGGCTGACGGCGGTGGCGGACATGTTGAGCGCGGTCAGCAGGATCACCGCCGTCTCGGCCGTCACCACCGTGCCCGTGGCCAGGCGCAGCCCTGCCAGATCCAGCACGCCCACGCGGTGCAGCACCGGCAGCGCGATGCCGCCCAGGATGCCCACCAGCACGAAGCCCCATCGCCCCACCAGCGCCATGACGCTGGTCCCGCGCAGCTGGCTCTCGCGCCAGGCGATGGGATTGTGGCTCACCTGCATCGCCTCGCGCCCCTCGGACTTGCCCGACTGCATCATCCGGCGCCACCATGCGGTCTTGACCGTCCGCATGCCCAGGCTGCGCACCCAGAAGGTGCTGGCGGCCATCATGGTCAGCGAGAGTGCGAGGGTCAGCACGCAGAAGGTGCGCGCGGGATGCGCCATCCACGCCTCGCGCACGAAGCCCCCTTCGATCACTGCAGGAGTGGCGTAGGTGGAGGGCAGGAGCAGCGACTCCAGCGCCAGGAAGGGATTCAGCGGCGTGAAGAAGGTGGTGGTCCTGGCCAGCGATCCAGTGGTCACCGGCACGCGCAGCGCGCTGTCGGCGGACCAGGTGGCAAAGGTGTAGAGGACGACCACGCTGTAGAAGACGAAGACGCTGCGCTTGCCCGCCGTGCGCGTGATGCTCAGCGTGACCGCCACCGCGCCCACGAAGAGGGCGGTGCACGCGCTGATCATGAAGCTGCCCCAGACCGCGGTGGGGGGGACGCCGCCGAAGAACTGCGTGCTGAGCATCAGCGGAAGCGCCGCCACCAGCAGCCCCAGCACGAAGAAGAGGCGCCCGAAGAGGTTGCCCACCACGATCTGCACGCGGTTCAGCGGCGTCGTCAGCAGGATCTCCCAGGTGCGCGGGTTGCTCTCCTGCGCGATCGCGCCCGCCATGAAGAGCGGCGTCAGGACGCAGATCAGGGTGATCTCGACAAATGAGAGGGCCGTGAAGGCGGTGGCGCCGCGCTGCGCCAGCTCGCGAAGCGAACCTGCGCTGCCCACCATCCCCAGCAGCAGCGCCACCATCAGTGCGGCAAGGAACCCCGACCGAATCCACAGGTGGCGCACGCGGCGCGAGCCGTTGGAGACGATCCGGAGGATGATCGGGTTGGTGGGCCCGAGGTCAGAAAGCCAGCGTCCCGCGGACATGGTAGCGCAAGCGTAGCGTCCGCTGCGCCAACGTGGCACCGCTGCGCCGCCGCACCGCGCAGGCGCTCGGGCTCAGCCCCAATTGCCCAGCAGGATTCCGAGGTCAGCGCCGTTGGTGGTGCCGTCGCCGTTGATGTCGCCGACACCGGGCTGGCCCCATCCGCCCAGGAGCAGGCCGATGTCCGCACCATTCACCACGCCGTCGCCGTTCAGGTCGCCGGGGATCGCCGGCACCAGTTGGATCGTGCCGTGGTCCATGTCGACGGGGGCGCTCTTGCCGAACTGCACCCACAGGTCATAGGCGGTCTGCCCGGCGGTGTTGGTCACGTTGGTGTCGCGCAGGAACTCGATGTACTCGCGGCTGGTGGTCTGGTAGTAGACGGTGGCCACGGCGCTGCTGGCACCTGCTGGGATGGGGAAGTAGGTGTCGTCCCAGTACTGGCCATCGGCATAGGCGTACGCCACCGGCGGGCAGCCATCGGCCGCGAAGGCGGCGTTGGTGAAGCCGCGCGGCGGGATGCGGTTGTCCTTGTACTTCAGGTTCGCCAGCGCCAGGTGGAAGTTCTCGCCGTAGGGCAGGTTGGTGGCCGCCGCAATCGACGGGTCCATCCCGTGCTTCGCCTCGTAGACCTTGGTGTCCGAGGTGTTCAGCTCGGCCTGCCCGTAGTCATAGGCTCCGCGCTCGGCCAGCAGCTGGTCCTTGGCGTCGTAGAACTTGACATTGACCCACATGCGGCGCCCCTCGGGGTAACCGGTGGGGAGCTTGTGGCCGCTCTGGTTGATGATGCGCGTGCGCAGCTGCCCGCCCACCTGCGCAAGTTCAAGGTCGCCCGCATCGCGCAGCATCTGCACGTTGCGCGCGATGCCGGTCTGGACGCGCTCGGGAGTCAGGCCATTGGCCTCGGCGTCCACGCCCATCTGCTGCGCAACGGCGGCGATGACCCAGGTGTTGGCGCCCGCGAAGCTGTGCTGCGGCATGTTGTAGCGCGTGAAGAAGGGATCGCCGTACTCCCAGAAGACGCAGCCGCCGCCGACCTGGTCGGGCATGTGGCAGTCCTGGCAGGAGCGCATCGGGCCGGTCAGGGCGCCGCCGAAGCGATTGTCGGCGAAGGTGACGCCGGTGGTGGCGAACTCGCTGTTCTTCCACTCGCTGTAGGTGCGCTGCTCGGGGAACATCTCGTTTGGCAGCTGCGAGGGGTGCGGCGCATTCAGCGGCCCAACGGCGTACTGGCCGTTGGCGTTCTTGGTGAAGACCGGGTTGGAGACATCGTGGCAGGTGCCGCAGAACTCGCCCTTGCTGTGGAAGGGGCTGGTGATCAGCCAGATCTTCTCGCCGCTCTCGGCGTAGCCGTGCATGTTCAGCGGCACGTCGTTGAAGGGGCCGCGGCGGACGTCACGGGGATCCACGACGTACCGGCCGTTGCCATGGCCCTGCGGGATGAGCCCCTGGGCATCCAGCGGCTTGATGACCTCGGGATCGGGGTTCCAGTCCTGGTCCGGCTCTTCGTAACCGATGGCGCTGTTGGGCCCCAGCTCGGGGTTCACCACGCGATGGCAGAAGTGGCAATTGATGCCGTCGAAGTCCTCGATGATGAAGTCGTCGGTGGTGCCGCTGGCGCTGCGGCCGCCCAGCCACGCGCCCGGCGAGTGGCAGCGGATGCAGAACTCGCCCGCCAGGTGCGCGTCCTGGTTGGCGATGGCCAGCCCTGCGTGCCACACGGGGTCGCGCGCCGACTGCGCCATCATGCTGGAGACCCAGGTGTCGAATGGGGCGAAGGTGGGGCTGAAGTCGGAGTGGCAGAAGGTGCAGTTCTGGCTGGGGAGCACCCGCATGAACTCGTTGCCGTTGGGGTTTGGCTGCGTTCCCGGCTGGAAGAAGTCCTGCAGCGTGGTGGGCACCTGCACCTGCCCGCCGGGCGGCTGCATGAAGGCGCCGACGGTGGAGGCAACTGCCGCCAGCGCCAAGCCCGCGACGGCGACCGCCGTGAGGGGCCGACGGAGGCGGGGCCGCAGGAAATTCAGTCGCGGGGATCGCATGGGGATGCTTAATATTGGAGGGATGGGGCTGCGAGTCAAGGTGAGGACGTCCGATCCGCTGGAATCACCGGCGGAAGGGTGGGATCACTGCGGATTTTGCGGGTGCGCCGCTGCCTGCCGCGCGGGACGCGTCCGAGAACGGGCGTTCAGCGGGTGGCCGCGCCGGCGCTGCGCCGGCGGTTCTGCAGCACCTCGGCGGTGTTCACCACGCCCTTGAAGGCGGAGGCGAGCTCGGGGCGGGCTGCGAATTCGGCAGGCATCGATTCCTTGGCGGCGGTGATCCGCTCCAGGCTGGGCGCGATCGCATCCAGCACGCGCGCACTGACGGGCACGTCCACCTGGTTGCGCACCACCAGCAGCGCGCGCTGCAGCGCCAGGACCAGTTCAGGGGAGCCACCCTTCAGCGTGCGGTCGGCCAAGTCGTTGATGATCCCCGACTCGCTCTGCGCGATGGCCTCCGCCTGCGCCGTGGGCAGCGTCTTGGGGCGCAGCATGTCGCCCACCGCGTCCAGCTCATGCGAGATGACCATCCAGTTGGTCTCAGTGCGCGCGGCCTTGGCGATCTTCTTGGCTTGGGCGTCCAGCTGGGGGGGGGAGAGGGGCGCAGTCGCGATCGCCTTGGGAAGCTGTGCAGCGGCGGAGATGCGCAGCGCCACGTCCGGCTGGCTCTCAGGATCGATGTTCTCCAGCAGGAAATCGATGGCGTCAGAGGTGCCCAAGAAACGTGCCACGATGAATGCATTGGTTGCCCGGAAGGCCTGCTTCTCCTTGGTGAGCGGCCGGAAGCGCTGGACCAGGATGACCGCGAACTCGCGTCGGAAGACCTCGCCCGCAAGGGGGTTCTTGACCAGCTCGATCAGGCGGTTCCGGCTCTCGACCACGGTGCCCAGGTCCCCCTGGGCGAAGCGATCGGCCACGTCGTCGACGGCTGCGGCAAGGGTCTTCTTCTGTTCCGCGGTCAGCGCCTGCTTGGCGGAGAGGATCTCGGAAGGGACTCCCCCGACCTGGGCGGCGCAGGGGGCGCTCATCCAGACGGTGGTGGCAAGGACAACGACTCCGAGGAGTGTGCGCATCTCGAGGGGGGCTCCGTGGCGGGAAAGAGGGCACACGCTACCCATTGGCTTCGGGGCGTGTCAATGAAGCGGGTCCGTTCCCGGGGATTCGGCGGTTGCAACGGGCTTGCCGGGGGCGCCAGGCATGGGGATCGCCTCGGTGGGGTGCCCGGCGGCCGCAAGGCTCTGCTGGATGCGGCTTCCGAGTCGCATTTCATAGGGCAGGTCGCGCCCGATCGGTGTCCACAGCCGCTGGGTGCGCGTCGTCTCGTCTTCGGGATCCTGCTTGTCCAGCGGGTCCTTGGAGTAGCGCATCTCTCCTCGCGTCCAGCTGCCCAGGCGCTGGTTGGGCATGAAGGCGCGGTCCACGTAGACCCAGACGCGCATCTCGATGGTGCCCTCGTAGGTGTTCAGGTCCACTCGCCTGGCGGCGCGATCGGTGCCCGGGAGCGCGGCGGCGCGGATCGTGCCCTCCACCTGCGGCGCCCCGATGCTGTAGCCCGCGGGGACGAACTCGATGCGCGCGCGGCGGCGCTCGAAGTTGACAGTGTGGTCGAACCCCTCCTCGATGCCGCTGTTGTCGGTCCGCCAGGGCTCGAAGAGGGACCCCGCATTGCGCGGGCCGGTCTCGATGACCCCAAGGTCGCGGTCGACCACCGTCGGCTGCAGCTTGTCGACGCGCGCGCACTCGACCGCCGCGTCGAAGACGGCTGCGTAGTCCTTGCTGTCGAAGGAGAGCGCCGAGGGGCCGGTGGGTTTGGCACAGCCCGCGCAGGCAAGGACGACGAGGATGGCGGCCGCAATCGCGCGCATGGCGCGTGGACTATAGGGCGGAATCGGCGGGAAAGCCCCACTGGCAAGCCTCTCGGCCGCGGCTTCACCGTATAAAGGGCCCATGCGGTTCGCGGTGCCTGTGCTCCTGCTCGTCGCCCTGCTGCTGGTGGTGGCCGCCTTCGACTCGGGCCATCCGCGCGCGGAGTTCGTCTACACGCAGCCGCTGGACAACTTCACGCTGGACCCGGTGCGGCAGAGCTGGACGCACGACTTGCGGCTGACGCAGGCCCTCTACGAGCCGCTGGTGGTGAAGGACGCCGCCGACCGCGCGGTGAACCCCGGCGTCGCGCAGAGCTGGGAGTGCAGCGCCGATGGCCGCACCTGGACCTTTCACCTGCGCCCCGATGCCCGCTGGTCCAACGGCGACCCGGTGCGCGCCCAGGACTTCGTCTATGCCTGGCGGCGCGCGATGCTGCCCGACAGCGCCAGCGACTACGCGGGCTTCCTCTTCAACATCCAGGGCGCCGAGGAGTTCTTCCAGTGGCGCACGCAGGCGCTGGCGGAGTATGCGCGCCAGGTGGCTGCGGGCCAGGCGGGCGCGGGCACGGTCCAGGCCGCGGAGGCGCTCTGGCAGGCCTCGCTGGGCAAGTTCGACGAAGTGGTGAAGCTGCGCGCGGTGGACGATCGCACGCTCACGATGACGCTGCGCACGCCCGTGCACTTCTGGCTCGACCTGGCCGCCTTCGCGGTGCTGAGCCCGGTGCATCCCGCGACGCACGCGCGCTTCAGCCGCCTGGACCCCGCCACCGGCCGCAGGCTGGACGACGCCGCGTGGACCAAGGCGGGCAACAGCGTCACCAACGGTCCCATGCGTCTTGCGGACTGGCGATACAAGCGGCAGCTGCGCCTGGAGCGCAATCCGTACTACTGGAACCCGGCGGCGGTGGGGGTGGAGACGATCGACGTCCTTCCCATCGAGGACAACAACACCGCGGTGCTTGCCTACGAGGCCGGCGCGGTGGACTGGGTGACGGACGTGCGCGTGGGCTACCGCGTCGAGATGGCAGAGGCGATGCGCCGCTACCTGGAACACCATCGCGCCCAGTACGACCAGCTGATCGCCGCGGGCAAGAGCGTCGACGAGGCCCTTGCCGCGCTTCCCGAACCCGGCCCGGGCGAGCGGCGCGACCTGCACGTGCTTCCCGCCTTCGGGACGGACTTTTTCAACTTCAACTGCCGGCCCACGCTGCCCGGCGGCGAGCTGAACCCCTTCAGCGATGCGCGCGTGCGGCGTGCCTTCACGATGGCGGTGGACAAGCAGGCGCTCTCGGATCGCGTGGTGCGCATCGGCGATCCCGTGTCGCGCGTGCTCGTGCCGCCGGGCAGCATCGCCGGATACGAGGGACCGCAGGGGCTGCCACACGACACCGCCGCCGCGCGCGCCCAGCTGAAGGCTGCGGGATGGGAAGACCGCAACGGCGATGGCACGCTGGAGAACGCCGCGGGGGCGAAGTTCCCCACCGTGGAGGTGCTCTTCCCCACCGACTCGGTCCGGTACCGCGGGCTGTCGCTGGCGCTGGCGGACATGTGGCGGCGCGAGCTTGGCGTCCCCGTCGAGGTGCGCGGGCGCGACAGCAAGTTCGTGAAGGATGATCTGCGCAAGGGCAACTTCATGATCGCGCGCGGCGGCTGGTACGGCGACTACGAGGATCCCACCACCTTCCTGGAGTTCTGCCGCACCGGCGACGGCAACAACGACCGCGGATACTCCAATCCCGTCTTCGACCAGCTGCTGGACAGCGCCGAGCGGGAGCTTGACCCCGCGGCGCGCATGCGCACGCTGGCCGAGGCGGAGCGCATCCTGGTGGACGAGGACCTGCCGCTGCTGCCCCTCTCGCGGTACTCCACCGTTTACCTGTACGACCCGGTGCGCGTGCGCGGCATCGCGCGCAACCGGCGCCTGGAGCAGCATGTCTCCGAGATGCGGATGCAGGGCGCGCCCGTGCCCGTCCCCGTGCCCGAACCCGTCACGGCGCCCGAACCCGTCACTGTGCCGGCGCCAGGGTGATGCGCGGGTCCACGGTGGCGTAGAGGACATCCACCAGCAGGTTCATCAGCACCAGCACGGTGCTGAAGACCAGCACCACGCCCATGATCAGCGTGATGTCCTTGCTGAGCACGGCGTTCACGAAGTGCTGCCCGATGCCGGGGACGGCAAAGACCTTCTCGACCACGAAGGAGCCGGTGACCGCCGCCGCCGTCGCGGGGCCCAGGTAGCTGAGCACCGGCAGGAAGGCGTTCTTCAGCGCGTGCCGCAGCGCCGCCTGCGTGCGGCTGAGCCCCTTGGCGCGCGCGGTGCGCAGGTGGTCGGTGGACATCTGCTCCAGCATCGAAGAGCGCAGCAGCCGCGCGATGTACGCCGCGAAGGGAAGGCTGAGCGCGATGGCGGGGAGCATCATGCTGCGCACGCCCACCCAGCCCCCGACGGGCGCCAGGCGCAGCTTGGCGGCGAAGACGATCAGGAGCACGGCCGCGGTCACGAAGCTGGGGACGCTGATCCCCGCCACCGCCAGCAGCTGCGTGGCGCCATCGGCCGTGCCGCCCGGCTTCAGCGCACCCACCATGCCGGCCGCGATGCCGATGCCCAGCGCCAGCAGAATCGCCGCGAGCCCCACCGTGAGCGAGACGGGGATGCCGTCCACCAGGATCTCGTTCACCGACCAGTCGGGGTGGCGCAGGCTTGGCCCCAGGTCGAAGGGGCGGGGCGCGCGGCCCAGCAGCCACGAGACGCCGCTGGCCTTGCCCAGGTAGTCGAAGTAGAAGCTGACGGGATCGTCCAGCTTGTACTGCTTCAGCATGGCCGCGCGCACTTCCGGGGGCGGCTGGCGACCTTCGGGGTTGTCCAGCGGATTGCCGGGGGCCACCCACACCAGCAGGAAGGTGATCGTGTAGATGGCCAGCAGGATGAGCGGCAGCTGCGCGAGGCGTCGCAGGATGAACGCCGTCACGGCTGCGGAGTCCCGGAGGCGGGGGGCGGCGCCGGAGGCGGTGCGGGCGCAGGCGCTGGTGCGGGTCCGAGCGCGGGTGCTGGGACCGCCGCCGGCGCTGGCGCAGTGCCCGGCGCTGCAGCGGGCGGCACCGCTGGCGCGGTGCCTGGCGCGGAAGGGGCGCTCGTCCCGCCCTCTCCCATGTCCTCGATCGCGCGCTTGTTGCGCCGCGTCGCGACCCATCCCGAAGCATCAGCCAGGCGCGAGAGGTTCGCATCGCCGGTTCGGCGCGCGACATCCAGCATCGGGTCCAGCGGATCCGTGACGCGCCCGATGAGCCAGCTGGTCAGCACCACTGGGCTGGAGCTGGCGCGCACCGCGTCCATCAGCGGGCCCATCTCGGCGGTCTCCTTGGGGAGCGTCGCGACGATCCACGCCTGCGCGCGCTCGGGAAGCGCGCGCCATGCCGTGGCGATCTCGCCCCAGATGGCGCTCGCCTCGGGGCGGACGGCTTCGGGCAACTGGTCGGTGACGCTTGCCAGCTGCGAGAGCAGCGCCAGGTCGATGAGCGCCTGTGTGTCCCCCGGCACCTTGATGCGCTGGCGCGCCTGCGCGACCCAATCAGGGGTCGGGTCGATGCCGGCGCAGTGCACGGGAGGCGTGGTGGTGACTGTTCCCATGAAGCCGGGGCTGATGCCCATCGGCCCCTCGATCGGGTTGGAGACGATGCTGGTGGTCACCAAGTGCGCGTGCGTGGGGTCCAGCGAGAGCAGGCGGCCCAGGTCCGTGGTGGCGACATCGATGTCGACCACCAGCTGCTCGCCGGGGGCCAGGCGGAGCCGGCGATCGATCGAGATCGGCTGTGGCGGGATCTCCACGGCCTCGTCCTGGCCCGGGCGTGGCGCGGTGGCGCGCAGGATCACGCGCGAGGCGATGGGTGCGGAGGGGCCGATGGAGAGCGGGAGCCGGCTCGTGTTGCGCACCGTCAGGCGCAGGTTCAGCGGTTCGTACGGACCGACCGAAGTGGCGCTGGGCTGGACCGTGACCGAGATGTTCCGCACCGGATGCTCGACCAGGTCATCCACCGACTTCGACAGCTGTTCGGTCAGTGCCTGGTCCAGCGCTGCCGCCCGCGCGGCGATCGCCGGGGAGAGCTGCGGGGTCAGCAGCTGCTTCTGTCCCAGCACCACCGCGAGGCGATCCAGGGAGAGGAGCCCGATGGAGGTGCCAAGCAGCTCCTGCGCGATGGTGCGGAACTCGCGCGCGGCCTCCTGCGGGCGGTTGGACTCGGCCAGCGCGTTGGCGTAGGCGAAGCGTGCCAGGGCATCCTTCTCGCGGATCGGCTCCAGCGTGCGCAGCGCGTCCTCCAGCTTGCCGCGGCGCCATTCGAGCATGCCGCCGAATCGCGCGCGGCCGCGCTCGCCCAGCGCGTCCGCCTTCGCGGCGGCGTCCAGGAGCGCCGGAACCTCCGTGACATCGGGGGCGAAGAGCAGCGCCAGCGTCGCCTTCTCGATCTGGATGCCGGCGATCGCGCGATCGCTCGCGCCCTGGCTCTTGGCGCGCAGGATCGCCGCATCGCTGCCCTGCAGGGCGCGCCGGACCAGGTCGGCGTAGGCCGCAGCCTCCAGGCGCCCGCGCTGCAGCGAGAGCAGCGCGATGGAGATGGAGGTGGGTACTGGCGGGTATTCGCGGTTCAGGCGCTCAAGGGTGATCGTCGGGTCGACCGCTGCGACCAGACGGCGGAAGTCCTCGGTCAGGCGCGAGAGGCGCGTCTCGAGCTCGCGCACCGCCTCGTCGCGCTGGCCCGCGCCCCACAGCGCGGTGGCCAGGTCGCCCGTCAGCGCATAGACGGTCTCGATCCGGTGGTCCGCCTCGGCGACGCCCAAGGCGATGCGCGCAACGCGTTGCGCGCCCTTGAAGGCGCCGCCATCCAGCAGCACCGTCAGCAGCGCGCCAAGCGTCGTCTGGTCGCGCGGGTTCGCCTCGACCGCCATGGCAAGCAGCTCGACGTCGGCGGCGGGGTCGTTCACGCGCATCCGGAAGAAGCCCGCTGCGGCCTGCGCCGCGACAGGGAAGGCCGGGTCGGCCTTCACGCTCTCGCCCAGCCAGCGCGCAAACAGCTCGCTGTTGCCGATGCGGCTCTCCAGGTTCGCAAGCTGGTACGCCAGGCGCGCCGCGACCGGGTCGCCCAGCGCCGCGCGGTGCTGCGGCGCCAGCACCTGTTCGTAGGCGCGCACCCGCGCTTCCGCGGTGGAGTGCGACTCGATCGTCGAAGCGATGCGCCAGAGGCGCACGACATCGTCGCCGGGCTCGAGCTTGGAGAGCTGTGCCAGCGCCTGCTTGCGCGCGGCGTCGGCCAGTGCTGGCTTGCCGTCGGCCACCTGATCGGAGAAGACCAGCACCGCTTCCCATGCGCTGCGGCTGCCGGGGGCGAACTCGGCGCAGCGCAGGGCGATCTCAAGGGCCGCCTCGTAGCCACCGCTGGAGACATCGGGGTCGCGCGCAAGTCCATAGGCGTCCGCCAGCCAAGCGGAGGAGAGGAGCGCGTTGACGCGCTGCTCGAAGGTGCGCGGTTCCGCCACAGGCGCCTGCCGGGAGTTGGTTGCGGGCAGCGGCGCACGCGGCGCGGCCGGTGGAGGCGTCGGTGGTGCCGAAGGCGCCGTCGCGGGCGAAGGCGCCGTTGCGGGCGCCTCCTGCGCCGCGTTCGCGGCTGCGGGCATCCACGCTGCGGCGCATGCAATTGCGCACGCGACCGCGCCGATGGTGTTGCGCGTCCCCTCGCTCACGGCGCAGGCGTGCGCTGCGCGGTCCGGTCCTCCAGGGCTCGATCGCTGTGCATCCTGCATCGGTCGAAGTCTACTCCGCTGGGGGCGCCCCGCCGGAGGCGGCGCGCGCGCGGCGGACCAGCATGCCGACGCCGACGAGGCCGAGCGGGATCGCCACTGCGACATCGACGGCGCGGCCGGTCAGCTCGGCGGCCATGCCCGCGTCGCGCTCGTAGCCGCCGAGCATGGGTGCCGCCAGCGCCACCGCCCACTCGCGCACGCCCAGCCCGTTGCCGACGAAGGGGACCAGGTTCGCCGCCGAGCCCACCAGCGCGACACCGACGGCGGTCTCGGGGCTGATCTCCCAGCCGCTGAGCCGGAAGGCGGCCCACGCATGCGCGGTCCACACCAGCACCTCGGCGGAACGGACGAAGGTGGCCAGCGCAAAGACGCGGATCGCCGGCTCGAAGGCGAGCGGCAGCCAGACCAGCGGCGCCAGCAGCACGATCCACCATGGCGCCCCCGCCCCCTTGCCCAGGAGCGCCGCGGCGCCCAGCACGCAGACGGCGACGAAGGTGATCACCGTCGCCTGCACGATGGCCAGGATGCTGGCGCGCATCTCGATGCGGTTCACCGCCTTGTGGTACGCGATGCGGCCGATGCTGCCCGCCTGCATCGGGATGTAGTTGCCCAGCGTGCTGGCGGCGATCAGCGCATTCATCTCCAGGAAGCCGACGCGCCCGTGGCGGTTCATCAGCAGCTGGAAGACCGCCGACGAGAGGAGCTGCGTGGCCAGCACCGCGGTCACCAGCACGGCGAGCGCGTTCAGGTCGGGGCTGCGCAGCGCGCGCCCCAGCGAGTCCAGCACCGCACCGTCGCGCACCACCGCCACCACGCCCGCGATGACCAGCGCAGCGCCCACGACCGCACCGATGCGCCGGTACAGCGCGCGGTGGCTGCGATCGAAGGGATGCGCCTGCCTGGATGCGGGCGCTTCGCCGCGGCCGCTCACGGCGTGACGCCAAGGTCGTGGACCGTGAAGAGCGCGTCGAAGGCGATCCCCGCAGCCTCGATGTTCTGGCGCGCCCCCTCCAGGCGGTCGATGGTGGCGATGATCTTCAGCACCTCGCCGCCCAGCTCGCGGATCACCTTGGCGGCCTCCAGCGCCTGGCCGCCCGTCGTGGCGACATCCTCGATGATGGTCACGCGGTCGCCGCGCTCCAGCACCCCTTCGAGCTGCTTCGCAGTGCCGTACTCCTTCTTCTGGTTCCGGATGAAGACGCATGGCAGGTCCGTGGCCATGCACGCCGTGGTCACCAGCGGAATGCCGCCCAGCTCCGCACCGGCCAGCCGATTGGTGCCCTTGGCCAGCCGCTCGCCGAACATGGGCCCCAGCGCGCGCAGCACGTCCGCCTGCGTGCTGAAGAGGTACTTGTCCAGGTAGAAGGTGCTGGTCTTGCCGCTGCGCAGCACGAAGTGGCCGCGCAGGAGCGCGCTCTGGGCGATGCGTCGGGCGAGGGTCTCGCGGTCCATGGGCGCAGAGGATACGGGGCGCGGCCCGCGCCACGCCGGGCTGCGCAGCGCGGCCCGCGCCAAGCCTTCGGCGCCGCTACGCCCCCAGCCACTTGGCGCGGATCGCGGCACGCTCTGCGTCGCTCCACCAATGCAGCGCGTATCGGGTCTGCAGCATGCGGTCGACGTATTCGGGGTGGCGCCGGATCCCCGTCTTCAGCTTCGAGTAGATGCCCGAGGAACCCTGCCCGGACTCCCGCGCGCGCCCCACCTGGATGTCCCGGCGGCCGGTCAGTTCGTTCAGCGCCTGGGACTTGCGCGCATCGTCCAGGTCGGCGCGCAGGAGCAGCACCTCGAAAGGACCCACGGTGGTGCGCTGCGAGCCGCGTGCGTGGTCGAAGGGCACCGCGTAGGGGTCGTAGCCCAGCGCCGGGCCCAGCTCCAGCTCGGGCCAGACGCAGACGCTCATGTGCGCGAAGCGCTCCAGGAAGAGCCGCACCAGCGCCTGCTCGTCCAGGCGGTGCAGCTGGTGCCGGTGGTCGCGCAGCCAGCTGTGCTTGGCGCAGAAGGCGAAGCCGGAGAGGTTGGTGGCCACCGGCTCGCGCAGCGTCACCAGGAACTTGACCGGGAAGCGGGGCCCGATGATGCACTCGTTGATCGCCTGCGAATAGTGGCTGCCCATCAGGATCAGGCCGTCCGGATGGACCCGGCGGGAGGTGTCGCCATCCCACGCGTGCTCTGCCATCAGCGTGTGCGCCTTGGCCCTGCAGATCTCGCCGCACGCCTCGACCGCGTTCGCCACCGCGGTGCTGCCGGTCTTGGGCGGAGAGAAGACCACGGCGATCGTCTGCCCCGCCCGCTTCGCCGCCTCCAGCCGCGCCTTCTCGCGGTTGAGCTTGATCACGTGGCGCACTGCGCGTTCGCCGCGCGCGACGCGCTGCACGACCGGATCCGTGAAGTTAAAGAGCCTTTGCAGCATGGTCGGAGGCTACCATCGCCCTCCCGTCGACCTAGGATGAACGCGTGTGCGGCATCGCTGGATTCGTCGACCGATCATCGCGGCTGCCTGATCCCCAGGAGGTGCTGCGGGCGATGGGCCGCGCGATCGCGCACCGCGGACCCGACGGCGAGGGGTACTACCAGGAGCCACGCGTGGGTGTGGGGCTGGCGCACCGCCGGCTGGCGATCCTGGACAAGAGCGACGCCGCCGCGCAGCCGATGCACTCCCCCGACGGGACCTGGGTGCTGGTCTACAACGGCGAGCTGTGGAACTACCGCGAGCTGCGTCGTGAGCTCGAGCTGGGCGGTCACGCGGTCGGAGCGTCGACGGGGGACACGGCGGTGCTGGCCGCGATGCTGCAGGCACACGGGATCAACGAGACGCTGGCGGCCGTCGACGGGATGTTCGCCTTTGCCGCGCTGGACCTGCGCAACCGCGCCCTCTGGCTGGCGCGCGACCGCTTCGGCGTCAAGCCGCTCTTCTGGGGCTGGGCGGAGGACGGTCACGGCGTCCCGATCTTCGTCTTCGGCAGCGAGACGCGCGCCCTGAGCGCCTGCCCCGTCTTTCACAACAAGGTCAGCCCCTTCGCGATCGCCTCGGCGCTCGGCACGCTGGTGGTGCAAGGGGAACGCACCATCTACGAGGGCGTGCACGCGCTTCCGCCTGGCCACCTGCTGCGGCTGGACCTGGGGACGGGACGCGTGGAACGCACCCGCTGGTTCTCGGTGCGCGCCGCCGCCGCCGCGGCGCGGGCACATCCCTTCGAGGGGACCCACGAAGAGCTGCTGCGCGTGCTGGACGGGCTGGTCGAGTCGGCGGTGCGACGGCGCCTGGCCAGCGACGTGCCGCTGGGCGCATTCCTCTCCGGCGGCATCGACAGCTCGCTGGTGGTCGCTGCCATGCGCCATGCGGGCGTCTCCCCGCTGCACACCTTCACCGCCGGCTTCGAGGACGCCTCCTATGACGAGCGCCCCTACGCGCGCACGGTCGCCGCGGCGCTGGGCACCACGCACCATGAACTGATGATCGCCGACGCCGACCTGCCCGCGCTGGTCGAGGACGTGATCGGCTGCTTCGACGAGCCCTTCGCCGATGCAAGCGCGGTGCCGACGCTGGCGGTCTCGCGATTCGCGCGCGGGATCGTGGGCGTGATCCTCTCGGGCGACGGCGGCGACGAGTTCTTCGGCGGCTACGAGCGGCACCTGCGCGGATTCCAGCTGGCGCAGTGGTCCGCACGGCTGCCACTCTTCGTGCGCAGGCGGATGGCCAGCGCGCTGGAGTCGGTCAGCGCCGACCTGTGGGAGCAGCTGCTGGGACCGGTGGAGCGCGCGCTGCCCGCTGCGCTGCGCCGCACGCAGCGCGGCAGGCTGGTCCACAAGACCGCGACGCTGCTGCGCGCCGATGGCAACGAGGAGCTGTGGCGGTCCTTCTTCGCGGTGTGGACCGATCCCTCTGCGCTCATCACGCAGCTGCCCGGGGACAGCTGGCGCGCCACCGTCGAACGCGAAGCGCGCGCGATGGAAGGGCGCTTCGGCCGCGAGCCCCGCGCCTTCTTCGACGAGCTGCTGATGCGCGACCAGACCTCGTACCTGCCCGACGACATCCTGACCAAGCTGGACAGGTGCACGATGGAATGCGGGCTTGAGGGGCGCGAGCCGCTCCTGGACATGCGCATCTTCGAGCTGGCGTGGCGGACCCCGCCCGCGTGGCGCACCGATGGCACCGTCGGCAAGGTGCTGCTGCGCCAGTTGCTGGGGAAGCACCTGCCCAAGGGTGCACAGGGCGTGCTCTCGCGCCCCAAGGCGGGATTCAGCGTTCCGCTGCGCGGATGGCTCTGCGGCCCGCTGCGTGAGTGGTGCGAGGATGCGATCGACGCGCATCGCCTGCATGTGCAGGGAATCCTGGATCCGCAGCCCATCCGGGCCGCCTACGAGCGCTGCCGCGCGGGCGACGAGTCCGCCGCCACGCGCGTCTGGGCCGCGTGCGTCACCAGCCGGTGGCTGGAACGCGAGGGGATCGACGGTTCGCGCGTTGCGCGGCTGTGATGGTCAGCGCCGCAGGCAGGGGCGCGTCGGCACGCAGGCACGCACCAGCAGCAGCCCCAGGAGCAGCATCGCCAGTCCCTGCGTCGACTGCGACTGCACCATGGCGCCCGCGATCCAAGAGACGAAGATCGCGAAGGCCGCGATGGCGTCCCACGGCCCCGCCGCGCGCCAGAGCCCACGTGCCACCGACACCAGCAGCGCCAGCAGCAGCCCCAGCCCCACGACGCCGCGCTCGCAGAGTTCCTGAAGGTAGGCGCAGTGCGCTCCTGGCATCGCCGCCACCTTGCGGAGCTCGCTCGCCGGGATCTCGAACGCGCCCGGATCCGCCAGGACGCGCCGCGGATACTCGGTGCTCCAGCTCTGCGCCCCGGCGCCCAGGAGGGGATGCTCGCGCCAGATCTCAAGCGCCCCGCGCCACATCGGCATGCGCCCGGAGCTCAGGAGGTAGGGCAGCGTCGCGTCCTTGGGCTGCATCTGCAGGGCGTGATCCAGCCGTTGCGCCTCGGTCATGTCTGTGCCGCGCATGGGCTTCGGGGCCGCCTGGAGCGGCGACTGGCCGCGATCCGCCTCCGCGGCGCCGCCGGCGCGCGCGCTTGCAAGTTCCATCGACCGCCACCAGACGATGAAGCGGCTCGATTCCAAGGCGGCGAGTCCCAGCGCCAGCAGCAGCACCGCCAGGCCCGCACCGGCGCGCAGCGCCAGGCGTGGGCGTGGGCCGCTGCCGCGGAAGGCGAAGAGCGCGGCGGCGATGCTTCCCGCCACAAAGCTGGCGAGCGAGGCGCGCACCGACAGGACCGCCAGCCCGCCGCCGATCAGGAGCAGGAGAGCCAGCAGGCACGAAACGCGTGCAGCGCCCCGCGCGCGCAGCAGGGCGGCCCATGGCACCAGCGCGCCCGCAGCGAAGACCATGCCGGCGCTCGCCAGGTGCTTGATCAGCGGCTTGCTGTCGTTGTACTGGTCGAAGCCCTCCCCGTTCCAGCTGCGCACCACCAGCTGCGCCGAGTGCCCCGCGACCCCCACGGTGAAGACGCAGAGGAGCAGCGACCAGCGGTGCGCCAGCGGCCAGAGCAGGAGCGGCAGCAGGAGCGAGCGGGGGAAGGCGTCGGCAAGGGACGGATGGGGATTCGAGCTCCACGCCAGCGATGCCACTCCCCACGCCGCCATCGCCGCCAGCGCCACGAACGCGGGGGAGCCAAGCAGCGCGCCGTAGAGCCGCCAGGTGGAGGGCAGGCGCACCAGCGCCACCGCCGCCAGCCCCGCGAAGGCGATCCCCTCGGGCGCCTTGGCCAGCGCCAGCGTCGCGCACCAGGCGCAGGCGGCGGCCAGGTGCACCGCGCTCCACACGGGGTCGCGCCCCTCCACCCGCTCGAACTCGTCGACGCGTGGCGCGAGGCAGAGGCTCACATCATGCCCCTGCCCGCGTGCGCAGGTGGTCCAGCACGTTCATGAAGTTGATGTAGGCGTCGTACGGGCTGTCGTAGGGGCTGAAGTACTTGTGCACGTCGCCGTCGGACCAGTACTTGGTGCACATGTAGTAGAGGTGGTCGCTGGTGGTGAGCTTGCGCCAGTCCTCCAGGATCCACTCGTCACCGGCGGCGTGGCGCGCCTTCACCGGCGCCTCCAGTGCGTAGAGCTGCTCGGCGGCGTTGTCCTGCAGCGGGTTGCCCAGCCACGCGCTCAGGTCGCGCTCGCTGTCCGCCCAGCTGATGAACTTCTCCGCCGAGTACTCGCCGACGGGCTGGTGCTTGTCCGCCGCCTCGCTGACGGTCAGGAAGTCGTTGTGGCCCGGGTTGACGTCGAAGATCGCCTCGGGAAGCTTGTCCAGGAACTCAAAGATGCCCGTCGACGCCCACTGGTGCTCGCCAAAGGTCTCGTAGTCCATGAAGAGGTTGCAGAGGTAGCCGTCGCCGTTGATCTGGTTCGCCCAGTGCGCGAAGCGACCCGCGTCCAGCGGCCACTCCTTCCAGTTGCGGTCGCTGAAGCGGAAGGCGATGTCGTCCGAGAGGCGGAAGTTCTTCAGCAGCAGCTTGACGGGCTTGTGCCCCGCGGGCGTGGCCGCGGCCGGCGGCGTGTAGATGTAGTTGGGGCTGCGGCTGCCCAGCAGGCGGTCCGTCCCCTCGCAGAGCACCGCGCGGTAGTCGCCCAGCCACGCGATGTGCCCCGCCAGCTCGTTGTTGAAGATGAGCTCGGTGTTCCGGAAGGAGCGCGGCCGGTAGCCGCCGAAGAGGCGCGCGATCTCTGCGTTGTGAAGCTTCACCTGCGCATCGAACTCCTGCCGCGAGAAGAGGAAGCTCAGCGAGTGGTGGCTCGTCTCGTCCAGCAGCTCGCAGGCGCCGGTGCCCACCAGCGCGCGCAGCGTGTCGATGACGTCGGGCGCCCACAGCTCCATCTGGTGCAGTGCGGTCAGCGTGATCGAGAAGGTGACGCGGAAGCGCCGGTCGTGGCGCCGCACCAGGTCCAGCAGCTTCTCGGTGGCGGGGCGGTAGCACTTGTCGGCCACCTTCCGCATGATCGCCTCGTTCGCCTTGTTGTCGAAGTAGAAAGGGTCCGAGTCGAAGACCGAGTAGGGGCGCAGGCGGAAGGGCTGGTGAAGCTCGAAGTAGAAGACGACGGAGGCCATGCAGGGAGGTTATCCGTATTGCCGTTGATGCCTCTTTCGCTATCCTTTCGTGGGTCCGCGGCTCGGTCCGCGCGCCTCCTTGCATGAACCAACGGATCCCGAAGGCAATCAACACGCTCCCGCGGCGCGGGAAGCAGCTCCTGATGGCGGCGTGGGACGCGGCGGTCGCGCCGCTGTGCCTCAGCGGCGCGCTGGCGCTGCGCCATGGCACGCTGGACCCGCTGATGATCTTCCCGCCGCGGCAGCTGCTCTTCGTGGCCGTGGTGACGCCCCCCCTCTTCTGGCTGGTGGGCCTCTACCGCGAGATCACCCGGTACATCGGCCCGCGCTATGCGTGGCTGCTGGCGCAGGCCTCGACCGCCACCGTGCTGGTGCTGGCGACGCAGCTGCTCCTGAACGATGCGCGCCGCGACGAGATCCCGCGCACCTCGCTGCCCGTCTTCGGGCTGCTGCTCTTCTGCGCCACCGGCGGTGCGCGGCTGGTGATGCGCGGGCTGCTGCGCGTCCAGTCGCGGCGCACCCAGCGTGTGGCGATCTTCGGCGCGGGCGATGTCGGCGCCGGGCTGGTGGCCGCGCTGGGGCAGGACCGCGCCACCTCGGTGGTCGCCTTCTTCGACGACAACCCGAAGATGGTCGGCGGTTCGCTGCGCGGCGTGCAGATCTACTCCGTCGACGCCCTGGAGCGCGTGCTGAAGGACCAGCGCGTCGATGCGCTGCTGGTGGCGCTTGCGCCGCAGGGGCGTGCCAAGCGCCGCATCGTGCTCGAGCGCGCCGCCGCCACGGGCGTGCGCGTGCTGGCGGTGCCGACGCTGGGCGAGATCCACGATGGCCGCGTGCGCGTCGACCAGCTGCGCCCGGTGGCCATCGAGGACCTGCTGGGGCGCGCCCCGGTCGAGCCGGATCCGCGCCTGATCGCATCCAACATCGCAGGCAAGACCGTGCTGGTGACGGGCGCGGGCGGCTCCATCGGCAGCGAGCTCTGCCGGCAGGTGCTGAACCACGGCCCGAAGGCGCTGGTCCTGGTGGACAACTGCGAGTTCAACCTCTTCCAGATCGACGCCGAGCTGAGCAGCAGCGCCCGCAGCGCCGCACCCGGCTCGGCGCGCTCGGCGGTGCACCGGCACCTGGCCAGCGTCACCGACGCGGTGCGCATCGACCGGATCATCGGCAGGCACCGCCCCGACACCATCTACCACGCCGCGGCGTACAAGCACGTGCCGATCGTCGAGGACAACGAGCCGGAGGGGGCCGAGGTGAACGTCCTTGGCACGCTGCGCGTCGCCGAGGCGGCGCTGAAGCACGGCGTATCCAACTTCGTCTTCGTCAGCACCGACAAGGCCGTGCGCCCCACCAGCATCATGGGCGCCACCAAGCGCCTGGCCGAGATGATCCTGCAGGCGCTTCAGGAGCGCTACGGCACTGCCACCGGGTCGCGCTTCACCATGGTGCGCTTCGGGAACGTGCTGGGAAGCAGCGGCAGCGTCGTCCCCATCTTCGAGCGGCAGATCGCATCGGGGGGGCCTGTGACGGTGACGCACCCGGACGTCACGCGCTACTTCATGACCATCCCCGAGGCGGTGCAGCTGATCCTGCAGGCGGGGGCGATGGGCGAAGGCGGCGATGTCTTCGTGCTGGACATGGGCGAGCCGGTGCGCATCTCCGACCTGGCGCGCAACATGATCCAGCTCGGCGGGCGCTCGGTGCGCAGCGAGGCGAACCCCGGCGGGGACATCGAGATCGTCTTCACCGGGCTCCGACCCGGCGAGAAGATGTTCGAGGAACTGGTCATCGGCAGCGACCTGGTGCCGACCGCGCACCGAGCGATCCTGCGCGCGCGCGAGGGATGCGAGCCGTGGAGCCGCCTGGAGCCGATGCTGCAGCAGCTGGAGGCGCGCGTCTCGCAGCACGACGACCGCGGCGTGCGCCAGCTCCTGGCGCAGGCGGTCGCGGGCTACCGCGTCTCGGCCCCCGAAGCCTGACCCGCGTTCAATCGCAGCGCCAGGAGCGCCAGCGGCGCGTACGCCACCGCGGCAAGGGCGATGCCCCATTGCGGCCACGCGACCGCCGCCGCCGCCAGCGGCAGCGCCCACGCCAGGTCCGCCCCCGCAAAGAGCGCGGTGACGCGGTGGTGCGACCCCGCGCGCTGCGCCAGGTGCTGGTACGCGTGCGTGCGATGCGGCTGCGCCAGGCGCTGGCGCAGCAGCGCGCGCCGCAGCAGGGTGACGGTGGCATCGGTCACGAACGTGGAACCCGCGATCAGCGCCGCCCACGGCGTGATGGCGCCGCGATGCCACGCCAGCACCGCGCATGCCGCGATGGCAAAGCCCAGGAAGCCGCTCCCCGCATCCCCCATGAAGATGCGCCCCGCGCGCGAGAGGTTCCACGGCAGGAAGCCCGCTACCGCGCCTGCCAGTGCAGCGCCCGTCAGCGCCAGGTCGGAGTCCCCGTGCACCGCCGCGCAGGCGGCGATGAAGGCCAGCACGATGGCGCCGTGCGTCGCGGCGATGCCGTCGATGCCATCCATGAAGTTGGTCAGGTTGATGCTCCACGCGGTGGCGAGCATCAGGAGCGGCCATGCGGCCCATGCAAGGTCCACGGCCGCGCCGCCGGGCAGTTGCACCGCGGGCAGGGGCGATGCCGCCCACACCAGCGCAGCGCCCGCCACCAGGTGCACGGCAAGCCGCGGCGCGGCGCCGATCGAGCGTGCATCGTCCACTGCACCGATGATCGCCACCACAAGCGCCGCCACCCAGAGCGCCAGGAAGCGGAGCGGTTCGCCCGAGGGATCGTCCGGCCCGGCGCCGCGCGCCGCGATGGCAGCGGCCGCCGCCAGCCCCACCAGCACGAAGGCGATGCCCCCCCCGCGCGGCACCGTGCCGACGTGCGAGCTGCGCTCGGTGGCGGCGTCGACCACCGCGAAGCGCACCAGCAGCGAGCGCAGCAGCCCCGTCGCGGCGGCAGAGACTGCCGCGCACGTCGCCGCAGTGATGGCGATGGAGACGAAGAGGCCCACGCGAACGGAGTTCTACCGGAGCGCGCCGGCGCCCGCTCCGTATCATCGCGCGGATGCCCACGCTGGTCACGGGTGCCGCAGGATTCATCGGCTCGGCGGTCGCGCTGCGGCTGGTCGAGCAGGGGGAGCGCGTTGTTGGCATCGACAACTTCAACGCCTACTACGACCCATCGCTGAAGCGCGCGCGGGTGGCGCGCATCGAGGGGCGCCCCGGATTCGCCTTCGAGGAGATGGACTTCAGCGACCGCACGCGCACCGCGCAGCTCTTCGCGCGCCACGGCTTCCGCCGGGTGGTGCACTTGGGTGCGCAGGCGGGGGTGCGCTACGCCGCCGAGAACCCCGGCGCGTACGTCGACTCCAACCTGGTGGGGACTGCCAACATCCTGGAGGGATGCCGCCACGCCCGGTGCCAGCACCTGGTCTACGCCAGCACCAGCTCGGTGTACGGGGCCAACCCCAAGCTGCCCTTCCTGGCCACCGACGCCGCGGACCACCCGCTCAGCTTCTACTCCGCCACCAAGCGCGCCAACGAGCTGATGGTGCACTCGTACAGCCACCTCTTCGGGCTGCCCGCGACGGGGCTGCGCTTCTTCACCGTCTACGGCCCGTGGGGGCGCCCCGACATGGCGCTCTTCAAGTTCACCCAGCTGATGCTGGAAGGAAGGCCGATCCCCGTCTACAACGGCGGCCACCACCGACGCGACTTCACCTTCGTGGACGACGTCGTCGAGGCGGTGGTGCGCGTGCTGCGCTCGCCGCCCGCCCCCTCCACGGAGGCAAACCTGCTCGTCTCCGCGCAGGCGAGCACCGCACCCTGGCGCCTCTACAACGTGGGATGCGGGCAGCCGGTCGAGCTGATGGAGTACATCCACGAACTGGAGCGCAGCCTGGGCGTGAAGGCGCAGCTTGACATGCTGCCAGCACAGCCGGGCGACGTGCCCGACACCTTCGCCGATGTCGGGCCGCTGGAGCGCGACTTCGGCTTCCGGCCGCAGGTGCGCGTCGCCGAGGGGGTGCGCCGCTTCGTCCAGTGGTACCTCTCGTACTACAAGCCCGCCGCGCAGCAGGCGCACGCGGCGCAGTGAGTCCCTGCCGCCGGGTCCGCGCGAGCGCACGCGTCCCCGCGAGTGCCGGCTCGCGCCGAATACCATCGTGATCCCGTGGCCATGGAAACCAGCGAAGCCGCACCCCTGCCGCCGACTCCCGTCGGGAGCGACGGCTCCGCCGCGCGGGCGCCGCTGCGCGTGGTGCACTTGATCGTGGGGCTGGCGGTGGGAGGCGCCGAGCGCGCGCTGGTGCGGCTGATCGAGGACACCCGCGGCACCGCGGTGCACACCGTGCTGGTGCTGACGGACATCGACGCGATGGCGGCGCCGATGCTCGCCGCAGGCGCACAGGTGCGGCACATCGGGTCCAGACGCGGGCGCATTTCGCTGGCACTGGTGCGTGCCGCGTGCACGGCGATCATCGAGGCGCGTCCGGACGTGGTCCACGCCTGGATGTGGCACGCCTGCGCCCTCTGGTCGGCGTGCAGCTTCGATCCGCGCGTGCGCCGCGTCCCCTGCGTCTGGGGCATCCGCGCATCGCTGGAGCGCGGCGACGCACCCAGCCTCTCCAGCCGGCTGGCGCTGCGCGCGGCACGCATGGGGTCGGGGCGCGCCGAGGCGATCGTCTACAACTCGGTGCGCGCGCGCCAGCAGCACGAGGCCTCTGGCTTCGCGGCCGCGCGAGCGCTCACGGTGCACAATGGCGTCGAGGTGCGCGACCCCGGCTGGGTGGCGGAGCGCCGCGCGGAGCTGCGCGCGCGGATCGGTGCCACCGAGGGCCAGTGCGTCTTCATGCATGTCGGGCGCCCGCATCCGGACAAGGGCGTCGTGGCGTTCCTGCGCGCTGCTCAGGAGGTGCGCGCGCGCTTCCCCAGCGCGCGCTTCGTGCGCGTCGGCACCCCTTCCAAGGCGACGGGGCAGGAGGCGGAGGCCGCGCAGATGGAGCGCAGCGAGTGGCTGCTGCACGCGGGGGAGCAGGCGGACCCGATGGCGTGGCTGGCCGCCGCCGATGTCTGCGTGATGTCCTCGACACGCGAGAGCTGCCCGAACGTGGTCATCGAGTCGATGGCGGTGGGGACACCGGTCATCGCCACCGACGTGGGGGACGCGCAGCTCCTGGTGGCGCAGGCGGGGTGGGTGGTTCCTGCGCGCGACCAGCCCGCGCTGGCCGCCGCGATGTGCGCCGCGGCCGCGGAGCCTCCGGAAGCGCGGCGCGCCCGCGGTGCGCTGGGGCGCGCGCGCGTCTCCGCGGAATTCCGGCGTGAAGCGGTGGCGGCGCGGTACCTGCAGCTGTGGCGCGATGTGATCAGGCGGCGGGCCGCCGCACCACCAGCTTGACGCCCGAGATGAGCAGGTCGTCGTCGGTGAGCGCCGCGAACGCGGGATGCATCACCGAGCGGGGGGTTGGCAGGTTCTCCCAGCGCCGCTCCTGGCACTCCAGGATCTGGAAGCCCGCATCGGTGAAGATGCGGCGAATCTCGCTGGCGCGCAGCCGGTTGGTGTAGAAGCCGGAATTCGCGAACAGGGGGGACTCCCATCGCTCGGGGCTGATTCGCAGCGAGTTCAGCGCGCCCCCCAGGTGGTCACGCAGGTCGATCCCGTGCATCGCCACCGAGCCGCGCCGCTGGATTCGCAGCATCTGCCGCACCGTCTCTTCGAACTCGCCGCGGCGGACGTGCTCCAGCACGGCGTTCGAGAAGACGGCGTCGATGGACTCGTCAGGGATCGCCTGCAGGCTTGCAAGCCCTTCGCAGAGGTAGCGGGCGCCCAGCGCGGCGAGCATCGCATCGACGTCCGCCGCTGCCGCCGCCCCTGCACAGGCCGGTCCCGCTGCCTGGAGCGCAGCGCGGTACCCCTCGATGCCGGTGGTCGCGAATCGCCCGGCATCGACCAGCGTGGTCTGCGCGATGCCTGCCGCTGCGGCCCAGACCGCAGTGGCGACGCTGTCGCCGGGGCCAAGCTCAAGGATCGACCGAAGCGTTCCCCCGTGCACGCGGATCGCGCCGATGTACTGCTCGAAGATGCCCCGCGAATAGGCGGGGTCGATCATCGCTCCATGGCGGAAGATGCCGATGCGCCGCCACGCTGAGTACGGAACGGGAGCGCGGGCCAGCGCGATCTTGGCGCCGATCTTGGCCCACCAGGGAATGTTCTTCGCAAGCTTCACGGCCGGTCGCAGAGCCTATCGCGCCGCGCGGGGCTGGGCGATCCCGGGTCCGGGCGCGGGTGGCGGCACCGCGACGGGCGCCACCCCCAGCGCGTCCAGGAAGTCAGCCGCGATCTGCCGTGCGCAGTAGCGGCGCTCGGCGTACGCGCGGCAGCGCGCGGCAAGGGCCTCGCGCTCGGGCCAGCCCAGGACCTCGTCGATCGCACGTGCCAGCGCCGCCGCATCGCGGGGGGGCACGATGCGTCCGTGCACGCTCTCCTCGATGCTGTCGCGGCAACCGACATTGTCGGTGGTCACGATGGGGCGTCCGGTGGAGAGCGCCTCCTGGATCGAGCGCGGCCGCCCCTCGCCGTAGTAGGTGGGCAGCGCGAAGACGGTGCAATCGCGCAGCAGCGGTCGGACATCCGCCAGGTGCCCCGCGTACTCCACCCCCGCGTCGCGGCAGCGCGCCAGGAACTCGTCGCGCCCGGCGGCACCCGCGCGCGAACCTTCGAAGAACCCGGCCAGCACGAAGCGCGTGCCCGGGCGCCGCGCGCGCACGATCTTGGCGGCATCGCAAAACTCGTAGATGCCCTTCTCCACCACCAGCCGTGCTGTCATGAGCACCATCGGCTCGGCGGGCACCGGTGCCTGCGGGTAGTGCCGCAGGTCCACCCCCGATCCCTCGGTGACGATGGGCGCGCCAGGCAGCACGGCGCCGAAGCGCTGCTGCAGCAGGGCGGCATCGTCGATGTTCTGCGTCGCCACGTGCGTCGAGGCGGCCAGCGCACGGCGCACCAGCGGCTGCATCGCCATGGAGAGGATCCGCTGCTTCATCCCGGCGGGGCGCAGCGCACCCAGCCCGGCGAAAAGGGGGCAGCGCACGCGCACCCCGGCCGCCGCGGCAGCGGGCATGCCATGCACGATGGGCTTGATCCCGTTGGCAATCGCCACCTCGGGCGCGATCGCGCGGATCGCCGCGTCCAGTTCGCGGCGGTACGCCAGGTCGCGCAGCGGGTTCAGCCCGGTGCGCTCCAGCAGGGCGCCACGCGACCGTGCGCCCAGCGCCGCCAGCGCGGCCTCCAGCGGAGGCGTCAGGCCGGGCACGATGACATGCGTTTCGTAGCCGCGCCGCACCAGTTCCGCGATCAGCGAGCTGCGGAACTGCAGCAGGTACCCGGCGAAGTGCACCATGAGCAGGGCGCGCGGAGGGGTCACTGGCCTGCCCCGTGCGAAGCGCCGACGGCCACGGCATCCGGCTGGAATCCACGGCGCGGCACCCCGTAGCGCGCTGCATCGTCGGGCACGGTCAGGTCCTCGGTCATGCGCGCGCAGACCGCAAGCAGCCAGCCTGCGCGCCCGAAGCGCGAAAGCAGCGCGCCGCCGAGCGCGAAGGGCGCCACGGGCACCGGCACCCGGACGAAGCGCACGCCCGCCGCCTCTGCGATGCGCTCCACCATGTCGCAGTAGCGCAGCACCTCGCCGCCGGGGACATGGACGGGTGCGGGGGGGGCGGGGGCCATGGCGGCGGCCAGCACCACGGCGGCCAGGTCGTCGACATGGACGGGCGCGCGCAGCCCGCCTCCTCCGCCCACCATCGGGAATGCATGGAAGCGCCGCAGCGCGCGCGCGATTCGGGCGATGTTGCGATCGCGGCCGGAGCCGTAGATCATCGTGGGACGCAGGATGCGCGCGTCGCCTGCCGCCGCTTCGGCGATGCTCGCCTCGGCGGCGCGCATCTGGGCGGACCAGCGCGCATCGGCGGCAAAGGGCGACGAGGCCTTCGTGGTGGTGCTGGCGCTGCTCACGGCGGTGACCTGCACCCCGCGCGGGAGCGGCGATCGCGCGATGGCCCCCGCCAGCTTGCGCAGCGGTGCGCTGCTGATCAGGATGTCGCCCGGCCGCAGCTCCAGCGCCGCGATCGCCCCGGCCTGGGCCAGATCGACGCGCTTCCACGCGGGGGACCCCCCGGTGCCCGTCGAGTCGACGGCGGAGCGGGAGACGCCGGTGGTGCATGCGCCCAGCGCGGCGGCGCGCGCCAGGATGCGCCGCCCCAGTTGGGACGTGGCGCCCACCACCACCACGCGCCGACCCTGCAGCGCGATGGACGCGCCGCTGGCGGTTTCGGGGTGCGTTTCGTGCGTCGTCTGCATGGCGGCCTGCGGTTTCTAGCCTACGGCGCAGCGTGGCCCGATGCGCGGCGCATCGCTTCGAGCGCCGTGCCCACCGCGCGGCGCGCGCTCAGCGTGGTCTCTGCAGTCCATATGGCGGCGGCCTGGAGCGCTTCCAGGCGTGCGCCATCTGCCAGCAGTGCCTGCGCTGCGAGCGCGGCAGCGCCCGGATCGTTCGACGGGATCTCCACCACGCCCTCGGCCAGGCCCAGCCCGGCGATTCCCATGGACGCGCGCACCAGCACCGGCGTGCCGCACGCCAGCAGCTCGGCCGCGCGATTGGGGAATGCGAAGCGCGCGCTGCGCACATCGGCGCGCGGCATGATCGCCGCGCTCCACGCGCCGATCGCAGGGGCGATCGCGCCGTCCGCCACCATGCCGTGGTGCAGGATGCGCCCGGGGTCCGCTGCGATGCGCGCCAGGCGCTCCGCAAACTCGGCGGGCACGCGCCCGACCGTCTCGAAGCGCACCACGTCCCCGGCGGGCGCGGCGGGCGCGGGCGCCAGCACCCGCTCGATCATCGCCAGCAGGTAGGCGGGATCGTCTTTCGCGTGCCATCCGCCGTAGTAACCCAGCGTCCGGTTCCGCTTGGGGACGGGTGCCTGGGCACCTGGAACCATGCCCGGCACCACCACGATGGGCGCGCGCGACCACGCGCTGCACGCCTGGGCCAGCGCTGGCGTGATGGCAAAGAGCGCGTCCGCGCGGCGCGCCAGCAGCCGCGCGCCGGTCCAGTGGTCCCATCCGACCGCGCTGTGCCAGCCGCGTTCCCAGAGAGTGATGCATGGGTGCTCCACCACGTCCAGCGCAAGCCTCGCACCGCGCGGCATCTGCCCGACGCATGCGCCCAGGCTCGAGAGGCGCCGGCCGTAGCCAAGGACCCACTCCGGACGGAACTGGCGCATCGCGGCGCCGATCGCGCGCACGCCCCGGACGCCACCGCGCCCAAGAGCTCCGTAATTGCTCGGGAAGCGCGCTTCAGGCGCGAGCGCGAAGGCATCAGCGGTCGCCTGCGGCGCGCTCGCGCCATAGTGGCCGATGGGAAGCACCAGCACCTCATGGCCGGCGCCGGACAGTTCCTGCGCCCAGCGGCGCACGCGGATGCTGCCCGCTGCGCCGGTGGGCCAGGGAATGTCCGCGAGGATCGCGATCCGCATCCGGGCCATCGTAATGGCATGCCAACAGGCCCCGCTTCAGCGCCAGCTGCGCTGCGCGGTGCAGGCTGGAATCCCGCTATCCTTTGCGGTCCGCGTAGGCGGATTGCGGTCTCGCGCGCTCGGGCGCCCGCGGCATCAGCCTTCGCAGGCCCGCAGGCCCGCAGGCCCGCGAGGCCTACAAGGACCACAAGGCCCACAAGGCTCGCAGACTCGCAGACTCGGCACCGGCAGACTTGTCCATGGCAGTCCTGGCGATCATCCCCGCGCGCTCCGGCTCCAAGAGCCTCCCGCACAAGAACATCCGCTCCTTCCGCGGCACGCCCCTCCTTGGACTGGCCGTGGAGCAGGCGCTGGCGGCGGCCTTGGTCGATCGCGTCATCGTCTCCACCGACGACGAGCAGTACGCCGCCATCGCGCGTGCCCATGGCGCCGAAACTCCGTTCTTGCGGCCTGCTTCGCTGGCGGGGGACCTGAGCACCGACCTGGAGACCTTTGAGCACGCGCTGCGCTGGTACGAGGGCGCCACCGGCGGGCTTCCCGAGATGGTGGTGCACCTGCGCCCCACTTACCCCAACCGGAGCGCCGCCGAGATCGACGCCGCCATCGCGCTGCTGCGCGCCCATCCCGAGTGGGACGCCGTGCGCTCGGTGAGTGCGGCTCCCGAGTCGCCCCTGAAGATGTGGTGGCTTCAGCCCGGCGGCACGCTGCGGCAGGTGGCAGACGCCGGCATCGCCGAATCGCACAGCCTTCCGAGGCAGGCGCTCCCCACGGCGTACCTGCAGAACGCCTGCGTTGACGCGATCCGGCCGCGCACCATCCTGGAGCAGCGCTCGATGACGGGGCGCACGCTCGGCGCCTATGTCATGGAGCACCACCACGACATCGACACGCTGGCGCACTTCGACGCCGCCGTCGACGCCGCCACTGCCGGGCGCGGCGGCCGCGCGCTGACCATCTGCTTCGACATGGACGGCGTCATCGCCACCCTTGCGCCGCAGAACGATTACGCGCTTGCCCGCCCGCAGCAGGACATCATCGATGCGCTGAACCTGCTGCACGACGCGGGGCACCGCATCATCATCTTCACCGCGCGCGGCTCCGCCACCGGCATCGACTGGGGCGGCGTCACCGGCCGCCAGCTGCAGGAGTGGGGCGTGCGCCACCACGAGCTGCGCTTCGGCAAGCCCGCCGCGGACCTGTACATCGACGACCGCGGCACCGGCATCGGCGCGCTCCTGCGCCTGGCGCGCGAAGCGCAGCACCAAGCGGTCCCACAGCAGCAACCACTTCATGGATAGGCCAAGCATGTCCAGCAGCAATTCCCCCAGCAGCACTCCCGCAAGCAGCACGGCCCCCGGCAGTCGGCCCGCCGACCGCAGCCCGCTCTTCATCTTCGAGATGGCCAACAACCACTCGGGGAGCCTGGAGCACGGCCTGCTCATCGTGGAGGAGATGGCCAAGATCGCGCGGCGCCATCGCATCCGCGCGGCGGTGAAGCTGCAGTACCGCGACCTGAGCACGTTCATCCACCCGGAGTTCCGCTCGGCGGACATCAAGCACATCAAGCGCTTCCTGAGCACCGAACTGCCCTTCTCCGACTACGCCACGCTGGTGGCCGCCATCCACGAGCAGGGCATGCTGGCCGCGTGCACCCCCTTCGACGAGTCGTCGCTGGACCTGCTGGTGAACCACGGCGTCGACATCGTGAAGATCGCCAGCTGCAGCGCCAACGACTGGCCGCTGCTGGAGCGCATCGCCACCGTCAGCAAGCCGGTCATCTGCTCCAGCGGCGGGCTTCGCCAGCAGGAGATGGACCAGGTGGTCAACTTCTTCGAGCACCGCCGCGTGCACGACTTCTCGCTGCTGCACTGCGTGGGCCTCTACCCGACCCCCAACGATGCGCTTCAGCTGCATGTCGTCGACTGGATGCGCCGGCGCTATCACTGGCTGCGCATCGGCTACAGCGGCCACGAGGCCCCCGACAACCTGGATCCGGTGAAGATCGCCGTGGCAAAGGGGGCGCGCATCCTGGAGCGGCACGTCGGCGTTCCCACCGCTGCCGCGCCCCTCAACGCCTATTCGATGGACCCTGCGCAGACCGATGCGTGGGTGAAGGCCGCGCTGCTGGCGCTGGAGATCGAGGGGGACGCCGCCGCACCCAAGCACGTCACACAAGAGGAGCTTGACTCGCTGCTCTCGCTGAAGCGCGGCACCTACCTGCGCGAGCCAGTGAAGGCGGGGGAGCCCGTCGGCCCCGAGCGCGTCTTCTTCGCCATGCCCTGCGCGGCCGGGCAGACCTCCAGCAGCGAGTACATGGCCGGCATGAGCGCCACGCAGGAGTACGCCGCCAACGCCCCTCTGCGCGAGCGGCGCCAGCGCACCGTCGCGGTGGCGCTGCGCAGCCTGCTGCACGAGGCGAAGGGGCTGCTGCACGAGGCGGGCATCTCCATCGGCACCAGCTACTCGATCGACATGTCGCACCACTACGGGCCGGACCGCTTCCGGCAGCACGGCGCGATCATCGTCAACCTGATCAACCGCGAATACTGCAAGAAGCTCATCATCGTGCTGCCGGGGCAGTCGCACCCTTCGCACCGGCACCTGGTCAAGGAGGAGTCCTTCCAGCTGCTCTACGGCGACCTGGAGGTGACGCGCGACGGCGTGGTCACCGCCATGCGCCCGGGCGACATCGCGCTGGTGGAGCGCGGCGTCTGGCACGCGTTTTCATCGCGGCAGGGGGCCATCTTCGAGGAAGTCTCCACGACGCATGTGGTGGGCGACTCGTACTATGACGACGCTGCCATCGCCAGCGTGGATCCGATGCAGCGCAAGACGGTCCTGGAATCGTGGTGACCTGACTGATGGCCCAGGCAAGCAAGCACGCACTCCGCCGGGCACGGCGCGCCCTCACCACAGGCTCGGGAATCGTTGCGCATGTCATCGGGGCGCGTCCAGCAGGTCGCGCCGCGATCCCGCGGATCGCCCTGGACCGCTGGCTGGCTTCGCTGGCCGCGCGCCCGCTTCCCCCCGTCACGCGCCGCGTGATGATCACCGCGCTGCGCAACCAGACCTGGATCGAGTGGGCCGCCTACGCCGCCTGCGTGCTGCGGCGCATGGGGATCCAGAGCACGCTCCTGCACTCCGGCGCGCAGGTCCGCGCCAGCGAGCCGCAGTGGGCGCCTGCGCGCCTGCGTTTCTGGGATGGCGTGGCGCGGATCCCCGATGTGCAGCTGGTCGACCTGGATGGCTGGGTGGACGCCGATCCTTCGCGCTGCCCCGGCCTGGAGCAGGAAGTGGAACGCATCGTCCGCGCAGCCGTGGCCTACGACCGCCACGTCGAGGAGCAGGATGTCACCGACGATGCTGCCGCCTACGCCGCCGACGTCCAGGCGCTGCGCTCGCGGATGCTGCGCGCCGGCAACGGCCTCTACGCGCTGCTGGGCACCGCACGCTTCGACAGCATCCTGATCATGAGCGGGCTGGTGGCGGAGACGCCGGGGCTGCTGCATGCCGCGCGCGCACGCGGCCAGCCTGCAGTCTGCCTGGAAGGGTGGGCGTGGCGCGCCGGGCACATGATCTACAACCATGACGCACCGGCGCTGGAATACAACGTCGCAGGCTGGCTGGACGCGCTGGGCCCGTGGGACGCCGCCAAGGAGCGCGAGGTCGATGCGTACTTGAAGTTCGTTGACGGCACGCGCACCGACGATGCCGCGTGGCTGGAGAGCTTCTACCGCGTGCAGCGCGATGCGGTCTCGGCGACCCTGCCGCCGCACGTGCGCAGCTTCGTCGACCGCGAGGGGCCGCTGCTTCTGGCGGCGCCCAACGTGGTGGGCGACAGTTCGATGTTGGTGCGCGAGCGCTGCTTCCGCGGGCAGCGCGACTGGATCGAGCAGCTGGTGGCGCATGTGCGCGCTCGCCCGGGCGTGCGCCTGGTGATCCGTGCGCACCCGGCCGAGCGGTGGGTCGGCCCGGTCAAGTGCACCGTCCGCGCAGGCGAGCTGGCGCGGCGCATCGCCGGTGACGCGCCCAACGTGCTGGTCATCGGCTCCGAGGAGCCGATCAACACCTTCAGCCTGCTCCCCTTCGCCACCATCGGGCTGGTCTACCTCAGCAGCGCGGGTGCCGAGATGACCGCGCGCGGGCTGCCGGTGATCGCCGCGGGCAAGCCGAAGTACGAGGGGCTCGGGATCGTCGAGGAGCCCGCGGACGCCGCGGCCTATTTCGCCGCGCTCGACGCGTGGTGCCAGCGTCCCGAGCGCCCATCTGCGGCGCGCGTGCAGGCGGCCAAGCGCTACCTGCACCTGGTCTTCAAGGGATTCTCCTTCCGCGCGCAGGGAAGCGACTTCCGCGCGATGTCGCTGGACCTGGACCGGCCCGAGGCCCCGGCCGAGCAGGAAGCCTTCTTCCGGATCGTCTCCGGCCTGCAGCGGGGCCCCGACCAGCCTGCACTGCCAGTGCCGGGAGCGGCCCCGTGAGCGCCGCGCAACCCATCGGCCTGCCGCAGCAGCATCGAAGCGCCGATCGGCTGGTGCGCTGGTCGCTGTGGGCCTTCGTGCTGCTCCTGGGCGTGGGATTCTCGCGGCTTCCGCTGGGATCGCTGGGCATCCAGTGGATGCGCTTTCCCGGCGCCATTGCGGCACTGATGGCGCATTGCTGCCTGATCGTGGGTGCGCTTGCGGTGGTGCGTGCGCGCGACGGCGACTTCGCGCGGCAATGGCGACTGTGGATGGCCGCGGTGCTGCTCCTGGTGGTGGTCGAGGCCTTCGTCGGAGTGCTCCGCGGCACCTCCTCCACGGCGATCGCCCGCGACATGCTGGTCTACGCATCGGTGGTCGCCGCATTCCGGCTGGGCGGCAGCGGCGCCTTCTGGCGTGTCGCCAAGGGACCCCTGGTCGGGTCGATCGTCGTCGGGCTCATCGTGCTGCTCTCCTGCTGGCACCAGGTCCCTGCAGCCTTCGAGCAGTACGGAATCGACGGGCGCATCGTGCGCGCGGTCAGCGTGGGGCGCACCGCGGTGATGCTGGGCGCGCTGCCGTTGCTGCTCTTCTGCGCGCGGCAACTGCGCTGGCCCGAGTTGCTGGTAGCCGCCAGCGGTTGGGCGATGCTGACGCTTTGCGCAGTGCTGCTGCAGCGAAGGCTTGACCTGGCGTTCCTGGTCGCGCTGGGCGCCGCCGCCGTGGCGATCGCATGCGTTCCCGCAGCGCTGCGGATGCGCCGTGCGACGCTTGCATGGTGGTCGTTGCCCACGGCACTCTGCCTCTGCGCGGGCGTCGCGGCGACCGCGCTCCCCCCCGAGGGGACGCTGGTCGCGCAGGGCGAGGTGCTGCTGGCACGACTGCAGGGAAGGGGGCTCCACGCGTACATCTCTCCGGAGGCGCTCGCGCTGGCGCAGGCAGAGGCGGAGGCCGAGGGGGTGGACATGGCGATCTACCAGTCGGATCCGACGGCCGCCGCGAGCGTTGCGGAATTCACCGAGCTCACGCAGGGTGGCGAGGCGATGATCGCCCGCTTCGGCCCGGCAGGCGCGCCGCTGGTCCGCCGGGGGTACACCTCGGGCGCGCTTGGCCCGCTGACGCGCGAGAACGAGCGCTTCCAGGTGGTGGGGGACATGCTCCGTGCGCTGACGCCCGTCGAGCGGCTGGTCGGCCGGGGCCTGGGCGGCGCCTTTCCGTGGGGCAAGGAGCTTCCGCTGACCGCCTCCTTGGGCGCCCGGAAGGAACGCCATGACTCGCTCTGGCTCGAGGATCAGCAGTTCCTGGGACGCCGCGAGGTGGAGGTGGGCATGGCGAATCCCATCCTGAAGGGGGGAATTCCCTTCGCGCTGCTGATGCTCCTGCCGGCGGTGGCGGCGGTGGGCGCGGCGCTGCGCCGGCCGCGCAACCTGCGTGCGCTCGCGGTGGCAGGCGTCGTGGCGGCATGCACGCTCTACACCACCATGGGTGGCTCCTACCTGGCCAACACCGCCATGCGCGACATGACGGTCTTCGCATGCGCGGGCTGGCTCCTCTCGGCGCGCCGCACCGATTCCGCGGAGACTCCGCTCCCATGAGTGCGCTCCGCACCGTCTTCCATGGCAGTCGCATTGCGACGCAGCGCGTCGGCGCGCTCCTCTTCACCGCGATCGCCCGGCTGCGCCTGGCGCTCGCCGGTGTGCGGACCGGACCGGGCTTCCGCGCCACCGGATGGATCCACCTGCGCATCCATCCGACCGCCACCGTCTCCTTCGGCCGTGACTGCCGGATCAACTCCGGCGCGGCGGTGAACCTGGTCGGGTCCGGGCAGCGCACGGGCATCTACGCGGGGCGGGGCGCGCGAATCCAGGTGGGGGACCGCGTTGGCATCAGCGGCACGGTGCTCGTCGCAACCAAGTCGATAGAGATCGGCAGCGACACGCTGCTGGGCGGCGGCTGCTTGGTCGTCGATTCCGACCTCCACGCGCTGCCCTTGCGCGCGCATACCGAAGCGCCCGATCCTCGCCTCCCGAGCTCGCGTCCCGTCCAGATCGGATCGCGCGTCTTCCTGGGCGCGCATTCGATCGTGCTGAAGGGCGCGCGCATCGGCGATGGCGCGGTCGTAGGCGCGGGTTCGGTGGTCCCGGGCGCGGTCGATCCCGGAGCAATCGTCGCCGGACCATCGGCGCGGCCCATCCGGCCGTCGCCGTGATCCTGCCGCGACCGCCGCGCGCCTCTGTATTCTTCCTGCATTCAATGGGCGACCAGACCAAACGAGCCGCTGGCGATGTTGCGCTTGCCCAGGTCCCCGGCGCCGCGCTCCCCGACCGCCGAAACGTCTGCAACTGCTTCCAGGTCACCTACGAAGACATGGAGCGCATCCTGCAGGAGACGGACGGCGCCAGCTTCGAGGCCCTGAAGCTCCATTACCAGGTGGGGACGCGCTGCACCAGCTGTGAGTACGAGATCAAGGACATGATCCGGGTCTACGCCGAGGAGCGCGCGCGCGGATCGCTGGGGGTCCCCGGCGTGCGCATCCCGCTGGGCCGCCGTCTGGGCACCTGGTATCGCGAGTTCAAGACCTCCATCAGGCACCACCTGACGCTGCGGCGATTCGCCATCTTCGTGATCCGGCGGCAGGGGCTTGCCTCCAGCCTGGTCCTCTCCAACCTGGACTTCCCCGAAGACGCGCGCAACGCCAACGGCGAGCGGATCCGCTTCAACGCCACCCTCTTCGACGCGGCCGGCGTGCAGGTCGGGCGCGCCACGGGGCTTGCGCTCGAGGCGGGCCGTTCGCGCGAATACACGCTCGACGAGCTCTTCCCCGGGCTGCAGGGGGAGATCGCGGGGATGCTGGTCATCGACTTCCGCGTCCTGCGCCAGGTGGGCTCGCTGCGCCCCTACTGCGTGCTGAACTACACGCACGGCGATCCGCCGCGGCCCGGGCGCTGGCACTACCACGACAAGTACTCCACCGCGGACTACAACGGACACTACCACTGCAATCACCCGCTCCCCGCGGGGCAGGAGTGCTGGCTCGCATTGTCGAATCCCGTCGACCGCCCGTACCGCAGCGACGTCCACCTGCGTCTCTCTGACGGCCGCGTCGTCACGCGCCACATCGACCTGCCCGCGCTGGCCAGCGCCTGGATCGAGGTGCGTGCGCTCTTTGGAATCGTCGAGCCGGCCACGCAGGGTGACGGCAACGCCCTGCTGTGGTTCGACTCGAATCAGCGGCTCATGGTCTGGTGCTTCTGGCGAAAGGTCGCCGAAGGCCTGTGGCTCGTGCAGCATCATTAGCGTCGGCGGCGGGCGCACGCACCGCGCCGGTGCGGTGCGCCCCTCGAAGCAGGCGCCTTTCCAGCGCAACAGGCGCAAACGCAGGATCCACCTGATGCTTCCCGCACTCACACCCTCGCAGATGCTGCAGCACGGCGCCCGCCGCGTGATCGGCGCGTTCCGGTCGCCGCCCGCACTCCCCGGACAGCTCGAGTGGGCCCCCTCGGCCAACTTCATCGTGCACGACGAGCGCGTCTCCACCTCGGTCAGCTTCGCCCCCTGCACCACGACCCGGGCGCCGGGGCGTTACTACTGGGAGTTTCGCCTCTACGGGCGCAACCCCACCGAGCCGATCTACGTCTACCGCTCAAAGGCGATGGACCTGCACGGCCAGGAGACGCTTGATTCTGCGCAGATCTGCCGAGAGGCGGGACTGACCAAGCTCTTCCACTACTGCGAAGTGATGGCGTATTCCCCCGATGTCGCGCCCGCGGGGGTCAGCAGCGTGCTGGTCAGCTACCACCACTTTCGCTCGACGGACGGCAGCTTCGACGCGCATCTGCCTGCGGCGTACATCTGGGGCGCCGCACGGTTCACCCGCACCGAGCGCTGCCACTACGAGAACTTCCCGGGTGTCCTCTGCAACCCGCAGACTCGGCTCGTGGTGATCACGCTCAACCCCTTCGTCCGGCCGATGAAGTACTGGATCGAGCTGGTGGGCGCCGATGGCCGCAAGCAGGAGCAGGGGCCCTTCAAGATCGCGGGGAAGGGCGTCTCGCGATGGGAGTGGGTGGACGCAGAAGCCACGATGAAGAACCCCGTCGGCGTGATCGTGCGCAGCGAGAGCAAGGCCGCCTCCTTCGTGGGCGCGATCGACCTGCCCAGCGGACGCATGATCGACCTGGAGCACATGCATCCCTTCTTCTCGCGCTAGCGCCACCGATGCCTGCGCCACTCCTCCAGCCTGCCCCTGCCGCACCCGGCACCGAAACGCCGCTCCTTGGCGGGCGCTACTGCAGCACCGTGGGCACGCCCGCGGTCGCCACCGGCGAGCGCGGGCTCGCGGCGATCGCATCGGTCCGTGCACTGCTTGAGTCGGGCGAGTACGCGCTGGAGCGCATCCCGTGCCTCTGCGGTTCCGACCAGGAGCGCTGCATCGCCACCGTCGACCGCTACCACATCCCGCACCGCACCGTGATGTGCACGCGCTGCGCGCTGCTGCGCACCAACCCGCGCATGACCGCGGCGGCCTATGCGCACTTCTACGCCAACCACTATCGCGCCATCTACGAACGCCCCGGCCACGACCCTGCCCGGTACTTCCAGGAGCAGTCGGCGCGCGGGCAGGCGCGTGCGCGCTTCGTGATGCACGACATCCTGCCGCCGGGGGCGGGCGCCCGCGTCGCCGAGATCGGCTGCGGCGCAGGCTGGAACCTGATGCCCTACCGCGCGCTGGGCTGGGAAGCGGTGGGCTGGGACGTGGACGACGCCTACCTGGCGCTGGGCGCCAAGCGTGGCCTGGACCTGCGCCACGGCCTGCTCCCGGACGCATGCGCCTCGGGAGAGCGCTTCCACCTGGTGATCCTCTCGCACGTGCTCGAGCACTTCCTGGATCCCATCGCCGACCTCCGCGCGCTGCGGGGGATGCTGCTGCCGCGCGGCGCCCTCTTCGTCGAGGTGCCCAGCCTCTTCGCCGCCTCGCAGCTGGCGCGCTATTTCCAGAACGCGCACACCTGGTCCTTCGTCCCGCAGACGCTGGAGACCACGATGCGCGCCGCGGGATTCCGCCGCGTGGCGATGAACGGCATGATCGAGTCGCTGTGGCAGGTGGACGCAGGCGGAGCCGCGGGCGAAGGTGCAGGCGCAGGCGCAGGCGCGAAAGCGCGGGCAGGCGCGGAGGCCCACGCGCGCGCAGGCACACCGATCCCTGCCGACCCCGCGCTCGTCCAGCGGACGCTGGCGTTCCTGCGCAGGCGCGAGCGGGGCAGTGCGCTTACCGTGCGCATCGCGGCGATGCAGCACCGCGCCTGGCGGTTGCGCGATGCGCTGCGCAGGCATGCGCGCATCAGCCTGTCTGAAGCGTGATCCATGCCAGCCAAGACCGCCCGAAAGCTCGCTGAACGCGCCCGATCGCCGCGGGCGGTCTACGCGGCGTCGATGCTCTTCGCACAGGGGCTGAACGGCGTCTCGGCGATGCTCCTTTTCCGCTGGGTCGGCCCGCAGTTGATGGGCTACTGGAGCTCGGCGCAGCTCCTGCAGCTGCCGCTGGATGCGCTGAAGATGGGCGTGCTGAGCGGGCTGAGCCGCGAGTACCCCTACCTGGTCGGCCGTGGCCAGGATGCCAAGGCGCAGGAGGTGATCCAGACCGGCCTGGCGCATGCGCTCGCCATGATGGTGGTGGGATTGGCGATCGCCGCCGCAGCCGTGGCCATCTTCGGGACCTCGGACCGAATGCTCATGGCGGCCATGATCGTGACTGCGCTGGCGTGGGCGCTGGGCTACTACGCGCAGTTCGTGCGTTCCACGTTCCGCTCCTCCAGCTCCTTCACGCGGTTGGGCGGCATCGAGCTGGGGCTCGCTTCCGCCGGGTTGGTCGGGCTCGCCGCGGTGTGGCTCTACGGATTCGACGGCATGCTGGGGCGCGCACTGCTGCTCGGCGTCCTGGCCGCGCTCGTCTTCTTCGTCTTCCGCCCCGTGCGTGCGCGCCCGCGCTTCCATCGCTGGGCCTTCCGCGAGATGTTCCGGTTCGGCCGCCACACCTACATCACCGGGTACATGCTGCTGGTCGGCCAGCAGGCCGAGCGCGTGCTGCTGCTCGCCTCCGACGACGGTCTCCTCCTCGTCGGCCTCTACGCACCGGTGCTCGCCTCCGCGTCGCTGCTGCAGGTGGTGCCAGGCGCCATCCACGGCTCCTCCTATCCGGCCCTCGTCGAGGCGTATGGACGAGACGGCGATGTCCGCAAGCTGCTTCGCCTGCTGATGCGGCAGGTCCGGCGCACGGCGCTCATCATGGTCCTGGTCTCCCTTGGCGCGGCGGCGGCGATCGCGCTGCTCATCCACTTCCTGCTCCCCAGCTACCAGGAGGCGACGGTGCCTGCGCTGATCGCGTGCGCCGCCGGGCCCTTCTTCTCCGTTCGCATGCTGGCCACCTACTACGCGGCGCTCCGGCGCTGGCCCGAGTACTACGCCTACACGGTGGCGCAAGCCGCGCTTCCCTACGCCTTCATCGCGCTCCTGATGCAGTGGATGCCGCCGCTGCACGCCGCGGCCACCGGGTACGCGCTGGGCGTTGCGGTATCGTCGTGCGTGATGCTGGTGCTGACGCTGCGGCATGCATCGCACAGCCCGGCCGCCGCGCAGCCCGCCGGGCTGCCACCCGAAGAGCCATGAAGTCCGCGATCCAGTTCCTGCAGCGCACGGCCCGCCCGATGTGGCTGTTGAAGTGGGCGTGGCTGCGCCTGCGCGGGGTGCAGATCGCCGGCAGCGCGCGCGTGGCCCCGGGTGCGGTGGTGCAGCGGCAGGGGGGGCGCATCCAGATCGGCCCGGGCTGCACCGTGCACTCGGGCGCGCGGCTCCTGGCGGCGGGCGGCTCGATCCGTCTTGGGCGCAATTGCTCAGTGAACCCGGGCTGCATCCTGTACGGGCACGGCGGGTTGGAGATCGGCAGCGACGTGCGCATGGCCGCCTACACGGTGCTGGTGCCCGCGAACCACTGCTTCGACGACGCCAGCCAGCCCATCTGCCGCCAGGGCGAGACGCGCGAGGGGATCCGGGTGGGCAACGATGTCTGGTTCGGCGTCGGCGCCATCGTGCTGGACGGCGTGACCATTGCCGATGGTTGTGTCATCGGCGCGGGCGCGGTGGTGGCGCACGCCACCGAACCGATGGGGATCTATGTCGGCAACCCTGCTCGGCGGCTGCGCAGCCGCGGCGCGGCGCGCAGCGCGGGCTGAGCCGCTCGGCCACCGCTGTGCCGGCTCAGCTCGCACCCGGCCGCGCGTCGGCCACCAGGTACTCGCCCATCCCCACGGATTCCAGCGCGCTGGCCATGTTGGCGGTCAGGATGCCGGGAAGCTCGATCGCGCCCAGCCCCGAGGCGCGCCGGTCGCGCAGCCACACCGCCAGGTTCGAGAAGTCGTAGCGCTGCAGCGACCGCACGCGCACGTCGCGGAAGCCCGCCCGCTCCAGGCAGCGCTGGAGCGACTGCGGCGTGAAGTACCAGCGATGCACCCGCCGGAAGAAGAAGCGGCCAAAATCCTGCGGCAGCAGGCGCATCAGCAGCTGGTCCAGGTTGGGCGTGCCGATGACGGCGCGCCCACCGGGCCGCACCAGCGCACGGATCTGCGCAGCAAAGTCCACTGGATCGTCCACGTGCTCGATGACATCGAAGCTGACGGCCACGTCCACGGCACCCCGCCACTGCGTGGCCTCCGCCGCCGAGGCGAAAGGTTGGTGCCCCTTGCGCGCCAGTTCGGCGTGAAAGGCCGGGAGCGACTCGATCGCCACCGTCGCCGCGCGCGTAAACCCGCCAAGCAGGTCCAGCAGCCGGCCGCCGCCGCAGCCCACATCCGCCACGGTGCAGCCCGCCAGTCCGGCCGTGCCGATGGCGCCAAGCAGCGAAGCCTGCTCCCAGTCGTGGATCTGCGCGAAGCCCGCGATGCCGGCGTCGCCGTCCACCGAGACGCGGTACTCCTCTTGCGTGTAGTCCAGCGTCGCCAGGTCTAGGCCGCCGATGCCGCATCCCGCGCAACCATGCACTTCATGTTCCTGCGCCGTTGCGGAACCGGGCCGCGCCAGCCGGATCGGCCCACTGTAGAGGCGCTGCGTCATCGTGCCGTGGCAGTTCGGGCAGTTCATGGGGCCGAGTATAGGGATGCGCTGGTGGTGCCCCCGCGCGGCAGCGCACCCACTCCCGCGCGCCCGTGCGTCCGAGCGCACGCACCTGCGCTCCGGCACCTGCTTACCCAAGCGCGATCACTGCAGCGGGTCGGGGACCGGGGCGCCGCTCGACGCATCGTGCTCCATCCATCGCTCGGGGCCGACCAGCTCGCGCGCCAGCGCGCGCGCCTGCGCCTGCGGCGCCACCATCGAGAGGATCACGATGTAGCCCTGGTCGTTCAGCAGCCGCGCGATCTCGGCGGTGCGGCGCAGGTTCTCGCTGCGGTCCTCGTCGCTGAAGCCCAGGTCCTTGTTCAGGCCGCGACGAAGCTCCTGGCCATCCAGCAGCACCACCGCGTGGCCAGCGTCGAAGAGGCGGCGCTCCAGCCTGTGCGCCGCGCGCGTCTTGCCACTGCCTGGCGGCCCGTAGATCAGCAGCGTCCGCGGCAGCTGGCGCCAGCGCCCCTCGCGTTCGACGGCGGTGACCGAGCTTGGCCGTTCCCCTGGCTTTTCAAGTGATTCCAGCGCCTTGGTCTCCCAGTGCGCGCGCCGCTCGCCGGCCTCGCTGCTCAGCCGCACCATCCCCGCGCCGCTGGTGGCGTTGGTCATCCGGTCCACCAGGATCAGCGCGCCGGTGCCGCGGCAGTCGCGATAGGCGTCCACCGCCACGCGCTCCTGCGTCTCCAGCTCCACGCGCCCGATCTCGTTCAGCCGCAGCGTCTCGGCGGGATGCGTCGCCAGCGTGTTCACGTCCACCGCCCAGCGCACCTGCCTGACGGTGCACGCGGTCTGCCTGGTTCCCACGCGCAGCAGGTACTGCTGCCCGGGCACCAGCGGCGCCTCCTGCATCCACACCATGTCGCACTCGACGCGCTGCGTCACCGTCGGCTCGCGCCCGATGGCCACCACCATGTCGCCGCGGCTGCAGTCCACTTCGTCCTCGAAGGTCAGCACCACGCTCTGCGGGGCGAAGGCGAGCGCCGCGTCCCCGCCATCCTCGGGGGCGCGCGCGATGCGCCGCACGCGCGTCTCCTTGCCCGAGGGCAAGATCTTCACGCGGTCGCCGGGCTTCACGCTGCCGTTGGCGATCCGACCCGCAAAGCCGCGGAAGTCCAGGTCGGGGCGCAGCACCGCCTGCACGGGCATGCGCAGCGGCGCCTCCAGGCTGGGCCGGTCCACGGGCACGCTCTCCAGCAGCGCCAGCACCGGGTTGCCGCTGTACCACGGCGTCTTGTCGCTGCGCTCCACCACGTTGTCCCCGTGCAGCGCGCTGATCGGCACCGCCACCGGGTCGGGAATCCCCAGCTGCTGGCAGAAGGCCACGAACTCCGCCTCGATGGCGCGGAAGCGCGCCTCGTCCCAGGCCACCATGTCCATCTTGTTCACCGCCGCCACCACGTGCCGGATGCCCAGCAGGCTGGCGATGAAGGCGTGCCGCCGCGTCTGCACGCTGACCCCCTTGCGCGCATCGATCAGCGTGATCGCCAGCTGGCAGTGGCTGGCGCCGGTGGCCATGTTGCGCGTGTACTGCTCGTGCCCCGGGCAGTCGGCGATGATGAAGCTGCGCCGCGCAGTGGCGAAGTAGCGCCACGCAACGTCGATGGTGATGCCCTGCTCGCGCTCGGCCTTCAGGCCATCCACCGCAAGCGCCAGGTCCAGGCCGCCGCCGGTGGTGCCGTGCACCTTGCTGTCGCGCTCCAGCGCGGCAAGGTGGTCCTCGTAGATGCGCCCGGTGTCGTGCAGCAGCCGGCCGATCAGCGTGCTCTTGCCGTCGTCCACGCTGCCGCAGGTCAGGAATCGCAGCAGCTCGTTGCGCTCGTGGCGCTGCAGGTACTCCTCGAGCCTCTGGCCCTTCTCCAGGATCGGCGCGCTCATCAGAAGTACCCCTCTCGCTTCTTCTCTTCCATGCTTCCCGACTGGTCATGGTCGATCAGGCGCCCCTGCCGCTCGCTGGTGCGCGCGCGCAGCATCTCCTCGATCACCTGCTCCAGCGTCTCCGCCTCGCTCTCGATGGCGCCGCTCAGCGGGTAGCACCCCAGCGTGCGGAAGCGCACCTTCATCATGCGCGGCTTCTCCCCGGGCAGCAGCGGCAGGCGATCGTCGTCCACCATGATCAGCGCGCCATCGCGCTCCACCACCGGGCGCGGCTTGGCCAGGTACAGGGGCACCACCGGCAGCCGGTGCCGCCAGATGTAGAGCCACACGTCCAGCTCGGTCCAGTTGCTCATTGGGAAGACGCGGATGCTCTCCCCCTGGTGCACGCGCGTGTTGAAGAGGTCCCACAGCTCGGGGCGCTGGTTCTTGGGGTCCCACCGGTGGTTTCGGTCGCGGAAGCTGAAGACGCGCTCCTTGGCGCGGCTCTTCTCCTCGTCGCGGCGCGCTCCGCCGATCGCGGCATCGAAGCGCCACTTCTCGAAGGCCTGCCGCAGCCCCGCGGTCTTCATCACGTCGGTGTGCACCTTGCTGCCGTGGGTGATGGGGCCGATCCCCTGCGCCAGCCCCTCCTGGTTGGTGTGCACGCGCAGCTCCACGCCCAGCCGCTGCGCCGTCGCGTCGCGGAAGGCGATCATCTCGCGGAACTTCCAGGTGGTGTCGATGTGCAGCAACGGAAATGGCGGCTTCGCGGGCCAGAAGGCCTTCATCGCCAGCGTCAGCAGCACGGTGCTGTCCTTGCCGATGCTGTACATCAGCACCGGCCGCTCGAAGCTGGCGGCCGTCTCGCGCATGATCTGGACGGCCTCCGCCTCCAGCTCGTCCAGATGGGACAGCTCAGCGCTCATCGTGCGGCTCCATGGCGTCGTGGGCGGTCACAGCCGCGATTGTATGGATCTGCGTTTCCCCCGTCGTTCGCTGCGCCTGCTGTATCTTGCCCCGCGAGCGCGCATGCCCGACCCCGCATGGTTGAAGTCGACGGCCAGGTTCTTCGGCCGCAGGACCGCGGCGATGCGCCGGCTCCTGCCCGATGGCGTGCAGCGGGCGGTCTTCGGGCTTCCCACCGCGTACGCGGCCTCCACTCCTGAAGAGTGCGCCCGCTGCGGCTGGGACTGCGTCCAGCTTGATCCCGCGCGGGCACGCACCGGTGCACTGCCCGCGGGCCCCGGGGCGGGCCATCCTGCGCTGCGCTCGCTGCGGCCCGGCGCGCGAACTAGCCCGCCGACGTTTGTCGCCACCATCCCCGGGGGCAGTTCGCTGGGGCGCACCGGATCCATCGTCACCCCGCAGGGGGCGCTGCTCCTGGATGTCTCGGCGCACTTCAACCTGCGTGCGCCCGGGGAGCACCGCGCTTTCACCAGCTACGTCTTTGCGCCACCGCGCCGGCGGGTGAAGGGGCGTGTCGCCATCCTGGCCACCGCAGGTGCGGGCAACTACTTCCACTGGATGCTGGAATCGCTTCCGCGCCTGGCGCTGCTGGAGCGTGCCGGGATGGGGATCCAGAGCATCGACCACTTCGTGGTGCCGCGCGTGAAGCTGCCTGCGATGCGGCAGACGCTGCAGCTGCTGGGCGTGCCCGAGGGAAAGCTGATCCTCGCCGACCACCTGACGAACGTCGTCGCCGACCAGCTGCTGGTCCCCTCGCTGCCCGGCGAGATCGGTTTTCCCACCGCCGAGTCGGCGGCCTTCCTGCGCGGGGCGCTGGTGCCGCACGCCGATCGCGCACGCCGCTGGCCGCGGCGCGTCCTGGTGGTGCGCCGCGCGCGACGGCGCTTCATGAACCAGGACGCCGTGCTGGCGCTCGCCCAGGAGTCCGGGCTGGAGCCCGTGGAGATGGAGGGGCTGCACGTCTCCGAGCAGGTGGCGCTCTTCGCCGGCGCCACGCTCATCGTGGCGCCGCACGGTGCGGCGCTCACCAACCTGGCCTTCTGCGCCCCCGGCACACCGGTGGTGGAGATCTTCGCCCCTTCCTACGTCAACCCCTGCTACTGGGCACTGGCCAGCGAGGCGGGGCTGCGACACAGCGCGGTCATCGGCGAGGGCGCGCCCACCGCGGAAGCCGAGGACACCTGGGCAGACATCGTTGCACCTGTCGAAGCGATCCGCCGTGCAATCGCCGACGCAGATGCCGGGGCGCGCGCGCACCCGTGACGCTCTCTTCGCGCGATCTCCGCTTCCGCGTCAAGCTGGCGCTCGCGCAGGCGCGGCTGCGCGCCTATCGCGCCATCGGCCGCGGCCCCGTCGTCACCTACGCCACCTATCGCACCTCCTCCTCGGCCATTCACTGGGCGATCCGGCGGGCGGTGGGGGGGCGCGCCATCAAGGCGCACGCATTGCTGCCCCAGCGGCTGACGATGGCCGAGGCCGTCGGGCAGCAGCCGGTGGGGGTGACGGCGGTCCCCGCAAACCGTCACGTGGGGGACTGGGCCGTCTCGCGCGAAGTGGTGGTGCCGCGCCGGGCGGCGGACTTCGTCATCGTGGTGCGCGATCCCTTGGCAGTGGCGGTCAGCAGCTTCTCGGTGGGCACCGAGTGGCTGCCCCCGGAGCTGGCCGCACGCGAGTGGCCGCAGGATGGCGCCTGCGACGGGGCCACCCTCGAAGCGCTTGCGGCGGCCATGTTCGAAGGTCGCTTCAACTGGCGCCTGATGCCGCGCTGGTTCGAAGGAGATGTCCGGCCCGCGCTGGGATGGGACGCGTTGGCCACCCCCTTTCCGCAGCAGGCCGGCGTGCTCCGCACGGAGCACGGGCCATGGCGCATCCTGCTGCTGCGTGCGGATGTGGCCGACGATGCAAAGTCGCAGGCGCTCGGCAGCTTCATCGGCGCGCCCGGCATTGCGATCCGCCGCGAGAACAGCGGGGACGAGCGCGGCCGCAGCGGCATCGCCGCCGCCGTGCGCCGAGCGCTCGCGCGCCGCCCGCTGGCCGTGCAACAGCTGCTGGACGATCGCTTCACGCGACACTTCTGGTCCCCGGCGCAGATCGAAGCGATGCGCCGGCGCTGGCTTCCGGGCGATGCATCCTGATCGCGCCCGCGCGGCGTGCGCTATTCACCTTCCGCCAGCGCGCGGGCCAGGTGCACCGGGTCGTGCTCGGCCGCAAGCACGGCGGCGGCGCGCTGTGCGCGTTCGCAGGCGCCGCTCCAGTCGGCCAGCACTCCGTCGATCGCATGGCTCAGGGCCTGCGGAGAGCGCCCTTCGAAGGTGGCACCCGCTCCAAAGCGCTCCACCAGCCTTCCCGGCCAGCTCCCCGCGCTGGCCACCACCGGCGCACCGCGCAGCAGGGCGTCCAGCACCACGCCACTGACATTGTCGGCGAACGCCAGCGGGTCGTAGGGAGCCAGCACCAGAGCGCCTGCGAAGCGATCGCCATACTCCTGGCTTCCCGGCGCGCGATCGCTGGCGCGCAGCCCTGCGGCGCCGCTGGCCAGGAGGCGCGCCACCGCCTCTTCCTCGCGCCCGCCGCGCCGGCCCGACATCCGCTTCGGCGTCGTCTGCACCAGCAGCGCGGTGGACCGCCCCTCGCGTGCGTACTGCTCGGCAAGCGCGCCCACCAGGTCAAGCCCCTTGTTCATGCGCGCCGCCCCCGCCATCAGCAGGTGCGCGAAGGGTTGAGGCGGCGGAACGCGCTCGGGCGCCAGCACCGGGTACGCGACCTCCAGAACGCGTCGCCACCCTTGCGTGCGGAGGAACTGGGCGATCGAAGCGGTCGGTGCGATCGCCAGCGCGCGCGAGCGCACCACGGGCGCGGCGGACATGGTCAGCCGCTGCATCGCCGTGCGTTCGCGCCAGTGGAAATAGAGGCGCGCTTGCGCCAGCCTTCCGTGCCCGCCGCGCAGCGAGGCCGCGACCGCGCCCAGCGCCGCCGCATGAACCGCGCGCGCGGTCAGCACCAGGAAGGGATCGCCCGATGCCAGTGCGCGGCGTTCCTCCGCCAGCTCCGTGCGCCACGCGCGCGGGCCGAAGACCGGACGCAGGTGCACGCGCGGGTCCTGGGCAAAGGTCCCGGCAGCGCGCACCGAGGCCGCTACATCGATGCAGTCGAAGTATCCCCCAGATCGCGCCGCCAGCGCCCGCACGAACTCGGCGTAGTGCCCGCTTGGCCCCGCCAGGTTGGGTTCGATGACCCGGAGCGTGCGTGCCTCGGCAGGGGACATGCAGCCAAGGCTAGCGCGGCGGATTGCGCGGCGTGGACCCATGCAGCCGGAGTACGATTCCCGCATGCACTCGATGCAGGAACGCGATGGCGATCGACGGCCGGACCGGCCGCGCACCGATCACCTGCAGTGGCACGCCAGCACCGCCGACGCGGCGCTGCGCCTGCGCTGTGCGGGGCAGCGCGGCGTCACCGTCTGGCTCACGGGCCTCTCGGGGTCGGGCAAGAGCACCATTGCGGTGGCGCTCGAGGAAGCGCTGCTCACCTCTGGGCACATCGCCTTCCGGCTCGATGGCGACAACCTGCGCCACGGGCTGAACGCGAATGTGGGCTTTGATGCCGCCGGGCGCGCCGAGGCCGTGCGTCGCGCGGGCGAGGCAGCGCTGCTGATGGCCGAGAGCGGCGTCATCGCCATCGTCGGGATGATCAGCCCCTATCGCGCCGACCGCGACGCGGTGCGGCAGCGGCACCAGGAAGCCGGCATCCGTTTCCTGGAGGTGCACGTGGATGCGCCGCTGGCAGTGGCCGAGTCGCGCGACCCGAAGGGCCTCTACGCAAAGGCGCGCGCCGGCGAGATCCGCGGCTTCACCGGCATAGACGATCCGTACGAGGCGCCCGCAACGCCCAATGTGCACCTGCGCACGGATCAGTGCGAACTTCCAGCGTGCGTCGAGGCGCTGAAAAAGGCCGTGATCACCGAGTGTTCGTCCGCGGATTGAGCTGAATTTCTGCTTTGCCATGCCTCCGCATTGCATTGTGCAGCGAAGTTGGGGGTATGCTCACCCAAATGGCCCGTACCTCTTCCACCAAGCGCTCCTCCCGTTCCGCCGAAAAACCCGCCGCACGCGGCCGCCCCGCAGGAAAGCGCGCCGCGGCAAAGGCGCCCCCGAAGCGCGCTGCCACCGAGGCGCGCGGCCCGGGCCGTCCCCGCTCTCAGGCCAAGTCGATCACGCGGGACATCCGCAGCCTGGTGGCCGAGGTGCGCGACCTGCGCAGCATGCGCGAGAAATACAATCAGCTGGTCGCCGAACATGACGGCCTGGTGGGCACGCTGCGCGACCTGAGCGCCGAGCTGGCTGGCAGCGCGCGCACCGCATGGAACGACTACCGCAGCACCGGCAAGGGCACGGGCCCGCGCCAGCGCACGGCGCGCCGCGTGCGCACCGCGAGCGCCGATGTGGACGCGATGACCGCCAAGCTCATGTCGGTCGTGCCTGCCGAATGGAAGACGAAGGAAGCCATCTGCGGCGCGGCCGGCTTGGATCCCAAGGCCGCCAACACCGCCTTTCGCCGATTGGTGATGGGCTACGCGCGCAACGGCGCAAAGGTCCCCCCGGCGCTCCAGGCCAATGGCAAGCGCGGCACCGATGGACGCTACCGTCGAGCCGGACACGGCTGATGTCCCAGCGCTGCGGCGATCTTGCCCCCGTCCTTGATGCGGTGCGTGCATCCATGCGTGCCATTGCCGCGGTCGGCGATCCCGCCGGCTTCGGCGTGGGAAGCCGCGTCGAGAAGGGGGCCGCCGGGCCGCTGACGATCGCCGACCTCGCCAGCCAGGTCGCGGCGATCCTCTCGCTGGAACGCGATGTCGGCACCGGCCTCCGCATCCTGGCCGAGGAGAACATGCAGGAGATCGAGCGCCACGGAGGCGATGCGCTGCTGGTGCCCGTCGTCGCCGCGGTCCGCGCTGCGGGCTTCCACTGCGACGAATCGACCGTGCGCCGCTGCCTCAGCTGCGAGTGCGACCAGGGGGGCCACGGCGCCTTCTGGTCCATCGATCCCCTGGACGGGACCAAGGGCTACCTGCGCGGTGGGCAGTTCGCAGTGGCGGTGGCACTCATTGAAGGGGGCACGCCCGCGCTGGCCGCTCTTGGGCTTCCGCGCCTCGGGCTCCATGGCGCCGGACCGGGGCCCGGCGTTCTTCTTGGCGCCGTGCGCGGGCAGGGTGCGCACCAGTCGCTTGCCGGCGCATGGGCACCGCAACCGGTGCATTGCACCGACTGGCACCCCGGCACACCGATCCGGCTCGCGGGCAGCGTCGAGACCTCGCACAGCAGCGGCGATGCACTCGAGGCCGCTGCTGGCGTGCTGGGCCAGGTCCATCCCGTCCGTGTCGACAGCCAGGCCAAGTACGGGCTGGTGGCACGCGGCGACGCAGATGCCTATCTTCGCCGCAGTCCCACCCCGGGCTATGCAGAGTGCAGCTGGGACCATGCGGCGGGGGCGCTGATCGCGCACGAGGCAGGCTGCAGGATCACCGACGTGCACGGCAAGCCCTTGGACTTCAGGCACGGGCACCGCCTCGCGGGCAACGAAGGCGTCGTCTGCGCGCCGCCGCGGCTCCATGCCGCGCTCCTGGGCGCGCTGTCACCTTCAATCAGGTAGAAATCTCCAAGTCATGGCACGCGTCGCCATCGTCGGTGGGTTCGGAGACCTGGTCGTGAACCTGCGCGGATCGCTGATCCGCGCGATTCGCGCGGCGGGCCACGAGGTCGTCGTCTGCACGCCGCGCCCGTCGGCGCAGGCCTCCGCAGGCATGCAGGAGGGGCTGCGCGCCATGGGGGCGCGCTTCGTCGAGGCCCCGCTGGAGCGCACCGGCACCAACCTCTTCCGCGAGTTCGCCGCGCGCAGCTTCTACGCCGAGTTCATGCGCGGCGAGAAGCCCGACGCCGTGCTGGCGTACAACCCCAAGCCCGTCTTCTACGCAGTCCCCGCCGCCCATCGGGCGGGCGTCCCGCGCATCGCCGCCATGATCACCGGCCTGGGCTACGCCTTCACCAGCACCGAGGTGCGCGCGCGCATGCTTGCCCTGGTGGCGATGCGCCTCTACCGTCGCGCGCTGCCGCGGGCGGGGAGCGTGATCTTCCAGAACCGCGATGATCGCGAGTTCTTCGAGCGCCTGGGGCTGCTCGCAGGCGTCAGCAGCGTGCTCAGCGTTCCCGGTGGCGGGGTCGACCTGGAGCGCTTCCCGTTCGTGCCCATCGAGACGCCGCCAAAGGTGGTCAGCTACCTCTTCGCGGGGCGCCTGCTGCGCGACAAGGGCGTGGTCGATTACGCCGAGGCGGCGCGCGCGCTGCGCGCCCTGCGCACCGACGACGAGCGCATGCGATTCCAGCTGGCCGGATTCGTCGACAGCAACCCCTCCAGCATCGACGCACACGATGTCGCGCACTGGCAGGAGACGGGCACGCTCGAGTTCCTGGGCCGCCTCGATGATGTCCGTCCCGCGCTCGCCGCGTCGAGCGTCTTCGTGCTGCCCAGCCGCCGCGAGGGGATGCCGATGGCGGTCCTCGAGGCGATGGCCACCGGCCGCGCCGTCGTCACCGGAGACTCCCCCGGCTGCCGCGACACGATCATCGATGGCCAGAGCGGCTACCTGGTGCCGCCCGAATCCCCGGCCGCGCTGGTGGTCGCGATGGAGCAGTTCCTGGAGGATCCCTCGCTGGTGGTCAGCATGGGTCGTGCCGCGCGGGAACGCGCCGAGCGCGAGTTCGACGCGCGCGTGGTCAACAAGCAGCTGATGGCCGCGATCGGCCTCTGATCCCGCGCGGGGCTCAGCGCGCCGCAAATCCCACGACGCGCCCGGGCGCCTCGCCGATCTGGCGCGAACCGCTGCCATACGCGTGATTTGTGTAGGTCGTGTACTGCACCCAGTTCTCGCGACCGCTGCGCATCCACAGGTCCACCTTGCCGTCGCCGTTCCAGTCGCGCACGTCCACCACGCGCCCGCCGCGCAGCGCGCTGCGTTCGTGCCGCGAACGGAGGTACTCGCCGGCATCGTCCTGGGTGTAGAAGTCGATGCGAAGCTCGTCCCCTTCGTTCCAGAAGATGTCCTGCTTGCCGTCGCCGTCCATGTCGCCGAAGCCGGCGATCGAGCCCCTGCGGCCATGGTCGGTCAGGTCCTTGTAGGTGACGGTCCCGCTCTCGTCCACCAGCAGCTTCAGCTCGCGCTCCTGTGCGTTGCGGATCAGGATGTCCGACTGCGTGCTGGTGCGGAACTTGCCGGTCAGCACCTGCCAGTCGCCTGCGGGCAGCGTGTAGTCCGTGCTTGAGCTGATGGCGCCGCCGCTGAGGTACCACACGGTCAGGTTGTGCGGGTCGGTGACGTCCTGCATCAGGATGTCGGGCTTGCTGTCGCCGTCCAGATCGGCCACCGCGATGACTTCATAGCCCGTCGGCAGCGCATCCACCGTGACGGTGTCCAGGATCTTGTAGGCATCGCGCTTCCAGTACTTCAGGACGTTGGCGTCGCTGACGAAGACGATGTCGCCGGAGTTGTCGCCGTTCACGTCACCGATGCCGACGAAGTGCGCCCCCTCCGGCAGGTCGCCCAGCGACTTGAAGCGCGGCATGTTCCCGGCGTGCAGACCATCGGTTTGCAGCAGCGAGATGTGCTGCCCGCGCAGCGCCACGGCGGTGCCCTTGATCAGGCCCCAGCTCGTGGTGATGGGGGTCAGCGGGATCACCACGCCGCCGCCGATGTCGGTGCCGGTGGTGGGCGAGCCGCCGCCGGAGATGCCTCCGCCCGTGCCGCCGCTCCCGGTGCCGGGGGTGGAGCCGTCGGTGGGGAGCCCATCGGGTCCCAGCACGCCGATCGAGGGTCCCGCGACGTTGCCGGGATCCGACCCGACGACGGCGGTGGCGAACTCGAAGGGGTACATGCTGCCGGTGCTGCTGGTGGGCGTCTCGGCGCCGACGAGCGCGAAGTTGGTGTTCGTGTTGCCGACGGCCACGCAGCGCCCGATGCTGCTGCCGGCGGTGACGACCGCCGGCGACCAGAGATCGCCCGTGAGCGGCCCGGTGCCGCGGATGCGCCAGCTGGCGCCGCTCTTCACGAAGCAGAAGCCGGTGCCTGCATTGACCACCTGCGAGAAGGGCGTCTCCACGATGCCGGTGGCGACCGCGGTGTCGTACCCCGGAGCGCCCACGACCACGGTCGGCGGCTCGGTGTGCGACACCGCCACCGAGTAGCCGAAGTTGTTGTTGATGTTGTCCGCGCGGGGCAGCAGCTTCGCCTGCTGCGTCCAGCCGCTGGTGTTGGGCGCGGTGAAGACGTACGCCGCGCCGTTGCCGGCCACCTGCGTCGTGGCCCCGGAGCTTGCCAGCGGCGCCCCCACCACGATGTAGTCCGTGCTGGTGCCATCCACCACGGCCACCGAGGCGCCGAATTGCACGCCCGCGACAGCGGTGTCGGGCTGCAGTCGCGCGGCCAGGCTCCATTCGGCCCCAGCGCCGGTGCGCGAATAAACCAGCGCGCTGCCCGCATTCACGCGCCCCTGCACGTCGTCGTTCTGCACGCCCGCCACGATCAGGTTGCCGTGGACGGCGACTTTGGTCCCCAGCTGGTCGTTGGCGCCGCCGGCCTCGTCCACGATCTTCTGGTGGAACTGGTACGCGCCGTCGCTGTCGCGGTCATAGATGTAGAGGGCGCCGCTGTTCGAGGTGCCGTTCAGCGGCGAGCCGATGACGGCGACTCCATTGTGCACCGCGACGCTGAAGCCGAATTCGTCGATTGCCTCGATGTCATCCGGCAGCAGCTCCTGCGAGGGCATGCGCGTGCTTGAACCGGTGCTGGAGACGGTGGTGGCGATGCCCCAGCTGTCGCCGGAGCCCTTCAGGTAGACCCACGCGCCGCCGCCGAAGCTGGCGCCGCCCGAGTAGGCCCATCCGCCGATGATGATGTCCTTTGTCGCCGGGTCGATCGCCACCGCCGACCCTGCCTGGGTCAGCGACAGGTCGGGTGCGATGAGCCGCTGCACGAAGGTCCAGGTGTCGGTGCCCGCGGTGCGCTTGAAGACGTAGGCCGCGCCCGCGCCGTTGACCGAACTGCCCGAGGCGCGCAGAAGCGCCGTGTCCGGCGCGCCGATGACCGCGTAGTCGTCCGTCATCGCCACCGCGAAGCCAAAGCGGGCGCCGGTGCGAACCGCCTCCGTGCTCGAACCATCCAAGACCACGCGGCTGCCGGGCACCCAGCCCGGAATGGTCGGAGGGCCTTGGGCATCTGCAGGCTCGGCGAAAAACGCTGCCGCAGCCACCAACGCGGCCGCAGCGGTGGCCGCGCCGCTGCGAAGCAGGCGGGCGACAGCGGACTCGGCACGGTGGGGAGCGGGGTACTTCATGGCGTTGTCGGTGGCCGGCGGGTATCCAAGCACGGGCATCTACTCTATTTATGTTCCAATCGGCATGCATGTGCCGTGGATCCGCGGGAATTGAGCCAAGATTCCGGACATACCCGCCCAACTGGGGCGTTCGGCCCGTCTAACGATTTGCCGGAGCGCGCTGCAGTCGCAGCGTCAAAGTCCGGAAACACAGGAGAGCATCATGCGTCCCTTCCAGTTCATCCACAACGCCTCGCGCCCCCGCCTTCTTGCTGGCACTGCGCTGATCGCCGTGATCGCGTGCGGTGACGCACTGAGCGCGCGCATCGCAGCCGCCCAGCAGACCGCGCCCGCAGCACCCGCCCAGAATGCTCCGGCAGGTGCCGAGTCAGCACCGCAGCAGCAGGGCAACCGCGGCAACCGCGGCAATCGCCAGCAGAACGCACCGCCGGGTGGGCAGGCGCCGGGCGGGCAGGCTCCGGGTGGCGGCGGACGCGGCCAAGGAGGAGGCCCCGGCGGCATCTTCGGCGGTGGCGGCCGCGGCGGCATGGGCCGCATGGGTGGCATGGGGCTGCAGAACCAGTTCCGCGACGCCTTCGAGCCCGACTTCATCCGTCGCGACGTTCCGCTCTTCAAGGAGCAGCTCGGCCTGGAGGAGACGCAGATGGTCGTGCTCGAGCAGCTGATGCGCGACTACGAGGACGCCTTCAATCCCGCCCGCGACGAGATCATGCAGCAGGTCCAGGACATCAGCCGCCAGATGATGGCGCCGATGATGAACCCGCAGATGCAGGAGAAGTGGCGCGACGCGATGGGCAAGGCGCGCGAGCAGATGGAGCAGATGGCGGCGGAGAAGGGTGGCGAGCTCACGCAGGAGGAGCGCCAGCAGTTCTTCCGCGACTCGATGACCAAGCTCGGCGAGGAGGTGCAGAAGGAGATGAAGTCCAGCGGCGCCTTCGACGAGATGCGCGGCTCCCTGGGGACCATGGTGGGCGAGTTCAACAAGTGGCAGGAGACCAAGGGGCGCCTGCGCAAGACCTTCGTCGACGGCATGCAGGCTTCGCTGAGCGATCCGCAGACCAAGAAATGGCCTGCATTCGACCGCTTCCTGGCCCGTGAGAAGACCCTTCCGCGCGCCACGATCAGCGGCGAGGGGGTGAACCTCTTCATCGTCCTGGACGAGGCGGGCCTCTCGAAGGAGACCTTCGAGAAGCTGCGCCCGATCATGGACGAGTACGAGCTGCAGCTGGACCAGGCGCTGAAGACGCGCAACGACTTCCTGACCGCCAACGAGGCGAAGTACCTGGAGGCGATCTACAAGGCCGACCAGGATGGTGCCAAGCGTTTCGCGCAGCGCTCCGTCGACCTGCGCGAGAAGGTCCGCGATGTGAATGACCGCTACCGCGAGGCGATCTGCGCGCAGCTGACTGCCGAGGACGCCGCACGCGTCCGCAGGGCGGCGCTGGCCTCGGCGTACGACCGCGTCTACCGCCAGAGCGGCGTCGAGCGCGCCTTCGAGGCGGCCCTGAAGATCGAGGGGCTGGAGGCGGGCGTGCTGGACTCGCTGAAGAGCCTGCAGACGGCGTACGAGGGGGAGGTCAACCCCGTGAACGACCGCATCGTGCAGGCGATCCGCAAGGAGGAGCCCACGCAGCAGACGGACGAGATGGTCCGCATCGTCGGCTTCCTGTCGGGCGATGTCCCGATGTCGCAGATGATGCGTGGGCCGGGCGGTGGCCCGGGCGGCCAGGGGGGCAACCAGGGCGATGTCCGCAACCTGATGGACAAGCGCAGCACGATGAACGAGACCTACCTGGACCGCATCAAGAGCCTGCTGACTCCCGAGCAGTTCGAGTCGCTGCCCAAGGGGCGCAACGACCGCCAGGGCGGGGGCGGCCAGATGTTCGGCGGCAACGGGCCGATCAAGCTTTCCGACATGCCCGAGCAGGCGCGCGAGCGCATGCAGCGCTTCGACAAGAACAGCGATGGCACCATCGACGACACCGAGCGCCAGGCGATGATGGAGGAGATGCGCAACCGTGGCTTCGGCGGCGGACCGGGCGGCCCGGGCGGCGGCGGGCAGAACTAAGCCTTTCCACTCGGCGATTTCCCGCTCCGCCGGCAGCACGCCGGCGGAGTGGTCTTTTTTGCGCAGATCCGGCGAGTTGCGTCCCTGAACCTGCGCTCGGGGGGCGCCCCGGCGCGCGAAAGGGGCGCCCCTGCCGCCGCTTCTCCTTTGCGTTTGGGCGAAACCGGGTTATCTTTCCCTCGTCAGTCGTCGGGGGGTTCGCACAAGGAGACCGCTCGATGAAGATTCGCCTCGCCATCGGCTGCCTTGCAGCCAGCGTCGTCGTCGCCACCGCCATCGCACACGTTGACGATCCCAAGGCCCGCGACCTGCTGCCCCCCGTGAACGCGCCCGCGTTCCGCGCCGCGGAAGGGGGCGCCGCCGCCGAGGTCTTCCAGTCCAGCGGCGTCCTCCTGAAGAGCTGGCTGCCGCTGAACACCTTCGCGAGCGCCCCCACCTCGGGCAATGACTGCTGGGGCTATGTGCACCCCGTCTCCGGGCGCGAGTACGCCATCATCGGCCTCTCGACGGGCACCGCCTTCGTCGAGGTGACCAACCCCGCAAACGCGCAGATCGTCGGCGAGATCCCCGGTCCCAACAGCCTGTGGCGCTGCGTCAAGACGTACGGCAGCTACTGCTATGCAGGCAGCGAAGGGGGCAACGGCGTCCAGGTCATCGACATGACCAACATCGACGGCACCAATGGCGCGCTGCCGCGCGTCAACCTGGTGCGCGAGGTGACCACCGGCGGCGCGACCGCCACCCACACAATCTTCGTCGACACCGCCAGCGGGTACCTGTACCGCGCCGGCGGAAGCAGCAACGGCCTGCGCATCTACGACGTCCACACCGATCCCAGCAACCCGGCGTTCGTGGGGCAGTGGAGCAATGTCTACGTGCACGAGGCGCAGATCGTCACCTACACCAGCGGGCCGTGGGCAGGCAAGCAGATCGCCTTCTGCTGCGGCGGGGCCAACGGCGGCAACGTGAACACCGGCATGTACATCGTCGACGTGACGAACAAGGCCGCACCGGTGCAGCTGAGCTTCACCACGTATCCCGGAGCCAAGTACTGCCACCAGAGCTGGCTCTCCAACGACCAGAAGCGCATCTACATCAACGACGAGCTGGACGAGGGGGCGACCGTCAGCCTGACCACCACCATCGTGATGAACGTCGAGAACCTGGCGGCCCCTGTCGTCGAGGGCGACTTCGACAACGGCAACTCGGCCATCGGCCACAACCTGTACATCAAGGGCGATCGCCTCTTCGAGGCCAACTACCGCAGCGGCATCCGGGTCTTCGATCTGTCGCAGAGTGCGCAGAACCCGCCTGAGGTGGGCTTCTTCGACACCTGGCCCGGCGACGACCTGCCGCAGTTCAATGGCCTCTGGAACGTCTGGCCCTACTTCCCCAGCGGCACCTTCATTGGCAGCGACCTCAACCGCGGCCTCTTCGTGTGGCGCCTCGGCGCGCCGCCCGCGGCGATCTCCTATCCCAACGGGCGCCCCTCGGTGGTTTCGCCGGCGGGCGCGGAGATCACCATCAGCGCCGTTCCCGGCCAGGGCGTCACCCTGGCCCCCGATGCCGTGAAGCTGGTCGTCACCATCGGTGCGCAGTCCACCGACATCGTGATGGATCCGATCGGCGGCAACCTGTACCGCGGCTCCTTCCCGCCGATCGCTTGCACCACTCCCTTCAGCTACGCGTTCCGCATCGATGGCCCGGATGGTCCCTACGCGGATCCGTCAGGTTCGATGGCGGCGGTGTCGGCGACCTCGGTCAACGTCATGCTGGACGACCCCTGCGAGGCGCAGGGCGGCTGGAGCCTGGCCGCCGCGGGCGACAACGCCGCGACTGGCACGTGGATCAATGGCGACCCCGTCGGCACCACCGCGCAGCCCGAGGATGATCATTCGGCAAGCGGCACGCGCTGCTTCGTGACGGGCAACGCCGCCGCAGGCGCATCGGTCGGCACCAACGACATCGATGGCGGCACCACCACCCTGACCTCGCCGGTCTTCGCGGCCTCGGGCAGCAATTCCTTCATCACCTACTGGCGCTGGTACTCCAACGACCAGGGTTCCGCCCCCAACGAGGACAGCATGCCGGTGCAGATCTCCAACGACGGCGGCACCACCTGGGCCACCCTGGAGACGGTCACCGAGAATGCCAATGCGTGGGTGAAGCGCAGCTTCCGAGTCGCCGATTTCGTCGCACCGACCGCCAGCATGCGCATCCGCTTCGTTGCGCGCGACCTGCTGAACGGCTCGGTCGTCGAGGCGGGCGTGGACGATGTGCAGGTCATCAGTTATGACTGCAGCGTGGCCATCGCCGGCGACATCAACGGCGATGGCGTGGTGAACGGCGCGGACCTTGGCCTGCTGCTGGGCGGCTGGGGCCAACCTGGCGTGACGGACCTGAACGGCGATGGAATCACCAACGGCGCCGACCTGGGGATTCTCCTGGGCGCGTGGGCTCCCTGACGGACGGACCCTGCACCGCTGACAACCCCTCCGCCCCGCCTGGCGGCCTGCTCGCGCCGGAGAGCGACTTCTCGCTCCGGCTTGGGCTCTTCCCAGCTCGCGCTCGTTCCAACGCTCGTTCCCTCCGCTCGCGCTTCCTCCAGTTCGCGTCTTCTCCAGGACCCACGCACCCATGTTGCTTGCATCCATTCTGTCGCTCACGCTCGGTCTCGGCGCCCCCGCCGAGGCCGGAACGCTCTCCGCCCAGTTGCGCATCGACACCGGCCTCTCCGCGGCCGACGCCGCAGCGCTGGTGCGCGCCCAGCCCGGCACGCACGCGCTGCTCCATGGGCTGCAGATCCAGGGCATCGGGCAGGTGGTGCTGGAGGTCGAGCGCTTCGAGGCGCTCCGCGCCGATGCCGCCATCGTCTCCGGTGCAGGTGGTGTGGCTCGCATGGACATGCTCTCCGAGGCGCGCGCCGTCTCCTGCTGGCGCGGGGCGATCCAAGGCGACATGCACTCGCACGCCTTCATCGCGGTGTCGCCGCGCGGGCTGACGGGGTGGATCGAGCAGGATGGCCGCCGGTACGCGCTGGTCCCTGCCGATCCGCAGGCACGCGGACTGGTGGCGGGCGTCGGTGGCGCCGATGGCCGTCCCGCCGCTCCGCTACATGTCGTGGAGTCGAAGGGAAGCGCCAGCCCGCTGGGGCAGGAGATGTGCCGGATGCTGTCGCACGGCAGCGACAAGGGGGGCGCCTCGGGCAGCTTTGCGCAGGTGCCCTGGCGCCGTCGCGCACTGGACCTGGCGGTCGAGACCGACCATGAGCTGTGGCAGCTCTTCCAGAGCGATGCCGTCGCGACGCAGTACATCGTGGCCCTCTGGGGCGCGATCAGCGACATCTACGTGCGCGACCACGACATCGGCATCCGCATCTCGTACCTGCGCCTTTGGCCCACCGCCGACGACGGCTACGAGGACGCCGACCCCCTGTACCAGTTCCGCGACCGGTGGAACTCGCTGATGGGCGGCGTCGATCGCGACGTGGCGACGCTGATGACGGGCCGGCGCAACCTGCCCTACGGCGGCGTGGCATGGCTCAACGCGCTTTGCAGCGATTACGGCTACTCGGTGACGGGCTACATCATCGGCACCTTCGCGGATCCCGTCGGCCCGGACCACGGGTCGTGGGACATCAACGTCTGCGCACACGAGCTGGGCCACAACTGCGGCACGCTGCACACGCACGACTACGGGCTGGACACCTGCAACACGGGCACCCCGCAGCGTGGCGAGATCATGAGCTACTGCCATGTCACCAGCGGCGGCAGCGCCAACATCGACCTGCGCTTCACCACGTACACGCAGGGCGAGGTGCGCGGATTCGTGCAAGCCAGCGCCACCTGCCTGGCGCAGGACTGCAACCTGAACGGCATCGACGACGCGGTGGAGATCGCGGGCGGCCTGGTCGCCGACACGAACGGAGATGGCATTCCCGACTCCGTGCAGGACTGCAACCACGATGGCGTGCTGGATCCGCTGGAGATCGCCCTCGGCGCCCCTGACCAGAATGGCAACGGCGTCCCCGATGGCTGCGAACCCGACTGCAACGGCAATGGCATCGTCGACGAGGCGGACATTGCGCTGGCCACCAGCGAGGACCTGCAGCTGGACGGCGTCCCCGACGAGTGCGAACGCGACTGCAACTCGGACAGCCGCTCGGACTACGCCGAGCTGCAGCAGAACCCGGCGCTGGACCTGGACCGCGACGCGCGCCTGGATTCCTGCCAGGACTGCGACGGCGACGGCATCCTGGACTTCGACGCCGTGGGCCGCGCGCTGGGAATGTGGGTGGGTTCCTCGGGCGATGGCGCGCTGCGCGAGCTGCATGGCGAGAGCGGCGTGCGCATGCGCAGCCTTGCGGGCGCGCAGGGCCAGGGCGTCACGGCACTTCGCGATGTCATCATCACGGGCAGCCGGGTGCTTGCGGCCGGTGGCAATGGCGTCTACGGGTGGAATCGCCTCACCGGCGCCTATGCAGGCGCGCTGGTGGTGGACGCGGGCTTCTCCGGCGCGCGCGCACTCTGCCTGCTGCCCGATGGACGGCTGGCGGTGGCATGGAGCACTCCCCCGACGATCCGCACCTACGACGCCGCGACTGGCGCCGCCCTGGGGACGCTTGTCGGAAACGGCACGGGGCTCACCGACCCGCGCGACCTGATCGTCACCGCGCGCGGGACGCTCTTGGCCTCCTGCGGCAATGACCGCATTCGCGAGTACCAGCTTCCCGGCGGGCAGTCCAACGGCGTGCTGGTCAGTGCCGCCGCAGGCATCGATTTCGCAGGCATGCTGGAGCTGGCGGACGGCCGCCTGCTGGCCTGCAGCCGCGGCCAAGATGCGATTCTGGCGTACGACGCCGCGACGGGCGCGGCGCTCGGTCGCTTCGATGTCGGCCCGGTCTCCACTGCGTCCACTGCACTGGTGAACCCCGATGGCCTGGCGCTGACCGATGATGGACGCACCGTGCTGGTGGCCTCCAACGGATCGAATGCGTCGATCGGCGGTTACCAGGTCTCCACCGGCTACTACACCCGTGCGTACCGCATCTATGCGGTCGACGCGCCCGCCCCGACAGCAATCGCGGTGGCCCCGCCCGCCGCCAACGATGTGAACCGCGACCTGGTCCCGGACAGCTGCCAGCACGTCGGCGACCTGAATGGCGACGGCGCCGTGGATGGCGCAGACCTGGGCCTGCTCCTGGGCTCCTTTGGCCTGACGGGCGGCTTGGCCGACCTGAACGCCGACGGCCTTGTCGACGGCGCCGACCTGGGGCTGCTCCTCGGCGGCTGGACGGGCTGAGCGACATCGCGCGGGCCGCAGGCTTCCGCGCGGAATGCCACTTCTCATCCACAAGGCCCCCCCGCGCAGCAACCGCGGGGCCGCTTTCCTGTTCAATAGGGACCATGGAGATCACCCGCCGATCGTTCGTCTTCACCTCGCTCGCCACCCCGCTGGCCATGCAGGCCGCCGCGCTGGCAGCGGGCCCCTTCGCCTCGCCGCGCCGCACGCGCGTGTGGAGCGGCGAGAAGCTTCGCATCGCGAAGGTGGGATGCGGCGGCATGGGCAGCGCCGACCTGCAGGAAGTGAGCAGCCACAAGATGGTCGAGATCGTCGCCCTCTGCGACGTCGACCAGAACCAGCTGGACCCCTGGAAGCTTGGCACCAAGGCGAAGGACGGCAGCGCCATCGCACCGCGCTTCCCCGGCGTGCCGCAGTTCCGTGACTGGCGCGAGATGTTCGCCAAGATGGGCGACTCCTTCGATGCGGTCGTGGTCAGCGTGCCCGACCACATGCACGCGCCGATCGCGATGACGGGCCTGAACAACAACAAGCACGTCTACTGCCAGAAGCCGCTGGCGCACTCCCCCTACGAGAACCGGCAGCTGGCCAAGATCGCAACCTCCAAGCCGAAGCTGGTGACGCAGATGGGTACGCAGCGCATGGCAAAGAAGTGGCGCCGCCAGGGCTACGCCATGCTGCGCGACAACCTGATCGGCCAGGTGAGTGCGATGCACGCGTGGACCGATCGCCCCGCAGGCTGGTGGCCGCAGGGCAAGCCCCGCCCCGAGGGCAGCGACCCGATCCCCGCCAACCTGAAGTGGGATCTCTTCCTGGGCACCGCTCCCGATCGCCCCTACAAGGACGGCTACACCCCCTTCAACTGGCGCGGCACCTACGACTGGGGCTGCGGCGCCTTCGGCGACATGGCGTGCCACATCGTGGACATGCCCTTCTATGCGCTGGAACTGACCTATCCCACCAGCGTTCGCTGCGAGTGCACCGACGCCACCAGCGACGAGTACCCCAGTTCCGAGACGGTGGTGATGAAGTATCCCGCCACGCCGCGCACCGCGAAGGATGGGTTGACCTTCACCTGGTACGACGGCGGCAAGGTGCCGGACTACCGGGCGCTGGGCCTGCCCGAGGACTTCGCCGGCAAGGACAAGGATGGCAAGCTGCAGAAGCCCCCGTCGGATGGTGGTGTGATCCTGGTGGGCGACAAGGGCATCATGTACTTCCCGATCGAGGGGTCGACGCCCACCGTCTTCGCCGACGGCAAGAAGGTCGAAGTGAAGGTGGAGGACCAGAAGACCACCAACCACTGGCACGACTGGGTGGATGGCGTGCTGGCGGGCAAGCCCGACAGCCTGCTGGCGCCCTTCAAGCGCGGCGGCCTGATGTGCGAAAGCCTGTCGCTGGGCGCCATCAGCAGCCTGGAGACGGGCAAGACGCTCAACTACGACGCGCAGAAGGTGGCCTTCACCAACAGCGACAAGTGCACGCTCTGGTGCCACAAGCCCTATCGCGAAGGCTGGAAGGTCGAGAACCTGTGATCGCACGCGGGGTGCGCGCGTCTGCGGCGGGCGCGGCCGTCCGCGGGGCCGTGCGCGCGTGCGCCCGCGCTTCGCATGCGCGGTGTGCCGCGTTGGCGGGGCTTGCGCTGCTGGCGCTCTGCACCACCGGGTGCACCTCGCAGATGGCATCGCTGCAGGGCGAGCGCACCGTGGTGCAGTGGATCGCGCCCGCCCCGCAGGCGCCGGAGGTGGCCGAGGTGCCCGCGATCTTCACGCTGAAGAACGCCACGATGGGGCCGATCGCGGTCGAGAGCATGCGCGTTCCGGTGGGCGTCGAGGCGTCGACCGCGCCGCCGCTGCCCACTTCGATCAAGGCGGGCGAGCGGCTGGAAGTGGTGGTGATCGCAAAGTTCCGGCGAGAGCGCGGGGACTCGGTGCGCCGGATCGTGCTTGAGGCCGCGGGGCAACCGGGACTTGAGCTGGTGGTCGAGGGCAAGTTCAAGCCGCCCGCGCCTGCGGCATCCGCACCTGCGCCGTCTGCGCCACCCGCGCCAGCCGCGGCCACCGTGAAATGATCGCCGCCGCACTGCTTGCCTGCCTGATGAACACGCCTCCCGTGAATTCCGCCGCGGCGCCGCCGGCGGGTGCAACGCCTGCGGCTGTCGCGCCTCCCGCGCCACTGGGTCCGCTGCCCACCGCCAGCCAGCAGGCGTGGAAGGAAATGGGCTTCACCGGATTCGTGCACTTCGGACCCAACACCTTCACCGATCGCGAGTGGGGCCACGGGGACGAGCCCGCCAGCGTCTTCGATCCCAGCGCGCTGGATGCGCGCCAGTGGGTGCGCGCGATGAAGGATGCGGGTATCGGCGGCGTCGTCATCACCGCCAAGCACCATGATGGCTGGTGCGCGTGGCCCACCGCGCAGAGCAAGCACAGCGTGGCGGCCAGCCCATGGAAGGCCGGGAAGGGCGACGTGCTGCGCGAACTGAGCGATGCATGCCGCGCCGAAGGGGTGAAGTTCGGCGTTTACCTGAGCCCCTGGGACCGCAACAACCCGCAGTACGGCTCTGGTGAACCCTACAACGAGTACTTCCGCCGCCAGCTGCGCGAGGTGCTGACCAACTATGGCCCGATCTTCGAGGTGTGGTTCGACGGCGCCTGCGGCGAGGGCCCCAACGGCAAGCGGCAGGTCTACGACTTTCCCAGCTTCATCCGCACCGTGCGTGAGCTGCAGCCCGGCGCGGTGATCTTCAGCGACGTCGGACCTGACATTCGCTGGGTGGGAAACGAGAGCGGCCACGCGGGCGAGACCTGCTGGAGCATGCTGGCGGCGGCTGGGCATGGCATCGGCGCCGACAACCCGCCGGCCACCGGCAGCCTCTACGAGGGGGACTTGGCAGGTGAGGCGTGGATTCCGGCGGAGTGCGATGTCAGCATCCGGCCCGGCTGGTTCTATCACGCGCACGAGGATGACAAGGTCAAGACGGTGGCGCAGCTGGTGGACCTGTACGAGCGCAGCTACGGGCACAACGGCAACCTGCACCTGAACGTCCCGCCGGATCGCCGCGGGCTGCTGCACGCCAACGATGTCGCCGCACTCAAGGGGCTGGGAGAGGCGATCCGGCTGACCTATGGTCCTGGCACCGACTTGGCGCGTGGCGGCACCGCCGCTGCGACGCCTGTGCGCGGCGGCGCGGCGGCCTTCGATGGCGCGAAGGCGATCGACGGCGATGCGCGCACCTATTGGGCCACCGACGATGGCACGCTGTCGGGCGCGATCGAGGTGCAGCTTGCGGCGCCCGCGACCTTCGATCGCCTGCTGCTGCGCGAGCCCACCGAGCTGGGGCAGCGCGTCAAGCGTTTTGCGATCGATGTCCGGCACGGTGGCGCATGGCGCCAGGTGGCCGAGGGGACGACCATCGGGCAGGCGCGCATCGTGCGCATCGATCCGGTCAACGCCGAGGCGGTGCGGCTGCGCGTGCTGGATGCGCGCGCGTGCCCGTTGATCTCGGCCATTCAGGTGCATGCCACGCCCGCGGCGCGGGCACCGGCACCATCAACCAATCACTGAAAGCAGGGGAGAGACATGGCAAAGAGCGAATCTGACGGCGAAGGCAAGCGCGGACGCGCGACGGCTGGCACGGCGAAGCCCGCTGCGCCTGGGGCCAAGGCTGGTGCGAAAAAGCTGGCGGCGGCGAGCATCGCTGCTGCGCGCAGCGTGGCCGCGGGTCGTCGTGCCGCGGCAGAGGGCGCGGGCGCCAAGCGCGCCAGCGCGTCAAAATCCGCATCCGCCAAAGGATCTGCACCCACGAAGGGATCTGCAACCACCAAGGGATCCGCATCCACCAAGAGTGCAGCGTCCGCCAAGGGCGCGGGCCCGGCACGTGCCAAGGATCCGCCGGTGGCGCCCAAGGACCCGCCGAAGGCATCGCGTCGCGTGGAGTTCACCGCGGTGCTGGAGGGCAACGATGCCGGGGCCGCGTGGGCCGCGGTGTTGCTTCCCGCCAAGGTGCACGCCGCCCTCGGTGGCGACAAGGGACGCATTCCGGTCGCTGGCACGGCCGATGGCTTTCCGATCCGCACGAGCGCTGCGCCGATGGAGGGGCACCACTGGTTCGTCTTCAACCGCGCGATGCGGGAGGCGACGGGCAAGTCCACGGGAGACCGCGTGAAGTTCTGCGTCTGGCGGGACCTGGAAGAGCGCGTGATCGAGACTCCCGAGGATCTGCGCCACGCCCTGCGCGGCCACAAGGCGATCGCCGACTTCTTCGAGAAGATGAGCTTTTCGCACCGCAAGGAGCTCATCGCGTGGATCGACGGCGCCAAGCAGGCCGAGACCCGCACCAGGCGCGTCACCAAGGCGGTGGCGGCGCTGGCGCAGCGCCACGCCGAACGCATCGCCAAGGAGACCACTGAAAAGGTGAAGTCCGGCGAAGCGCAGGCGCAGGCCAAGCGAGTGGCGACTGCGGCGGGCACGCGCGCGAAGGCGATTGCCAAGGATGCCGCGGGGATCGCGATGGCCGCGGCTGCCAGTGCCGCGCACGATTACGAGGATCGCCTGCACAAGGCGGCCGTGCGCGGCGCGGCGGCGATCGAGATGGGGGCCAACAGCGCCGCGCGGGCTCTCCGGGGCATCGTGGAATCACGGCAGAAGAAGCGCAAGGGCGGCGGGGTCTAGCCCGCCGCCCTTGCCGTGCCACTGTGCGTGGCCCAGCGCACCCGCGCGTGGCTGTTCGGCGTGGGCCGACGCGCGCGTGCGTTTGTCGTGCGGCGCTACGCGCGCGCCTGCGCCAGCTTCTCCCGCGCACTGGTCAGCTGCGTCAGGATGATGATGCCGCAGATGAAGCTGCCCAGGTTCCAGGTCAGGATGGTGCAGACGCCCAGGATCGCCATCACCTTGGCGCGTCCCAGGTAGCGGTTCGGTTCCATGGCACGTCCGCCCGAGTACGTGATCAGCTCGAAGATGCCCAGCACGATGAGCGGTCCCCCCAGCAGGACACCGAGGCATGTGAGCGTCCAGGAGAGGCCCGCGATCAGGTTGAAGATGCCGCTGATCAGCATCGCGATGGCGATGGTGCTCGGTGGCCACTCGGCGGGCAGGTTGGTCGAGATGACGGTGGGTCCAGTGGGCGGGATCGCCGCGGCCGCGGCAGTCGCCGAGGCGTACCCGCCGGACCCCGGCGGCGGGTCATGCGCCTCGCCCGCGCCTGGCACGGTCGGTGGGAAGAGCGCAGCCAGCGTCGGGACGCTGCGTGCCTCGTTCCACGGGCCGTCCTTGGTGGGACCCACGGGGGTCGGTGCGATGACCCGGCCCTCGGAGATCCAGCGGCGCATCGTTGCGTCGTCGGCGGGGCCGTAGCAGTTTCCGTCGCTGGCGATGATCCAGTAGTTCATGGCTGCACAGTACTGTAACAGGTACAGTACTGTGCGCAAGAAGGAAATTCGGATTTTCCGGGATTCCTACACTTCGGCATTCATGGTCTCCCTCCTCCCCGTCGGCTGGATGAGCGAATCCGACCTGCTGCGTGCGGCCACGGCCGTGGCGTGCGGGGCCGGGCATCCTGCCGCGCCGGAGCTGCTCCGGGCGGCGGACCTGCGGGTGGTTCGCCTGGTGGAGGCGCGCAACTGCGAGCGGCGACCGGGCGGTGGCGCGGCGGGGGTGGTGGCGGGGTCGCGCGTCCTGCTGGGCGGCCCCGACTACCTGCTTGATCACGGGGTCGACCTCTCAGGGGTCCCCGCGATGGCGGTGCACGACAACATGTTCTTCGTGTCAAGCGATGGTCGTTTCGCGGGCATTGTCCAGCTGGACCAGGCCGGCCTGGACGATTGAATGGCGCGACGGCCTGTCGCCGCGCTTTGGCCGCCAAGAACGCGTGCGTGCGCGACACGCCTACGCTGTGGGGCCGTGCCAGCGCTCCAGCGTCATGTCGGACCGGAAGCGGTTGTCCTCTATCGCAGCGCGCAGTTGCTGTCGGAGGGATTCGCCCACGGCTTCAGCACGCGTCATGGCGGGGTGAGCGCGGCGCCGTTCGACACCATGAACCTTGGGGTTGCGCAGGCGCCGGGGCAGCCCGACAGCGACGAGAACATCGCCGAGAACGCACGCCGGCTGATGAAAGCGATCGGGGCGCCGGAAGCGGCGATGGTGCGCGTCCGGCAGGTGCATGGCTCGCAGGTGTACGCCTGCGCCGGTGACGAGCGCTTCGGCCCGCCCGAGGCGGAGGCCGATGGCGTGATCGCGGCATCGGCGCGCACCGCCGCGTGCGTGCGCACTGCCGATTGCGTACCGGTGCTGCTGGCGTGCACCGCCACCGGGGCGGTCGCTGCGGTGCACGCCGGATGGCGCGGCATCGTGGCGGGCGTCGTGTCGCAGACGATCGCGCAGATGCGCGCGCGGCATGGTTCGCGGAGTGCAGGGATCCTGGCTGCGATCGGCCCCTGCATCGGCGCGGGCGTCTATGAGGTGGGAGCAGAAACCGCCGCGGAATTCGAACGTGCGGGGTTGGGGGAGTTCGTCCTTGCGGCGGGCGCAGGGGGGCGCGCCAAGGAGCACCTGGACTGCTTTGGCGCGGTGCGCGAGCAGCTGCTCCTGGCGGGCATCCCGCTGGACTCCGTGGACGGGCAGGAGCTCTGCACCGTGGGGACGCCGCGCGAGTTCTTCAGCTACCGACGCGACGGCGCGCGCAGCGGACGCATGGCTGCGGTCATCGTGCCGCGCACGCGCGCCCCCGGCCACGGCGCGGCGTGACGCGAGCCTCGCCGCCGCGCGCCGGCGCGGCCGCTCCGCACGGGCGCGTCAGCCCCGGACGGGTGTGCCCGCCCCAGACGGCCGCGTCCGCGGCGCTTGCGCCGTGGTGTCCGCCGCTCCTCAGCGCACCTCGATCTTCTGCGCCCGAACGACCATCACGCCTGCGTCGTTCTTCTCGACGACGGTTCCGGTGACCGCGATGGTCGCCAGCGGCTCCAGCCCGGACATGCCCTTGACGCTCCAAGCCAGCGGCTTGCCGTTCTCGCCCACGATCTCGATGGTGGCGGTCGCGCGCTTCAGGTCATCGCGGTCCTCGCAGCAGTAGTCCCACGGCGTCTTGCAGTGGTCGTCCTCGGCGTCGCTGCACGCCTTGAGCGAAGCGTCGACGATGGTGAAGACGGCGCGCTGCTCATTGAATGGCTGCTTGCTGCCACCGATGCGGCCGACGACGGTGACCGTCTCGCCCTGCTTGGCGCTCTCCTTGCACTGCACCACGGGGGTGCCCGCCGCGGCGCCGGTGGTGACCAGGCCGACGGGAAGCGTGGGCGTCACCGGTGCGGGCTTGTCGCAGGCCACCGGGGCGATGCAGGCGAGGGCGAGAAGGGCGACGCGGGCGGTTGAGATGCGCATGGGGACTCCTGTGGTTTCAAGTGTGAATCGAGGCGGAAGAGTGGCTTTTGTGATCTATTCGGACTTCAGCGCCGCGGGGATCGGCAGCCGCAGGCATCGCACCGCGGGCACGATGCACCCGGCCACGCCCACCAGGACGCCGGCGGCGAAGCCAAGCGCGACGACGCGCTCGTCGATGGCGATGCCGAAGGTGCCCATCGAGAACTGGATGCTGATGCCGTCGACAAAGAGGAGCGCCGCGGCGACCGCGACCAGCGCGCCCGAAAGGGAGGCGAGCAGGCTCTCCTGCAGCAGGCTGCACACGACGGCGCCGCGCGTGTATCCCAGCACTTGCAGCATGCCAAGCTCGCGCACGCGGCCTGCGAAGGCGGCGTACATGGTGTTCAGCCCGCCCATCAGCGCGCCGGCGGCCACCAGCACTGCGCTGGCCAGCACCATCACGCGCACCGGCCGGTAGAAGGCGCTCTGCGCGGCGTAGTAGTCCAGTTCGGGGATGGCGCTCAGCTCCAGGTCGATGCGCCGCTGCGCGAAGTCGTCCACGTCGGCCGCCTCCGCGCCCGGGCGCAGCGCCAACACCACCGCCGAGACGGTCTCGCGCTGCGTCAGCACCAGGACGTCGGTCAAGGGCATCCAGACCTCGCCATCCATCACGGTGCCGGGTGCCTCGAAGAGGCCAACGACGCGCAGCACGCGTGCGTCGATGGTGACCTGGGGGCCGTTGCCGCCGCCCGGCGTCATGCCTGTGCGCAACGCCCGCACGTCAAGCCCCGCGCGCTTGGCGGCGCTGGCACCGATGGCAACTTCGTCGGCACCGGGCTCCGGCGCGCGCCCCGCCACCAGCCGCACCTGCGGGTGCACCAGGAACGCCGCAGGCGTCACGCCGCGCACCAGTCCCATGCCGCGGCCGTCGGCCGCGCTGCGTTCGCGCTCGGCGCCGGTGGGGGGCGCTGCGCCGGGTGGCAGCAGCTTCACCGGCAGCGGCACGCTGATCTCGGGGCTCACCAGGGGCAGGCCCGCGATCTCGGCGATGCCCGGCAGGCTCGCAGCGATCACGCCAGGCGTGCTGGCACTGATCTCGCTGCGCTCCATGCTCTCTTCGCTGCCGGCACCCAGCAGGATGACATTGCGCGCATGTCCGCTGGCGCGCAGCGCGCCATCCATGCCAAGCGCAAAGCCCGCGCCCGCCATGGTGAGCAGCGCGACCAGTGCCGCACCCAGCACCGACAGCACCAGGCGGGTGGCGCTGCGGCCCAGGTTTCGGGTGGCGTAATCAAAGGGAAGGAGTTTCATGGGGTGCTGCTCGGCTCGGGTCGGTGCGGTCAGACGGTTCGGAATCCCTGCGAGATCTCGCGGCGGCCCGCCATCCACGCGGGCGCCGCGCCCGCAAGGATGCCCAGCGCCGCGGCCAGCGCGACGCCGACCAGCGTCACCCGCATGTCAGAGGTGACCTCGATCGAGACGCCCTCCATGGTGAAGTTCAGCTTGGCAAGCCGGATCGCCGCGTGCGCCGCTGCGGCACCGATGACACCGCCGCCCGCGCCCAGGAGCAGCGCCTCCAGCATGATCATCCACGCGACATGCCCGCCGGTGAAACCCAGCGTCTGCAGGATCGCATGGTCCTTCACGCGGTCGCGCACCGCCAGCACGATGGCATTGGCCACCAGCGCGAAGACCGCCGCCAGGCTGGCCCAGCCCACGATGCTGGCGAAGCGAACCAGCACGATGACGTCGTTCGCCGCGCGCGCCACGAAGGCGCTCTCGGCGCGGGTCGTAGTGGGGAACTGGTCGCGCGCGAAGAGCAGGTCGATCTCCTGCGCCGTCGCCTCCAGCCGGCGCGGGTCGTCGATCTCGACGTTGAACTGCGTCACGATGCCGCCGCTGCCGCCGCGCTGCGCCGTCTCCTGCAGGAAGCTCAGGTGCGCGTACGCCACGTTGCGGTCCTGCGCCTGCGGGCTCTCGAAGATGCCTGCGACATAGCTGCGCACACCTGCGGCGTCGAAGCGGTCGCCGACTTTCAGCTTGCGGCGATCGGCCATGCTGCTGCCCACCAGGACGGCATCGGTGCGCTTGGCCCACTCCTCGAAGCTGCCGGAGGTCAGCGTGGCCTTGGCAAGGTGCTCCTTCAGGAACCCCTCGGGGGGCACGCCGCGGAAGGTGACCACGTCCAGCGAGGCGCGGCAGTTGTTGACCACGATCTTGATCGGCACCACGCCGGTGACCCCCGCGATGCGCCGGATCTGCTGCTCGTAACTCTGCGGCAGCTGGCTGGCGAAGGGGCAGAAGCGGTTCTTGCGATAGACCACCAGCGTGGTCTCGGCGGCGCCCGCCTCGGTGGCGTGGCGCACCCCCTGGCGCATGCTCTCGACGAAGGAGAAGAGAAAGGTGGCTACCGCGATGCCCGCCACGGTGAGCGCGGTGCGCAGCGGGCGGCGCGCCAGGTTGCGCCAGACGAAGGGGACGGTGCGGAGCAGGGCGCTCATCGTGCCGCCTCCGCCGCGCGCATGGCGGCCAGCTGCTGGGTGTCCACGATCCGCCCCTTTTCCAGGTGCACCAACCGTGACGCGCGGGCGGCGGTGGCGGGGTCGTGCGTCACCATGACGATGGTCTGCGCCTGCTCGCGGTTCAGGCGAGCCAGCAGGTCCATGATGCTCTGCGCGCTCTCCCTGTCCAGGTCGCCGGTGGGTTCGTCGGCCAGCAGCAGCGCGGGACGCGTGACGATCGCGCGTGCGATCGCGACACGCTGCTCCTGCCCCCCCGAGAGCTGGCGCGGGAAGTGCGCGTGGCGATCGGTGAGCCCCACCAGGTCCAGCGCCTCGCCGACGCGCCGGTGCCGCTCGGCGCGGCTCAGCGCATGGAGCAGGAGCGGCAGCTCGATGTTCTCGTACGCCGTCAGCACGGGCACCAGGTTGTAGAGCTGGAAGATGTACCCCACTGCTCGGCTGCGCCACGCCGCCAGCGCGTTTCGCCCCAGCGCCGTGATGTCCTGCCCATCGACCGTCAGCGCGCCGCGCGTGGGGCGGTCGATGCCCGCAAGCAGGTTGAGCAGCGTGGTCTTCCCCGATCCGCTTGGCCCCATCAGCGCCACAAAGCTGCCGCGCTCGATTGCCAGGTCGACATCGTGCAGGGTGTGGATCACTTCACCCCCGCGCTGGTAGTCCTTGGAGAGGTTGCGGCACTCAATGATTTGCATGGATGTCTCCCTTCGGTGCGTCGCCCGCGCCGTTGCGCCACGACTCCTTGATGCGGACGCGATCACCCGGACGCAGGGCGTCGCCGCCGGCGTCGATGAGCAGGTCGCCGGCGCGCAGCCCTTCCAGGACCTCGATCCACTCCCCCTCCTGGGAAGTCCCGATGACGAGCGTGCGCAGTTCGGCAGTGCCAATTCCATCCTCCAGGCCCGCGACGGCCAGTGCGGTGGGGGGCGTGGCCGCGGTGTTCACCAGCGACTTGCGCGCCCAGATCCGCTGGCGGCCACTGCTGCCGGCGGTGCTCGCGTCGCCGCCGCCCGCGTCGCTGCCGCCGCCTGCCGGAGCGGGGCCCGTCCCGGCGCGCCGCGGGAAGAGCTTCACGCGGGCAAGCATCTCGGGCTTCAGCTCGGGGGCGGGATCATCGATGCGCACTTTCGCCTGCACGGTGTTTTTTGCGATGTCCGCCAGGTGCACGATGCGCACCACCTGGCCGCGGAAGACGCGCTCCGGGAGCACATCCAACTTGATTTCGGCGCGATTCCCGATCGCGATCAGCCCGGCATCGGCCAGTGGCACATCGGCGCGCACCTGCAGCTGCGCCGGGTCGTACAGCTCGACGATCGGCTTGGCATCCTGCATTCCGCCCGCCGCCATGCCGGGCGTCGCCAGGCGCGCCATCACCACGCCTGCGATCGGCGCGCGCACCTGCGTGCGCTCCAGCGCCAGCGCCTTCATCGCGCGCTCCGCCTCGGCGGCGTGCACCGCGGCGTCCATCGCGCCGATGCGCAGACCCAGGCGCGTCACCTCGCCCTGCGCCGCGGCGCCGCTGGCCACCAGCTTCCCCTTGCGCTGCAGCTCGTCCTGCATCTCGGCTCGCTTCGCTTGCACCTCTGCCAGCATGGCATCGGCCAGTTGCAGCGCGATCACGTGCTCTTCGCTGTACAGCGTGGCCACGGGCTGGTCCTTGGCGACGCGTTCTCCTTCCAGCACCAGCACTTCGCGCACGATGCCTGGCGTCAGCGCGGGCACCATCACCGGGAAGGGGGCCGGCTCCACCCAGCCGGGGGCCTGGATCGCGGGGCCATCCACGGTGCCCGAGCGCGCGGGGGCGCCCGCAGGCTCGTCCGCCATGCCTGTGGATTCGCTGATGGCGCCGTCGCCCGCACCCGGCGCCGATGCGTCCGCGCCGCTTGCATTCCCCACGCCGGAGCGCACCACCACCGGCACCACCTCGAAGCTGCGTGCGGGCAGCAGGCTCTGCCAGCTGGTCCAGAGGAGCGTCGCCAGCGCGCCGCCCACGATGACCGTCGGCAGCACCATGCGCGTGAAGAAGCGGCGTGAAGGCTGCGGGATGGCAGTGCTCATTCCATGGTCTCCAGTCCGGTGAACTCAAAGCTCTGCAGTGCGCCGACGGCAGGCATTTCGCTGCCGCCCATCGCGCCCGCGGGTGCCGCGCCCATCCCCGCGCCCGCGGGGGCAAGGCGGGCTCCGGCAAGCGCGCGCTCGAATCCCAGCGCCGCCAGCGCGCGATCGCGCTGCGCGCGCGCCAGCTGGATGCGAATGTGGTTCTCCTGGTGCTCGCTGCGCCACAGCTGCAGTGAGGGCCGCTCGCCCGCGGCCACGGCATCAGCCAGCTGCCGGCGATTTGCCTCGTACGCCACCAGCGTGATGTCACGGATCGTCGCCGCGTGGTGATCGGCGGCGGCCACGCCCGCCAGCGCGCGGCGCGCGTCGATGACGGCCTGCTGCCAGAGCGAGTCGGCGTCCAGCTGCGCGATCTCCAGTTCGGCGCGCGCCGCCTCGACGCGGTACTGCCCCTGGTTGAAGAGGGGGATCGTCGACTGCAGCTCGACCATCGCGGCCGCGCCTCCATCCATGTCGCGGTCCCATCCACCGCCCAGCATCACGCTTGGCCATTGGTTTGCCAGCGCCAGCGCCACGCGCGACTGCATGCCAGTCGCGCGCGATTCGGCCGCGCGCAGGTCGAAGCGGCGCTCGCGCACCAGGGCGCGCAGCGCATCGTCATCCTCGGGCTGCGGCGCGGCGGTCAGGCCGCACGCCTGGGCGGCGTCCAGGGCAGTGCCCTGCGCAGTCTCCCACGCCAGGCCATCGGCGCCGCGGCCCATCGCCTGCAGCAGGCGCGTCTTTGCGGCCAATTGCGCGGTTTCGGCGTCCATCACGCGATTCTGCGCCTCGGCCAGGTTCATGCGCGCGTCGTTCACCGCGGTGCCACGCGCCTCGCCCGCGGCAAAGGCATCTTCGACGGACTTCAGCACGCGCGCCGCCACGTCAAGATCGCGTGCGCTCAGCGCTCGGAGCTCGGCGGCGCCTGCCGCATCGATGTAGGCGGCGCGCGTCTCGACCGCAGTGGCCACCGTGAGTGCCGCCGCCTCGAAGAGCAGCGCGCGCAGCTGGCCATCGGATTCGCCCGCGATCGCGTCACGCTTCCAGAGCCAGTCGATCTGCTGCCCGACCATCACCAGGATCGGGATCGCGCCCATGTCCAGCGGCGCACCGATGGCCAGGTCCAGGACCGGGTTGGGGGGCAGCTGCGCATCGCGGTAGAGCGCGCGGCGGCGCGCGACCTCCAGCAGCGTGCGGCGCAGCGCGCGGTTGTTCTGCAGCGCGCAGCGCAGCGCTGCCTCCGGCGAGAGCGGTGCGCTTCCGTCCCATGCATCGCTGGCACGCTGCCAAGGCAGCGCCGAGGCGTCGGCGACAGTGCCCGCGGGCGCGCCAGCGCGCGCATCCAGCGCGGGCACCTGCTCGTTCAGGGTCGGGCCGGGCTGCGTCGTGCAACTGGCCAGCACTGCGGCTGACGCGGTAAGCGCAAGGGTGACACGCGCCACGAGGGTGGCGCCGCCGGCGAGACCGGGTTGTGCGTGCATGGATGGACCTCAATCGAAGGAATCACCCGGCGAGGCGCGCGCCTTGCCGATCCTTGACGATTGAGTCTCACACCACCAGGCGGGAATGCAATGCGAGCGCGATGCGCCCGGCGGGCCTGGTGGGCGGCCCGGTGTCGTACGCGGCGCCCGCGTGGGTGCGTGTGCGCAGCTCGACGGTGACCCCAATCGGCGCCGTCAGCATGGCCACCATGTCGATCGCCCCGATCGAGTCGTGGTTGATCTCCGGCATCGCTGCAGGAAGGACCCGTTCCTTGCAGGTGATGCAGTTGCTGCAGGAGTCCTTCGCCGGGACTTTGGACGTGTCGCAGCACGAAGGGCGCTCGGTGGACTTCTCGTCCGAGCAGCACGAATGGCGCGGTGATTGGCGCGTGGCTGCCCCTGCGCGCTCCGTTTCGGACTGCAGTGCCGCATGCGCCAGCACCTGTGCCGCCGCCCGCGCCTGGCAGCAGCAGAAGGGCAGCCAGATCACCAAGAAAGCGACCAGAAGTTGGTTGGCGCGCGTGCGCATCGGCTCTGACACTGTATCGGCCACCGGTGCGAATGCAAGCAGTGCCTTTGCGGGGTCTGGCACAGAAGGGCGCCAGAAGGATGCGACCGGCACGCCTCGTTCCGGTAAGGTTTGTGCCATGAACCCCGTTCCTGCCCTCCGCGCTGCGGTTTTGTTCGGTATCGCCCCGTCGCTGTTCCTGCCCGCCATCGCCGGTGCGGAGTCGCGCTCGCAGGCGCCCCCAGCCGCGCCCCAAGCCGCCAGTCAGGCGGCTGAGGCAGCGAAGCCCGCGGATGGCATGAGGCCCGCAGAGGGCGCCAAGTCCGCCGATGGCGCCAAGCCTGCCGACGGTGCAAAGCCCGCCGATGGTGCCAAGGCCCCCAAGCTTGCCATGGTCGAGCGTGGCGACCTGGTGCTCATCGTGGAGCGCCCCGGACGCGTCGAGCCCGCAAAGAAGACGATCATGCGCTTCGAGCTGGATGCATTCGGCGGCCCCGTGACGGTGAAGGACGTGGTGCGCCGCAGCGGCCCAACCAAGCAAGGCGACATGATCGCGGTGCTCGAGGGCAAGGACTTCGACAAGACGCTGGAGGACACCCGCACGCAGGTGGCCGAGACGAAGCAGCGCCTGGCGATGCAGCGCGACGAGCGCGCGATGCAGGCGCGGCAGGCCGCGGCGGGCGTCGAGCGCGCAAGCCTTGGCGCGCAGCTCTCCGAGCAGGGGCTGCAGCTCTTTCAGGACTACGACTCGGCCAAGGCGCTTGAGTTCGCCGACTTGAACATGAAGAGCTCGCTGGACGGGCTGCGCGACAGCAAGGATGAGCTTGCGCAGCTGGAGAAGATGTACTCGGGCACGACGCTGCAGAGCGAGACGAAGGACATCGTGCTCGAACGCGCGCGGCGGCAGGTGGAGCGCGGCGAGACCTTCGCCAAGTACTCCAAGCGCGACAACGAGATCTTCAAGGCGATCAAGCACCCCAACGAGGCGCGGCGCATCTCCGACCAGGCCAAGTACGCCAAGCTGGACCTGGAGGGAGCGCAGCTGGGGCAGCGCCTGGGCGAGATCCGCGCGGCGCTGGATCTGGCGGGGGCCGAACGCGGCCTGCGCGATGCCGAGCGCCGCCTGGCCAAGATGGAGGAGGATGGCAAGCGCATGACCGTGAAGAGCCCCGGCGATGGCTACCTGGTGGTGCAGGTGAAGGATGCCGGGGACCAGGTGGCGGCGCGCCAGACAGTGGCCGAGCTGCTGGACCTGAGTGCGCTGCGCGTGCGCGGCACGATGAACGCCGATGCGCTGCGCATCGCCAAGCCCGGCGACGTGGTGCAGGTGTGGTTCCCGGCGCGCCCCGAGGCGCGAGCCGAGGCTGTGATCGACGAGCTGGTGACGGTGGGTGCCCCCGAGGGAGACGGCGCGGCCTTCCCCTTCACCGCCACGCTCCGCAATGTCGACGGACAGGTGCTGCCCGGCATCGAGGCGCGGCTGGTGGCGCACGGCACGCTGAGCGATCGCGTGCTGGTGCCGGCGAAGGCAATCAAGGCTGAGAAGGGGCGCTTTACCGCCAAGGTGATGGCCGACGGCAAGGAGGCCGAGCGCGAAGTGCGCGTCGGCGCCAGCGACGGCACGCGCACCGAGGTGCTCAGCGGCCTGAAGGCGGGCGACCAGGTGGTGGTGCCCGATGCGTGAGCATGCGGTGAAGGCAGGAGCGGCACTCTCGCTTGCGGCGTTGCTGGCCGGCTGTGCGGCGCCTGCGGCGACGGAGTCCGGCAGCGCTGCTGACGCGCAACCGGGCGCTGCGATGACGCAGGCGGCGGGCGCGGAGGCGGGCGCGGGCGACGGCAAAGGCGCGGGCGCCCGTGCGGGCGCCGACGCCGCTGGCGCGCAAGGCGCCACCGGAGCATCGGCGACGAAGTCGCGCCTTTCTGCGTCCAGCGCATCGCGCGTCGCCCAGACCGCGGATCCGCTGCCCGGTTCGTCGCGCCCCATCCCCGACGCAAAGGTGGCACTGTCGAACGCGCAGGCCGCGTACGCCCGCGGGCTGGCCTGGATCCTGGCGAACCAGCGCCCCGACGGAAGCTTCGGCACCTTCGAGAGCCCACGCGCCAACGAGGTCTACCTGGACACGCAGTCCAGCCATCGCGCCTTCCACACGGCGACCACGGCGCTTGTCTGCTGGTCGCTGATGTCGCCCGCGCGCGGCAACACCGCAGCGCGCGCTGCACTGGAGCGCGGGCTGGCGTGGCTGGAAGCACAGGGGGAGATCGGTCGCGCCAGCGGCAAGACCTTCTACAGCACCTGGGCGCACACCTACCTCATCGAGCTGGCGTCGGCGCTGCTGGCGGACCCGGCACAGGCATCGCACCACGTGGCATGGCGCGAGCTGCTGCGCCGCGAAGTGGACATTGCGCGCAACGAGCAGGCCGCCGAAGGGGGCTGGGGCTACTACGACTTCAACCACATCGGGCAGAACCCCAGCGGGAACGAGAGCACCAGCTTCAACACCTCGGCGATGATCGAGTGCATGCTGAACGCGCGCGCTCAGGGCGTAGCGCCCGTTCCGGGGGCGGTCGAGGATGGCGTCAAGTGCGTCCTGCGCATGCGCGTGCCGTCAGGGGCGTTCGCGTACGGCACGTATGCAGAGCTGAACCTGAGCGCGGACTACAACAAGATCTCTGGCTCCAGCGGGCGGCTGCAGGTGTGCAACCTGGCGCTCTTCCGCACCGATGTCCCCGGCGTGGATGGCGAGACGCTGCTGCGCGGCGTCGAGCACCTGCGCGACACGCACCACTACATCGAGATCGCGCGCGGGCGCGTCAGGCCGCACGAGGCTTTCTACCGCTGCTCGGGCTACTACTACTTCTTCGGCCACTATTACTGCGCACGCGTGCTGCAGCTTGCTCCTGCCGGCGCGCGCCGCGACATGCTGACGCGGTGGCTGACCGACCAGATGGTGGTGGACCAGAACAAGGACGGCAGCTGGTTCGACTACCCGCTCTATGGCTATGGCTTCGCCTACGCCACGGGCTTCGCGATGCGCACGCTGGAGCTGACCATCCCGATGCTGCAGGAGCAGGTGCAGGCCGCGGATGCGGGGAAGTAGCGCGGGCGCGCCCGCCTATCTCTTCGTGCGCGCGATGCTCCGCTTCGCCGCAACCACCACCGCCTCGGCGGTGATGCCGAAGTGCTTGAAGTTGTCGCCGGCGGGTGCGCTGGCGCCGAAGCTGCGCATCGCCACCACTTCGCCCTCCAGACCCGTGTAGCGCGCCCATCCCAGCTCCGCCGCCGCCTCAGCGCCGACGCGGGCGCGCACGCCCGGGGGCAGCACGCTGTCGCGGTACTCCGCGGGCTGCGCGTCGAAGAGGAACCAGCAGGGGAGGCTGACCACGCGCGCGCGGATGCCCTCCTTCGCCAGCACGTCCTGCGCGGCCAGGCACAGGCTCACCTCGCTGCCGGTGCCGATCAGGATGGCGTCCGGCGACGCACCCGCGGCCAGCCCCGCGGCCTCGCGCAGCACATAGCCGCCGCGCAGCGCCCCCTCGGCGGGGGCGCACTGCGTGCGGTCGAACGTGGGCAGGTTCTGCCGGCTCAGCACCATCACGGAAGGGGTGCGAGTGGATTGCATCGCCCAGCGATACGCGTGCACCACCTCGTTGGCGTCGCCGGGGCGCCAGACCGCCATGTTGGGCGTCGCGCGCAGCGTTGCCAGCTGCTCGATGGGCTGGTGCGTGGGTCCATCCTCGCCGACGCCGATGGAGTCGTGGGTGAATATCCAGAGGCACGGCAGGTGCATCAGCGCGCTCAGCCGCAGCGGGGCGCGCATGTAATCGGTGAAGATGAAGAAGCCGGCGCCGAAGGCGCGCAGCCCCGTCAGCGTCATTCCGTTGACGATCGCCCCCATGGCATGCTCGCGGATCCCGAAGTGCATGTTGCGCCCGGCGTAGCTGCCACCCCAGGTGCTGGGGTTGAAGCTGCCGACGCCGCTGGTGACGGTCTTGGTGCTGGGCGCCAGGTCCGCTGCGCCGCCGATCATCCACGGCACGCTGCGCACCAGGGCGTTCAAGGTGTCGCCGCCCGACTGGCGCGTCGCGACGCCCTTTGAATCCGCCGGGAAACTGGGCAGTTTGGCGTCCCATCCCGCGGGCAGCGCGCCCGTGGCGATGCAGTCCAGCTCGGCGGACTCCGCCGGGAACGCAGCGCGGTACTTCTCGCGCAGTGTGCTCCACCGGGCGAAGGCCGCGGCGCCGCGCCCGCCGAAGAGCTGCTGGAATCGCTCTTGCACCCCCTCGGGCACCCAGAACTTCTTGTCCGTGGGCCAGCCGTAGACCTGCTTGGTCTGCAGGATCTCGGCATCGCCCAGCGGCTCGCCGTGCGCCTTGGCCGTGTCCTGCGCGCCTGGCGCGCCCCAGCCGATGTGGCTCTCGACGATGACGATGGTCGGCCGCCCGTTGCGCTGCCGCGTCCGCGTGAAGGCCATCTGCAGCGCGTGCAGGTCGTTGGCGTCGGCGACATGCAGCACGTTCCATCCCAGCGCCTGGAAGCGCCCGGCCGCGGACTCGGTGTACGCCAGGTTGGTGTCGCCCTCGATGGTGATCTTGTTGTCGTCGTAGATCCAGACCAGGTTGTCCAGCTGCCAGTGCCCGGCCAGGCTGGCGCACTCCTGGCTGATGCCCTCCTCCAGGTCGCCGTCGCCGCAGACTGCCCAGACGCGCGCGGTGAAGAGCTCGAAGCCGGGCTTGTTGTAGCGCGCCGCCAGGAACTTCAGCGCCGCCGCCATGCCGACGCTGTTGCCGATCCCCTGGCCCAGCGGCCCTGTCGTCGTCTCGACACCGGTCGTCTCGCCATGCTCGGGATGCCCAGGACACTTTGAATGCAGCTGCCGGAACTTGCGCAAGTCATCCAGCGTCAGCGCGGGCGCCCCCGTCGGTGCGCCATCCTTCTCCTCGACGATGCCGCTCAGGAAGATCAGTGAATAGAGCAGCATGCTCGAGTGCCCGTTGGAGAGCACGAAGCGGTCCCGATTCGCCCAGCTGGGGTGCTTCGGGTCGTAGACCATCGCATGCTGCCAGAGGGCGTACCCCACCGGCGCCAGCGCCATCGGCGTTCCCGGATGCCCGCTGTTGGCCTGCTGCACCGCATCGATGGAGAGCGTGCGGATCGTGTTGATCGCGACGCAGTCGATCGCTGGCGTGCCGACGGGCGTGCCTGCATTGACGCAGGGCATGGCCGCGGTCACGGACGCGGGGACGGCAAGCGGGGCGGGGGGGACGAAGACGGTGGCCGCTGGGCCGGGTGGGGACGCGCTCATCAGTGTTTCCTGCTGAATGCCGCGGTTATTCGCGGCGCCGGCGATGGTAGCCGTGCGACGAGCCCGCTGCCCCCGCCAGGAGCGCCAGCGCCCCGGGGACCGGGATGAACGCACCCGATCCCGGCGTGTCCATGTCCCACGCACCGTAGGAACCCACGTGCCAGCCCGCGTCGTCGCGCCACGCGTGCGGTGGCATGCCGCCCGTCGCGGTCAGGTCCACCGGTCCCAGCTGAGTGCTGCTGTAAACGGGGTCCACGGACCCGGTGCGCACCAGCGCGATGCTGTCCGCCAGCTCCAGCCACGGCATGGCGTCGAGCACGCCATCGTTGCCCGCGTCCAGGTCCATGCCCACGGTGCCGGTGAACCCGCGCACCAGCATGTAGGTGACCGTGTCCGAATTCTCGAAGTTCAGCGAATCACCGGTCCCGATGGTGGCGTGCGCGCCAGCGGCGTCGACCGAGAGCGTGTGGCCGCTGAAGGCCGTGCCCCCGAAGGTCGCCTCGTGCGCCACGAAGTAGCCGTTGGCCCCGCAGCTCCACGCCGAGAGATCGATGGCCATCTCGACGACCCCCGCCGGGTCCGTGCCGCTGTCGCCCAGCGCCACGAACCACCAACCTGCCAGCGACGAAGCGGGTGAACCGTGCACCTCGAAGTACTCGTCGTTGTCCGCGCCTTGCTGGTCGACGCGCAGCTCCGTCAGCCGCAGGCCGACGCCGCCTGCACCCGAGCCTGGCCCGCCAGCGAGCCCTGCTTGCGCGCCAGTCACCGCCACCGCGGCCGCTGCCGTCGCCCCCATCAGCATGAATGCGATCGAACCACTCTCCCCGCCGGCACGCTGCCGGCGGACTCCGCCCCTGATCTTGACCATGTCCAACACCTTTCGCGGCCGTTGCCGCGCTGCCCCTGCGCGTACGGGGACATTAGCGCCACTTCGGCGCCCTTCCCCCTGGGCAGGCGCTTTTTCTTGGCGGCATTCATCGGCCCATCTCCCCTGACCTGCACTCGCAGCCGCCCCAGCTGCCAATCTTGCTCGTGGAGACCGCCCCATCACAGGCGAGCTCGCCTGCGCCTGCACCCTGGAAGCAGTGGACGCGGGGTGAGTACAGGGCGCTTCGGTAGACTTTGCGATCCCACCATGCACATGCAGCGCACCAACTTCATCGCTGGTCATCGCACCGTGAATCACGCGCGCACCCTCGGCGTCGCCGCGCTGCTTGCGACGATCGCGGCAATTGCCGCGGGCGCATCGGCCGCGGCGCCGATCGCTGCCACCGCCGCCGCGCAGTCGGCCACCGGCGCCAGCTGGGAGGTCGGCCTGGGCGACAAGGTCCCCACGCCGATCATGGCGACCGCCGTCAAGGGACGCATGCCCGCCTTCAACGAGCGCGGCATCACCTCGGTCCTGGTCTTCTTCAGCACACAGGATGCCGTCTCGCGCCAGGCGCTCTCCAGGCTCGACGCGATCGCGCAGCGCTTCGGCAAGCAGGCCGCAGTGGTGGCGATCACGGACGAGCCCGTCTCGACGCTGCGCGAGTTCACCGAAAAGCCCGATTGGTCGGGGCGGCTGAACTTCGTCCTGGCGGCCGACCCGAACCGTCAGGCGTTCCGCTCCTTCTTTGGCCCGCAACGCGCGCCGCAGCTTCCGATCGCCTACGTCATGAAGGGGGGCACCGTCCAGTGGGTGGGGCTGCCCATGGACCTGGAGCCCGTGGTGACCGAAGTGGTCGCCGACCGATGGGACATCGCCGCCGCGCGCCGTGCCGCGGCGCAGCAGCAGCTGTGGGACAGCCTCATGCGCGAAGTGGACGCCCTGGCTCGCGGGGGCAACGCTGAAGAAGCGCTGCACAAGCTGGACCAGGCATGCGAGAGCGCGATGGACGCGCAGAAGGCGCAGTGCCAGGGGCACCGCTTCACGATCTTCCTGGCTGCCAAGCGAATCCCCGAGGCGATCGCGATCGGCGAGCAGATCCTGGCCAAGCCAGCCAACGACAAGCAGGCCGCGGGCATCGCGTGGTCGCTGATCAACGCAGTGCCCGGCAATCACGATGCGCTCGCCTTTGCGCTGAAGGCCGCGCAGGCCAGCGACCGCGCCCTGAAGGGCCGCGATGCGATGGTCGGCGCAATCCTGGCGCGCGCCTACTTTCTTTCGGATCGGCGCACCGAAGCGGTGGAAACGGCGCGCCGCGCCCTTGGTTTCGCCGACGGTCCCGACCTGGTGAATGCGCTGCGTGAGGACCTGCGCGTCTACGAGGGGGCCACCAAGTCCAAGGTCCCCGGGGCTTCCGGGGCGGCTTCTGGTTCTGCAGCCGGCAAGCCAAAGTAACCTGTGCGGCGCGCAGTTTCGCGCACACAGGAGCTTTTCGTGAAGAGCAGCACTTTCGCAGTCGTGACGCTTTCGCTCGCATCCACCGCCTTCGCCGGCGAATACGGATTCTCGATCCTGCCGCAGAGCAGCGTCCACTTCGACGCGGGCGTCACCGCACCTCTGGCCGGAAGCCTGATCGGCAACTGGGACGAGACGGCGAACCCCGGTGGCACGCGGACGCTTGCGGGCCTCTTCGGCGGCGGCGCGACCACCAACACGGCCATCCCGTACACCGCGATCCTGGCGGTGGGCACCACCATCGACTCCGTGCCGACGGGCGGCTTCCGAATCGAGGTGCCGACGAACGGCGCACCCGGGACCGTGCGCGGCTTCCTCATCGACCTGCTGGGGCGCACCCCTGGCGACCTGGGCGCGACGATCGACATCGACTTCGACACCTTCCGCACGCGCACCCCCAACTCACTCTACGTCGGCGGCTCCTTCCTGCCCCCGATTCCGCTCTTCACGGGATCGATCGACGCGCTGCGCGTCGAGCAGACCGCCGAGGCGCAGGTCACCACGGTGATCGGCGCCGGCAGCATCGCCTTCGCAGGCGCAGTGCCGGTGAATTTTGTCATGCGCGTGACGCTGCTGGGGCAGCCGCTGATCGATGTCGCGCTGCCCGCATCCGTGCCGCTGGCGGGCACGATCGACACGACGGGGCCCGATCCAGTGGTGACGCTCAGCTTTGCCACTGGCGCATCGACGCCGTTGCCGGCGCTCCCGGACTTCCAGGACCAGGCGGTGGCGCTGCCCACGATCCTGCCTCCCGGAAGCACCGCCAACCTGCTCTTCAGCGGCAGCATTGACGGACCCGCCAGCACCTTCAGCACCAGCGTCTCGGCGAACATCGTGGCCACCGGCGCGGCCACGCCGGTGGACATCAACCACGACGGCCGCGTGGATGGCCGCGACATCGGTGCGCTGCTTGGAATGTGGGGCAGCGCGAATCAGGCAGGGGACCTGGACGGCAACGGCATCGTCGACGGTGCCGACCTGGGGCTGCTGCTCAACTGCTGGACGATCGACTGAGCGGCCTGCACGGGCGCGAAGGCGCGTGTCCGCGAGGGCACAGCCTGGTCGCGCGCGCGCGCGCGGCCGGGGGTGCGCGGCTGCCAATTCACCGTGCGAACATCCACCCGCGCGTTGCGCCTCAGGTGGCCGTCGGATAGTCCGTGTACCCCTCGGCCCCGCCGCCGTAGAAAGTGGCCTGGTTCCAGGGCGCGAGCGGCAGCCCGGCGCGGACGCGCGCAACGAGGTCAGGATTGCTGATCGCCGCCTTGCCGAAGGCGACCATGTCGCACTGTCCAGCGTCGATGCAGCGCTGCGCCTCCTCCGGGGTGAAGCCGCCGCAGAGGATGAGGGGACCGCCGAAGCGCTTGCGCAGCTCGCCCGCATACTCGCGCCCGCAGCCGCGCGACTCGGGGCTGGCCTGGTCGTAGAGGTGCAGGTACATGGCGCCGCGCAGCGCGTGCGCGGCGTGGTCGAACTGCTCGCGCCACTCGGCGAACTCCGGCATCGCATTGAAGGCGCCGTTGGGGGACAGGCGCACCCCGACGCGATCCTTGCCGAAGACCTGCGCCACTCGCGCGAAGGCCTCCACCAGGAAGCGCCCGCGCTTCTCGACGCTGCCGCCCCAGCCATCGGTGCGGCGGTTGGTGCCCGGCACCAGGAACTGCTCGATCAGGTACCCGTTGGCGGCGTGGATCTCGACGCACTGGAAGCCGGCCAGCTTGGCGTTGCGCGCGGCGATGGCGTAGTCATCCAGCGTGCGCTCGATGTCGGCGTGCGACATCTCGCGCGGCGGCGTGCAGTCCACAGGGCCAGGCGCGCCGCTCGGCCCGATCGCAAATGTCTTCAGCGTCGGGTCGCCGACGCCGCTGGGCGAGAGGGGCTTGCCACCACCGGGCTGCAGGCTGGAGTGCGAGACGCGCCCCACGTGCCACAGCTGCAGCGCGATGCGCCCGCCCGCCGCCTGCACGGCATGCGTGACCAGCTTCCACCCGTCGATCTGCGCCTGCGTGTAGATGCCCGGCGTCCACAGGTAGCCCTGCCCCTCCTGCGAGACCTGCGTGGCCTCGCTGACGATCAGCCCCATCTGCGCGCGCTGCGCATAGTAGGTGGCGTTCAGCTCGGTTGGGATGTTCCCCGGCTGCTTGGTGCGGTTGCGCGTCAACGGCGCCATCGCAAAGCGGTTGGGGCAGCGCACCGCGCCCAGTGCGACACTGTCGAAGAGCGAGTGGTGTGAGACGGATTGCATCCCGCGAGTGTAGGCGGGTCAGACGATCCGGAAGATCTTCTCGGCGGCGCGGCGGGCGGGGGTGGGCAGCAGATCGATGACTCCCATCACGGTGTCTTCCGCGATGAAGCGCGTGGCGAGGATCGCGATGCACAGGTAGAGCGAGGAGGTGATCGCGAACTCGACGACCGACTCCAGGCGGGCGCCTCCGAGGTTGAAGCTCTCCGAGACGCTCAGCCCGATCGCATGCGACGCGATCGCCATCGCCCCGCCCAGCGCGGGACCGTGCCAGAGCGTCCGTGCGATCTCCCACCTTCCCATCCCGAAGTGCCGCATGAGCCAGACGAGCTGGAGGACGCTCACGACCGTGATTGCCAGGCCGGTGCCCGCACTGATGACGACCGCATCCGGGATGTTCATCCCCATCCGCGCCACGATCAGCACCGCCACAGCGCCGATTCCGGCGCCGCCCACCACTCCGATCGTCTTCATGGCCTCAAACCCAAGGATCGCGCGGAACTGCCGGAGGCCGATGAGGGGCCCGATCAGCATTGCCACGACGGTGCCGTATGAGGAACCGATCGCCAGGAAAATCACGGGAGCCGTCGCCGCCTCCCACTTGGACGCCCAGATCATCCGGTCGACGGAGGGGAATGCGGCGACGAGCGCAAACACGACCAGCGGAATGAAGAACATCGCGCCCCGGAAGAAGGTCTGCATCATCTGCGCCTCACGGATCGGATCACCGCGCTCGCGGGCGACCAGCGGCGCGAAGACGTTAGTGAGGGCGGACGAGAGGAGGGCAGATGGCTGGCTTGCGAGCTGGAACGCGAAGTAGAAGACACCGACCGTCGCCAACGGGACGACCAGTTTGACGACGACGAAATTGACCTGTGAGTTGAGCGAGAAGAGCGCCGCGATGGCCAGGGGAAGCGCCATCAGCTTCGCCATTTCCCGAACGCCCATCCCGATCCACCGGTAGTTGGTCCAGGTCATGCCTCCGCGGAAGGTGCAGTAGATCAGCTCGACGACCGTCGACGAAGCGACTGGGATGACCAGTGCCATGGGGCCCTCGCCAAGCGACGCAAGCCCTGCCGTGAGGATCAGCCGGATGACGGAGCTGGCGATGTCGAGCTTTGCAAGCTGGCGGAACTTCAGGTTCACCGTCATCCGCATGCGTGCGACCTGGGCGAACGGGATGAGCAGCTGCCGCAGCCCCAGGATCCAAAGCGTCAGCGCAAGGCCCGGGGGGTGGTCGGAGATCGGGAGGTAGGGAAGTGCAACCGCGGCGGCGCAGGTCAGTGTCGCGCCGATGAACATGAAAAAGAAGCCCCACCAGAGCATTCGACCTGACTTCTGGTCGAAGTCGGCAGGGGCGATGGATGGCAGGTAGTGCGCCGTGCCGCCGGAGCGCGCGATGGCGGTGAATCCGATGATTCCGATCGCGACCGCATACGTCCCGATCTCGCGCTCCGTGAGGAAGTACCCCACGATGATCTGGCACGCCGCCGCACTCACGCGCGCCAGCACGCTGGCGATCGTGGTGGCGAGAATGGCGATGATGCGCGTACGGCTGGTCAGCGTGTGTCCTTGTCCCGCAGGGATGGATACGAACGCCGCTGTACGCGGCGTTGCGCCAAGATATGGCAGATTCGAGTTGCTGCGGGGGCGTCGCCGGTTACGGGGACCGTCGGCGGCGCTCTGCAGCGCGGTAACTCTCGCGCGGGGCTGAAGGAACGGAGTCCTTCGGCGCGGGCTTCAGGCCGTGATCCTGCGCCGCGGCCCGGAAGATTTCAAAGGTCGTGTCCTTAAGGAACGCCCGAACGCCACTTTGCATCTCGACCAGCTTGTCGTGCAGCGCGCAAGGCTCGCCGACGCCGCAGACTCCGCCTCCGAAGGGACAGAGGTGCGATCGGTCCTCGCGTTCGAAGAGGACATGCACCTCGTCAAGCGCAATTTTCGACGGATGGCGCGCAAGCGCGTATCCGCCCCCCGGGCCAGGCGACCCGACCACCAGTCCTGCTTGGGAGAGCGCGGTCAGAATCTTGGCCACCATCGGCCGCGGCAAAGAACGCTGGTCGGCGATCTCCATTGCCGAGAGGCGCGTGACGCCGCCGTCCCAGACCTCTGCGAGGCGGCTGATGGCTGCGATGGCGCGTTCGGTTTGCTTGCCGTACATGGGTGAGCGTTGCCTTTCTGGGACTCAGGCCCGACCTGGAACCGCGATCTGGGGCCTCGCGAGACCCCCCTAGACGGGAGGGGTACAATTACGATATCCTGCTCCGTGTTTCGTTGGAAGCCCCTCTGCGACTAAATCGCCGAAATCCGTAGTTCAGCCTTTTGGTGTCCTTGCGTCGGCCTCGAAGCCCCCGCCCGGCACCCAGACCTGGAGATCCGACCGATGAGCGCCCTTCAAGCGACCCCCTCCCCGACCCTCGAACGCTTCAGCTACGACGACGACATCGTCCGGAAGTTCCTCTTCGTCACCATGCTCTGGGGGGTGGTGGGGATGCTGGTCGGCGTCATCATCGCGCTGCAGCTCACCCTGCCGCAGGCAAATCTGGCGGAATGGGTGGCGTTTGGGCGCCTGCGCCCGCTGCACACCAACGCAGTCATCTTCGCCTTCGCCGGCAACGCCATCTTCGCGGCCGTCTACTACTCGTCGCAGCGCCTCCTGAAGACGCGCATGTTCAGCGACGCGCTCAGCCGCGCCCACTTCTGGGGGTGGCAGCTGATCATCGTGGCCGCCGCCGTCACCCTGCCGCTGGGCATCACCCAGGGCAAGGAGTACGCCGAGCTCGAGTGGCCCATCGACATCGCCGTCGTCCTGGTCTGGGTGATCTTCGCCGTCAACTTCTTCGGCACGATCGCCCGCCGGCGCGAGCGCCACCTGTACGTGGCCATCTGGTTCTACATCGCGACGGTCATCGCCATCGCCGTCCTCTACATCTTCAACAACCTGGCCATGCCCGCGGGCTGGACGCGCAGCTACTCGGTGTACGCCGGCAGCCAGGACGCCTTCATGCAGTGGTGGTACGGCCACAACGCCGTCGCCTTCTTCCTGACCACCCCATTCCTGGGGCTGATGTACTACTTCCTGCCCAAGGCGGCGGGGCGCCCCGTCTTCAGCTACCGCCTGTCGATCGTGCACTTCTGGAGCCTGGTTTTCATCTACATCTGGGCGGGGCCGCACCACCTGCACTTCACCGCGGTGCCCGAGTGGGCCTCGACGCTGGGGATGCTCTTCAGCGTCATGCTCTGGATGCCCAGCTGGGGGGGCATGATCAACGGCTTGCTCACGCTGCGGGGCGCCTGGAGCAAGGTCACCACCGACCCGGTGCTGAAGTTCTTCGTCATCGGCATCACCTTCTACGGCATGAGCACCTTCGAAGGGCCGCTCCTCAGCGTCAAGAGCGTGAATGCGCTGAGCCACTACACCGACTGGAACATCGCGCACGTGCACGCGGGGGCGCTGGGCTGGGTGGGCTTCATGGTGTTTGGCATGACCTACTGGCTGGCGCCTCGGCTCATCCAGGCGCCGATCGCCAGGCCGTCGTGGGTCAACCTGCACTTCTGGCTGGCAACGATCGGCATCCTGCTCTACATCATCCCCATCTACGCCGCGGGGCTGACGCAGGGGCTCATGTGGCGCACCTTCAATTCCGACGGCGTGCTGCAATACGACTTCCTCTCCACCGTCACCAAGCTGGTCCCGATGTACTGGATCCGCACCCTCGGCGGCACGCTCTACCTTGGCGCGCTGCTGATCGGCTGCGCAAACCTGCTGATGACCTGGAGCCGCCGCCCCAAGCAGTACGAGGTGCCGGTGTACGAGGCGGCGCCGCTTGCCAAGGGGTGGCAGCCCGCGCCGGTGCCCCCCTCGGCGCTGCCGGTGGGGAGCGTCATCCATGCGGGCCGCTTCATCGACCGCTTCGCCGCGCTGCAGTGGCACCGCAACATCGAGGGGCTGCCGCTGGTCTTCACGGTGTGGGTGGTCGTGGCGGTGGCGGTGGCAAGCCTCTTCGAGATCGTGCCGATGTTCACCATCCGCAGCGACATCCCGCGCATCGCCAGCGTCACGCCCCTGACTCCGCTGGAGTGCATCGGGCGCGACATCTACCTGACCGAGGGGTGCGTCAACTGCCACTCGCAGATGATCCGGCCGCTCATCGCCGAGACGGAGCGATACGGCGAGTATTCCAAGCCTGGCGAGAGCGTCTATGACCACCCCTTCTTGTGGGGCAGCCGGCGAATCGGCCCAGACCTGGCGCGCGAGGGGGTGCGCAATCCCAGCGCGCTCTGGCACCTGCGCCACTTCAACAATCCCCGCGACACCAGCCCCGATTCGATCATGCCGGCCTACGCGCACCTGCTGGACCAGCCGGTGGACTGGGCGGATGCCGGGCGCTCGATGTCCGCGCTGCGCAGCTTGGGCGTTCCCTTCGACGACGCGACGATCGCCAACGCCGAGCCGCTGGCCCGGGCGCAGGCGGCCAAGGTGCAGGCGCAGCTTGCACAGGAGAATGGCAAGCTTGAAGGAGTGCAGGGGATGGAAGACCGCAAGGTGATCGCGGTCATCGCGTACATGCAGCGCCTGGGAACGGACCTGGGCAAGACGATCGAAGTGGCGCCCGCTGCCGCCGGGGCGCCCGCCGCCGCCGGGGCGCCCGCACCACCCGCCACCGCGACCGGCGCGATCGGAGCGCTGCGATGAACGCCGCACTCCCCCTCCTGGCGTCCGGCGGCCTCTGGCCCACCATCTCGCTGGTGATCTTCTTCTCGCTCTTCGTGGCGATCGTCATCTACGTCTTCGTCGTGCCAACGGCGCGGTGGAGGCGGGACTCGGAACTTCCCCTGGACAACCCCACGCAAATCGCATCGAAGAAGGAGAACAGCCGTGGCTGAGCACCCGAACACGCACGCCGCACCCGCCGCCGCCGGCGAGGCGCAGATCCTGGGCCACGATGCCGACGGGATCCGCGAGTACGACAACCCCATGCCCTTCTGGTGGTCCGCCATCTTCTGGGGCTCCATCTTCTTCTCGGTCCTGTATGCGATGTACTACATGATCGGGGTCGGGCCGACGGTGCGCCAGGACTACGACGACGACCTGGGCTCCTTCTACCAGGAGCAGGCCGCGAAGCTGGGCGAGCTGAAGCCGACCCCCTTGACGCTCTCGAGCCTGATGAATGATCCGAAGATGATGAAGGCGGCCGGGGGGCTCTTCGGCTCCAACTGCGTCGTCTGCCACAACAAGGACGCGGGTGGCGGCACCGGGCCGAACCTGTGCGACGACTCGTACCTGAACGTGAAGCGCGTCGAGGACATCTTCACGGTGGTCTCGAAGGGCGTGATCGCCAAGGGAATGCCCGCGTGGGACAAGCGCTTCAGCGAGGCGCAGCTGGTGCTGCTCTCGGCCTATGTCGCGCACCTCCGCGGAAGCACTCCGGCGGCCCCCAAGGCGCCGCAGGGCGATGCCATCCCGGCGTGGGTTCTGCCCCCGCCGGAAGCGCTGCCGGGCGCCGCGCCGGCGACGCCAGGTGCAGCGGGCGAGCCAGCCACAGCGGGCGCGCCAGCCACAGCGGGCGCGCCAGCCGCTGCGGCGTCCCCGGCGAAGAAGTGATCGATCGAGTCCGAATGTCAGCGCGCGTCGAGCGCGGCCCGAAAGGCATCCAGTGAGTCCAGACTTCACGCTTCCCCAGCTGAACGAACGCGTCCTCTCGACGCTGAACACCGACGGTTCGCGGCGGTGGATGGCGCCACGGGAATCGCGCGGCCGCTTCTGGAAGGCGCGGCTGCTGGTGGCGTGGGGGCTGATCGCCGCCTTCACCGTCATGCCGTGGATGACGATCGCTGGCAAGCCGCCGATCCTGCTGGATGTCATGACGCGGCAGTTCACCTTCTTCGGCACCACCTTCCGTCCCACCGAGACGCTGCTGCTGGCGCTGCTGATGCTGGTGGTCTTCGTGACCGTCTTCCTGCTCACCGCCCTCTTCGGTCGGGTCTGGTGCGGGTGGGGCTGTCCGCAGACCATTTACCTGGAATTCGTCTACCGCCCCATCGAGCGGCTCTTCCTGGGCAGCGGCTACGGGCGCAAGGGTGCCCAGGTGGCGCCGTGGCGGCGCCTGCTGCTCTACGCGGCGTTCCTGCTGCTGAGCGCGCACCTGGCCAACACGTTCCTGGCCTATTTCGTGGGCACTGCGCGCCTCTCCGACTGGACCTTCCAGAATCCCGCCAAGCACCCCGTCGCGTTCGCGGTCTTCGCGGTGACGGTGGGCCTGATGATGTTCGACTTCGCGTTCTTTCGCGAGCAGATGTGCACGCTGGTCTGCCCGTACGGGCGCTTCCAGAGCGTGCTGCTGGACCGGAACTCGCTGATCATCGGCTACGACCGCACGCGCGGCGAACCGCGCGCCAAGGCGGTGGAGCGCCGCGCCGTCGAGGCAGCAGGTGGGAAGGCGGGGGACTGCATCGAGTGCACCATGTGCGTGCAGGTCTGCCCGACGGGCATCGACATCCGCGACGGGCTGCAGCTGGAGTGCGTCAGCTGCACGCAGTGCATCGATGCCTGCGACGATGTCATGGACAAGATCGGCAAGCCGCGCGGGCTGATCCGGTACTCCTCGCAGAACGAACTGGAAGGGGTGAAGAAGAAGGGGGTGCGCGGCCGCCTGATCCTCTATCCCGCCATGCTGGCGATCCTGCTGGCAGCCCTGGTGACGCTGCTGGTGCGCCGCGAACCGGCGCTGATCGAACAGGCGCGCATCACCGGTGCCAACTTCACCCAGATGCCCGATGGGCGCATCAAGACGCCGGTGCGGCTGCTGATCGAGAACCGCACCGATGCCGAGCGCACCTACACGGTGACCGGCGCGGGCGATGTGGAGGTGGTGGGAGGCGAAGTGCACGCATCGATCGCCTCGGAGCAGCCCGGGACCGTCGACCTCTTCGTGGCGTGCCCGGCGAACAGCTTTGGGCGTGCTTCGCGCCAGGGCGAAGTGCTGGTGCGCGACGGCAACGGCTTCGAGAAGCGCGTGCGGCTCACGATCACGGGCCCCTTCAACGCCCGCGGGGAGCACCACGGCGATGAGGGGAAGCGCGATGATCACGCCAAGTCAGACGAGCACGCCAAGTCGGGCGAGGGTGCCAAGGATGGAGATCGAGACGATCACGCCCCGGAGCGCAAGCCATGATGCGGCGCGCGATCGAGCAGCGCTGGGCCTTCGTGCCGGTGGCCTTCCTGCTGGCGACGGTCGCCTTTGCGGTCTTCGCCACCACCCTGGCACTGCGCGATCCCAGCGCCTACGCGGCGGAGCCCGACTACTACAAGCGCGGCGCCGACTATGACAGCTACAAGCAGCAAATCGCCGAGAATGGTGTGATTGGGTGGGTGATCACCCCGTCGATCGTGGCGGCGCAGGGCGATCCGCGCCTGGCGCGCGTCGAGATTGCGGTGGCGGACAAGTACGGCATCGCCATCGAGGGGGCGACGGCCACCGTGGAGGTCATCCCCATCCGCGACGCCGACGCGCGCGTGCAGCTTGCGCTCGTTCCCGTGGGCGGCGGCCGGTACGCCGCGGATGTCCCCGTGCGCAGCGGCGGACAGTGGGAGGTGCGCGTCGAGATCCGCTGCAAGGGGAAGGTCTTCGCGGACCGCTTCCGACGGCAGGTGCACTTCGGTGCTCGGCAGGCGGCGGTGCCCAGCGGGGGCGGCGCGTGATCGCGCTGGCATCCAGCGTCCTGCTCGCAAGCCTGATCGGCAGCACCCATTGCGCCGGAATGTGCGGTGGCATCGCCGCATTCTGCGGTGGCGCCGGGCAGTGCGGGGGCAAGCGCAGCTTGGTGGCGAGCGCGGCGTACCACGCCTCGCGCTGCGCTTCGTATGTGCTGGTGGGTGCGCTGGCGGGCGCGCTCGGCACGCTGCTGAACGCGGGCGGCACGCTGGTCGGCGTGCAGCGCATCGCTGCGTTTGCAGCGGGCGCCGCCGTGGCGATCGTTGGCGTCGCGATGCTGATGACGGCGGCAGGGGTGGACACCGGGCGCCTGCCGCTTCCCGCATGGATGAAGCGTTCATTGACGATGGTGCATCGCGCGGCGGCGGCGATGCCCCCGGTCCGGCGTTCGCTGGTGATCGGCCTGGCCACGCCGCTGCTGCCCTGTGGTTGGCTGTGGGCGTTTGCGGCGGTGGCGGCGGGAACTGGCAGCGTCGCGGGTGGTGCCCTGGTGATGGGCGCGTTCTGGGCTGGAACGGTGCCGATCCTGGCGCTCCTGGGTGCGGGCATCGCGTCGCTGGGCGGCGCACGTCGGCGCGCGCTGGCGGCGATGGCGGGGGTGGCCATGATCTCCGTGGGCATCTACACCGCGGGCGTGCGCGCGCCGCTGGCAGAGGTGGTGGCCGAACGCCTGCAGGCGGGCGAGGGCGCGGTCATGCAGGCGTCGCATCGCGAGGCGGTCGCCGCCGGCGCGCTCCCTGACGCGCCCGCATGCTGCACCGAACTGCCCGTCAAGCCGGCCTGCTGCCAGGAAGCGGCGCCAAAATGACGCTTGCGCAACGCGATGCCCAAGCGGGTGCTTCGCGCGTTGGCGCTGCCGAGTGCGCGCACTGCGGCCAGCCGGTGCCGGAACGCACCGTCGCGCCTGCACGGGCGGCCGACGCGGCAAACGCGGCAGACGCATCGAACGGCCACGCCTTCTGCTGCACCGGGTGCGAAGCAGTCTGGCACGCCCTGCATGCATGCGGGCTGGAGCAGTACTACCAGTTGCAGCGGGATGCAGGCTCGCACGCAAACCGTCCCGATGCGCGCCAGTCGCATCGCTACCTGGACCACACGGACTTCCAGGCCCGGCACGTGGCACTGGTCGCCCACGACCGTGCGCGCGCCGAGCTGAGGCTGGATGGGATGAAGTGCGGCGCCTGCCTCTGGTTGCTGGAGGCGCTGCCAAGGCTGGAACCCGGGCTGCTCAGCTCGCGCGTGGACCTGGGGCGATCGGTGATCATCGTCGAGTGGGCGCCCTCGCGCACCGCGCTCTCCCGCGTGGCCGACCGCATCGGCGCGCTTGGATACGAGGTGCGTCCGTTGGGCACGCTTGCCTCGCGCGAGGAGTGGCGCCGGCAGGACCGGCGCTGGCTGGTGGACATCGGCGTGGCGGGCGCCATCAGCGGCAACGTCATGGCGATCGCATTCGCGCTGTATGGCGCGCACTTTGCGTCCATGGATGACGCGACGCGGCAGTTCCTGCAGTGGACAAGCGTAGGGCTGGCGGGGCTGGCGGTCTTCTGGCCTGGGCGCCTGTACCTGCGCAATGCGTGGACGGCGCTGCGCACCCGCGTGCCGCACATGGACCTGCCCATTGCGCTGGCGCTCCTGGCGGGGCTGTTGGGTGGCGCGGTGATGACCGCAGCGGGCCGCCCCGGGGTCTACTTCGAGAGCGTCTCGATGCTGGTCTTCCTGCTCCTGGTGGGGCGCTTCGTGCAGTTCCGGCAGCAGCGGCGCGCGCGCCACGAGATCGAACTGATCTGCGCCCTGGTGCCCCAGACGGCGCGCCGCATCGAGGCCGACGGGCATGTCGAAGAGGTTCCCACCGAGGCGCTGCGCTGTGGCGATCGCGTCGAGGTCCCCGCGGGTGAGGCCGTGCCCGCAGATGGCACCCTTGAAGGCGCAGATGCGCACCTGGACATGCAGCTGCTGACCGGTGAGTCGCGCCCTGTGCGCGTGCACGCAGGCGGGCGCGTCGATGCGGGCGTGCGCACGGTGGGCGCTCCACTGGTGCTTTGCGTCACGGCGGCGGGCGAGCGGACGCGCGCGGCCGCGATTGCGCGCATGGTCGAGGAGGCCGCGGGGCAGCGCCCGCCCGTGGTGGAGTTCGCCAATCGGATCGCGGGCTGGTTCCTGGCGGCAGTGGTGGTGGCCACGCTCTGCGCAGCGCTGGCGTGGTGGTACACCGACCCCTCGCGCGTGCTGGCGGTGGTGGTCTCCATGCTGGTGGTCACCTGCCCCTGTGCGCTCGGCCTGGCGACGCCGCTGACGATGGTGGCGTCCCTGGGCAAGGCAGCGCGCGCCGGCATCCTGGTCCGCGGCGGCGAGGTGCTTGAACGGCTGGCGGTGCCGGGCACGCTGGTGCTGGACAAGACGGGGACCGTGACCGAAGGATCGATGCGCGTGCTGCGCCAGCGCGGCGACCACGGTGCCATCGCCATGGCGGCGGCGCTGGAAGCGCGCAGCGCGCATCCGCTGGCGCGGGCGGTCGCAGCGCTTGCGCCGCTTGCAGCATCGGTGGGGGAAGTGCACGAGCAATCCGGGCGCGGCATCCGCGGCACCGTTGCGGGCGCGCGCGTCGCCGTGGGAAGCGCGGCCTACATGGCGGAGCGAGGCGCGGGAGGCGCCCGCGACGTGGCCGCCGGTTCGGCCGCCGAGTTCGTCGCGGACGCCGAGGCGATGGTGGCCGACGGCCTCTCGCCCCTCTTCATCGCCGTCGATGGGCAGGTGCGCGCGCTACTGGGCATCGGCGACCCGCTGCGTGCGGATGCGCGGCCGCTGGTCGACGGCCTGCGCGCGCGCGGCTGGAAGGTGTGGCTGGCCTCCGGCGACCTGCCCGCCCTTGCGCAGCGCGTGGGTGCGGCCATCGGCCTGTCGCCCGAATGCATCCGTGGCGGATGCGCCCCCGAGGAGAAGATGGCGCTGGTCGGTGCGTTGCGCGACCAGCCGGTGGTGATGGTCGGCGACGGCGTGAACGACCTGCCTGCGATGGCGGCCGCCTCGGTGGGGATCGCGGTGCGGCAGGGGGCGCAGGCCACCGTGGCGCGCGCCGATGTGGCGCTGACGGGCGGCGGGCTTGCGCAGGTCACGGCGCTGCTGGATGGCGCGCGGCGCACGATGCGAACGGTGCACTTGAACTTCGCGATCAGCCTGGCCTACAACATCATCGGCGGAACGCTGGCGGCCACGGGGGTCATCAATCCGCTCATCGCCGCCGTGCTGATGCCGCTGAGCGGGCTGACAGTCACCGCGGTCGCACTGCGGATGCCGCGCTTCGCACCGCCGAGGGTGCCCTCATGACGCTGCTCTTCATCGCGCTGCCGGTGGCCCTGCTCATCGCGGTGGGCGCGGTGATCGCCTTCATCTGGGCCGCGCGCGGCGACCAGTACGAGGACCTGGACACGCCCCCGCAACGGATGCTGCTCGAAGACGCGCCGGTGAAGCGCACCGCGGCGGAGGGGGACACCCCCGGCCCCGCGCCGCGCGATACATTTCGCGCATGAGCGCGATCGCCTTCCTGCGTCCTAGTCGCCCGAACTTCCATCTTGATCCATCCGAGGCCGAGATGGAGGCGCTTGGCGCGCACCTGGCGTACCTGCAGTCGCTCGTCGCATCCGGCCAGATGGTGCTGGCGGGGCCCTGCGAGGACGGGTCGCTGGGCATTGCGGTCTTCCCGCGCAGCGACGCCGCCGCCGCCGAGGCGCTGATGCAGCAGGATCCGTGCGTGGCGCGCGGGGTGATGCGCTGCGAGGTGAAGCCCTTCCGCATAAGCCTCTTCGGCACCGGCTCCAAGCGGGACTGGCTGGGCTTCACCATGGCGATCCACATCCAGACCACGGCGGCCGCCGCATGGCGGATGATCGCCACCTGCGATGGGCTGGAGCGCTGGTTCCTGCGCCGCGCCGAGGCGTGGAGTTCCGATGGCCGCGAATGGCCGCGCGACCGCCCGGTGGAGGCGGGGGCGAAGCTGCGCATGACCTGGCTCTGCGCCGGCGAGTGCGACGCGCGCGGCGTGGCGGTCCCCGTGGAACTGAGCGAGGACCAGTCCGTGCAGCGCACCGAACCGCCGCAGCGCCTCCGTCACGGCTGGTACGAGGATCGCGGCTGGGTCGAGTACCGCATCGTGCCGCATGCCATCCCAGGCCGCATCACCGTCGAGCTGGAGCAGCGCATGAACCCCACCGCGGACTTTGCCTTCCTGGAGGGCGCCTATGTCGGCTGCCAGCAAGGATGGACTTTCTTCCTGACCAACCTGAAGAGCGTGTTGGAGCATGGCACGGACCTGCGCGAGCCCGCGCCCGACCGCAAGGGCATCGTGAACCTGTAACGCGGCCCCCGCCCTCGCCCGCGCGTCAGGCGCGGCGCCTACTGCACCGAAACGTCGCGCATGACATCGTCGTAGTCCTCCATGGCGGCGTTCAGCACGGCGTGCGCGTGCTCAAAGCCGTAGGAGCCCAGGACCTCGGCGCTGCTGGGGTGCCCTGGGCGCATCTTGTAGGTGCCGAAGTAGTGGATCAGGCGCTCGATGAGGGCGGGGGGCATCTCGTCGATCGAGCGCGCGCCGCCCCACACCGCGTCGTCCTTCAGCACCGCGATGATCTTGTCGTCGGCGGTGCCGCCGTCGATCATGGTCAGCCCGCCGACCACGATGCACTCGGCGATGATCTCGCTGCGATTGATGGGGCGCTCGCTGAAGACGCAGATGTCCAGCGGGTCGCCATCGGCGTGCAGCGTGCCATGCTCGCGCTCCGCCTGCGCGGCGCGCTCGGCGGCGCGCGGGCCGGCGGTGGCGAAGAGGCGCGCCACGCGATCCGCACAGAGGGTGCGCGGGATGAAGCCATACAGGGTGGGCGGCGTGCTGCTGAATCGTTGCGGCCGGTCCACGCGCAGGTACCCCGAGCTCTTCTCGATCTCGTACTTCACGACATCGAAGGGGGTGATCTCGATGAACGCGTTCACGACGTGCGGCGGCGCGGCCCCCACGGGCAGACCGTGCCAGGGGTGCGGACGCGAACGGAAGTACGAGGGGACGGCCATCGGCGCAGGGTAGCTGCCCCGCCCACTACGATGAGGGGCCATGGCACAGGCGAAGAAGGAACGCTGCTGGTGGTGCGGGACCGACCCGGTCTACGTCGCGTACCACGACACGGAATGGGGAGTCCCCGTGGTGGACGACCGCGCGCTCTTCGAGAAGCTGGTGCTGGACGGCTTCCAGGCGGGGCTTTCGTGGATCACCATCCTGCGCAAGCGCCCGGCCTTCGTGAAGGCCTTCCGCGGCTTTGATCCGGCGAAGGTGGCGCGCTTCGGCGATCGCGACATCGCCCGGTTGCTGGCCGACCCGGGAATCGTCCGCAGCCGCGCCAAGATCTCGGGTGCGATCGCCAATGCGCAGCGCTGGGAAGAGATGATGGAAGCGGGGGGGAAGGGCGCCTTCCGCGACTTCCTCTGGCAGCATGTCGACCATCGCACGGTGCGCAACGCGCTGGTGCAGCCGAAGCAGATCCCCACCGCGACGCCGCAGAGCCTGGCGATGGCCAAGTGCCTGAAGAAGGCAGGATTCAAGTTCTGCGGCCCCACCATCTGCTACGCGTTCATGCAGGCCGTGGGGATGACCAACGATCACCTGGTCTCCTGCCCCCGACATGCTGCGGTGGCGCGGATGGCGCGCAAGTGAGGCGGGTGGCGGCGCTGAACTCCGGCGCGGAGCGACGCCGCGACCCACGCGTATTCTGATTGCAGCGCCCGTGACCGTCTACGACCGCCTGACTCCCCTTGATCCCGCACTCACCGGCGACTGGCGCTGGGTCACCTATGCGTTGATCGCCGCGCCGCTGGCGGTGCTGCTCTGGACGATCCTCGGCCGCCGCTGGCGCGCCGACGGCGTGCGCCGTTGCCCGCGCTGCAGCCACGCCTTCGACCCGGGCGCGCGCTTCGATGCGCCTGGCGGGGTGCGCTGCACCGAGTGCGGCGCCGTCACGCAGAGCGATCGCGTTGCGCTTCGCCGACGCTGGCGCGTGACCGTGGCGCTTTGCGCCGTCGCAGCTGCCTTCGTGCTGGCGACGCCGCTCATGCTCTGGCACAGCGTGCATGTCTTCGTCGCGCGCACCCTTCTGCCGCGCTGGGTCACTTCGCAGTCCGCCACCTTCGAGGGCGGCGCGCAGGTGGTGCATGAAGTGGACCCTGTGCAGCGGTGGCTCGGTTTCGAGCCCAATCCCGCACCCGGTGCGTGGCACGGCCACTTCGAGGACATGGAGACGGACCCCGCGAACGGTCCCATGGCAGTGTGGCCCGGGGCGGACCGCCTGGAGATCCGCACTGCGCCCGGTGCGGTGCCCCAGCAGCGCACGGTCGGCCGCTTTGCCTTCGGCGTGGGCCGCGCGGATCCCGAATCCTGGGCCTTGATGCCATCGATCGGCTCCCCCGGCTTCGGCGGCGACATCACCGGCGACGGAGTCGGCGACATCATCGTGGGCGAGGTCAACGTGGGAACCTCCGGCGGCATCGACTGGTGGCAGGTGGTCCCGAACGCCAGTGGTTCCGGCCAGGAGATCCGGCAGATGGGGTACGGCTGGTTCCAGCGCGACGAGGCGCATGGTGACTGGGTCTTCCTGCGCCGCTGCACTGGCTTCCGCTATGCACTGACGCCAGGTGCGTACTCGCAGGATCCATCCGTCGTCTGCACCTGGGACACCGCGGCGCGCGACTGGGTGCCGAACGCCGCGCGCATGCGGCGCGACCCGGACCGGACGCGATTGGCGCAGCTGGCACGCGAGGCGCGCACCAGTTACGAAGACTGCGAGCGCGCTGCAGCGAAGCTCCGCGGCCCGGATCCCGCGCAGCAGCCCGCGGCTGACCACGAAGCGCTGATCGCACTGCACGAAGGGCGCGCGGGACTCGGCGATTTCCTGCCCTGCAACCAGATGGTGGCGTGCTTCATCGGAGGCGTCATCGAGCTTGTCTCCAGCGGGCACGGCGCCGAGTGGGAGGAGTGGGTCCGAGTCTCGTGGCCTGCCTCCGATGATTTCCGCGATCGATTCCTGGCAGACATGCGACGCGTCCTGGATGGATGCGAATGCGCCCAGTTCCTGCGCACGCTGAATGGCATCCCGGAGCCTGCACCAGCGGTGGGGTCCTCGCCGGTGCGTTCGACGCTTCGCGAGGGGGCGCCGTGAGCGACCAGCTGACGGCCATCCTGGTGCTCTCCGCCGCGGGCGCCTGCGGCTGCGCGGCGCGCGTGCTGGCGCGCGATGCAATCATGCTTCGGGGCGTGCATGCATGGGTCGCGGTGCTGGCGATCAACCTGCTGGGCGCCGCCGCGATGGGTGCGGTCGCTGCACTTGCCGCGCGCAGCACCTTTGGCAGCGGGGCGAGCGGAGAGCGCGCGGTCCTGGCGTGCACGGGTTTCCTGGGCGGATGGACCACCTATTCGGCCTTCTCGATGGACTTCATCGCGCTGTGGCTGCGCGGTCAGCGGACGCAGGCGGCCCTGCTCTGGACCGCCACGATCGTGGGAGCACCGATCTGTGCTTGGCTCGCTGCAGTCGCCATCTCGCGCTTTGCAGGGAGCGGCGCATGAGCGCACCTGCACCAGCCGCCTGGCATCCCGGCCCGCCGCTGTGGCAGCTGGTGCTCCTGGCCTTCGCGGGCGGTCTTGCTGGCAGCGGTTTCCGCGCAATGGCGGAAGTTGCGGCTGCGGCGATCGACGCTCCCGGCTGGACCGCGCGCATCTTCGTCAACCTCACTGGTGCGTTCCTGATCGGCCTGCTCTTCGCAACCCTCTGCCGCCTGGATGCGCAGGGCCGCCCCGACGGCATCCCGCACGGTGCCCGCCTGCGCGAACACCTGCTGGGCGCCGGATTCCTGGGCGGATTCACCACCATCAGCGGCTTCTCCTGGGATGCCGCCGTGGCGCTGAACCAGGGAGACGCCCGGCGAATGGGCATCCTGCTGGCCTGTAACGGGCTCCTTGGCATCGTCGCGGCCGCCTTCGGCTACTGGCTGGCGATGCGCGCCAGGCTGCGGCGGCAGGGGGCTGGTTGATCGGCCGCGCGGCGCGTACCTTTTTGCCATGCATCCGCGCACCGCCATTGCCGTCACGACTCTCGCAGCCCTCATCGCGCTCCTGGGCAGCGCGGGCTGCCAGAAGCCATTCACCGAGCCCGCGATTGGGTTCATTCCGGCCTCCGTGCCGATGAAGCGCTCCGCCGACGATTCCCAGGCGCAGGTCTGGCGCGCCCCGGGGCTCAATATGGCGGCCTACAGCTCGGTGAAGGTGGAACCCGTCATGCCGGTGCCGGGGGGCGACTATGAATTGAGCCCCGAGGACCTGCAAAAGCTCTGCGGCATGCTGCAGGCGCAGCTGGACCGCACTTTCGCCAACTGGATCATGACTGGGGACAAGCCGCTGGTCGTGCGCGCCTCGATCACCGCGGTCAGGCCCAACAACCCGGTGCGAAACGTCCTGCCCCAGACCCAGATCCGCAAGCGCGGCTACGGCTATGCAGCATGCGAGATGTACGCCACCGACGGCCCGGGCGGCGCTGTCGTCGCGGCGTACATGGAGACCACCGACACGCAGCGCTTCAGCCTGGAGAAGCTGACGCCGCTGGGCACCGCGCAGGCGGCCATCGACGAATGGGTCGAGTCCTTCGCGTCAGTGGTGCGCACGGGGAAGTAGCGGTGGCAGAGCACGCCACGCAGCGCCCCCGCTAGCCTGACATCATGGCCGCGATGACGCTCTTCCATCTGGTGGCGGACCTGCATGCGCGCCGCATCCAGGCGTGCGAGGTTCAAGTGCGCGACGGCATCATCGTGCGCATCGAACCGACGGCGCGCGCCGTGGCGCCCGGGGTCCTGGTGCCCGGATTCGTCGATGCGCACGTGCATGTCGAAAGCAGCCTGCTGCCGCCGTGGGAGTTCGCGCGCGTGGCCGTGCGCCACGGGACGGTCGCCAGCGTGAGCGATCCGCATGAGATCGCCAACGTGCTTGGCGCGGCCGGGGTGCGCTACATGCTGGACGATGCGCACGGCTCCCCCTTCACGCACTGGTTCGGCTGCCCCTCGTGCGTTCCGGCCACGGCCTTCGAGACGGCGGGGGCCGCACTGGACGCCGATGCATGCGCGCAGCTGCTGGACGACCCGCGCATCCGCTACCTGAGCGAGATGATGAACTGGCCCGGCGTGCTCTCGGGCGATGCGCAGGTGATGTCCAAGATCGCCGCGGCCAGGTCACGGGGGAAACATGTGGACGGCCACGCGCCCGGCCTGCGCGGAGCGGATGCGCGCGCGTACTTCGCGGCGGGCATCGAGACGGACCATGAGTGCTTCACCCTGGATGAGGCGCGCGACAAGGCTGCGCTGGGGGTCCGGATCCTGATCCGCGAGGGAAGCGCGGCGCGCAACTTCGAGGCGCTCTGGCCAATGTTGATGGAGCGTCCCGAGCAGTGCATGTTCTGCACCGACGATGCGCACCCCGATGTCCTCTTTGCGGGCCACATCGACCGCCTTGTGGCGCGCGCGATCGCCAAGGGCGTCGATGCCTTTGACGCACTGCGCGCCGCAACCGTCCACCCGGTGCAGCACTACGGACTGCCGTGCGGCCTCCTGCGGGTGGGCGATCGGGCGGACATGGTGCTGGTGGATGACCTGGTGTCGGTGCGTCCGCAGCGCACCTGGATCGCGGGCGAGCTGGTGTCGGAGCAGGGCAGGACGCTCATCGCGCCACGCAGTTCCGGCACGCCCAACGCGTTTCGCGCCGCGACCTTCTGCGCGGATGAACTTGCGGTGCGCCTGCCAGGCGCAGCGCCTGGTCCCTCGACGGCGCGCGTCCACGCCATCGTGGCAGAAGATGGACAGCTGATCACCGGGCGTGCGGATTCCACGATGCACGCGACCGACGGGGTGATCGACCCGGACCCCGCCGCCGACCTGCTGCAGATCTGCGTCATCAATCGCTACGCCGCCGCGCCCGTCGCCACCGCCTTCGTGCGCGGATTCGGCCTGAAGCAGGGCGCGATCGCTTCCAGCGTGGCACATGACTGCCACAATGTCGTTGCCATCGGCGCCACGCGCCCGGCAATCGCCGCGGCGGTGAACGCAGTCTTCGCCGCGCGCGGCGGGCTGGCGGTCGCGTCACCTGCGCCCGCCGACTTCACCGTCGACACCCTTCCGCTCCCGATTGCTGGCCTGATGAGCGACCGTCCGGCCGAGGCGGTCGCCGCCGACTACATGCGCCTGAGCGCCGCAGCCAAGGCCCTTGGATCACCGCTGCGCGCCCCTTTCATGACCGCCGGGTTCATGGCGCTCCTGGTCATCCCCGCGCTGAAACTGAGCGATCGCGGCCTCTTCGACGGCACGCGCTTCCAGTTCCTGCCCGCCGCGGAAGTCTGAGCGCGTCGCCTTCGGGGCGGCACGCCAGGCCCGCGGCCCGAACGCACCCTGTGCCATTCAGCCCGTGTGCGCCACGCCCGCAGCGATGTCGCGGGCCAACTCGGCAACCAGCTTCCCCACCATCTCGTCGGGCCACGGTCCCAGGCCGGGAGCGCCCTCGGCGATGTGCGCCGCGTGCACCTGCATCGCGCCGCAGAGCTGGCAGGCCAGCGCGCGGAACTCCGCCGCGCTGAAGCCGCTGGCCGCTGCGGCGCTTGCTGGTGCCTGCGCCACCGCGTCGATGTCCAGTTCCAGCGTCGCCGGTCCGCCGCCGACATGCGCCGCGGCGGCCTCGGCCATGCGCGCAATGGTGGTGCGCCCCCGCAGCAGCGACTCCAAGGTGAAAGCTGAGTAATCCTCTTCTTCGTCGATCGCCTCGGTGATCGCCTGCGTGGCATACGCCTCGCTCAACCCGACGATCGCATACCGCCCCAGGTGCCCGTCGGCCTTTGCATAGCTGAATGCGTTGCCGCTGTGCCGTCCCTCGCGCGGCCGCAGGTCCGCGTGCAGGTCGACATTGACGCATCCGAGTGGTGCGCCGAGCGCCTGCGCACATCCGGCAAGCACGCCATAGGCGTTGTTGTGCCCCCCGCCGATGACGATCGGCACCATGCCCGCGCCGCGCAGCGCCGCCACCACATGCGTCACGCGCAGGTCGATGGCCGAGACCAGCTCGCGCAGGTCGCGCAATGCCTGCTCGCGTGCGCGTGGCCCGCCCTTGGTGGCATCGATGCTGCGCGACACCTTTCGCAGGTCGCGCACCTCCACCGAGCCCGCGATCGCGATGACGCGCCCGTCCAGGAAGGCGTTCGACTGCATGTTCAGCAGGCGTGGAAGGGCCGCACGCCACATCCGGCGCGTGCCGGGACGGCCATGGTTGGCGCGCACCCCGATGTCCTCGGGGACGCCCAGCAGCGCCACGCGCGCACCTGCCGGCGCCGTGCCCGCCTTGCCCAGCACGCCCGCACGCTGCCCGATGCGCGTCTCGCCCGCACGTTCCACCGTCAGCGCGCGCAGCTGTTCCGCCGTGGCATGTCTCAGGTGCTTCACGCGCGCGAGTGTACGAGTGGCCGCGGCACCCCGCAGCGCCCGTCCGCACGTCCCGTCGCCGGTGGCTGATGGGACCTTGCGCGCAGGGTCCGTTCGGCATTCTGCCGTACTTCGCACGCGCGGCGGTGCATAGCATTCGACGCGTTCGGCGCCGGCCCGCGCGCACCCGCCTCCAAACCAGGATCGAGCTCCCCATGATCACCCTTCGCCCCTCCAGTGACCGCGGCACCACCAGCATCGGATGGCTTCAGAGCCGCCACTCCTTCAGCTTTGGCGAATACCACGATCCCGCGCACATGGGCTTCCGCAGCCTGCGCGTCATCAACGACGACCACATCGCGGCCGGGCAGGGATTTGGCCTGCACGGGCACCGCGACATGGAGATCATCTCCGTCGTCCTGGAGGGCGAGCTTGAGCACAAGGACAGCCTGGGCAACGGCGAGGTGCTCCGGCCCGGTGAAGTCCAGATGATGACCGCGGGCAGCGGTATCCGACACAGCGAGTTCAATCCGTCGGCGACCAAGCCTGCACACTTGATCCAGATCTGGTTGATGCCCTCGCACAACGGTGCCACGCCCCGGTACGCGCAGAAGCCCTTCCCGCTGGCCGCGCGCCAGGGGCGGCTCGTCCTGGTTGCGTCCCCGGATGGGCGCGACGGCTCGCTGCCCATTCACCAGGATGCCACGCTGCAGCTGACCCTGCTGGCGCCCGGCGAACGCGTGACGCATGCGCTGGCCCGCGGCCGCGCGGCGTGGGTGCATGTCGCCACGGGCGCCGCCACCTTGAACGGCGTCGCCATGGTCGCGGGCGACGGCGCCGCGGTCACGGATGAGGCCACCGTCACCCTGGCGGGCACCGCCGCCGGGACGCAGGTGCTGCTCTTCGATCTCGCCTGACGCCAGCGAATCGGCCCTCCCGGCCGGGTACAACACCAAGGAGCTGCGGGCCAGCGCGCACCCGCGGCTTCCTCCACGCGCGCCTTCGCCGCCCAACCGCGCGCATCCACTGCCCCGGCCGCGCGCCTGACACGGTCACGCCACCATGCACCCGGACCAGCACTCCTCGGACCGCCGTTCATTCCTGCGCACCTCGATCGCCCCCGTGGCCGCGGCCGCCGCGGCGCAGCACGCGCTGGCATCCCAGGCGGCGGCGCCGCCCGCGGGCGCTGCGGGTGCCGGCGCCCCCGCGGCGCCCGTCGCCGCCGCGCGCCCGCTGCGCCTCTGCCACCTGTCCGACATCCATGTGCAGCCCGAGCGCAACGCCGAGGCGGGCATGGTGGCGGCGCTCGTCCACGCGCAGCAGCAGAAGCCCGACCTGATCATCACCGGCGGCGACTGCGTGATGGACGTCTTCGAGGCCAAGCGCGACCGCGCCGAGGCGCTGCGCAGGATCTTCGAGGGCACGCTGAAGCGCGAGTGCGGCATCCCGCTGAAGCACACCGTGGGCAACCATGACATCTACGGATGGAACAAGAAGAAGAGCGGCGCCACCGGCAGCGAAGCAGACTGGGGCAAGAAGTTCGCCTGCGACATGTTCGGCGAGCCGCGCGCGTACCACACCTTCGACCAAGGTGGCTGGCGCTTCATCTGCCTGGACAGCGTGCAGCCCCAGGGCGAGGGGTACACCGCCTATCTGGACGAGGAGCAGCACGCGTGGCTGAAGAGCACCATCGCGGGCACGCCCAAGTCCACGCCGATCGCGATCGTCTCGCACATCCCCATCCTGTCGTTGGCGGCCATGACCTATGGCGCGCCGCGGACGCGCGAGCATGTCGGCAAGGACATCATCATCAAGAGCGGCGAGATGCACACCGACGGCACGCTGCTGCACGACCTCTTCAAGGAGTCGGGCAACGTGAAGCTGTGCCTGAGCGGCCACATCCACCTGCTGGACCACTGCGTGGTGGACGGCGTCGCCTACATCTGCGACGGCGCGGTGAGCGGCAGCTGGTGGAAGGGCCCGCTGGAGGGGCTGCCCGAGGGATACGGCTGCCTGGAGCTGAATCCCGATGGCACCTTCAGCCACCGCTACATGACGTATGGATGGAGAGCCGCGAAGGCGTGATGCTCAGCGGGCGCCCGGCACGGCCGGCGCCGCGCTGATCGCGAATCGCACGTTCGTGAAGCCCGCGTCCCGGCCCGCCTGCACGGCGGCGGCCGTCGCGGAGACGGGCGCATCGGGTGCAGCCTTGATCACCACGCCGGGCTCCTTCGGGAGGGTGCGCAGCAGCTCGGTCAGCTGTGCGCGGTCGGTGAACTGGTGCGAGCCGATGCGGAACTCGGTGCGCTCCTGCACCTGCGAGACGATCACCACCTGCGGTTCCATGGGCGAATCGCTCTGCCCCGGCTTGGCGAAGCCCGTCGCCAGCTGCGACTCCTCCGCCGAAACCGAATAGGAGATCACGAAGTAGAAGAGCAGGAAGAGCACCACGTCGATGAGCGCGATGAGGGACAGCCGGATCGATCCGGGATCCAGCCGCGACGGGCGATCGGAGCTCAGGCGCACCGTTGCCGCTCCTTGGAACGCGACTGTTCCTTCATGTCTCGCTCCCGCCAGCGCCCGTGGTGGCCAGCTTCCACTGCAGGATTCCCGCCTCGGCCAGCGAGCGCGCCAGCCGGTCCAGGTGCGAACTGGCGCAGCGGCGGTCGGCGCGGACCACGATCTCCAGCGGGCTGGTCGCCAGCGCGGAAGCCCTCGCCTGGCGCAGCAGCATCTCGGCAAGCTCCGCCTGCGTGTATTCCTTCCCCGTCACCCGCAGTGCGCCGTCGCGGTCCATGTCCACCACGATGGACATCGTGGCGGCATCGGCGCTGGCCGCCTGCCCGCGCTCGCGCGGCAGGTCCACCGGCTGGTTCTGCGTCTCGCTGAACTGCGAGGTCATGCTGAAGAAGATGATCAGCAGCAGCACCACGTCGATCATCGGCGTCAGGTCGAAGCTCGCCTCGCGGTTGCGCGCTGACGGCGTGATCCTCACGCGCGGCTCCGTTGCGCCGCGGCGGCCGCAGCTGCCGCGCCCGCCGGAGCACCCGCCGGACCGCCCTGCGCGCCCGTTCGGCCGGCCCCCGAGCTGACGAAGCCCGCAAAGCGCTCCAGGTCGCGTCCCAAGTCATGCATGATCCGGTCGATGCGCCGGCGGAAGAGCGCGAAGGCCACGGTGGCCGGGATCGCCACGATCAGCCCCTCGGCGGTGCAGACCAGCGCCATCGACATGAAGGTGGCAAGCTCGCTGGAGCGCGCGGCCCCCTGCAGGCCGCCGATCGCGCGGAAGGCGCCGATCATGCCGATGACCGTGCCCAGCAGGCCCAGCATCGGGCCGACTGCGGCGATCACCCCCAGCCCGTCGTTCAGGCGATGCGCCTCGTCCGCCTCGGCGCGCGCTACTTCCTCGACGGCGCTGCGGAACTCCAGCAGCCCGAAGCCGCTGGTCCGCGCGCGGCCGAAGGCCTCGCCCAGCACGATGGTGATGAAGCAGCGGTTCACCGGGTCCTTGCAGAAGCGCTCCGCCTCGGCCAGGCGCCCCTCGCCAAGCAGGATGTCCAGCGTGCTCATCACCTCCGGAGGGGCGAACTCCCGGTAGCGCAGCGCCAGGATGTTTCGCAGCGTCAGCGCCACCGCGACGATCGAGAGCCCGATGAGCACATAGCTCAGGATGCCGCCATCGCGAACGTATTCAAGGAGCGTGGGGCCGTGCGCCGCATCGGCGGCCGGCGCGCCTTGCGCGGCCAGCAAGGCGAGCGTCGGTCCCAGCAGCAGGTCACCCATTCGGCGGTCTCCTCAGGCAGCGTGCACTGCGCCATGGCGCATCGGATGCAGCGCGACGCCCGATGATATCGGGGATACGCATGGTGCCCGTGGCAGCGCTGCCACGCGCAGGCGCGGCTGCACGGCCACGCTGCCAAGTGTTCGCGCAAGGCTGCCCCGGGGGTGCGCCCGAACCAGGGGAAAGCCCCCGATCGCACCGCTTCAGTGGCTTGCCGGACGCACGATCACGCGTTCGCCGTGCAGCAGCGCCGGGCACGCACGCCCCAGCTCAACGGCTTCCTCCAGGCTGGCCGCGCGCACCACGAAGAACCCGGTCAGCAGATCCGCGGCGGGGGCGTGGGCGCGCGAGTGGATCTCGCCGCCGGCATCCGCGTGCAGCAGCACCTGCGGCTGCCCGCAGGGGGAGCCGTAGACGAAGCGCCCTTCTTCCCGCAGCCGATTGACATACGCGCCATAGAGGGAGAGCAGCCGCTGCCGCTCTTCCGCGGGCAGGGCGGTCCACGCGCCGGGATCCTCGTGCATCAGGATGATGAACTCGCGCTGTTCGCTCATGAGGCGCTCCGGCGGTGGCGTGCGATCCCTCCTGCGCCGGTGCCGGAGGTGGACGTGGCCCACCTCCGGCGCCGGTTCACTTGCTCTTGTCCGGCGTCGGCGGCACCGCCGGGATCACCACCGGCTGCTCCTTCAGGCGCTGCTTCAGGAAATCGAGCGCCGCCTGCAGCTGCGCATCCTCGCCCATGAACGTGGCGTGCGGCAGGTTGTCGACCACCATGTCCGGCTCGACCCCGTGCCCCTCGATCAGCCAGACGCCCTTGGCGTCGAAGACGCCATTCTCGCCCGCCGACGCGATGCCGTCGTCCACCAGCGTGTTGCTCTGGCTCAGCCAGATCTCGCCACCCCAGGTGCGCGTGCCGATCACCTTGCCCAGCCCCAGGCGCTTGAACCCCTCGGTGAACGCCTCGCCATCCGAGCCGGTGGTCTCGTTGCACAGCACCACCATCGGCCCGTGGAAGGCGTACTGCATGTTCCACGCGGGTGAGCGCCCAGCAGGCTGGCTCCAGTACATCCACGGCTTGCGGATCAGCCGGTTCAGGATCCAGCTGTCGATGTTGCCGCCGCGGTTGTTGCGCACGTCGACGATCAGCCCCTTGCGGTTGAAGGCCGGGTAGTAGTCGCGGGCGAAGGAGCCCACATCCTCGGTACCCATCGCGCGCAGGTGCGTGTACGCAAAGTCGCCGCCGCTGGCCTCCTCCACGCGCTTGCGCCGCGCCAGTTCCCAGCTGCGGTAGCGCAGCTCGGCGTCCGCGCCGGGGGAGAGCGGCCGCACGATGACATCGCGCGGCTCCTTGCTTCCCGCGGGCAAGACGCTGAGGAGCGTCTGCCGCCCTGCGCGCGTGCGCAAAAGCAGCGCCGGGTCCGGCACCGAGAGCGTCGGCACTCCATCGATGGCCACGATGACATCTCCCACCTTCACGCTCACCTCGGGCGCTTCCAGCGGCGAGCGGGCGCCCACGCCGATCTCGTCCGGATCGCTCACGGGGATCGCAGCCACTCGCCATCCGCCCGCCGCGTCGTCGCGCACCAGGTCGGCGCCCAGCGTCGCGGGCGCGATCATGTCGCTGCCGGTGCGCAGGTCGCCTCCGCGCACGAAGTGGTGCAGCGCGGAAAGCTCGCCCGTCATCTCGGCCAGCACGTCGGAGACCTCCTCGCGCGAGCGCGCGCGCTCGACGGCGGGCAGGTACTTGTCCAGCACCGCGCGCCACTTCACGCCGTGCATCTTCCGGTCGTAGAAGTAGTCGCGCAGCATGCGCCACGCGTCGATGGTGACCTGCCGCCACTCCTCACGGGGCGAGACGGAAAGCGCCACCGCGCTGAAGTCCACCGCGACGCCCGGCTTGTCCACCGCGGCCGGCCCCGGCACGGCTTCGACCACGAAGCACTTCGCGCCGCGGCGAAGCAGCATCTTGCTGCGGTCGCCGCTCAGCTGCGCATCGTTCACCCCGGTCAGCACCGGCTTGCGCTCCGAGTTCTCGTTGGTGATCGTCAGCGAGAAGAGCGTCCCGTGCGTCGGCTTGTCGTCGTCGTCCGCGTCGGTGCGCTGCGTCGCCTCGTAGGTCATGAAGAAGAGCGCCTTGTCGGTCACGAAGAGGACCGGCCGCCCGAAGTTGTACGCCGGTCCCGGCACCCGCTCCAGGCGCGTGGCCAGCCCCGCTGCGTCGATCTCCACGCGCACCGGCGGCTTGTCGCCGGGCTTCGCGTCGGCGGACTTGGCGTCCGCGGCCTTCGCCTCCGCCGCCTTCGCCTCCGCCGCCTTTTTCTCCTCTTCCTTCTTCTTCTCTTCGGCCTTCTTCTCGGCGGCCTTCAGCACCGCCTGCACCTCGTCGTTGGGCAGGAAGGGCGATCGCGTGCCCGCCTTCAGCGTCAGCTGGTAGATGTTGCCCGTCTTGTCGAAGTACGGGTCCGGCGCGCCGTAGCCCCAGGGGCTCTTCACCACGGACTCGAAGACGCGGTCGCTCAGGAAGTACAGGAACTTCCCATCCGGGCTCCACGCGGGCGTGTAGCTGTCGTAGCGATCGGTGGTGGCGTCCAGCACCGGACCCCCCTCGGCGGACCAGATGCGCACGCGGCGGTTCATGTTCTGCGCGGGCGCGGCATACGCCAGCCACTTGCTGTCGGGCGCCCAGACCATCGCCTCGGGCTGGTCGATGGTGTTCTCCTCCACCAGCGTGCTCGTTCCCTTCTCGACATCCAGGACCCACAGCCGCAGCAGCTTGTCCGTGTGCGCGATCAGCTTGCCATCCGGCGAGGGCACCGCGCGCCAGCGCACGGTGGCGCCGTCGGTGGTCAGGCGCTTCGGCGCGCCGACGCCGTTGGCGGGCAGCGTGGCAAGCTCAAGCTCGCCCGACTCGTCCGAGATCGCCACCAGCGTCTTGCCGTCGGGCATGAAGTCCGCTTCGCGGTAGCGGATCCCCTGCCGGTGGTCCGCCTCCAGCGTGCGCCCCTGCTTCACCGGCACCACGAAGACATGGCCGCGCGTCGTCGCCACCACGCGGTCGCCGTTGGGCGAAAGGTGCACCGCGCTCCGTTCGCCGATCGGGTCCTTCACCCAGCGCTCGCGCGTCTGGTCGAAGTCCGATGCGAGGTTGATCGCCAGCGCCTGGTCGGTGCCCTTTGCCACGTCGTAGATCCGCAGGTCGGGACCAAGCTGGTAGACGATGCGGTCGCCGTCGATCGATGCGCCGCCGATGTCCAGCTCCGTGTGCTTGGTCAGCTGCTTCAGGTCGCTGCCGTCGGGCTTCATCGACCACAGGTTCATCCGCCCCGAGCGGTCGGTGGTGAAGACGATGCGCGCGCCGCCTGCGCCGTGGTGCACCAGCGGCCGCCGGCTGGTCCCGGCGTAGTCCGCGGTCAGCGGCTTCGCTTCGGCGACCGCCTTCGCATCGCCCGCCGGGCCTGGGGTCGGCAACGTGAAGCCCCACAGGTTCTGCGCCGTGCCCCCCTTGTACCGGTCGGTGTGGCTGCCCTGCATGTGCAGCCGCGTGAAGACCATGGCGTTCTGGTCGATGAAGGCCGCGTCTGAGCACTGTGCCAGCGGAAGCAGTTCGCTTGCGTTGGTGGCCAGGTCGACGCGCCAGGTGCGCACCGACGGCAGCGCGGCGCTTGCATCGGTGGCATAGAGCAGCTTCCCGTCGGGAGTCCAGCCGGTGGCGCCCACGCGGCCCGCGCTCCAGCTGCGTCGCGTCGGCAGTCCGCCCTCCAGGGGCATCGTGTAGACGGAGCGCGGTCCCTCATAGGCGGCGGTGAACGCCAGCGTCTTGCCGTCGGGCGAGATGCTGGGGGAAAGCTCCTCGCCCGCGTGCGTCGTCAGGCGCGTTGCCTGGCCGCCCGCAGTGCCGGTGCGCCACAGGTCCCCCTCGGAGACGAAGACGATCGTGTCGCCGTGGATCGCGGGCATCCGGTAGTAGCCCAGCGTCGCGGGCGTGGCGGCGCCCGCAATCGCAGCGCGCGCAGCGGGCGCGGTCATCGGCCCCTCGCCATCGGCGGCGACACGCGGTGCCGGCGCGCCGTGCGCGGTGTCTGCACCCGCGGCGGCGAAGGAGGCGATCAGCGCAATCGACGAAAGGCAGCGGGGGATGCGGTGCAGCATGGTGAATGCGGCATCGTATTCACTGCGCGGCGCGCGGTGCCGCGCGGGCGGCGGGCGGCGGGTGTCAGGGCGCCTTCGGCGGAGGGGCCGTGGTCGGCGAAGCCGCAGGCTGCGGCGCCGTGGTCGGCAGCGCCACCGGGGGCGGAGCGGGCACCTCCACGCGCACCACGCCGGGGGGCAACTCGATCAGGGCGCCCGGAATCGGGCCGCCGAAGTGCACCTGGCGCGCGCCCTGCTTGCCGCTGTGACCGCCCGTGCCGCGCAGCTGCGCGATGCGCACCTTCGCGGCGGCGCCCTGCGCTCCGGGCACCGTCGCCGTCACCACCGCACCAATCGCGTCGCGATTCACGCCCTTGGCAGGGTCGCCGCGCAGCGTCAGCGTCATTCCCGGCGCGCCCTGCTGCACCGCCTGGTTCAGGTAGACGCGCAACTGCGGCGTGCCCCCATTGGCCTTGATCATCTCGGGGGTGAAGCGCGTGAAGCTCTGGCCGCAGACGATGTCGACGTCGCCATCCAGGTCCAGGTCGCCCACCGCCAGTTGCCCGGCGCCGGCCAGGTCGACCCCCGAGTCCATCGTGATGTCCTCGAAGCGCCTTCCGTCGGCTCCGGGCTGCGCGCGCTGCCGGAGGATGCGCAGCCGCTCGTCGAAGGGCGGCGGATCGGGATAGTCGCCGCTGGCGATCAGCAGGTCCAGGCGGCCGTCGTTGTCCACGTCCACCAGCTCCGCGAAGAGGTCGCCTTGGTTCCACGATCGGCTCGGCTGCCCGTCGCCTTCGGGGATGCGGTCGACGCAATAGTCCGCGGGCGTCGTGAACTTCACGCCCATCAGCGTCGGCGCGCGCTGCGCGATCAGGAAGTGCGAGCGGTCCGCCGACGGCCCTGCCCACGCATGCGTGATCTCCGCCACGAAGCAGTCGAAGAGGCCATCCCCGTTCACGTCGCCCACGGCCATGTCAAAGGTGTTGCCATTTGAGCGGAATGGCTTCTCGGGCTCGGTGGGGAAGCGCTTGTCCGTCTTGGCGCGCTCCAGCAGCCAGTCCGGGTACTTGCCGGTGCGATCGGCATCGCCATCGAAGCCCGTCGCGCCGGAGACATCGGTCCATCCACCGGGGTTCGCGCCATCGACCGCGCCAGCGCGGTCCGCGCCCGGCGCACCACCGGTGTCTGCACCGCTCGCACGATCGCCCGCACCGCCCGCCGCCGCGCCGATCGGCCGCGCATACAGCCGGTTCCAGCGGCGCCCGTAGTTCAGCTGCGCCAGCTGCACCGGACCGACCTTCGCGTCGGGCGCGGCGAGGTGCGCGATCACCGCGCCGTAGGTGGGGCGCCCGCCGAGGTCGCGTTCCTCATCGAAGGCGATGCCATCTTCGGGCCAGGGCACGCGGACCCAGCGCGGGGGAACCATCGCGGGCGCCACCTGCACGAACAGGTCCCCCGCGGGCGCGTCCAGCGCTTCGCCGTACTTGCGATACCAATTGCCGCGAAAGAAGTCCAGGAGGCCATCGCCATTCACGTCTCCCACCGCCAGCGCCGCGGAGTGCGCGGGCGCCGCGGCGGCGATCGTCACTGGCGCACCAAAGGTGCCGTCCCCCTTGCCGGCGCAGAAGACGACCGCAGGATCCGTCGAGTCCGCGGCCGCATCGCGCGCGATGATCGCGTCGGTCTTGCCATCGTTGTCAAAGTCTGCGAAGGCCGTCACCGCCGTCGGTGCCATGTCGGGCAGCGTCACTTCCGCGGGGACGAAACGCCACCCACGCGGCGCGCTGGCGTCCACGCTGTTCAGGAAGACGATGCGCCGGTTCAGGATCAGGTCCGGGCGCCCATCGCCGTTCAGGTCGGCGAGCGCGAGCCTGCCTTCGCTGTGGCCCTTCAGCCCCAGTTCACCGGTCGCGTCCTGGTAGAGCGCGGCGTGTTTGTGCGCGGTCTGTTGGAGCGCGGCTTCCGGGAGCGCGCCTTGTTGGCGCGCCTCCTCCGCGGCCGTCTTCGGGGCGGGCGCAACGATTGCGGCGGGCGGCGGCGGAGGGTCGATCAGCATGCCATCTTGTACCGCCTTCGTCGCGCGTGCGCCTTGCTAGCATCGCCGCGCGATGCAGGAAGCGCACGCACAACCCGCCGAAAGCAGCACTTCCCGCACGGCGTGCGCCCTGGCTTGGGCGCTGGCGGTTGTGCTCCTGGGGTTCCTGTGCATCTGGCCGGTGTGGTCCGGCATTGTGGTCTCCAACGATGACCTGAAGTTCCTGCGCGGCGCAACGCCCGCGGTCCCGGTGGCCGATGCGGTGCGCGCCGCCTGGAACGCTCCCGGCATGTTCCGCCCGCTCGAGATCCTGGTGGCGGCGGGGTGCGACCCGGTCACCCTGGCGTGCCTGCCAGTCGCGCCGGTGCAGGCCGCGGGCCTCGTTGCCTTTTGCATCGGCGTGGTGGCGCTGACCCGCCGCATCGCGCCGCGGCATCCGATCGCGGCGCCGCTGGTGCTCATCTGGATCGCCCTCTCGCCCGCCACCACCGTCTCGCTCTGGCAGATGGACACCTGTTCACAGACCTGGGCCGCGGCGCTCGCCATCTGGACAGGCCTGTTCACCTGGCGTGGCATCGACGCGGCGCGCGCCGGACGGGTCGACTGGGCAGGCATCGCTGCGCTCGTCGCGCTCTTCGGCATCGGCTGCACCATCAAGGAGATCTTCTACGGCTGGAGTGCGGGCATCGGCACCGCGCTCGTCGTGGCGCTGGTGGCGCTGTGGCGCAGCGATCGCGCCGCGGCGCGCCGCGCTTCGCTGCTCCTGGTTCCCGTGGTGCTGCTGCCCGTGGCACACCTGCTGGTGCGCCTGAAATTCAGTGGTTTCGCCGCTGCCACTGGCACGGATGACCGGTACGCCGTCGATATGGGCGACAACCTGCTCCGCAACGCGGCCGTTTCCTTTGCCGGCGCCTTTGCCAACGGACCGCTGCACCTGCTGGGCGATGACGCTGCCTCGCCGCTGCTACGCGCGCTGCCGCTAGCCAGCGTCGTCACGGCACTCTGCCTCTTCTGTGCCGCGCTCGGGTTCCGCCTGCTCCATCGCAGCACGCCCGGGGCGGTGCGCATGCGGCCACTGCTGCTGGTGGCCGCCGCCGGAATCCTCAGCCTGTCCGTCACGCTGCCCATGGGAAGCGTCTCCGAGCTTTACGGCTTCGGCGCCAACGTCGGCGCGGGCCTGCTGGTAGTCAGCGCGATGCTCTCGCTGTGGTTCCCCGTCGCCGCCGACGAGCGACTGATCGGCCGCGGCCTGACCGTGGCGTGCGCCGCGACGCTGCTCCTGGTCGGCATGGACGGACTTGCAAGCCGCGCCTACCACTTCGGCCTCACCTGGCAGTACACACGCGCGCTGAACGACGCCGTCCTGGCCCACCAGCGTGCCCTTCCTGCGGGCGCGCGCGACCCCGTCGCCACCGTCTTCCTGGCGACGCCATGCTTCTTCGGCAAGTCGCATAGCCAGTACGTCGTGACGCCGCTGCTGGCGGTCGGCTTCTACGACACCGGAAACTGGATCAACCAGCGGGACCCGGAGCGCCAGCTCATCTTCAGCCTGGATCCGCCCCTCAATGCCCGCCCCGGCGTCGATCTTGTGCTGAACTGCGGCGACCTGCCGCAGCGCGCGCACTGGTGAGCGGCGCGGTGGCGCGCGCGCCCCCCGCGGGGCCCTCCGCGCGCCCTTCACAGCCCTCCGCGCACCGCGCAGCCCCTACACTTCCGCCCTCTCTCACCGCGGACTCCAAGGAGCGCAGCATGCAGATCGCGATGGTCGGCCTCGGCCGAATGGGTTCCAACATGGTGCAGCGGCTCCTGAAAGCGGGGCACGAATGTGTCGTTTTCGACCGCAGCGCTGAGGCCGCGGCGCGGCTTGTCGCGCTGGGTGCCACCGCCGCGACCAGCCTGGCCGACCTCTCCGCCAAGCTTCGCGGCCCCCGCCATGTCTGGCTGATGATTCCCGCCGCGGCGGTTGACGCGACGATCGATCAACTGGCTCCGCACTTGGCCGCAGGCGACCTCCTGGTCGACGGGGGCAACTCCTATTACAAGGACGACCTGCGCCGAGCCAAGGCGCTTTCCGCGCGCGGGATCCGATTCGTGGATGTGGGGACCTCCGGTGGCGTGTGGGGGCTGGAACGCGGGTACTGCCTGATGATCGGCGGGGAGCCGGCCGCGGTCGACTCGCTCAGCAGCGTCTTCGAAGCCCTTGCGCCGGGGTCGGCCTCGGCGCCGTCCACTCCGGGGCGCAAGCCAGGTGCCGGGACCGCCGAGCGCGGTTGGCTGCACTGCGGCCCTGTCGGTGCCGGCCACTTTGTCAAAATGGTCCACAACGGCATCGAGTACGGCCTGATGGCGGCATACGCCGAAGGGCTGAACATCCTGAAGCGGGCGGATGCTGGAAGGCGCACCGGCGAAGCGGATGCCGAGACCTCGCCCCTGGCCAATCCAGCGGAGTACCAGTACGAGTTCGACCTGGCGGAAATCACCGAACTCTGGCGGCGCGGCAGTGTGGTGACAAGCTGGCTGCTGGACCTGACCGCGCAAGCGCTGCAGCAGGATCCAGCCCTGGAGAAATTTGCGGGCCGGGTGAGCGACTCCGGCGAGGGGCGCTGGACGATTCTCTCTGCGATCGAGGTGGGCGCCCCCGCGCATGTGCTGAGCGCGGCCCTGTTCGATCGCTTCGAGAGCCGAAACGACGCCGAATTTGCGAACAAGGTGCTCTCCGCGATGCGCTTCGGCTTTGGTGGGCACCTCGAGAAGAAGTAGGGGGGCGCGTCGGGGTTCGGCAGTGCCCGGTTCTCGGACGTTTGGATCCGTTTCGGTGCCGTTCCTTGGGCAAATAGTGTCAAGTTTCAGCGGGCCCCGTGGTCGTTCGGGGATTTTGCCCTACACGCACTCTTACACTGGCCGCGTTCGGAGCGGGGGACAAGGCTCGCCTCTTGATGTGAGAGCCTGCTCATGAACGGTTCGTCGATGGCGCTTGCCGGATCCCTCCGGACACCAGCGCCCACAAACGCCCAGCAAGCCAGCGTGACCCCGGGGTCGCCTGCGCTGTCGCGTTTGGTCGGCGAGGCCCCGGTCATGCGCCGGATTCGCGACGTTGCGCAGCTCGCAGCGGCCTTCCCTTCGACGGTCCTGCTCCACGGCGAAAGCGGCACCGGCAAGGAACTGCTCGCGCGCGCAATTCACGAGCTGAGCCCGCGCGCCCACAAGCCATTCGTCACGATCGATTGCACCGTCCTGACCGAGACGCTCTTCGAGTCGATCCTCTTCGGACACGAAAAGGGCTCGTTTTCAGGGGCAATCGCCAGTACCACCGGCTTGGTCCGGGCGGCCGATGGCGGCACGCTCTTCATCGACGAGATCGGCGAACTGCCCCTGCCCGAACAGGCCAAGCTGCTGCGCCTGATCCAGGAACGCACCGTGCTTCCCGTGGGCGGAACCCGCGCGGTGGCAGTGGACGTCCGAATCGTCGCGGCCACCCACCGTGATCTGCACCGCATGGTGGCCGAGGGCACCTTCCGCGCCGACCTGCTGTACCGCCTGGACGTGGTTGGAATCACCATGCCCGCGCTGCGCCAGCGCGCCGAGGACATCCCGCTCATCGCGCACTCGATCCTGAAGGGGCTCTCCGAGCGCTTCGGCGTCACCCGAACGCTCACCGAGGGGGCGGTCGACGCCCTGCTCATGTACCCCTGGCCCGGCAATGTCCGCCAGCTGGCGGCGTCGCTGGAGCGTGCGGCGGTGCTGTGCGCCAGCGAGACCATCGACCGCGCCGACCTGCACCTGCCGGGACTGCCGGCGCCCGAAGCGCCGCGCGCCCCGCTCCTGAAGCAGTCCGTCGCCGATGCGATCAGGAATGCGCTGGAGATCTGCGGGGGCAACCGCACCGCGGCCGCGCGTCACCTGGGCGTGGGGCGCGGACACCTGTACCGGCTGATGCACCGCCACGGGCTGTGCACGCCGCATGACGCTGCCAGCCGCGGTTGATGGACCGCGCCCCGCGGCGCACGCACATCTCGACCGACCGGGTTCAACCTGCGCAGGACGCGGGCGTTGCCGCGTTTGCACCGACCGTGGAACTCGACGCGCCCCTCCTCCGCGAGCAATGACAATCACCGCATGGGCCCGGCACCCGCGTCGATCGCCCAACTCGCGCGGGGGCACGGTGCTCGGTGCAGATGCGTCGCAGTGTCGCAGTGTCACAGTGCTGGGACACCGGAGACGTC
>JBGARR010000058.1:0-4523 GCA_044230125.1 Phycisphaerales bacterium
AATCGCGATCCGGGCGGTGGGGCAGCGCCGCGACCCCGAGGGTGTGCTGCGGGTGTTCCGCTGGCTGCTGGCGGGCACCGCGCTGGAACTGGCGCTGGCGGTCAGCGCCCTCGCATGGGCGCGCCGGCGCGACAGCTGCCTGTGCGGCTGGTCCAGCTTCTGGGGAATCGTCTATGGCCTGTGCGTTCTCATCCTGCTCTGCGGGCCCGCGATCATCCTGCTGTACACCCGGCCGGCGCGCGCGCAATGGGCGCGCCTTGCCTGCCGCCACTGCGGCTACCCGCGGCGGACCGATTCCAGCGTCTGCAGCGAGTGCGGCGGCACACTGCAGTGATAACCACCGATTGCCGATGAAGTCCAGTCCGATTCCCGCCGATGGCAGGGTGCACGCTCACCCGCCTCCGCTCGAAAGGAATCCTGGATGCCTGACTTCTCCGCCGATCGCCCCGCCGCCCGCACCCGCGCTTCGTGGATGCGCACTGCCCTTGCGTGCGCCGTGCTCGCTGCGGCGCTGATCGCCGGACGCAGCCACGCGATTCCCGGGACCTCCTATTCCCTGCCGATCGTCAACCTGACTGGCCTGGAACCCTCCGAGACCAACATCTGGGTGCTCGGCTTCAGCTCCACCTCGCAGGTGCAGCTCTCCTTCGCCGGCTCGACGGGCAGCTTCTCCGCCATCCCCGCGGGCTCTGGCACGATCACGGCCACACTGCTGCCGACAAGCTCGCCCACGATCACGCTGCCGGCCTCGACGGCGCTGACCGGCGCGCGCGTCTACCTCTTCGTCGGCGACAGCTCCTCGACGGCACCCTCGGTGGCGTACACCGGCGGCGGGGCGAGCATCACGCAGCCTGCAAACCCGCCCACCTCGACGGTGCCTCCGTACGGATTCATCGAGATCACCGTCCCCTCCGGCGGCGGCCTTCCCACGATCGACGTGCAGACCGTGGACGGATTCACGGTTCCCATCTCGATCACGGTGGACAACGGGACCACGGTGGGCCAGCCGCTCGGCTCGGCGGGCGCACCCGTCTGCCGCGCCACCGTCTTCGCCGCCTACAACGCCTTCATGACGTCGCTGGGCAGCCTGGGCGCGCCCTACCTGCCACTGCTCTACACCGACAACGGCGGCGGCATCCTGAATCCCTACGCATTCCTCTCAGCGACGGACTCGAACAATTCGCTGGAGAACCTGGGCAGCCCGCTCAACACCCTCTTCGACAGCACGGTGAACCAGCTCTTCTCCAACAGCAAGCTCTCGATCCAGGGGATCCCCTACGGCACCATCCCCGCGCAGGCGTACAAGGTGGTCTCGACCAGCGCGATCACCTATCCCGGCGCCACGCTGGCCCAGCCTGCGCTGCAGCTGAAGGGGGCCGATGGCACGCGCTTCGCGGTCTTCAGTCCTGTGGGGCTCACCGTCCCGGGCGTGCCCAACGGCAGCGGATTCCAGCCGATCCTGGGCACCATCGTGCGCAACCGGATCGCCTTCGAGACGCCCGTTCCCGCCGGGCTGCTCGCCGTCGGCATGTTCGTGAATGGCGCCGGCATCGGCGCGACGCCGCCCGCGATCACCAAGCTCATCACCGTTCCCGTCAGAGGCAAGCCCGCGGTGCGCGCGGTCGAGCTGAACCAGGTCATCCCCGGCGCTCCTGCACCGCGCTCGCCGTACTCCTTCTCAAAGGTGCCCACCATCTTCGCCTCCAGCGGCACGCAGGTCTTCGGCAACATGGGCGTCTTCGCCGACTCCACGGCGCGCGAGACGGATGGCAACCGGCAGCAGGTGCTGGCCAACCTGGAGAACCAGATCGTCTCCGCGATCAATCGCGGCGTCGCCAACCTGGCCCCCGCGCCGAAGAAGGGCGTGCCCGGCTACACCACCGCCTACTGGGCCACCGAGACCAACTGGTACCCGCGCACCACGGTGCAGAACCTCTTCTCGCTCTTCATGCACATCGGGGTCGTCGAGACCGGCTCCACCAAGACGCCGATCTTCGTGCAGACCGCGCCCACCAAGAACGCCCGCGGCCAGTGGATGGGCCAGGCGTACGGCTTCGCCTACGACGAGAACCCCGGTCCGTACGTGCCCGGTTCCGGCATGCCCACCACGCAGCCCGAGGTGCCCGCGAAGTTCGATCCCGTCCCCGCAGGCACCACCACCATGACCGTCACCCTTGGCGCGTGGATGCCCGCAAGCGACATCAGCGTGGTCAACGGCTGTCTCCTGGTGGTGGGCAGCTCCAGCAGTGACCGCATCGTCGTGCAGCGCGCCCCGCACGGGATGATGAAGGTCTTCATCAACAACGTGAGCCAGGGCACCTTCGGCCCCGTCATCTGCGACGTCATCGTCTACGGCCTCGGGGGCGACGACCAGATCGATATCGATGGGCGCATCCCCAACCGCGTCAAGGTCGATGGCGGTGCGGGTCGCGACACCATCGATGGCATTCAGGAGGCCGAAGAGGACGAGTAAGGAACCGCAGGCGCCCTTGCGGAGCGCTTGATCGCCGTGCGGCCCGGATCGCCCGCCCCTTTCCGCGCACCATCGCGTTGGGGGGCGGCGCTCGCGACATGGTGTTAGCCTGTCCGCATGCAAGCGGCCCGCGCCCTGGGGCGCTCACGACCGGCTTCTCGATGGCGCGCCGCCGCGGCCTTGGGCGCGCTCTTCGGGTCGCTGCTGGCCGCAGTGGGCTTCACCGCGCACTATGCAAAGGCCACCGCCTACCTCTCGGACGATCCCGCCGCGTGCATCAACTGCCATGTCATGAACGACCAGTACAGCGCCTGGGTCGGTGGCCCGCACCACGCGCGGGCCACCTGCAACGACTGCCATGTGCCGCACGACTCGGTGCTCCACAAGTACGCGGTCAAGGCCGAGCACGGATACCGCCACTCGAAGGGGTTCACCTTCCAGGACTTCCACGAGCCGATCCAGATGACCCCCTCCAGCCGGCAGGTTGTCAACGACAATTGCGTCCGGTGCCATGAATCGATGACCCACGACATCCGGACCCTTGCGCAGCTGCGCGCCGGGGAAGGGGGCGCCGGCGCCCTGGAGTGCACGCATTGCCACGCGGCCGGCGCCCCCGGCGCGCGTCGCTAGAGGAGAGATTCCATTGAGCAGCCAGATCCAACCCCCGCCCTCCCGCACGGCCTCCAGGGTCGCCATCTTCTGGATCGCGGCGATCGGTTGCGGAACGGGGACCGTCCTGGCCATGGCGCTCTATGCCAACATCGCCGAGCGAAAGCGCGAGGCGCAGAGCACCGTGCTTCGCATTGCGGACCTCACCGAGGCGACGGTCGACCCGGCCGAGTGGGGCAAGAACTTCCCCCGTCAGTACGACGGCTACATCCGCACCGCCGACAATGCCAGGGCGCGCTTCAAGTGGAGCGAGGGACGCCCGGCGATGGATGATGCCGGCAAGCCGGACTCGAAACTTGAAGGCGATCCACGCCTGCGGACCATCTTCGATGGCTACGCCTTTGCGCTGGACTACCGCGAGCGGCGGGGGCACGCTTTCATGCTGGACGACCAGCGCGACACCGAGCGGGTCAAGCAGCGCCCGCAGCCCGGTGCGTGCCTGAACTGCCATGCGTCCAATGTCGTCGCATACCGGGAGGCGGGCATCGCCGCGGGCGCGCCTGGCAGCATCGCGGACCCGCTGGCATCCGAGGCCGGCAGGAAGCAGCTCTTCACGGGCTGGGAGCACGTCAACGCCCTCCCGTACGGCGACGCAACGGGCATGGTGCAGCATCCGGTCAGCTGCCTGGACTGCCACGATCCCCGGACCATGGCACTGCGCATCACCCGCCCTGCGTTCATGGAGGGGATCGCCAGTCTTGCGCTCTCCGAGGAGCCCACTCCGCACATGCCCAGCATCGAGAGGTGGCGCAAGGGCAGCCGCGCGGTTCCCTACGACGCGAACGAGCTTGCATCGCGCCAAGAGCTGCGCTCGATGACCTGCGGCCAGTGCCATGTCGAGTATTACTTCAAGGGAGACAAGAAGCGGCTGACCTTTCCGTGGCACAACGGGCTGAAGGCCGAGCAGATGGAGGCGTACTACGACGGCGTTGGCTGGAAGGACTGGACCCACGCCGGTTCCGGTGCCGAGGTGATCAAGGCGCAGCATCCCGAATTTGAGACCTGGAGCCAGGGCATCCACGCGCGAAGCGGGGTCAGCTGCGCCGACTGCCACATGCCGTACAAGCGCGAGGGCGCCATGAAGTACACCGACCACCAGGTCCAGAGCCCGTTGGCGCACGTCAACCTTTCCTGCCAGACCTGCCACAACTACACCGAAACGGAGATCTTGGCGCGCGTGGATGTCATTCAGTCGCGCACGAAGGGACAGCTTGACCGCGCCGAGGAGGCAGTCGTCGCACTGATCTTGGCGATCAAGCAGGCCAAGGCAGACGGCGCGACGGACGAGCAGCTGGCGGGACCGCGCCAGCTCCAGCGAAAGGCACAGTGGCGCGCGGACCTGGTGAACGCGGAGAATTCGATGGGCTTTCACGCCCCGGGG
>JBGARR010000037.1:0-31432 GCA_044230125.1 Phycisphaerales bacterium
CGATGGCGCAGCGCACGAACGCGGACATGGGACTCGTCGACGGCCTGACCTCGGACCTGGGCGGCCCGCGCACGGCGGCGCTGCTTGGCCGGCTGGACGCGGCCGTGCCGTGGGACGCGCTCGCGCGGCCGATCGAGGCGCTGCCCGAGTACCACGGACCCGTTCGCGGCGAGCAGAGCAAGGGCGGGCGCCCCGCGTGGCCGGCGCGCACGATGCTGCGCTGCGTGATTCTCGCCAAGTGGTTCGGCCTGGGCGATGCGCAGCTTGAGGAGGGCCTGAAGGACCGGCTGTCGTTCCGGCGCTTCGCGGGGCTGAGCCTGACCGACGCCACGCCCGACGAGACGACCTTCGTGGTGTTCCGCCGCCGCCTGCGCGAGGCCGGGCTTGACCGGCGCATCTTCGAGGAGACGGTGGCGCAGCTTGAGCGCAGGGGCCTGCTGGTGAAGGACGGCACGCTGGTGGAGAGGGTGTATCCCATGGAAGGCCTGAATCTCAGGCGCAATCGCCCTCGCCGCAGGAAGTCCGTGGTGACTCGCGGTCCGTCGGCCGCACCGACGCGCCGGGACGAACGTTGGAGCATGGACTTCATCCACGACCAGCTGCGGGACGGCCGGGGGCTGCGCGTGCTGACCGTGCTCGACCATTACACGCGCGAGGCGCTGGCGACCGAGGCCCGAGGGAGGTTCTCCGCGCACGACGTGATCGACGTGCTCAACCGGCTGTAGAGGTCTCATCGGAAGCCGGACTTGATCCAGGTCGACAACGGGACGGAGTTCGCTTCGCGTGCCCTGGATGCGTGGGCCTATCGAGAGGATGTGAGGCTCGACTTCAGCCGTCCCGGGAAGCCGACGGACAACGCGCACATCGAGTCGTTCAACGCACGGCTGCGCGCGGAGTGCCTGAACGCGCACGTCTTCGAATCGCTCGAAGACGCCGAGGAGACCTTGACTTCGTGGCGGAGCGATTACGATGCAGTGCGTCCACACAGCGCCTTGGGCATGCTGACCCCCAGGGAATTCGCTGAATTCGGTCAGAGGAGTCCAGGCCGTTGAAGGCCGGCATTTCTCGCAGCACGAGTGGCATCATGACGGGGGGAAGACCAGTGTCTCAGATAACTCTCAAAGCGTCTGGATCAGGATTCAGGGGGAAGATCACCCGCTCCACCGCGCCCGCTCCGCGACAGAGAATTCGGCACACGCGGGCGTGGAAATCATGTTCCGCGACGACAGCCAGCGGACGTCACGCGGCGGCCACCGGCGCGCCGCCGCCGCGTCACCGAATCCAACCGCCGCAGGTGACGCGCGTTCCGTCAAAGCAGACGACCGCCTGGCCGGGGGCGACGGCCATTTCGGGTTCGTCGAAGCGCACGCGCAGGCCGGTGGCGGTGCCGGACGCATCGCGTATGCACTGCACGCGGGCGGGAACAGGCACGGCGTGCGAGCGGACCATGGCGGTGCAGGCGCGCCATTCGTCGTGCGGCTCGACCAGCCAGTTGGCGTCGGTGGCTTCGCACTCGTCGCAGCCCAGGGCGTCGCGCGGGCCGACGACCACCGTGTTGGTGGCCGCGTCCTTGCTGACGACATAGACCGGCGTGCCAAGCGCCACGCGCACGCCCTTGCGCTGCCCGACGGTGAAGTGCTGGTGCCCAGCGTGCTCGCCGATCACCGCCCCCGACATGTCGACGATCGGTCCGGGGCGCACCGCCTCGGGCGCACGGCGCGCGACCAGCCCCGCGTAATCATTGTCGGGAACGAAGCAGATCTCCTGCGAATCGGGCTTGTCGAAGACGGGCAGCTGCAGCTCGCGCGCCAGCGCGCGCACCTGCGCCTTGCGCATGCCGCCGATGGGCAGCAGCATGCGCGACAGCTTCTCGCGCGTGGCGCCGAAGAGCACATAGCTCTGGTCCTTGTCCAGGTCCACGCCGCGGCAGAGCATCGGCGCGCCATCGTCACCGGGCAGCACCTGCGCGTAATGGCCGCTGGCCACGAAGGCCGCGTCGATCTGCTGCGCGTAGTCGTGCAGGCGGCCGAACTTCAGCCAGTCGTTGCACCGCACGCAGGGATTGGGCGTGCGGCCCGCGTTGTACTCGCCGACGAAGTAGTCGATGATGCGCCCGAAGTCCTTCTTGAAATTCACCACGTAGAAGGGGATGCCCAGCCTGGCGGCCACCAGCCGCGCGTCGGCGGCGTCGTTGATGGAGCAGCAACCCTGGTGGCCGATGCGCAGGCGCACGGCGCTGCCGTCGGGGCTGCGCTGCGCCAGGCTGCACGCGGCGGCGGGCTCGGCGGCGTCCGCGCGCTCCAGCTCGTCGAAGCTCTCGCCCGGGCTCCCCAGGCGCATGAAGCAGCCGACGACCTCGTGGCCCGCGCGCTGCAGCAGCGCGGCGGCCACGCTGCTGTCGACACCGCCAGACATGGCCAGGAGGACGCGGGGCATGGGGGCAATCCTAGGGGGCGGGGTACCCGCAACAGAAGCCGCGCTGCCGCGGCGCCGTGCCACGCTCCGGCACGCGGCGCACGCGGGGCGCTACCTTCCGCGCATGCCCCTCCTCTACGCCGGCATCGACGAAGCGGGATACGGGCCGTTGCTGGGGCCGCTCTGCGTCGGCTGCGCGGCCTTCGCGCTGGAGGCCGCCGCACCGCCCCCCTGCCTCTGGTCGCTCCTGAAGGGGGCCGTCTGCCGTGCGCCCGGGGACAAGCGCAAGCGGATTGCCGTCGACGACAGCAAGAAGCTGAAGGGTGCGAAGGATGGCGCCGCGCACCCGCTGCGCCACCTGGAGCGGGGCGTCACCGCCTTTGCGGCCACCGTCGCGGGCGCTCCCGACTTCCAAACGGACGATGCGCTGCTCAGTCATCTGGGCGCCCCCGCACTCCCCGGAGATGGCCCATGGCACGGGACGCCGCATGCGCTCCCCGTCGGGAATGACGCCGCCGCGCTGCGCATCGCCGCGGCGATGCTGCGCCTGGCGCTTGCGCGCGCGCAGGTGGAGACCGTCTCGCTGCGCGTCGAGGCGATCGCCGCGGGCGACTTCAACGCCCAAGCGGCGCGCGTGGGCAACAAGGCCACCATCAACTTCATGGCCGCCATGCGCCATGTCGAGGCGATCCGGCTGGCGGCGGCCGCGCGCGGTGCGGAGGCTTGGATCGCGCTGGACCAGCAAGGCGGCCGCCACGCCTACATGGATCCGCTGCGCACCAGCTTTCCCGATGCCCGCATCCGCGTGCTGGAAGAGAGCGAGGCGACCGCGCGCTACCGGCTGGAGTGGGCCGCCGATCGCTCGCGCCCGGCGCACGCCGCCACGGTCAGCTTCGAGTTGGGGGGCGAGGATCGCAACCTGCCCATCGCCCTGGCCTCGATGGCGGCGAAGTTCGCGCGCGAACTGCACATGCGCCGGCTGAACGCATTCTTCGCCCAGCAGCTGCCGACGCTGGCGCCAACCGCGGGCTATGTGCAAGATGGGCGCCGCTGGATGGCGGAGGTGGCGCCGATCGCCAAGCGCATGGGGATCCCCGCCGAAGCGCTGGTGCGCTGCATCTGAGGCTGCGCGAGCAGGGCGTGCGCGGCGCAGGCGTCGCACCAGCCTGCGGTCGACGTCACGCCCCGCCAACCCCGCGGATTCAGCCGATAACGGAAGTGTGACATTGCCCTTGAATAGAGAGGCGGGCTTGGGTATCCTTGCTGTTCTTTCGTTTTTCGCCCCTCTCCTGGACCCCCCGACGGACCCCCCGCCATGGCCACTGACCTCTCAAAGGTTCGCAACATCGGTATCTGCGCACACATCGACGCCGGCAAGACGACGGTGACGGAGCGCATCCTGTTCTACACCGGCAAGATCCACAAGATGGGCGAAGTCCACCAGGGCACCGCGACCATGGACAGCCTGCAGGAAGAGCAGGAGCGCGGCATCACCATCCAGAGCGCCGCGACGACCTGCCCGTGGACCTTCAACGGCGACGACTACAAGATCAACCTGATCGACACCCCCGGCCACGTGGACTTCACCATCGAGGTCGAGCGCTCGCTGCGCGTCCTGGACGGCGCGGTGGCGGTCTTCGACGGCAAGGAAGGCGTGGAGGCGCAGTCCGAGACGGTGTGGCGCCAGGCGGATCGCTATGCGGTGCCGCGCATGTGCCTCATCAACAAGATGGACAAGCTGGGGGCCGACTTCGACTACAGCTTCAAGTCGATCCGCGCGCGCCTGGGCGCCAACGCGATCGCCATCCAGATTCCGATCGGCTTCGGCAACGACTTCAAGGGCGTCATCGACCTGATGACCATGAAGGCGCTCTACTGGAAGACCGAGGAGCAGGGCGACGAGATCATCGAGAAGGAGATCCCCGCGGACATGCAGGACGCCGCCGAGCTGTGGCGCGGCGAGATGGTCGAGAAGATCGCCGAGATCGACGACTCGCTGACCGAGAAGTTCCTGACCGACCCGGCCACGATCACCGTCGCCGAGCTGAAGGCCTCGCTGCGCCGCAGCGTCATCGGCCTGAAGTGCTTCCCCGTGCTCTGCGGTTCGGCGCTGAAGTACATCGGCGTGCAGAAGATCCTGGACTCGGTCATCGAGTACCTGCCCAACCCGACCGAGTGCCCCGATGTCGAGGGCATCGATCCGGACGACGCTTCGGTCAAGCTGACGCGCCCCCACACCGAGAATGCCCCCTTCAGCGCTCTGGTCTTCAAGGTGGTGGCGGACGTCGCGGGCACCCTGACCTACATCCGCGTCTACTCCGGCAAGCTGGAGAAGGGCATGCGCGTCCTGAACCCCGGCAACGACAAGCGCGAGAACGTCAGCCGCCTCTACGAGATGCACGCGCAGAACCGCACCGCGCTCGACTCGACCGGCCCCGGCCAGATCGTGGCCGTCGTGGGGCTGAAGGACAGCTTCACCGGCGACACGCTGTGCGATCCCGAGGACCCCATCGTCCTGGAGCGCATGACCTTCCCCGAGCCCGTGATCAGCATGTCCATCGAGCCGCAGACGGCCGACGACAAGAAGAAGCTGGGCGAGGCGCTGACGACCATCCGCCGCGAGGATCCCTCCTTCCGCTCCAACTACAACGAGGAGACGGGCGAGACGATCATCAGCGGCATGGGCGAGCTGCACCTTGAGATCATCAAGAACAAGCTGATCCGCGACATGAAGATCGGCGTCAACGTCGGCAAGCCGCGCGTCTCGTACCGCGAGACCGTCGGCGGCACCGCCAAGGACGTGCGCGGCCTCTTCAAGAAGCAGACCGGCGGCCGCGGCCAGTTCGGCGATGCCGTGCTGACCATCAGCCCCATCACCCCCGAGGAGGCGGCGGCTGAAGAGCTGGACATGGAGAATGGCGTCGTCTTCGAGGACAAGGTCGTCGGCGGCGTCATCCCGCGCGAGTTCATCAGCAGCGTCGAGTACGGCGTCCGCCAGGCTGCGGCCAGCGGCGTCATCGGCGGCTACCCGGTGATCAACATCCGCGTGCAGCTGGTCTTCGGCTCGTACCACGACGTCGACTCCAGCCAGATCGCCTTCGAGCAGGCGGGCGCGCTCGCCTTCCGCGAGGCGGTCATGAAGGCCGGCCCGCAGCTCCTGGAGCCGATCATGAAGCTGGTCATCACCACCCCCGACGAGTTCTTCGGAAACGTCTCGGGCGACGTCGCCAGCCGCCGCGGCCAGATCATCGACAGCGAGATGCGCGGCGCGACCCGCCAGCTCACCGCCGAGGTGCCGCTGAACGAGCTCTTTGGCTACACCACGGCGCTGCGTTCGATGACGCAGGGTCGCGCGGCCGCCAGCATGGAGCCGCTGACCTACCGCCAGATGCCCGAGCGCCTGAAGCAGGAAGTGCTGGCGAAGCAGTAGGCCCGCACGATGCACCGTCGCGGCCACCGGCTGACGTGCTGGGTGCCGCGCGGGGCGCCGGATCGGGCGCCACGTCAGGCGCCGCGCCGAGCACGCATGCAACCTTCGGAGCCCGCCCTCGCGGCGGGCTCCGCTTCTTTTCCGCGCTGCGGCGCATCTTCCTCCTGACCCCCCTGAAAGGTAGCCTTCTGATCCATGAACGAGGCCGCCGAAGGCAACCTGTTCACCGCTGAATACGAGCGCGAGATGGAGGGCTGGCTCCGCAAGCGCTTCGGGTGGCTGCTTGGGGCGACCATTGCATGGGAGATCCTGGGGCTCTTCGTCGTCATTGGCTCGATGCTGTGGATGAAGGTCATCAGCGAGATGCCCGAGGGGACCGATGGCCCCTCGAAGGCGCAGCTGACCGCCGAGCAGCTGCGCGAGCAGGGCAACCTGACGCCCGAGTCGCTGGCGATCCTGACGGTGGGCACCATCCTGGGCTTGCTGGTGGCGGCGCGCGCCTTCGCCTTCGTGCGCCCACAGCTGGAGACGCGCGAGCAGACGCTGCGCGCGGCCACGTGGTTCATCGTGCAGATGGGCGCGCTCAGCTTCGCCGCCGACTGCGCGCTGGCGCTGCTCTTCAAGAACCCCACCATCTCGGGGCTCAGCTCGCTGCTCTTCTTCCACTTCGCGGCCAGCCTCTTCCTGCCCTGGCGCGCACGCGAGAGCATGCGGCCGATGTACCCGCTGATCTCGATGTTCCTGCTGGAACTGGTGATCGTGCGCATGGCCGACAAGATCGGGTCGGCGCAGGTGGTCTGGCAGATCGTCGGCATCCCCTTCTCGCTGCTTCCCGGCCTGCTGGTCAGCTGGATCCGCCTGCACCGCCACCGCAAGCGCTTCGACCGCCAGATGGTGACGCGCGGCTTCTTCGCCCTTCGCAAGGAGCTGGCACAGGCGCGCGCGGTCCAGACGGCGCTCTTCCCGAAGCAGATCCGCACCTCGGACATGGAGTTCGAGTACGCGTACCTCCCCGCCAACGAAGTGGGCGGCGACTTCGTGCATGCGAGCCTGGACCCGAAGGGCCGGCTGGACGTGGTGGTGATGGATGTCACCGGCCACGGGCTTGCCAGCGCGCTGACCGTCGCGCGCCTCTCCGGGGAAGTGGAGCGGCTGCTGGCCGAGGACCCTGACATCGAGCCGGGCCACGTGCTGCGCGCGCTGAACCGCTACACCAGCCTGACGCTGGCGAAGCACAACGTCTATGTCACCGCGGTGGCGCTGCAGGCGGACCCGGTGACGGGCGAGGTGAAGTACGCCAACGGCGGCCATCCGCCCGCGTACGTCCGCCGCGCCGATGGCACGCTGGAGCGCTTCGACTCCACCACCTGGATCCTGGGTGCGACGCCCGACTCGCTCTTCGAGGACGAGCAGGTGGTGCTGCGCCTGGCCGCCGGTGACACCCTGGTCCTCATCACCGACGGCGTGCACGAAGCACCCGATCGCAAAGGGCGGCAGTTTGGCCTGGAGCGGCTGCACGAGACACTGGCGCGCTCGCCTGCTCCGGACCGCTGGTCGACGCACATCGCCTCGGTGGTGGATGGCTGGCGCGGCCGCCTGGGCGAGGATGACGTGCTGGTGGCCACGCTGCGCCTGCCCAATGCGAAGGCGCCGCTGCCGCGCTCGCGCTCGCGCGCCGAGGACATCGAGCAGGGCACCTCGCTGGGGCTGGATGCCGCCACGATGGTGCGCGCCGAACCCAAGTCCGGCATCTTCTCGCCGACCCCCATCGAGCAGAACGATCCCGCGGGAAGCACCGCCATGGGCATGCGTTCGCCCGAGGCCGGGACGGGCGCGTGAGTTCCGGCGCCGCGCACTGGGCGCCGTGGCTGGAGCGTGCGGCGCGGATCGCGCTGCGCGGCCACGGCGGCGCCGAGCCGAACCCGCTGGTGGGATGCGTCATCGTCGACGCGTCAGGCGCCTTCGTGGCCGAGGGGTACCACCATCGCTGCGGCCAGGCGCACGCGGAGGTCGAGGCAGTGCGCCACGCGGGCGGGCGCGCGCGCGGCGCGACGGCGCTGGTGACGCTGGAGCCTTGCAACCACCAGGGGCGCACGGGGCCTTGCAGTGCCGCGCTCCGTGAGGCAGGCATTGCGCGTGTGGTGTACGCGTGCGCGGACCCGCATCCGCAGGCGCAAGGAGGCGCGGCGGCGCTGCGTGCCGCGGGCGTCGAGGTGCTGCAGGTCCCCAACCAGGCGGCGGAGTACGTGAGCGCTCCCTTCCTGCATCGCGTGCGGACGGGGCTGCCCTGGGTGGTGGCCAAGTGGGCGCAGACGCTGGACGGGCGCATCGCCACGCGCAGTGGTGACAGCAAGTGGATCAGCTCGGAACGCAGCCGCGGTTTCGTGCATCGCGAGCGCGGGCGCGTCGACGCGATCTTGACGGGCATCGGCACGGTGGTGGCGGATGACCCGCTGCTGACCGCGCGCGGCGTGCAGGTGCGGCGCCGGGCGCGGCGCGTGGTGTGGGACCCCGCGCTGGAGATGCCATTGCAGGCGCAGTTGGTGCAGACGGCCCGCGAGGTCCCCTGCACCGTGGCGTGCACGGCCGCCGCTGCAGCGGAGCGCGCGCAGCATGCCGCCGCGCTGCAGGCGGCCGGGGTGGACGTGCGCGTGGTCGCGGATGAACGCGCGCTGCTCTCCCTGCTCTCACACGAAGGTGCGGCCACGGTGCTGGTGGAAGCCGGTGGCGGCCTGCTGGGTCGGCTGCTGCGCGCGGGGCTGGTGAACCAGGCGATCGTCTTCGTGGCGCCGCGCCTGCTGGCGGATGACCAGGCGCGCGGCCCCGCGCGGGGGGCTTCGCCCGAGCGCATCGCCGATGGCCTGGCGCTGGAGTTGCTGGGTGCCCACCGGCGCGGCGGCGATGTGCTGCTGCACTACCGCGTGCCGGCGTAACCGGCGGCGTCGGTCAAGATTCCGAAGTTGGGGGGAAAGACGCGCAGGACGCCATCGGCGCTGTCCAGCGCCCACTGCCCCTCGGGCTCGTGCGCCAGGCGGATGGTGGCCAAGGGCGCATCGCCTGCGCCGACGAGGCGGAACTCGCCGATGCGCAGCTGCTCGGGCAGTGCCTGGAATGCCACAGCGGGGGCGCGCGCCTCGCAGAGCTGCGCCAGCAATCGCCGCACAGCCTCGGCGCTGGCGGGCGCCGTGGGCATCGCGCCTGCGGAGAGCGTCCAGCCATCCAGCTGCCGCTCCAGGGTGAAGGCCGGCGCCGACGCAGGAGCCACGGGCGAATAGGGCACGAACTGAATGCGCCGCACATCCGCGGGCACCACATCCGAGCCGCGCGGATCCACAAAGAAGGTGGGCGGTGGGAAGAGCGCGGCCAGCGCCTTGGTGCCCAGCTGCATCACCGCCGGGCGGTCATTCACCTGCGCGAAGCGCTCGGGGGCGCCCTCGGCCACCGCATTGCCCACTGCCACCAGCCCCGCGCGCACCGGTGCGGCGCCGGTGGCGGCGGCGCGCCAGAGCGTCACGCCGCGCTCCGGGGTCTTGAGGCCGAAGCTGCCCAGGTCCGAGGGCTGGTCGGCGGCGAAGGCATCTGCCTCGGCGCGCGCCAGCGCTTCGATGTAGCCGCGCACCGCATCCGCGTCGGCGCGCGTTTGGAAGGGCGTGGTCAGCCGCCAGCGGCCGCCAGAGCGCTCCAGCGTCAGCAGTTGATTTGGGTTCGGGCCGTAGCGCAGCTCCATCCGCGCGACGTCCCCGCCGCTGGCGTCGAAGAGCTGCATCGCCCGCCACTGGCGCGGATCGCCATCCACCGTCAGTGCGTGCAGCGCCGCGTCCACCGAGACGGCTTCCGGGCGGCCCGCCACGCGCGCCCACGCACGACCGGCGATCGTGCGCCTGCCAAGTTCGACGGTGCGTTCGCCCCCTGCCCACTTCAACGTCAGGCGCGCCTTCGGTGGGTCCAGCGCCAGCGCCGCGCGTGCCTGCGGGCTGATGGACTCGGGATCCACCGAGCGCGATCGCTCCAGCGCCGCGGCGGTGTCGATGACGGTGCGAATCGCCGCCGGATCGGCGGGGTAGACGAAGGGCTCCTGCTGCGTCCAGCCCTTGCCGTCGCGCACAAAGCGCATGGTGGGCGCACCGGTGCGTTCCAGCACGACGCTGTCGACGGCCTCCAGCGGGATCTCGTCGGCCGCGAAGAGTGGCGCACGCGTGGTGTCCACCGCGGTGGGCGCGCGCTCGCGCACGGCGATCCATGCCGCCGTCGCCGCGATCGCCGCCAGCACCAGTGCGAAGAGGGTGCGCTTTTTCACGTCCGCAGCCTCCGGCGCAGCACCACGAAGGTGCCCAGCGCGGCCAGCAGCGCGGGGACGCCAAAGGCCTGCGTGGCGCCGACCAGCGCGCGCGTGCGCGGCGCCAGGCGCGGCAAGCGATCCACTTCGCGCCCGGCGCCTGCCCCCGTCAGCAGGTCGGCGCGCCCGGCGAGCCACGCGACGGCATTCACCAGCAGGTCGCGATTGCCGGGGTTGCGCAGCGCCACGCGCCCGCCGCCCAGCTGGTCAGCGGCATCGGCCACGGTGGTCAGGAGCCAGGTGGGCGACCCCACCAGCACCATGCGCTGGTCGCCGCGCGGCGGCGCGGCGGCGCGCGCCACCGCCACCACCACCGGCACCGGAGCGGTGAAGCGCTTGGATTCCGGAGACTCGGTGCGCCCCTTGATGTCGCGACGCCAGTCATTCTCGATCCATCGCTCCGCGGCGGGCTCGACGGCAAAGATGGTGGCCGCGCGCGCCCCCGGTGCAATCTCGACGGGCACCGGGCGATCCAGGCGCAGGCGCTGCCCGTCCACGGCCTGCGCCAGCGGGTGGTCAGCAGGAGCGTCTGCCATCTCCTGCACTGCCACTGTCTCGGCGCGGCCAGGCCCGGTGGGTACCACCTCCAGCACGGTGCGCCCCGTCTGCGCGGCCACGCCCGCGTCGCGCAACAGGGCAGCCCAGGGATCCTGCTGGCCGAGCACCGGCAGCAGGCTGGGGCCCACGGAAAGGAGCACCGGATCCCCACGCGAGACGATGCGCCGTGCGGCGGCCAGCAGTTCGCGTTCGCGCGGGGACTCTTCCAGCGCATCGCGGTCGATCGGCGGCACCACGATCCACACCAGCGGATGATCGGCGGGGGCGATGGGTTCGGGGGAATCGCCGGGGACCCACTCGCGCGACTCGATGCGCATCGAGCGCAGCGCATCCACGGCCGCAGCGAAGTCCAGGTGGTCCGGCGCGGGGCGCAGCATGCCGGGGGCGCCGGAGTGCACGAAGACGGCGATGGGGAGCCCGCCGGAGCGCATCGCGCGCAGGGCGCTGGCGATCGCCTGCTCGCCGCGGAAGCGCCGGTCGAAGGCGATCGCGCCGCGCCCGCCTGCAACACCACCCACCAGCTGCCACGCAGGAATCGTGGCGATGCCATCGGGGCCGATGATGATCGCGGCGTCCCCCGCTGCCAGGGCGGCGCCGACTTCGGTGCCGTAGAGCTTGGGCAGCTGCTCCAGCTGATCTTGTGCGGTGCGCAGTTCGCGCGCCATCGCCTGGTAGAGGGGCGGCGCCTCCTCCAGCCACTTGGCGTAGGCGGGCAGGTTCACCGGTTCGCTGGCGCGCTGGCCAAGCGCGCGCGCCACGCCAAGCAGCTGCTCGCTCCAGTGCTTCATGTTGGCGGCCAGCGCCGCAGCGGCGCGCGCTTCGTCGGGGAAGGGGCGCGCGTCGGTGGCGGTGCGAAGCTCGTCGAAGGAGCGATCGAAGCCGCGCTTCTGTGCTCCAAGCTGCGCGAAGGCGGCGCGCAGCGGCTCAAGTTCCGCGCGATCGGGCGAGTTGGGCTCCAACGCGCCGATGATCTCGGCGACCACCGGCGCCTGCGCCACTGCCAGGCGTGCCAGGCGATCGAAGACGGCGCGGCCCGCAGTGATGGCCGCGGCGTGGCGCGCCAGCGCGGCGGCATCGCGCGCCTGCACTGCTTCCAGCACCGCCTCGTAGCGCGCGGCATCCGCCGGATTGCCCGGATCGACGCGCGAGGTGGTGATGCGCCCGCCCCGCGTGGGCGTGGCGGCGATGCGCGCCAACACTTCGTCCACCTGGCGTACAACCGCTGGCTCCGCCGACGTGCCCGAGAGGAGCACCGCGATCTGCCAGTCCCCTTCCAGTCCGCCCAGCAGCTGTTCCGTGCCTTCGGCCAGCGTGTAGGCGCGCGACTTGGTCATGTCCGCCGTGCCGCGGACCAGCGGCGCGTCCGCGATGCCGACGGACGCGGCGCACGCCACCGCCAGCGCGGTGAGCGCGATGCCCAGCCGCACCCTTCCCGCCATGACGGCGGGCAGCGAGGGGCGCGAGACCACCAGCACAGCGGCGACCAGGAACCAGACGATCGCGGCCAGGAAGAAGGCGATGTCACCGCTGTCAAAGAGCCCCAGGAGGAAATCATCCAGGCGTCGCTGCGGATCCAGCGCAAAACCCAGGTACGCCAGCCCGCCCGAGAGCAGCGCCGGCGCGCTCTTCGCCAGCGCCAGCCAGACCAGCCACAGGAAGACCGTCAGCAGGTACGCGCCCACCTGGCTGCCCGTCAGCGCAGACATCAGGATGCCCGTGGCCAGGTAGGCACCGCCCGCCAGGATCAGTCCCGTGACGCCTGTGAGCGCCTCCAGGTAATCGGGGCGCGCGTACCACTCCAGCGCCGCCAATTGTGCGGTGACGGGCACCGCGACCGCCAGCGCGAGCAGCCCCAGCAGCGCGCCGAACTTGCCCAGCACCACTGCGGTGAAGCCTGCGGGCGACGCCGCCAGTGTCGCCCAAGTCCCGGCACGGCGCTCCTCGGCGATCGAGCGCATTGAGAGGGCGGGTGCCATCACGAAGACGGCCCATCCCATGGCGATGAAGCTGCCGCGCAGCGTGGCGGGCGCACCGCCCACGAAGACCGCCAGCGCAAAGACGGTGCCCGTCAGCGCGGCGAAGGCCGCCATCACGCTCCAGCCCAGCGCGGTGCCAAGCAGCACGCGCCACTCGCGCCCGGCGACGGCCATGGCGGCACGGATCACTGGTCGCCCCCTTGCGCAGCGGCGCCGCCGGCACGCGCATCCGTCGCCGCGCCGCCCTCGGCGCGCGCGTCCGCCGCGCGCGGGCGCACATCCGCCCCAAGAATGCGATGAAACACATCTTCAAGCGAGGCGCGCATCGGCTCCAGCCGACGTACCGCCGCCCCCGCCTGTGCGGCGGCGCGCCCCACGCGCGCGGGCAAGTTTGGCTCCGCGGCATCGCCCGTTTGCGTGTCCACCTCGAAAGCGTGCCACCCTTCGCCCAAGGCACGCCCGCGCACCGCCAGCACCCCCGGCAGCGCGCGAAGCGCCGTGGCCAGGTCCGCGTCGCACTCTAGGAGCAGCATCTGCGCCGCGGCCCCGCGCGCGCGCAACTGCGCGATCGAGCCATCCGCCACCACGCGGCCCCCGTCGATGAGCACCGCGCGATCGCAACTGGCCTCCACCTCGGCCAGCACATGGCTGGAGAGGAGCACGGTGGACTCCTGCGCCAGCTCCCGCAGCAGCCGGCGGAACTCCAGCACCTGTGCGGGGTCCAGTCCGGAAGTCGGCTCGTCCAAGACCACCGCCCGCGGTGCGTGCACGATGGCGCCCGCCAGCCCCACGCGCTGGCGGTACCCCTTGGAGAGCTGCCCGCAGAGGCGCCGCCGCACGTCCGCCACCTGGCAGCGCGCGATGGCGCGATCCACCTGCACCGCACGCGCCCGTCGCGGTACGCCGTACAGGTCGGCGCGGAAGCGCACGAATTCCTCCACCGTCAAGTCCGGGTGCAGCGGGCTCTCCTCCGGAAGGAAGCCCACCGCGCGGCGCGCCGCCGTTCCCACCGGTCCCTCGGCGCCCATCTCGTGGCCATCCACCAGCACGTGTCCTTGGTCGGGCGCCAGTGCCCCCACGATCATCCGGATGGAAGTGGTCTTTCCAGCGCCGTTTGGGCCAAGAAACCCGCAAACGGAGCCGGTGGGAACGCTGAACGAGACATGATCCACCGCGGTCACGCGTCCGAAGCGCTTGACGATGCCATGGGTCTCGATCATGGGTGGGGCGGCCGCCCGCCCAGGGAGGGCACGGCGCGAACGCGGGATTCTATCGCCACCCGCGCCCCCCGAAGCATTGCGCCCGCGGCGTGGACCGACCTACAATTGCCCAAACGCACGGAGCGCGAGATGTGTCCCAACGCACGACAGCACCTGCACGGCGGAGACCCCGCACTTCTCCTTGAGGAGATCGGCGATGGCATCGGCGTCGTCGACCGCCACGGCGAACTGGTGTGGATGAACCACCGCCTGGAGACGCTGAGCGCCGAGGCGATGCGCTGCTTTTGCGACTGCTGCCGCGACCTGCTGGAGGAGATCGCCCGCGACGGCATCGACCGCCGCACCCACCTGCGCAGCTTCCGCAGCGGCGATCGCGCCTGGGAGGTGGCGATCACGCCGCTGGTGCCCGATGGCGACGTGGCCACCGCGCCCGAGCGCGCCGTCGGCGTGCTGCACGATGTCACCACCCGGCAGCGCGTGCTGGACCGCGTGGATTCGGTGGACGCCGCAGGCGCGGACCTGCTGGCGCTGGATGCCAAGATCGTCAACCCGCTGAACGTGGCCGAGCGCCTGGGGCTCATCGAGGGAAAGATCGTCGAGGCGCTGGAGCGCCTCTTCGGCACGCGCGAGTTCGAGGTGCGCCTGCTGGACCGCACGACGCAGAAGCTTGAGCTGGTCACCTCGCGCGGCATCGAACCGCTGCCGCCGGGGCGCTTCCTCTATGCCAGCCCCGAGGGCAACGGCGTCTCGGGGCACGTGGCCAGTTGCGGCGAGGCGCACCTGTGCCGCGACGCGCGCACCGATCCGTACTTCGTGCACGGGCTGGAGGGTGCGCGCAGCAGCATGACGGTGCCGCTGCTGCTGCACGACCGCGTGGTGGGCGTACTGAACGTCGAGAGCCGCCAGGCGGGGCGCTTCGACGACGAGGACCTGCTCTGCCTCGAGCTCTTCGGCCGCTACGTGGCCATGGCGCTCAACATCCTGGACATGCTGGTGGTCGAGCGCTACACGACCAACCAGCGCATCAGCGGCACGCTGCGCGAGGAGATCGCGGTGCCAATCTCCTCGATCCGCACCGCCGTCGATCACCTGAAGCGCGATCCGGATGTGCCGCCGCAGGCGATCGCCGAGCTGGAGCGCGCGATCGCCAGCGTCGAGGCGCGCGTGCGCGGCGCCACCGGCGGCCCGCAGACGGTGCTGGGCGTCGACCGCGTGGACCGCAGCAAGGGCGCGGACCCCGACATCGCGGGGCGGCGCATCATCGTGCTGGACGACGAGGATGGCATCCGCGCCGCCGTCGCCGCGGTGCTGGGCGAGTCCGGCGCGCTGGTCGATTCCTTCGATGGCGGCGATCCCGGCTGCGCTGCGCTGACGCGCGCCGCCGCCGAGGGGCGTCCCTACGACATCGTCATCAGCGACGTGCGCATGCCGGGCCGCAACGGCTATGAAGTCTTCCGCATCGCCAAGGAAGCCTGCCCCCGCACGCAGATCATCCTGATGACCGGCTTCGGCTACGACCCCAACCACTCGATCGTGCGCTCGACGCAGGAGGGGCTGCACTGCTTCCTCTTCAAGCCCTTCCAGGCGCAGCAGCTGGTGGACGAAGTGCGCAAGGCCGTCGCGGAATGGCGCGGCGAGCGGCCGCTCACCAAGGGCGCGCAGTAGCGGGCGTCAACCCCGCTCCGCCACCAACATCCGCCAGTACCCTTCGAAATCCTTGCGAACGTCATGGTTGGACAGCGCCGGATTGGCGCGCGCGGCGGCCAGGGCGGCGTCGTGCTGCCGATGCCCGATCTCGACGATGAGCCTGCCGCCGGGGCGGAGCCAGCGGTGCGCCTGCGCGATGAGCGGCGCCAGCGTGTCCATGCCGCCGGGGCCGCCCGCCAAGGCGGTGCGCGGTTCGTAGTCACGGACGTTGGGGGCCAGCTCGGCCCACTCTTCGTCGGCGACATAGGGCGGGTTGCTCACCAGCAGGTCGAAGCTCCCCTCCTCGGATGCTTCGAGCGGCGCGTAGAGCGACCCTGCGCGGAACTCGATCGCCGCTTCGACGCCATGCGCCTGCGCGTTGCTGCGCGCCAGGGCAAGCGCCTCTGGGACGATGTCGGTGGCGATGATCTGCACCTGCACCGGCTGCCGCTGGCCGCCGAGCGCCGACGCCACGCAGACGCTGATGCACCCCGTGCCGGTGCCGATCTCCAGCACGCGCACCGGGGCGATTCCCCTGGTCGAAGCGGCCATGGCTGCTGCCGCCGCCCGCGCGCCGGCGGCGCACTCCTCCACCAGGTGCTCGGTCGCGGGCCGCGGGATCAGCGTTGCGGGCCCCACGGCGAACCGCTTGGACCAGAACCACGCCTCGCCCACCAGGTACTGGACGGGCTCATGCTTGGCGGCGCGCACCACGAGCGCACGCAGGCGCTCCAGCTCCGCCGGGCTGGCGGGACGGTCCGCCTCCATGTACAGGCGCATGCGTTCGGTGCCCACCACGTGCCCCAGGAGCATTTCAGCGCAGACCCGAGGCGAATCCACCCCCTTGGCGGCCAGGTGGCCATCGATCCAGCGCAGCAGGCGCCGCGTCGTCCACACATCATTCTTAGCGGCATCATGCTCTGCGGCGGCGCTCATGGAAGCAGTATCCTAGTCCCCCCTCCGCAGGGGACCGCCTTTCCGCACCTCGCATCCGATTCGCGCAGTGCCGGCCCCGCGCCGGCGACCAGGAGCATCCATGACCGACATCCTTCCATCGATCCGCGACCATGCCCGCTCGAGCGGGCGCTTCGCAGATGCCGTCATCGATGGCGCCGCGCTGCGCTGCAAGGCCAAGGACGCGGGCGCCGATGCGTGGTACGTGGTGGACCGCGAAGGAGACGGCTGGGCGGTGGCGCTGATGACCCCCGACCGCTGGCTCAGCGAGTCCATCGAGGGGGACATGCTGGAGGGGCGCGACACTGCCGAGGAACTGGTGGACGACGAGCTGGTCGAGGTGGGCTTCCCCGGCAAGTGCCAGCAGGTGAAGCACTACCGCGACGATGCCAAGATGTACGTCTTCCGCAGCCGCATCCCACTGGAGGGGGTGGCCGAGCCGGTGAGCGCGGCTGCCCTCTACCTGCTGGCCTTCGAGGCGGCATTCGCCAACCTGGGCGACATGCAGGGGGGCGCCGGAGAGTGAGCAACCGTCCCGCCAAGGTGGTCATGCTGGGCTGGGAGTTCCCGCCGTTCATCACGGGCGGGCTCGGCACGGCGTGCTATGGCCTGACCAAGGCGATGGACGAGATGGGCGTCGAGGTGACCTTCGTGCTGCCCAAGGCGGTGCGCGGCGAACATGCCTCGCACGTGGACCTGATGGCGCCCGGGCTGGATCCCGAACATGCCGAGTTCGCGAAGGCGGATCCCTCGCTGGCGGCGGTGGAGGAGGCGCGCGTGGCGGCAGTGGCAGCCGCGCTGCGCCGCGGCACCCGCGATGAGGAGACGCGCGAACCCAGCGCTCCGGGGGCGTTGCCCGCGGGCGTCGTGGCGGCGACCGATGCGGAGATCGCCGCGCAGGCAGGGCTTTCGGAGGATGCTGCGGGCGTGGTCATCGGCCCGGCAGCGGGACATGGCTCAGCGGCGGCCGCGGGCGTGACTTCCGCGGGCATCGGCGCGGGCAACGCCCCGGGCGCGCGCGCCGGGCTGCCTGCCGGCGCTCCCACGGGGTCGCACCCAAGCGCGATCGCGCTGGGCCGCCATATCCGCATGCTGGCCGCGCCGCTCATTGCGCGGGGCGCGTACACCTCGGCAGCGGCGCATTCGATGCTGGAGCGCATCGCGCAATCCAGCGCTGCTGCGCCGCGCGTGCTGCGGCCCGGCGCGCTCTCGACGGCCGCGCGCGGGCTTGCGGGCCGCCTGCCCGGCGGCTTCGCCCCCGATCTGCTGGATGGCCTGGACGAGGCCGCGCAGCACGAGGCGCTGGCACTGCTGGAGGCCTGGGAGGAATACGGCAGCGACGACCCCGCCGCAGCGGCCGAGATGGTGGAGATGATCCGCGCCGTGCGCGCCGCCGTCCCCGAGGCGGGCGGCCGCGGCGCGGGGCAGTCTCTGGGGCGCGGCGGCACCGCCCCCGACTACGCAGGCGACCTGCTGGCGCAGAGCGAGGCGTACGCGCGCTTCGTCGTCTCAAGCTGCCGCAACCTGGACTTCGACGTCATCCACGCGCACGATTGGCTGACATACCCCGCGGGCATCGCGCTGGCGCGCGTCACCGGCAAGCCGCTGGTGGTGCATGTGCACAGCACCGAGTTCGACCGGAGCGGCGTCCATGTGAACCAGCCCGTCTACAACATCGAGCGGCGCGGCATGCACGCCGCGGTGCGCGTGATCACCGTCAGCATGCTGACGCGCAACATCTGCGCCAACCGCTATGCGGTGAACCCCGCCAAGTGCGACGTGGTCTACAACGGCGTCGAGCTGGACCCCAAGGCGCTGGGCGTCAGCCGGATCGAGCAGAAGGACCGCGTGGTCCTCTACTTCGGTCGCATCACCATGCAGAAGGGGCCCGAGTACTTCGTCCACGCGGCCAAGCGCGTGCTGGACGTCATCGACAACGTCAAGTTCGTCGTGGCGGGATCCGGCGACCAGGCGCAGAACATGATCGAGCTGGCCGCGTCGCTGGGCATCGGCCACAAGATGCTCTTCACCGGGTTCCTGCGCGGCAAGGACATCCAGCGCGTCTTCAACATCGCGGACCTGTACGTGATGCCAAGCGTCAGCGAGCCCTTCGGCATCGCACCGCTGGAGGCGCTGGGCAACCGGGTGCCGGTGCTGATCAGCCGCCAGTCGGGGGTGAGCGAGATCCTGCAGAACGCGCTGAAGTGCGACTTCTGGGATGTCGAGGAGATGGCCAACAAGATCGTGGCCGTGCTGAAGTACCCCCCGCTTCGGCGCACCCTGCGCGACGAGGGCTTCGACGAGGTGCGCGGAATCTCTTGGGCGGGCGCCGCGAAGAAGACGCTGGCGACCTATGGGCGCGCCATCGAGGCCGTGCGGCGGCACTAAGGGTCGCGTTCGCCTGCTTTCCGCGCGCCGAGCGGCACCTCCGGCACGCCGGGTAGGGGAGCCAGCAGCCAGCTGCCGCGGGCACGGAGCTGCATCCCGCCGTTTCGCAGCCTCGGGGGGCCGCTTCGGCGCGATCCGGCGTTTCTATAATCAACCGATGCAGTTCTTCACGCGCAAGAAGCCAGCCCACGCGGCCGCCCGGCCGCACGCCCAGCACGCCACCGGCCGCATGGCCAAGCGCGACCCCGCGCACGAGAAGCGCACCCTGGAGATCGGCGCGGAGTACCTGCGCCGCGCGCGCGAGGAGAAGGCGAGCGTCTTCAGCGGCAGCCTGAGCGTCTTCAAGGACAAGCTGATGGACTGGGCGATGAAGGATGACGCCTTCCGCGTCCAGCTCTTCCGCTTCGTCGACTGCTTCCCCACGCTGCGCAACCACGACGCGGTCTACGAGCACCTGTCGGACTACCTGAGCCAGCCGGGGGTGAAGGCACCGCCGGGCTTCGAGCTGGGCATGGCGGCGGGAGGCCTGGCCAAGGGGCTGATGGCGCGCACCATGTCGGGGCAGATCGAGGGGATGGCGTCGAAGTTCATCGCCGGCACCGACGCCGCGAGCGCGTTGCCCACGCTGGAGAAGATGTGGAAGCACGGCCTGTGTTTCAGCGTCGACCTGCTGGGCGAGGCGTGCGTCAGCGACGAAGAGGCGCGCCACTACCAGCGCAAGTACCTGGACCTGGTGGAGAACCTTCCGCGGCAAGTGGCGCGCTGGGCACCCAACCCCGTGCTGGAGTCCGACTACCTGGGGCCGGTGCCGCGCACCAACGTCAGCATCAAGATCAGCTCCCTGAGCGCGCGCGTGGACCCCATCGACACCGAGGGGTCGATCCGCGGGCTGATGGCCGAGATCATGCCGATCCTGCAGAGCGCGAAGAAGAACGGCGTGCTGGTCAACTTCGACATGGAGCAGTTCGCGCTGAAGGACCTGACGATCGAGCTCTTCAAGCGCTGCTGCGAGCAGGTGGACTTCCACGCCGGGCTGGCCATGCAGGCATACCTGCGCAGCGCCCCCGAGGATGCGCGCAGCGTCTCGGAGTGGGCCAAGCGCACGGGGCGCGTGGTGACCGTGCGGCTGGTGAAGGGCGCCTACTGGGACTACGAGACCATCTACGCCGAGCAGCAGGGATGGCCCGTGCCGGTGTGGGGCCGCAAGGTGGACACCGACGCGTGCTTCGAGCGCGTGGCGCAGTACTTCATCGAGCAGGCGCCGCGCAAGATCGGCGAGGGGGGCGTGAAGCTGGCGCTTGGCTCGCACAACGCCCGGTCGATCGCGGCCGCGCTGGCCACGCTGGAGCGCTGCGGCCTGCCCAAGAACGCCATCGAGCTGCAGATGCTGCATGGCATGGGCGACCAGCTGAAGTCCGCCGCCATCGGCATGGACCTGCGGCTGCGCGAGTACGTCCCCGTGGGCGAGATGATCCCGGGCATGGCGTACCTGGTGCGCCGGCTGCTGGAGAACACCTCGAACGAGAGCTGGCTGAAGGCGGGCTTCCTGGACAACGCCGATGTCTCGGCGCTGATCGCCTCGCCGCACCGCGAGCATGACGACGACCTGGGCGTGGACCGCATCGCGCTGGCCCCCGAGCGCCATGCGCTGACGCCAGCGGTGCCGGGGATCGGCGATGGCCGCCCCTTCTACACCGAGCCGATGCGCAACTTCTCGCTGCACGGGGTGCGCACCGCGTTCCAAGGCGCGCTGGAGCGCGCCACGGTGCCGCAGGTGGCCAGCGACGCCAATGCAGTGGACGCCAAGCGCGCCGTCGGCATCGCACACGCGGCCTTCCCGGGGTGGCGCGACACCGCCTATGCGGACCGCGCCGCGGTGCTGGTGCGCGCGGCGGCCCTGATGCGGACCCGCCGCGACGAGCTCTCGGCGATCATGATCCGCGAGGCCGGCAAGACCTGGCGCGAGGCGGACGCCGATGTCTGCGAGGCGATCGACTTCTGCGAGTACTACGCCCGCGAGGGGGCGCGCCTCTTCGCGCGCCAGCGGCTGGGGGCCTTCATCGGCGAGCTGGACGAGCAGTGGTACCAGCCCCGGGGCGTGGCGGCGGTGATCAGCCCGTGGAACTTCCCGCTGGCCATCTGCGCGGGCATGACCGTGGCGGCGCTGGTCACCGGCAACACCGTGGTGGTGAAGCCCGCGGAGCAGACGCCCGCGATCGCCAGGCTCCTGTGCGACATCCTTTGGCAAGCGGGGGCGCCGCGCGAGGTGCTGCACTTCCTGCCCGGCCCCGGCGAGACGGTGGGCGCCGCGCTGGTGCGCGACACGCGGGTGGCGCTGATTGCATTCACCGGCAGCAAGGCCGTCGGCCTGGACATCATCCAGGCGGCGGGCATCACCCCCGGCGAGCAGGATTTCGTGAAAAAGGTGGTCTGCGAGATGGGGGGCAAGAACGCCATCATCATCGACGATTCGGCGGACCTGGACGAGGCGGTCCTGGGGGTCCGGCAGAGCGCCTTCGGATTCCAGGGGCAGAAGTGCTCGGCGTGCAGCCGCGTCATCGTGCTGGACAGCGCGCACGACGTCTTCCTGCACCGGTTGGTGGAGGCGACGCGCGCCCTGGTGGTGGGCGATCCCGCCAGCCCCGGGACGGATGTCGGCCCGGTGATCGACCAGGAGGCGGCCGCCAAGATCCGCCGCTTCATCGAGATCGGCCAGGGCGAGGGGAAGATGGAGCTGAGCCTGCCGGTGCCCGAGGGGCTGGAGGCGCGCGTGGGCAAGCCCTTCGTCGGTCCGACCATTTTCAGCGGAGTGTCGCCGCAGGCACGGGTGGCCACCGAGGAAATCTTCGGTCCGGTGCTGGCGGTGCTGCGCGCGGCAAGCATGGACCAGGCGCTGGAGATCGCCAATTCGCCGGCGTACAAGCTGACCGGAGGCATCTACAGCCGGAAGCCCGCGAACCTGGAGCGCGCCAAGCGCGAGTTCCGGGTGGGCAACCTCTATGTCAATCGCGGGATCACCGGCGCGCTGGTCGGGCGGCAGCCCTTCGGCGGCTTCGGCATGTCCGGCGTCGGCAGCAAGGCGGGCGGGTGCGACTACCTGCTGCAGTTCGTCGAGCCGCGCGCCTGCTGCGAGAACACCATGCGCCGCGGATTCGCGCCCGGCCTCTGACGCGCCGCTACGCTGCCCGCGTGCTCATCTACCCCAAGGGCGTCTTCTGCCTGGAAGCAGAGTGGTTCGGCCTGCGCTCCACCATGACGGTGCGCCCCGCGCTGGACCTGATGCGCGCCAGCGACTACCACGTGCGCTACATCCACCGCGACGTGGCCACGCGCGCCGAGCTTGAGCACTACCTGCGGAAGTGGATGCAGCACGCGCACCGCGCGTACCCGGTGCTGTGGCTCTCGATCCATGCGGGCCGCGGCATCCTGCTGCCGGGCGACGTGCGGCGCACCGACGAGAAGCTGACGGTCGACGAGCTGGAGGAACTGCTGGCGGGCAAGTGCCGCGGGCGCATCATCCACTTTGGCGGCTGCCGGACCATTGCGCTGCCGCGCGCGCGCATCGAGCAGTTCATGCGCGTGACGGGGGCGGCGGCGGTGAGCGGCTTCGAGAAGAAGGTGGATTGGACCGAGTCGACGCTCTTCGAGATCGCCTTCCTGATCGAGCTGCAGAAGCGTTCGCTGCAGCGCGCGGGGCTGCGCGCTGTGGCCCGCAGCATGCGCGCGCAGCACCCCCGCCAGTGGCGCACCTTCGGCTTCAAGCTCTTCATCCGCGCCAAGTAGAGGCCGGCAGGCAACGGCGGCGGCAAGCCGCCTACTTCGCGCGCTCCTGCCTTGGCCAGGGCTTGCCCGGCGCGGGGGGGCCGCAGAGGAGCGGCGCGCGCTGCTCCTTGAAGAAGCGCACGATCAGCGCGGGTGCCTCGCGCTGGTACTGGTGCCCACCGTCGGTGATCATCGCGATGAAGGGCGTGCCGAGCTTCGACGGATACAGGGTGCACTGCTTGGCCCAGGTGGTGCCCGCGGTGTCGCAGCCATTCAGCTGCCGCACGGCCTCCATCACCAGGAGCTGGCCCGCAAAGGGCACGATCGTGTCGGCGCGGCCCGCGACATGCATGCAGGGCATCGGCTTCAGCGACCGCACCGCCAGCGTGCCGCCGGCGACGGGGGCCACGGCCGCCAGCAACTCGGGGCGCGCCTGCCACAACGCGTAGGTGAAGCCGCCGCCATTCGAATGACCGGTGGCATAGACGCGCGTGTCGTCCACCCACCCCTCGGCGCGCAGCGAGGCCATGATCGCGTCGACCAGCTTCAGGTCGCGATCACCGAATTCTCCTGGACGGTTCTGCCATCCGGCGCGACCGCCTTCCGGATCGCGCCGCGTCTTGGTCAGCAGCCCCTGCGGATAGACGACCACCGCCTCCGGCCATGCCTCCTGGAAGGCCATCGACCGCTGCACGAAGGTCGCCTTGCCGCCGTGGCCATGAAAGGCCAGCACCACGGGCGATGCGACGGGCTTGCCTTCCGGTCCGGGCTTCGGCAAGTAGAGGATCGCCTCGCGCTCGGCGCCATCGACGGTCCAGGTGCGGCGGACTCCCTCTGCCGCCGCCGCTGCAGGGGCAAGCGAGAGAAGGGCGGCAATCACCAGGATCAGCCGGGAAAGCGCCGCACGGGGACGGGCGCAGCCCTCTGTGCGCGAGCGGTGCGGTGGCACGCACCACGTGCTTCTGCGGACCGTCACAGATGCCTGCATGGGCTCGAATTCGGTCACGGGCAGGCTCTTTCTACTTGGGCGCACGCGGCACGTGCTGGTCGATCAGGATCGGGTTGCCGTCGGGATCGAAGAGCATGAGGCTGGCGGGCCCGGTGGTGGATTCGTCAGCGACGGTGGCAAGGGTGAGTCCGCGGCTCTTCAGCACCCGTTGCAGCTCGCGCACATCCTGGAACTCGGGCAGCGTCTTGGTGCTGCGGTCCCACCCGGGGTTGTACGTCAAGGTGTTCCGGTCGAACATCCCCTGGAAGAGGCCGATCGTGCTCGTCTCGTTCTGGAGGATCAGCCAGTTCTTGGCCGCGTTGCCGCCGACCACACGGAAGCCCAGCTTCTCGTAGAAGGCGCGCGAGGCGGACAGGTCCTTCACCGCCAGACTGACGGAGAAATTCCCCAAGTTGAGCGGCGCATCTCCCGCTGCCGCGCTCGCTGCCGCGCCGGGTGCGCGCGCGGGCGCTTGCCTGGGGGCTTGCTCGGAGGTCTGGCCGGAAGCGGGGCCCGTCGCTGGCGCCGCGGCGCAACCACCGATCAAACACGCGAACACGCCGATGATCATTCGTGACACTGGCATCTCCTGGTTCGACCGGGTGCTGGATGACGAACCCGTGCCCGGTGCGGCGGGAATCGTAGCGCGGGAGGCCCTTTCGGCCGGCAACGCTACTTTGCGTGTCGATCGAGCAGCCGGTACTGCACCGCCTCGGCGATGTGCTGCGCGCCCACTGCAGCGGCCCCCTCCAGGTCGGCGATCGTGCGCGCCATGCGGCGCACCTTGTCGTACGCGCGCGCACTGAGCCCCAGCCGCTCGATGGCATCGCCAAGCAGGGCGCGCCCCGCGGAGTCCAGCACTGCCGCGCGATCCAGCTCCCGGCCGCGCAGGTGCGCGTTCAGCACGCCCGCCTGGCGTTCGCGTTGGCGCCCGCGGGCAGCCTGCACCCGCGCGCGCAGTTCCGCGCTGCCCTCCCCCGCGGGCGCCGCCGCCAGGCGCCCGAAAGGCACGGCTTTCACCTCGACATGCAGGTCGATGCGGTCCACGATCGGTCCGCTGACGCGATCCATGTACTCCTGCGCCTCGCGCGCGCCGTGGGCGCCGCCGCGCTGGTTGCCGCGCGCCGTGGGGTTCATGGCGGCCACCAGGATGGACTGCGCGGGAAAGCGCGCGCTGCCGTGTGCGCGTGCCACCGTGATGAATCCATCCTCCAGTGGCTCGCGCAGCGCCTCGAGCGCGCTGCGCCCAAACTCGGGCAGTTCGTCCAGGAAGAGGACGCCGCGGTGCGCTAGCGTCACTTCGCCGGGGCGCGGCAGCCCAAGCGCGCCGCCGCCCACCAGGGACACGGTGCTGGCGGTGTGGTGCGGCGCACGGAAGGGGCGCTCCGTCACCAGCGGACGCACCGGGCCCGTGGACCCCGCGGCGCTCCAGATGCGCGTCACCTCGAGCGCCTCATCGGGCTCCAGCGGCGGCAGGATCCCCGGAAGCGCGCGCGCCATCATCGTCTTGCCGCACCCGGCGGGCCCCAGGAGCAGCGCGTTGTGCCCCCCCGCCGCCGCGATCGTCAGCGCGCGCTTGGCCGCACCCTGCCCGCGCACCTCGGAGAAATCCGTCGCCGCGCGCCCCTGCCCGATCGCCGCCCGCACATCCAGCGCAGCCACCCTGCGCAGCTGTGCCGCCCCACGGAAGAAGGCGACCACTTCGGGAAGCGCCTCGGCCGCGCGCACTTCGATCCCCTCCACGATTGCCGCTTCGGCGGCATTTCCTGCGGGAACGACGATGCCCTGCAGCCCGCGCTCGCGCGCCAGCAGCGCCATGCTGACCACGCCGCGCACCACGCGCAGCGAACCATCCAGCCCCAATTCGCCCGCCACCATCCACCGCGCCGGCGAGGGCGCGCGGGGCCGCGTCCCGGCCGTCCCCGCTTCCATCGGCGTTGCCAGGAGCAGCGCGACGGCGATCGGCAGGTCGAATCCCGGCCCCTGCTTGCGCAGGTCTGCGGGCGCAAGGCTGATGGTGACGCGGTGACGCGGCGGCTCGAAACCGCACGCCTCCAGCGCGCTGCGGACGCGCTCGATGCTCTCGCGCACCGCCAGGTCCGCCAGCCCGACCAGGCTGATCCGTGGCAATCCGCGCGTCTGCACCGACACCTCGACATCGCAGCGCACCGCGTCGATCCCCTGCAGCGCGAAACTCGGGATGCGCACAAGCATCCGTACATGATGGCCGTGCGTCGAGGCTTCGCCGCCAAGTGCCGCCCTTTTTCCTCCCCCGCTACCCTTCGCCCGATGGACGCCGCCGCGATCGCCGAGTACCTGGCCATTGGCTGCATCGGCGGCACGCTGGGAAGCATGCTCGGGCTGGGCGGCGCCACCGTGGTCATTCCGCTGGCCACCATCCTGCTCGCCCCCGACAAGCAGCAGCTGCAGGGCGCCGCCATGATCTCGAATGTCGCCGTCGCCGCCGCGGCGCTGCGCCGCTACCACACGATGGGCGCCGTCGACTGGCACTTGGCGCGTCGCATCGTGCCGTGGGCGCTGGTCGCGGTGCTGGCGGGGGTCGGCGTCAGCGTCTACATCCAGAGCGATCCCTTCCGCCTGCTCTTTGCGCTCTTCCTGTGCATCGTGGCCGCGCGCGAGCTGAAGGGGGCGCTCTCCGCGCCGCGCGCCGGCACCGGCGCCGCGCCTGCACCCCGGCCCATCCTGACCAACACGCAGGCGACCGGCATCGGCGCACTGATGGGTTTCATCAGCGGCCTGCTGGGCGTCGGCGGCGGCATCGTGGCGGTGCCGCTCCTGCGCACCTGGGCCAAGCTCTCGGTGCGCGATGCCGCGGCCACCAGCGTCTGCGCCATGGTGCCGCTCTCCATCTTCGGCGCCGTGGCGAAGGGCTGGACGCTTGCCTACACGCCCACAGTGAACAGCGCTCCCGAAGCCCCCAGCGCCCTCCAAGGCGCCCTCTTGATCGCCGCCGCCTTGGTGCCCGGCGCCCTGCTTGGGGGGACCCTCGGCGCGGCGCTGCACAACCGGATCCCCGCCCGGGTGATCCACTGGACGCTCATCCTGTGGCTTCCGTCCAGCGCCCTCGGCATGGCCTGGCCGCTGCTGGCGGCCTGGCTCCGGAAGTGAGCTGCAGTCGCCCCCCGAAAGCGCCGATAGGGACCAGCGATGACCCGCGTCCTCCTCATCGAACACGACCCGGCAGAGCGCGATCGGCTGGGCCTGGCCATGCACCAGGCGCGGCTCGAAATGCGCTCCACCGGCGATGCAGCTGGCGCTCTTGCCACGCTGCATGACTGGTCCCCCGAGATCCTGGTCTGCCGCACCGACATCCCGGGGCTGACGCTGACCGCCTTCGTCGACGCCGTGCGAAACCAGCGCACCACCCGCAACGCCGGCATCGTGGCGATGCTGCCCCCCAGCGCAGGGGACGCAGCCGCGTTCCACGAGGCGATCCTGGCCGGCGCCGACGACGCGCTGGTCCGGCCGGTGGACACCTCCGAGCTGCTGCGCGCCATCCGCGCGCGTGAACGCCGCGCCGCCGCGTGCCCCGCCTCGCTCACCAACGACGCCACCGGTCCTGAAGAGCTGCACGCGGTGCTCATGTCCGCCCCGCGGCCCGCGACGCTGGTGGTGCTTGAGCTTGAGGACGCCGCGGCCCTGGGTGCCACCGCGGGCACCGAGGCGCTGCGCCAGCTTGAGGATGCGTGGCGTTCGCGCATCCGCGCGCTGGCGCCCACCATGTCATCGGTCTTCATCAGCACGCGCGGCGAGGCAATCGTGCTGCTGCCGCCGCACACGCCGCAGCCGCGAGCGCTGCTCACCGCTTTCTGCGGCACCGGGCAGGCGCCGATGCTGGTGGCGGGCCGCGACCTGCGCGTGCGCGCCGCGGCAGGCATCGTGACGCTGGGCACCGACGAATCGGTGCCCGACGCCGAGACGCTTCTGCAACGCTGCCGCTTCGCGCTGCAGGCGGCCCGCCGCGGCGGACAGCCGCGCGTGCGCGACTACCACGCCAACGACGCCATCAATACGCTGGACGACCTGCAGCTTGCCACGCTGCTGCAGCACGCCCTCGAAGGGGGTGGATTCCGGCTCGTCTATCAACCCAAGGTCAGCGTCGCCACCGGCGAGGTCTGCGGCGCCGAGGCGCTGATCCGCTGGACCGTCCCCTCGACCGGCGAGCCCGTGCCCGCCAAGCGGCTGCTGGACATCGCCGAGGATGCGGGGCTGCTGGACGAGATCGGCGGCTGGGCGCTGCGCGAGGCGAGCCGCCAGGGCGCGCTGTGGTGGCAGACGGGCCTTGAGATTCCCGTCTCCGTGAACATCGCCCCGACGCAGTTCCGCCGCGGCGACCTGGTGGATGAGGTCCGCCTGGCCCTTCGCGAGTCGGGCCTGCCCGGCCGCCTGCTGGGGATCGAAGTGCAGGAGCGCGTCCTGCAGCTGGATGGCGGCGAAGTGCGAGACCAGCTGGAGGCGATCCGCGTCAGCGGGGTGCGCGTGGCGCTGGACGATTTTGGCACCGGCATCGAGAGCCTGGGGCTGCTGCGTCGCTTCCCGCTGGACGAACTGAAGATCGACCACACCGTCGTCGAGCGGCTGCCCGGTTCCACCGAGGACCGCGCCTCGATGGACATCACGCTGCGCCACGCGCGCAGCCTGGGCATCGCCTGCGTGGCCGTGGGCGTGGAGCGCGCCGCGCAGTGGGCCTTCCTCGCCGAGCGGGGCTGGGACGCCGCCCAAGGGTGGTACATCGCAAAGCCCATCCCGGGCGCGGACATCCCCGCCTTTGCGCGACACGACGCGGCTGCCATCCAGGCGGCGGCGAACGCGGTCGAGTAGCCGGCGCGCTGCAAGCATCCGAGGGCACCCGTAGGATCCGGCGATGGTCACGGTCCGACCACGCGCCCGTGGGGGCGCGCGGCCCGCAACCAGCCACGAACCGGAAGCCACCAGATGCGACACCATGCAGTGCCTTTCCTTGCCCTCTCCGCGGCGCTCCTGGGCGCGGGCTGCGCCTCCGAGCCAGTTCGGCCGACACAGCTGCAACTTGACACCGCGGAGGTGGCATACATCGACGTGCTGATGGAGTCGCAGCAGGTGCTCTACCGCCAGGTCCTGGCGCGCATGGAGCAGAAGCATCAGGCGGCCGTCGCCGCAGGCGCACCGAACGAGGCGGTCTTCGACGTCCTGGCCCTCTCGGGCGGCGGAGCGAAGGGGGCTTTCGGGGCGGGATTCCTGCTCGGCTGGGGTCAGGTCACCGATCCCGTGATGCGCCGGCCGCAGTTCGACGTCGTCTCCGGCGTCAGCACCGGGAGCCTGATCGCGCCGATGGCCTTCGTGGGCACCGACGCCGCCTACAAGCTGGCCGACGAAACCTACCGCAACCCCTCGCCCAACTGGGTGAAGGAGCGCGGCCTGCTGCACGTTCTCCTCAACCGCGATTCCTTCTACACGAACGATGGCCTCTTCAAGACGATCTGCGCCTCCATCGGCCCGCAGATCCCCTTGATCGCGGCAGGGGCACGGGAAAACCGCACCCTGATCGTCGCGGCAGTCGACTTGAACCAGGGGCTCACCCGCACCTGGAACATGACCGACCTGGCGTGCCAGGTCGAGCAGGGCAAGGTCACCACCGAGCAGTTCTGCCAGCGTTCCCTCGCCTCGGCATCGATCCCGCTGGTCTTCCCCCCGCAGGAGATCGACAACAATCTCTATGTCGACGGCTCCACCACTTCGGACATCCTGCTGACGCTGGACGCGTTCCGGACGGTGCCGACGATGAGCGCGCGCTGGGCCGAGCGGCACCCCGGGGTGCCGCTCCCCAAGATCCGCATCTGGGTGATCGCCAACACGGCGCTCTTTCCGCGCCCCGTCGCAGTCGACTCCTCGGACGCCGCGGTGCTCGGCCGCTCGCTCGACCTGGCGGTGCAGGCGGGGCTCATCACCCAGCTGAAGACCCTCGAGCTCTTCACCGCCCTCTTCCAGGCCGAGGGGATGCGCTTCGAGTTCCGCTTCGTCTCGATGCCCGACGGATACACAGAGACGGGCCAGAGCATGTTCGATGCCGACGACATGCGAGCGATGTCCGACATGGGCGTCGCAATGGGCCGCGACCCCACCATCTGGCGTTCGCATGTCCCCAACCTGCTGGTGCCTGTCGAGCTCCGGGAGGTACTCCTGAAGCGCATCTCCGCCGAGAACGCTGCCGCGCCGAAAGCAACGGCCACCCCTCCGGCAGCAGCCCCGCCACCGGCAAAGGCCCCGGCACCAGCAAAAGCCCCGCCGGGAAGCTGAGTTCCCGACGGGGCCCATGTTCGTTCGCTGCGGCCGAATCGCCCGACGCCGCTACTTGTCGCCGCCACCCGCCTGCAGCTTCTCCAGCACCTGGTCCAGGCTGAAGCTCGCCGCCTTCATGCGCGGGGGAAAGTCCTTGAAGGTCGCCAGGTACTGCGCCACGAAGGCCTGTGCCGGAATCAGCACGAACGCGTGGTCGACGCGCCAGCGCGCGTAGTCGCCCGCCTCGTGATCGGCGCGCTCGAAGGGGTCCGTGCGCAGGCAGAAGAGCTTCGGGAAGCGCAGCGGAACCAGGGGGTCCTGCCACACATCCAGCCCGTGAGCGCGCTGCTCCAGGAAGACCACCTTCCAGCGGTCGTAGCGCAGGTTGGCCAGGCCGCCGTCGTCGGTCCAGTAGAAGAACTCCTTCCGCGGCGCCTGCTGCGTCTCGCCCTTGAAATAGGGAAGCAGGTTGTAGCCGTCGAGGTGCACCTTGTAGTCGCGGCCGTTCGCGTTCACGCCCTTCTGCAGCTTCGCCCCGATATCGGGATCGCCCGCCGCCGCGAGCAGCGTCGGCAGCATGTCCTCGTGCGAGAAGACGTCGTTGTAGACCGTGCCCGGCTTGATGACGCCGGGCCACCGGATCACGCACGGCACGCGGTAGCCACCCTCCCAATTCGAGTTCTTCTCGTTGCGGAAGGGCGTGCTGCCGCCGTCGGGCCATGAGAAGCACTCGGCGCCGTTGTCCGTGCTGTACATCACGATGGTGTTGTCCTCAAGCCCCAGCGCCTTCAGCTTGTCCAGCAGCAGTCCGACATCATGGTCGTGCTGCAGCATGCCGTCGGGATAGATGCCCAGCCCGCTCTTGCCCTTCCATTCATCGCTGAGATGCGTCCAGATGTGCATGCGGGTGGAGTTCCACCAGAGGAAGAAGGGCTTGTTCGCCTTCTTGGCGCGCTCCATGAAGTCCAACGCCAAGGTGGTCACTTCGGTGTCGATCGTCTCCATGCGCTTGATCGTCAGCGGGCCGGTGTCCTCGATCTTGCCGCTGGCGAAGGAGTGGATCACGCCGCGCGGGCCGAACTTCTTCTTGAACTCGATCGCCTTGGGGTAGTCCGGATGCTCCGGCTCCTGCTCTGCGTTCAGGTGGTACAGGTTGCCCAGGAACTCGTCGAAGCCGTGGTTGGTCGGCAGCATCTCGTCCAGATCGCCAAGATGGTTCTTGCCGAACTGCCCGGTCATGTAGCCGCGTTCCTTCAGCAGGTCGGCGATCGTCGGGTCCTTCACCGAGATGCCCTCCTTCGCCCCGGGCAGCCCCACCTTCAGCAGGCCGGTCCGAAAGGGGCTCTGGCCGGTGATGAACGCGGCGCGGCCCGCGGTGCAGCTCTGCTGGCCGTACCAGTCGGTGAAGAGGGCGCCCTCGGTGGCGATGCGGTCGATGTT
>JBGARR010000038.1:0-29443 GCA_044230125.1 Phycisphaerales bacterium
ACCCGCCGCCGACATCGCCGCCGCGTGCGCCTGTTCCCAGGTTCTCGCCCAGACCGTCGAGTCCACGCTTGGGCTGTACGAACGCCGAGGCTTCGTCGAGCCGTGGATCGGCTACCTCGCCGAGGAGGAGGGCGACTTCGTGGGCGCCTGCGGGTTCGCGGCCCCCGCTGCGTGCGGCGAAGCCGAGATCGCCTATTTCACCTTCCCTGGCAACGAGGGGCGCGGGGTCGCGACGCGGATGGCGAGTGCTCTCATCGAATCGACACGCCACGCTGCGAGCGGAATCGCGTTCATCGCGCACACGCTGCCCGAGGCGGGCGCATCGACCCGGATCCTGCGCAAATTGCGTTTCGAATGCCTTGGCATCGTGATTCATCCGGAAGACCGCGAAGTGTGGAAGTGGCGCGAGATTTCACGCCCGGCCGAGGGGGTGCGATGAACCCTGTCTCAGCTTGGATTTCGGCGGTCCCTGCGGACGCCTGCGCGGCCGCAGCCTGGCCACGATGCATGCGGTTAGGATGAATCCGCTTTCAGACGGGATCTGCCGATGAGAGCGAACCTGACAATGAATCCTCCCGGTTCGCTCGCGTGCAAGCCTGCACCGCGACCGAGCAACACGGCCCCTTCTGGAGAAGCTGCTTCATGATCTTCCTCCCATCGCTCGCTCCGATGCTGATTGCCGCCGCCACTCTTGCGCCCGCATCGGACGCCGCTGCGCAGCCGCAGTCGCCGCCGGCAACGACTCCCGTCCAGACGACCGGCGCGCCGGGCTCGGCCGGGTCAACCACCACGATTCCTGGGACGCAGTTGCCGCCGCCCGACCCCAAGTTCGGCGGAGTGATCAAGCAGCGGGCCACGGAGTCCACCCCCTGGTGGCCGCCGCGCGTCGTGCCGCCGAAGGGCGCGCCCAACGTGCTGCTCATCATGACGGACGACGACGGCTTCGGCGCGCCCAGCACCTTTGGCGGCGTCATTCCGACGCCGGCGCTGGACCGGATCGCCAAGAACGGCCTGCGCTACACCAACTTCCACTCGACGTCGCTGTGCTCGCCGACTCGCGCTGCCCTGATCACCGGCCGCAACCACCACTCGGTCGGCTTCGGGGTGGTCGGTGAGATCGCCACCGGCTATCCAGGCTACGACTCGATCATTCCGATCGAGAAGGGAACGATCGGCACGATCCTGAGGGACAACGGGTACGGCACTGCCTGGTTCGGGAAGGACCACAACACGCCCTTCTTTGCGAACAGCCAGGCCGGCCCCTTCACTCAGTGGCCAACCGGCATGGGCTTCGACTACTTCTATGGCTTCGTGGGCGGGGACGCCAGCCAGTGGGAACCGAACCTGTTCCGAAACACCACGCCGATCTATCCGTTCCAGGGCAACCCGGGCTGGAACCTGACGACGGCCATGGCCGACGATGCCATCCAGTACATGAAGCAGCTCAAGGAGCTCTCCCCCGACCAGCCGTGGTTCGTCTACTACGTGCCGGGCGGGACGCACGCACCCCACCACCCCACGAAGGAGTGGGTCGACAAGATCAGCGCAATGCACCTTTTCGACGATGGCTGGGAGAAAATGCGCGAGACGATCTTCGCCAACCAGAAGCGTCTCGGCATCATGCCCGAGAACGCGGAGCTGACCCCGTGGCCGGACGGGCAGGAAATCTACGGCGGCGCAAAGCTGCCGCGATGGGACTCGCTCAACTGGGAGCAGCGGAAGCTCTTCATCAAGCAGGCGGACATCTACGGGGCGTTCCAGGCGTACACGGACCACGAGATCGGCCGCGTGATCCAGGCGGTCGAGGACATGGGCCAGCTCGACAAGACGCTGATCATCTACATCAGCGGCGACAACGGGGCGAGCGCCGAGGGCATGATCAACGGCACGCCGAACGAGTTCACGACCTTCAACGGTGTCGAGGTCCCGGTGAAGGACCAGTTCCTCTGGTACCTCTTCTGGGGATCCGAGCGAACCTATCCGCATTACTCCGCGGCGTGGGCCTGGGCCTTCAACGCGCCATTCAAGTGGTGCAAGCAGGTCCCGTCGCACTTCGGGGGAACCTCGCAAGGGGTGGCCATCTCCTGGCCGGGGCACATCAACGACCCGGGGGGCATCCGTCGGCAGTTCCACCACGTCATCGACGTGGTGCCGACGATCCTGGAGGCGACCGGAATCCGCGCGCCCGCGGCGATCAACGGCATCCAGCAACTTCCGATTGAAGGCGTCAGCATGGCCTACACCTTTGACAAGGCCAGTGCGGGCGCGCCGACGCGGCACACCACGCAGTACTTCGAGATGCTTGGCAATCGCGCCATCTACCACGAAGGCTGGGTCGCCTGCACCACGCCCGCGACCACTCCATGGGTGCTGAGCACCAAGCCACCGCCGGACGTGATCACGGGGTACAAGTGGGAGCTCTACAACGTGCTGGAGGACCCGACGCAGAACAACGACCTGGCCGCGAAGCAGCCGGAGAAGCTGGCGCAGCTCCAGAACCTCTTCTACGTCGAGGCGGCGAAATACAACGTCCTGCCGCTGGACAACTCCACGCTGACGCGATGGAACGCACCGAAGCCGAGCCTGACGGCGGGGCGCACCGAGTTCACCTATTCGGGGACGCTCGCCAGCGTGCCTGCAAGCACCGCGCCGAACATCCTGAACAAGGCGTTCACGATCACCGCCGAGGTCACCATCCCGGAAGGCGGCGCCGAGGGGATGATCGTCACCGAGGGCGGACGCTTCGGCGGCTACGGGCTGTTCCTGAGCAAGGGCGACTTCGGCATCGGGCGGGGCCACGTCGTGTTCCTCTACAACCTGCTTGACCTGAAGCGCACGACCTGGGAAGGCCCCGAGCTGGGCGGCGGGAAGCACACCATCGTCTTCGACTACAAGCCCGATGGCCCCGGCCTGGGCAAGGGCGGAACGGGCGTGCTGTCCGTGGACGGCAAGGAAGTCGCCAGGAACACGATGGAGCACTCGACGCCGATCACGTTTCCCGAGGACGAGACTTTTGACGTCGGGCTGGACACGCGCACCGGCGTGGCGCTGGTCGAGTACCGCTACGAATCGCCCTTCAAGTTCACGGGCACGATCGACAAGCTGACGTTCAAGCTCGTTCCGCCTGCAGCCCCGCCGACGACGCCGTGACGGAAGCTGGGGCGGGGCAGGCACTCATGAGACTCCTCCTCGCCTTTGCCGCTGCAACGGAAGCGCTCACGGGCGTCGCCCTGATGGCGCTGCCTTCCGGCGTCGCAAGGCTCCTGTTCGGCGCCGAGTTCGTTGGCCCGGGCGTCGCCGCGGGTCGCGTGGCGGGCGTCGCGTTAGTTGCGCTCGGAGTCGCGTGCGGGACCGCGCGCGGCTCTCGCGGAGCCGGACTCGCCATGCTCCTCTATACCCTGCCCGTTGCGGGTTACTTCGCCTGGATCGGCGTGCAGGGAGAGCTGGTGGGAGTATTGCTCTGGCCGGCGGCGGCGTATCACGCGCTAATTGGGGTGGCGTTGGGCGCTGTGATGTACCGCGCGAGGCAGCACGCCGGATGACGCTACGGAATGCCTACTTGCGCGCGACCTCCACGAGCAGGCCAACGTAGGCACGAAGCTGAACCCCGCTCGCGCGCTCCTCAGCGACGCGTCGCCCAGTACGCATCCGCCTCGGTCTCGAGCCGGTCGAGACGCGTGTAGTAATCAGGAAACTCCTTCAGGTGGGCCCACGCGATCTTGCCGGTCAGCAGCACGTCGTCGTTGGTGACGTTCGTCTCCGGGTCACGTGATCCGTGCTCGAACTCCACCTCGAGCCCGCGGCGGAACTGTGCGAGGTCGATCTTGGCCCAGTCGATGCCAAGCGTTGCGCCAATGCGATTTGCTTCTTGGTCATTCACGGTTCGTTTGCTCATTGATGCTCCCACCTTTCAGCCTGGGCACTCGCCCCACGCGCCCAGGAGCGCGCCGAGGTCTGCGCCGTTCACGATGCCATCGTCGTTCAGGTCCGCGGCGCCACTTGCCCCCCACGTTCCAAGCAGCGCACCCAGGTCGGCGCCATTCACGCTTCCGTCCGCGTTCAGGTCCGCGGGGCACGGCGTCCCGCCCTGCCGGACGAGGACGAAGGCGAAGGCGAAGCTTGCATCGGCGAAGAGCCCGTCGTAGCCATCGCCGAGGTCCGAGATCGCCGTGGCGGAAGCCTCCAGGACGTAATTGCCCGGGCCCAGGATGCCGGTGTCGTTCGTCCAGTCGTAGTCGCGATCGCTCGCCGAGTCGAAGAGGAAGACATCGCCGACTCTGAGCGCAACGGAAGCGGCCGCATGCGTGCCGCCTGCGTAGCCATCCGGGAACGACCAGCGGAAAGACTCCCCCGGAGGGACGGAGAACTGGACAATGAGGGTGCTGCTGCCATCGGCCGAGCCGGCGACGGCGCGCCCCATATTGCTGGCATCGGTCCCCGCCAGTCCCGATGCGGTGATCGAGGTGGGCGTGAACTCTGCGTTCAGAAACCCGTTGGACGCGGCGAACGACCGATCCGGAAGGCCGACCGCGGCACCCGTCGAGATCGAGACGCCTTTGAATCCATTGGTGAACGTGAGGATTCCGGAGTCGACGATGGGCGCTCCCCCGTCGGAGAGGGATGCATGCGTCACCACGCCACCGGAGATGGCCGCGGTATCGAAGACGCCGGCAGATGCGGCGTTGGCGGCGAGAAACGACGCCGTGAAAAGGGAAATCAGCCGGACGTTGGTCTGCATGGTGACTCCTCGGATGAACGGGCGAGATGAACGACCCACAATGGCTCGAATGATACATGTGGAGGCGCCAATCACCACCCAAGGAACGACTGCCCCCCGCCCGACCGAGGGCCCTCCGGCGTTGGGGAGCAGGTCCCATGGCCGCACTTTCCCGCGTAGCATTCCACGCGCACCGGGACGGAGCGTCAACTCGCCAAGCAAGGAGACCCCGAATGAGCAATGCAAACCTACCGCACTATCCGAACGCGTACCGGCCACAGGCGACCGCGAGTGGCGGGACCGGGCTGGCCACCAGCGCGCTGGTCTGCGGGATTGCCGGATTCTGCGTGCCACTTGTGGGCATCGTCGGGATCATCCTTGGCGTGATAGCGCTCACCGGCGGGCGCACAAATGGCCGCGGAATGGCTGTCGGCGGCATCGTGACGGGTGCTGCGAGTCTCCTGTTGTCGACGGTGCTGGTGCTCGCGCTGCTTCTTCCCGCCCTCGGCGCCGCGCGTGACACCGCACGGGAAGTCAAGAGCAGTACCCAGATGCGGCAGATTGCGATGGCGATCGTGGCCGACGCAAGCTCCCGGAGTCCCTTCGCATGGCCCGCGGGCGGGACGAACTTGGAGCAGCGGCTGTCGACAACGATCGATCCGTCGCTGTGGAGCTCTCCCCGCGACCCTGCCCCAAAGAGCGAGCCCTCGTACCTCTACATCCCACCAACCGGCAAGCCAGGATCCGAGCCCGCCCCGATGCTCATTGAACGACCCACGGTCGACGGGCGCCGGCTCAATGTCGCCTTCGACGACGGTCATGTCGAGACGAGGTCCAGGGCGGACGCTGAAGCACTGCTGCGGACGGCGCTGCCGAATGTCTTCACCGCCGATGGCAAGCGCTGGACACCGACGCGGTAACAGCTGCATCCCCTGCAAGCGCGCTCCTGCGCCCATCTGGCGCTGTGTAACGCCAGCGTAACCACGGAGCCGAATCGTGCAGGCGCCTGGTCGCCTGCCGATGCTCCATTGGTATGGTTCATCTGAGGCACGCTCGCCTCCGAACCCTTTCCCGCACTGGAGACTCGCATCATGCAACCGCTTCGCTGGATCGCATCGATCCTGTTCGTCACCGCCTTCGCCGGCTGTGCCACTGTCAGCATGGCCACGCAGACAACCGACCGCTCGAACCTGGCTACGTACGCCCTGATGACCCGCGACTTCGCCAACATGGTGAAGGAGTACGTCAATCACGACTTTGTCCAGGACGGAGACAAGTCCACGCTGCTGGCCCGCTCCGAGATCCTGGCCCGCCATGCCGAGGACCAGCTTCGGCGCGCCGAAGCGTTCAAGCCTGCGACCACCAAGGCGGGCGAGTCCGAACTGCGGGACCTCCAGGCACGCAGCGCGGGGCTTGCGAACGAACGCGATACGCTAGAGCGCGAATGGAGCGTCTGGCAGGTGAAGCACGGACTGAAGAAGCCCGGCGAGGTCGACCTGAGCTACACCCGGAACGAGCCCGACTGCTGACCGATTTGCATCGACCCCCCGGGTGCCGCGTTACTGCGGGGATGCACAGCTGTACCCGCACTTGCGTCGCCCTGGTCGCCTCCGCCTTCCTCGCCGTTGCCGCTGCGCCGGCCGGCGAGTTCACCTCGATCGGCCTCGGCAGTCATGCGAACGGAAACCTCCGGGCGGGGATTTCCGCCTACCCCTCCGGCTCGCCACTGGGGCGCTGGCTTCGCTCACCTTCGACTTCGATGACGGATCGAGCGTCGTGAAAGTGCTCGTGGGCAACTACGAGATCCGCGACTTCTAACAAAACGTCTTCACCAACTCGGCGCGCCCGCCTTCAGCGACGGCTCCGCCGCGGCAGCGAGTGCTTCGCGAACCAGTCCGCCATTTGGGACTCGGAGAGCTCTCCAGCCGCCAGCGCCAGGATGGCGGCGTAGGCGACCGGTTCACTCGCGGTGACTCGCAATCCGTTGATCTGCGCGAATGCGAAGCTGGCGATCAGCGAAATTCGCTTGTTGCCGTCGTTGAAGCAGTGATTGCGCGCGAGGCCATAGGCGAGCGCCGCCGCGAGCGCCGCCACGCCCGACTCGGGCTCGTAACTCGCCTTGTTGCGGCAGCGATCAAGCGCCGAGTCAAGCAGCCCTGCGTCCCTCAGGCCATCGAGCCCTCCGTGCTCCGCGAGCGACTCGCGATGCAGCACCTGGACCGCCTCGCGCGACAGGTACTTGATCGGGCGCGCGGACTCTGGCGCGGCCCGGCGCTTCTGGAAGCGTGGCTGCGCCGATTTTCCCGGCTTCCGCGCCGCGGTCATTTCGCCAACTTCCGCAGTGCGCTTCGATACCGCTTCATGACCGCGCGCCCCACCTTGAGCTCGGCTTCAAGCGCCGGGTCGTAAGGCGACAGCTCGATTCCGCGCGGCGTCTCGACGACGTGCAGTGCATCGCCGCGCGCCAGACGCAAGCGGACGGCCAGCTCCTTGGGCAGGATGATGCCGAGCGAGTTCCCGATGGCGGTGACCTTGAGTGCGCTCATGGCGTCAGTATAACATCTGTATAACTGAAGGCAATCGGCAATTGGGCGCTTTGGCGCCCACCGTTCGCGTAGAACCCAACTTCCATGAACACCCCCCATCCCGACATCCCTGAGCTCATCGAAGCGTTCGCTGCACGCGGCGGCGCGGTGCGGCGCGCCATCGAAGGGCTCTCCCCCGCCGACATGGACCGACCGCTGCAGCCCGGCTCCTGGAGTATCCGCCAGGTGGTGGTGCACCTGCTGGACAGCGACCTTGCGGCGACGCACCGCATGAGGCGCATTGCCGCAGAGAAGATGCCGCTGATCATCGCGTACGACGAGACAGCCTTCGTCGGGGCGCTGCGCTACGAGGAGGCGGACCTGGCGGAGGTGCTGGATCTCTTCGAGCTGAACCGGCGCTTCACCACGCGATGGCTGCGCACCTTGCGCGCAGGCGACTTTGATTGCGCGGGCGTGCACAGCCAGCGCGGCAAGGTGACGCTTCGGGAGATGGTCGCGGGATACATCCAGCATGTCGACCACCACTTGCAATTTGTCGCCGAAAAGCGGAAGGCGCTTGCCGCACCCCGTCGTTGAGCGCTGGCGCACGGGTGCCCTGCAAGATGCTCCAACCACGGCAGGCGATGTGCGCCCGCCACCGCGGGTAGCCTCGTGCCGCGGCAATCGCGCCGCGGTTCGAGCACACCCACAGAAAGCCACCTGATGAACATGGCCCAAGCCACGCCTCCCGGAGTCTCCGCCTTCGTCGACCCGCAGGTGATCCTCAGGCACCGCGGCTGGTTCCTGGCCTTCGGCATCATCATGGTGCTGCTGGGCATGGCGGCGATCAGCTGGTCCTTCATGACCGAGGTGACCATCGCGGCCACCTGGGTCTTCGGCGTGCTGCTGCTGGGCGCGGGGCTGGCGGAGCTGGTCAGCGTCTTCCGCGCGGGGCCGGGCCAGCACCGCGGCATGCACGCGCTGGTCGGCGTGCTGTACACCGTGACTGGATTCATGATCGTGGACGAACCCGGCAAGAGCGCCCTCCAGCTGACGCTGGTGATCGCGTTCCTCCTGATCATCGGCGGGCTCTTCCGCATCGTGCTCGCCATCAGCGAGCCCATCGCAGGACGCGGCTGGATCTTCTTCAACGGGCTCGTCTCGCTGTTGCTGGGCGTGATGATCTACAAGCAGTGGCCCGCTTCCGGACTGTGGGTGATCGGCCTCTTCCTGGGCATCGAGCTGCTGATGAACGGCTGGGTGTGGATCGGGCTCGCGCTGGGGATGCGCCAGTTGGCCAAGGCAACACCCCGGTAACAGCCCACCGCCACGCTGGGTGGGTTCCATAGGATTCGGCCATGAGAAATCGCTGCACCATCGCGTGGGCCCCCCTGCCGCTCCTGCTTTCGGTGGCGGGCTGCGCTGCGCACGCGCCACTCACGACGGCAAAGACCACGGAGGGTGCGGCCGCTGCCAGCCCCCCTGGCGCGCGCAGCAGCGTCGCGGCGCCGTGGCGCGTCTCATGCACGGGCAAAGGCACGCCGCTGGCGGGATGGGAAGTCTTGCAGGATCGCAGTTCCCCCGGCCCCGGGCCCGTGCTTGCACTGACCGCCACGAACCACACCTCCACCTCGGCCTTCAACCTGTGCATCGACGAGGCGCAACGCTTCAAGGACGGCACCTTCACGGTGCACTTCCGCGCCAACGGTGGGATGGTGGACCAGGGCGGCGGCCCGATCTGGCGCGTCCAGGACGCCAACAACTATTACCTCTGCCGCGCGAACCCGCTGGAGGAGAACCTGCGGCTCTACGTGGTCACCGGGGGCGTGCGCCGCCAGCTGGCCACGGTCGACGCCAAGCACAGCACGGGGATGTGGCACAGCCTGGAGGTGACGCAGGCGGGCAAGAAGATCGTCTGCGTGCTGGATGGGCACACCAAGGTCGAGGCGACGGATGCCACGATCAGCGCGGAGGGCGCCGTCGGTGTTTGGACGAAGGCGGACGCCAGGACCAGCTTCGTGGTGCCGTGGCCTGTCGAAAGTGCGCCTGCACGGTGAGGTGCGCCGGCGGCGGCGCGGGAACGCCCGATCGCGGTCACCCGCGCATCAGACGCCGTCCACCAGCACCATGTTGGCCTCGGAGGTGCGCTGGCGCAGGTCGCGCAACGGGCGGTACTCGGGCGAGTCGTACCACTCCTTCAACCGCTCGATGCTGGGAAACTCCAGCACCACCACGCGGTTGGGATTCCATTGCCCCTCCAGCACCTGCGTGGAGCCGCCGCGCGCAATGAACCTGCCGCCATACTTGGCGATGGTGGGCGCCACGCCGCGGCGATACTCCTCGTATCCCACGGGCTCGGTGATCTGGATGTCGGCAATGAGGTAAGCGGGCATGTCGGTGCTCTCCGGGATGCGTGTGCGTCGTCGTGCTTCGCGGTCGATCACATGGCGCGGGGGCGCGCTACTTCGCGCCCGCCTTGGCCTTCCATTCCGCCGCCTGCTCGGGCTTGCCCCACTTGCCGTAGAGGATCGACAGGGCCTCCGCGGCCTTGCTGATGCGATCATGGCCCGCCGGGAGCACCGCGACCAGCTGCTGGTACCCCGCAAGCTCCAGTGCCTCGGCCTCCGCGAACTTCTGCTGGTCCACCAGGCACTCGGCGACGTTGATCATCGCCTGCCCCTGCATCCAGTGGTCCGGCGGCATCGTCTGCTTGACGCCAGCCAGCATGCTCCGGAAGATCGGCTCGGCCTCGACCGGCTTCTTGCGATCCAGCAGCAACAGGCCCAGGTTGTTCATGATCACCAAGGTGGGCTGCGCGGTCTCGCCGTTGGTGCGCCGCCGGACATCGAGGACGCGGCGCATCAGCCGCTCGGCCTCGTCCAGGTTGCCGCGCAGCTGCTCGATGCGCGCCAGGTTGCCCAGGTAGCTCAGCGTGGTGCCGCTCTCGTCCCCCAGGACGCGAATGGCGGCTTCGGAGGTGCGGTGCAGGATCGTCGAAGCCTCGTCGTACCTGCGCTCCTGCTCCAGGATCATCGCCAGGATGTTCTCCGTCGTCATCGTGTCGATGTGGTCCGGGCCATAAACGCGGCTGCGCACGACAAGGACCTCGCGTGCCAGCGCCTCGGCCTCGGCGTAGCGCGAGAGGTCCTTCAGGATCGATGCCCGGATGCTCTTGGCCGTCAGCGTGGTGACGCCATCCGGGCCCTGTGCCGCCGTCGCCGCGGCCACCAGCTCCGCTGCGGACTGCTCCGCCTCCTCAAGGCGGCCCAAGTCCTGCAGCACATCGGCGATGCTGGCCATCGTCTCCAGCGTGCCCTTGGCGGTGACGTCCGGCCCGGCGCGCTGGAGATCCAGCGTCTGGCGATAGATCTTCAGCGCGGCCTCGTTGTCGCCACCCAGCTGCGTGGCCAGTCCGAGCATGCTGCGCGTGATGAGCGTGTCGCTGGCGGTCTCGCCCAGCGTGCGCTGGCGAGCCTCGAGCACCTGCAACAGGATCTTCTTCGATTCTTCGATCTCGCCCAGCGAGAGGCCCGCAGCGGCGATGTTGAAGCGCGAGGTGAGCGTCTCCGCGTTGTCCGCCCCCAGCGAGTCCAGCCGGATCTCGTACGCCTTGCCCAGCTGCTGCTTCGCCTCGCGGAAGCGCGAGAGCTGGTGGTAGGTCTCTCCCAGGGTCTCGCGCAACGAGGCTTCGGCGAGGGCATCGCCGGGAAACGCACTGCCCACCTTGGCCGCCGCGCCGTCGATGATCTCGCGGACGGTAACGTCGCGCCCCTTCGCCTTCTCGGGGTCGATGGAGGCGAGCATCTCGTGCAGGAAGTTGGTGGTCGCCTCGGCGCGCGTGCGCTGCGCCTCCGCCTCCACGCGCGCTGCATGCTCTTCCCGGGCGGCATTGCTGGCGCGCAGCATGCCGATGCCCGTGCCGATCACGCCCGCGACCAGCACCACCGCCACCGTCGCCACCGCGATCACCAGCCCGCGCCGGCGCCGCACGAACTTGCGCAAACGGTACGCGGTGGTCTCGGGGCCCGCGATCAGCGGCATGCCGGCCAGGTAGTTGCGCACGTCCTCGGCCAGCTCGCTGGCGGTGCTGTAGCGCTGCGAACGGTCTTTGCGCATCGCCATCAGCGGGATCCACTCCAGCTCGCGGTGCAGGGTGCTGCGCAGGTCCTCCAGCCCGGTGCGGCGGCGCTGCGCGAGGAGCGCGGCGGATTTCCCCAGGCTGCTCAGGCGCGCGCTGGGCAGCGGCGGGTCCTGCTCGCGGATGATGCGCTGCATCTCGCCGTATGCGGCCGAGCGCAGGCTCTGGCTGTCGAAAGGGGTGGTTCCGGTGAGCAGCTCGTACAGCAGCACGCCAAGCGAATAGACATCGGTGCGTGTGTCGATGTCCAGGCTTCCCTCGGCCTGCTCCGGGCTCATGTACTCGGGGGTGCCGATGAACTGCCGGTGTTGCGTATAGAGGGTCTTCTCGGTCAGGCGGCTGGCGGTGGCCTTGGCGATGCCAAAGTCGATCACCTTGGCGAAGGGCTTGCCATCCTGCGTGCTGACCAGCACATTGGAGGGCTTGATGTCGCGGTGGATCAGCCCCTTCTGGTGCGCGTGCTGCACGGCCTGGCAGACATGCACGAAGAGGTCCAGGCGATCGGCGATCGACAGGGCGTGTCGGTCGCAGTACTCGGTGATGGAGTCTCCCTTGCACAGCTCCATCACGAAATAGGGGCGACCGGTGTCGGTGGCGCCTGCGTCCAGCACCTTGGCGATGTTCGGGTGGTCCATCATCGCCAGCGCCTGCCGCTCCTGCTCGAAGCGCGCAACGACGGTCCGCGTGTCCATCCCCGCCTTGATGATCTTCAGCGCGACGCGGTGAATCATCGGCTCGCGCCGCTCGGCCATCCAGACCGTGCCGAAGCCCCCCTCGCCGATGATCTCCAGCAGCTTGTAGGGGCCAATCCATGCATTGGGTCGCTCGCCGTGGATGCCCCCCGAGGGCAGGACCGTGGGCAGGCCCTCCGGCGGCGCGGCTTGGGCGGCGGGCGCGGGCTGTCCCGGTGGCGTTGGCCCGCCATGCGGCGCGGGCTGGTCGGAAGGGGGTGGCTGGTCGCCGGAATCCATGGTGGCAAGGTACTTCGCACGCGGCAGGATTTTGGCTGCGCGAAACCCGTTGCGTCGCGGCGGAGCGCATTGGTGGTCCAGGCGGACGCCGCGCTCAGCCGCCCATCCCTGCCACCGCCTGCATGACCACACGCACTCCCACCGCGCCCAACGCCACGGCCAGCACGCGAAGAATCCAGGCAGCCGGGGTGTGCTTGGCCAGGCGTGCCCCCAGCTGTGCGCCGATCACCGCGCCGACGGCAAGCGCGGCGGTGCGCTTCCAACCTGAGCTGAACTCCCCACTGGCCAGGTGCGCCGCAGTGCCCGCAGCCGCGGTGAATGCAAGCACGAAGTGCGACGTGCCGGCGGCCAGGTGCACCGGGAAGCCCAGCAAGTACACCATTCCCGGCACGTGGATGATGCCGCCACCGATGCCCAGCAGGCTGGAGACGAAACCCACCACAAAGCTCAGCGTGCCGCCGCGCACGAACGGGTGCTTCACGGCGGCGCGGGTGTCGTGCGTCTCTGAAGGCGGCCGCAGCGTGCCGGAGACGAGCAGGAAGCCCGCCACCAGCACCAGCAACCCGCCCAGCCACAAGTCGAAGACCGTGCGTGGGATGCGCGACGTGACCAGCGCTCCCAGGATTGCGCCGGGAATCCCCGCGGCCACGAAAACCCACCCCGAGCGGTAGTCGATCCGCTTCTGCCGCGCATACCCGATCGACCCCGAGGTGGCATTGAAGAAGACGACCGCCAGCGAGATGCACGCCAGCACCACCGGCGGCTCGTTCGGGTACAGGACCACCAGCAGCGGCATGAGCAGGAAGCCGCCCCCCGCGCCGATCAGCGTGCCGACTCCGCCGACGACAATCCCGAGCAGCGCGAGAAGGAGGTAGGTGAGCACGTTTGGCCTGCGTTCAATCGAAGGCGGCGCGGCGGCGCGAACCGCTCAGCGCGGGATCGGCTCCACGATGACCGCGGTGCCGTAGCAGAGCACCTCGGTGGCGGCGGTCTGCCCGCCGACTTCGGAGGCGTCGTAGCGCAGGCCAAGGATGGCGTTGGCGCCATTGTCGGTGGCGTGCTGGATGGCCTGTTCGTACGCCTGCTGGCGCGCCTGTTCGCACATTTCGGTGAAGGAGTCGATCTGCCCGCCGACGATCCCCTTCAGCCCGCCCAGGATTCCCTGCCGGATCGTGGGTGCGCGCACGGTGATGCCGCGGATCAGGCCCCGGTACTCGCGGATGCGGTACCCCTCGATAGTGAAAGTGGTGGTGACGATCATCGGAGCTCCTGGCTCATGACGCGCCCGAAGGCGCAGGGTGCGTGCCGCTACGGCACCGAGAGGCGCGTGCGGAGGATGCCGGCGTGGTGGCGTTCGTGCCCCGCCATGATGAACGCGAGCGCGCGCAGGGTGACGGGATACCCGTTGGCGGTGCCGGCGCGACCCCAGTCGGCCACCTGCAGCTGCCCCAGCATCGAGAGGTTGGCGCGCCGTGCCGTGGCGAAGTCCGCTGCCAGCTCGCGCAGCGGGATGCGATCGGCGGCGGCGGCCACCGCGTAAGCGTTCTCGTCGAAGCCGGGCAGCGGCGTGGCGTCGGCGCGCGCGACGCGCAGCGCGCGGTAGCCGAAGATGCGCTCGGCGTCGGCCAGGTGGTTCACCACCTCGCGCGTGCTCCACGTGTAGGGTGCATGGCGCAGCAGCGAGTCCGCCTCGCTGATGCGCGCGAGCGTGGCGGTGGTCCGCTCCAGCTCCGCGGCAAGGATGGTCAGGATGTCCCCGTCAGGCACCAGCGCGATGTAATTGCCGTAGTAGGCGGCATGCTCGGTGGGGAGGGGGCGGATGCGGCGATTGGCGGCGGCGGCAGGTGTCGGCATGGGGGTGTGTGTCTTGGGTGCGGGCGCGTCAGGCCGCCAGCGTATCGCGGCCTAATCCGACCGGATCGCCCAGCGTTCGTGGTCGCGCCAGCGGCCCGCGATCTTCACGTAGCGCGGCGAGAACCCCTCCAGCGCAAAGCCCGCGGACCGGACCAGCGCGATCGATGCCGTGTTGCCGGGCTGGATGTTCGCCTCCAGGCGATGGAGCTTGATCGTGCGGAAGGCGTGGCGGACCACTGCCCGCAGCCCCTGCCGCATGAGCCCCTGCCGCTCGTGGCCAGCGAATGCGTAGTAGCCCAGGTACGCGCTTCGGAAGGGACCCATCACCGCGTTGGTCACATTGAAGACCCCCACCATCGCGCCCGTGTCGCGCCTGCAGACCAGGAAGGGGAAATTCTGCGGAAGCGCCATCTTGACCAGGTATTGGCGGAAGCGCGCGGGCGTGGTGGGCGGATGCACCCATCGCCCGTGCAGTCGCCTGCTGGCGCGTGCGGCCGCGATGAACCGGGCGGAATCGGCGGCGACGGGAGCGCGGATCAGGATGCGGTGGGGCATAGCGTGGACGCGCCTACTGCACCGCCGCCCGCACGTTGCATGCGCACGCGGGCGCCGCGCGCCTGGCGAAGAGCGCACTGACGATGGCGGTCCCGACCATTGCGCTGCCCGTGAGCCAGCAGCCCAGGCGATATTGCTCGCTCATGAAGCCCGCCAGCGAGGCGCTGGTCGCGCCAGCACGGTTGAAGAGTTCGACCACGTTGCGCTGGTAGAGGTAGTCCGAGATCACCGGCGTCATGACCAGCAGCGCGCCCATGATGATCAGGGTGATGGCGATGGGAGTCTTCATGATGCGGCGAAGCGTAGCACCGGCAGACGGCGCCCCGTCAGTGCGTTGCCAGGGGCGCGGCCGGCGAGGTGGCAGTGCCCCACGGACAGCGCCGGCGGCACGCCGCGGCTACCGCCCCGGGGGCCCGTAGTAGATGTTCTTGGCAGTGAGCGCCGCGACGAAGAGCAACTGCAGCATGAACACCCCCCAGAAGCCCATGCCCAGCAGGAAGAGCGCCGCCGCCGAGAGCAGCAGGCTGATGGATGCGTAGATGATGCCTCGGAACTCATCCTGGTCACCCGCGTGATAAAAGAAACCCGCGCTCAGGAACACCAGTCCCATCGTCCAACCTCCCAGAAATCCCATAGCCCTATTGCTCCCCTCTCTCATCCAAGATGAGCTGCAAGACGTGGACATCGAGCAGGCGGCCAAACTTTCGGCCGACCTGCCGCAGCGTCCCGACACGCTCAAATCCCAGCGATTCGTGCAAGTGGATGCTGGCGTCGCTGCCCGCCGAAGTGCGCGCCAGCAGCGTGTGCAGCCCGGCGCCGCGCGCCTCATCGAGCAGCGCCACCAGCAGGGCCCGGCCGATCCCCTGCCCTTGCCAGGCCTCTGCCACATAGAAAGACGTCTCGGCGGTGCAGTCGTAGGCCGGGCGATCGGACCACCGCTGCAGCGACGCCCATCCCGCCACCTGGCCGTCGACCAAGGCGACCAGCACGGGGTGCGCCGCATCGTGCGCCTGCAACCAGGCGGCGCGCTCGGCCTGGCTCTTGGGTTCCGTGTCGAAGGTGGCGACCGTCTTCAGCACCGCATCGTTGTAGATGGCGGTGATCGCCGGGACATCGGCCAGCGTGGCATGCCGGATGCTGCAGTTGGCTGCCATGGCTCCCCTCCTAGTCCCTCAGCTCCAGGTGGAATCGATGGAACGCCCGGTGCACGACCGGCGCCAGCGCGATGCCCGCGACCGCGATCAGCACCAGCCCGCTGAAGAGGGCGTAGGTCCCCGCAAAGACCTTCCCGGCGTCCGATTCGATGGTCGCCACCGGCCCCATGCCTGAAAGGATCATCGACGCGTTCATGTAGGCATCGACCCAAGAGAGCCCGACCAGGTGGTGGTAGCCGAGCATGCCCGCGAAGAGCGAGCCGCCGATCATCAGGAGCCCAAGAAGGGTGTTCCGGATGACGCGGCGGAAGAAGATCTTGGGATGCGCGAGCGGCTGGCTGCGATGTTCGTACACGCGGATTTCCCTCTGGTCCACCCTGCCCGGTGCACCCGGGCTTCATTCGGGGAGGGCGCCTCCGGGCGGGTCCTGGTAGCCCGCGGGCGCCACGGCGCGCTGGAGCACGAAGACCTTGTCGTACTGGTCGACGGTGTCCGTCAGCTGGACACGGGTGCCGCGCCAGCCCACGAAGTCGCCGGGATTCAGCGAACTGGCCAGGCCGGCGAAGTTCTGCTCGATCGGCAGCACTACGATGCGTCGGCCATCCCACCCCTTCAAGAGCTGGGTGGGATGCGCAAAGTCATGGTCGCACTTGCTGGCGGCGGCGCGCTTGCGCATGATCTGATCCTCCAGGCCGTCCAGCTGCTGGCGGAGCGCCTGGCGCTGGCCCGCGGTGGCTTCGCGCGAACCATCGACATCGCTGACCACCGATTGGTCCATCAATTGGCCGATCTGGATGCGGATCTGCGCCACCTGCTGGTCCAGCTGGGTGGCGTCGTCGCGCAGCTGCTGCGCCTTGGCGGGCAGCGAGGGGTCGGGCTGCGGGGTGGCCATGGCGAAGAACTTCATGACCGGCATCGGCTGGGCGGGTGCCGCCGCCAGCGGGCCGCCCGCGGGCGCACCGCCGGATCCGGGGGCGGAGCGGAGCCGGACCTCCAGCATCTCGACGCGTGCCTTCAGGTCCACGTTCTCGCTCTCCAGGCGCGAGACGCGGCGCATCAGCTCGGCGATGACGTTCTCGCTGCTGTCCTGGGCGCGGGCCCATGGGGCGCAGCAGGCGGCGAGGAGGGCCCAGCAGAGGATGATCCCGGGAAGCGTTCGGTTGGTCATGCAATCAACATATCCGATCCGCCGCTTGGTGCGCCAGGACGGCATCCGAAAGACGCGCCTGCGGCGACCCCGGGCGGGTAGAAGCGTGCGATTGCCCTTAGCATCGGGCACATGCGGGCGAGCGCGCCCGGCGACCTTCGAAACAGCCCTCCGACATGCAACGCGAATCCTCCACACAGCACCGGCCGACCTCCCCCCTTCCCGCAGTCCAGGTCCGCGAGGGCCCGCAAGGGGTCGGCACCTTCGCGGTGCGCCCCATCGCCGCGGGCGAGTGCGTCCTGATCTTCGACGGCATCGCCCGCACGGTGCCCACGCGCCACTCGATCCAGCTGGGCGATCGCGTCCACATCGAGGCGGACCGCGCGCTGGACGAGGCCATGATGCGCGTGGTCTTCCCGTGGCGTTACCTGAACCACGCCTGCACCCCGAGCACGCACGTGCACGCGCCGACGCGCTCGCTGCGTGCGTCGCGCGCGCTCGCCGTGGGCGACGAGATCACCTTTGACTACACGACCACCGAAGCGGAGCTTGCCGAGCCATTCCAGTGCGCCTGCGGCTCCAGCCAGTGCTTGGGCACGGTGCGCGGGTTCCTGCACCTGACCGACGAGCAGCGGCGCGCGCGCGAGGCGACGGTCGCGCCGCACTTGAAGTCGCTGCTGCACGCACGAACTGGCGCATGAACCCGGACGCGGCAACGCTGGGGAAGGCGCATCGCGGCAGCGCCAGCGCAGCGCATGGCGCAAACCTGTGCGACATCTTTGCCCGCACCGTCGCGGCGCATCCCGGGCTGGTGGCGCTGGAGATCCCACCTGCGCAGGGGCGCGCACGCGTGCAGTTGACCTATGCAGAGCTTGAACGCATGGCCGACGCGGTGGCCGCCCTGCTGGCCCCCTTCGCCGCGCGCGATGCCGTGGTGGCGCTGGCCATGCCACGCACGGATGAGCGCATCTTTGCGGCGATGCTGGGCGTGATGCGCGCGGGATGCGCGTACGCGGCCATCGATCCCGCCTTTCCCCCAGCGCAGGCGGCGGCGATCGTGCGCGACGCGGCGGCAGTGGCGATCATCGCCGACGCCGGGCGCGCGCAGGAAATTCGTGCCGCGGGCGGGAACGCGCCGTTGGTGGATGCGGCGCGCATTGCGCTGCGTGACGCCGGCACCTGGTCCGGGTCGACGGTCGCCTCCGACGCACAGGGAGCGCAGCGGGGAGCGGGCGCGCGCGCCCCCGGCGACGCGGCGCCGCATGTTGATCCCGCGAGCCTGGCGTATGTCATCTACACCTCGGGCACCACGGGGCAGCCCAAGGGGGTCGAGATCGAGCATCGCGCGATCGCCAACCTGGTGGTGGGCGACCGCGCCGAGTTCGGCATGCGCCCCGGTGACCGCATCGTGCAAGGTTCCTCGGCAAGCTATGACTCCAGCGTCGAGGAGATGTGGCTGGCGTGGGCCGCCGGCGCCACCGCGCTGGTGATGGATGACGAGACCGCGCGCCTTGGACCGGACCTGCTGCCGTGGCTGGCGCGCGAGGCCGCGACGGTGCTCTGCCCCCCGCCGACGCTGCTGCGCACGCTGGGCTGCACCGACCCCGCGCGGCAGCTGCCCGCGCTGCGCCTGCTCTATGTGGGCGGCGAGGCGCTGCCCGCGGACATCGCGGCGCTGTGGGGAAGCGGCCGGCGCCTGGAGAATGGCTACGGCCCGACGGAGTGCACCGTCACGTGCATGCGCGGGACGGTCCGCCCGGGCGAAGCGGTGACGATCGGGCGCGCGATCCCGGGTGTGCGCGCATGGGTGGTCGACGACGCCCTCGCGCCTGTTGCGCAGGACGTGCAAGGCGAACTGGTGATCGGTGGTGCATCGCTGGCGCGTGGGTATCGCGGGCAGCCCGGCGCCACGGCGGAGCGCTTCGTCCAGCATGCGGCGCTGGGGCGCATCTATCGCACGGGCGACCTGGTGCACCGGGACGCGCGCGGCGACTTCCACTACCACGGGCGGATCGATGCGCAGGTGAAGCTGCGCGGATACCGCATCGAGCTGGGCGCGGTCGAGGCGGCACTTGCGGCGCAACCCGCGGTGCTGGAGGCCGCGTGCACCGTCGAGGGCGAAGGCGCGCACCGGCGCCTGGTGGCGCACGCGGTGCTGCGCACGGGCGCGGTGCTGGACGCCGAGGCGCTGCGCGCCGCGCTTGCCACGCGGCTTCCGCCGTACATGGTGCCTGCGACGATCGTGCGCATCGGGGCGCTGCCGCGAAGCGTGGGCGGAAAGCTGGACCGCGCGCGCCTGCCGCGCGCCGTTGCGGCGCCGCAGCCCGGCGCGGACTTCCAGGCCCCCTCCGGCGAAACCGAGGAACTGGTGGCCCGCGCCGTGGCCGAGGCGGCGGGGATCACGGGGCCCGTCAGCGCGACCGCCGACTTCTTTGATGAGCTGGCGCTGGACTCGCTGACCGTGGCGATCGCCGTCTCGAAGCTGCGCGCGCACGCGCGCACGCGCCATGCCACGGTGCGCCTTTCGTACCAGCACCGGAGCGTGCGGGCCGCAGCTGCGGCGCTGGACGCACGCGCGCCAGTGCCAGTGCCATTGCCCGAGAGCGTGCCGACCGGTGCGGAGCTCCCGGCACGCCGAGGGACCGCGCATCCACTTGCCGTCACCTGCGCACAGGCTGCCGTGCTGGCGCTCTTCCTGGTCGCCGGTGCGCAGCTGGCGTGGATGCCGGCGATCGGCACCGCGCTTGCTCGCATCGAAGTCATGCCCGCGGCGCTGCAGGCGATCGCGATCGCATCGTTGGCCGCCGGCATCTTTGCAACGTACGCGTTGGGCACCGTGCTGCTGGCCGTCGCGGCGAAATGGACGCTCATCGGTCGCTATCGCCCCCTGCGCGCGCGTGCCTGGAGCGGGTGGCACCTGCGCCATTGGATGACGGAACGATGCGCATCGCTCGTCCCGTGGGAAGTGATCATGTCCGCGGGACTGGCACCCGCTGTGCTGCGCCTGCTGGGCGCGCGCGTCGGCCGCAACGTGCACCTGCACCGCGGGGTGCGCCTGGCCTCAGGGGGCTGGGACCTGCTGACGCTGCAGGAGGGGGCGACCATTGGGCAGGATGCGCTGATCTCACCGGTGCGCCTGGTGGGCGGCTGCATTGAGGTGGCCCCCGTGCGCATCGGGCGCCAGGCAACAGTGGAAACCCGTGCGGGCGTCGCGCCGGGCGCGGAACTGCCGGAGCGATGCGTGCTGCGCGCGCTTTCTTACCTGGAGCCGTGCAGTTGCGAGCCAGGTTCGGTGCTCGACGGCATCCCCGCCGAGCGCGTGGCGGACGCGCCGCCGCCGCCAGAGGTGCCGCCCGCCCTGGCGCCTGTTCTCTTCGCGTCGCTGGCGCTGTTGATGCTGGCCACCGTGTGGACGTTGGTGGCTGCGGTGTGGCCTGCGGCCTTCCTGCTCTGGGGCTTCGATGCAGCGGGTGCGATTCGCGCGGTGCTGGACGGGGCGATCGAGTGGCCCTCGATGGCGACCGCCGCGCGCCTGGTCGGCGCGACCGCCACCGCCACGGCGTGCACTGTCCTGGTGCAGGCCGTGCTGGTCCACGCGCTGGGGCGCGCCCCCGCGGGGGCATTCGCACTGCGCAGCGCCACGGGATTGCGCCTCTCGATGCAATCACTGCTGGTGGAGGGGGCGGGCAAGCTGCTGAGCGGATCGCTGCTCTGGCCCCTGTGGCTGCGCGCCGCTGGTGCACGCATCGACCCGGACTGCGAGATCTCGACCGTCACCGACGTGATTCCCTCGCAGGTCACCTTGGGGCGCGAGACTTTCTTTGCCGACGGCATCTACCTGGGCGGGCCGCGCGTGCACGCAGGCACGGGCGTCGTCGCACCGATCGTGCTGGGTGCCGGGTGCTTCGTGGGGAATCATGCCGTGCTGCCGGGCGGGACGCAGCTGGCGCCAGGGACGCTGGTGGGGATCTCCACGCGCGGCGACGGGCTGACGGCGGCATCCGAGCAGTCATGGTTCGGGCACCCGGCCATCCTCTTGCCGCGGCGCGAAATCGTTCATGCGAGCCGAGACGTGACGCACGACCCGCCGCTGGTGCGGCGCATCAACCGATGGTGCTGGGAACTGGCGCGCTTCCTGCTGCCCGCGCTGCCATTGGTGGTGGCGGCCGTCTGGCTGCGAGCGATGGCTGCCGCGCACGCTGCGCTGGAGCCGCTGGTGTTCCGCATCATCGCCCTCCCCGCTGGGATCCTGGCCGCCGCTGCGGTGCTGGTGCTGTGCACGATCGCGCTGAAGTGGGCGCTTCTTGGCCGCGTCCGCCCGGGCCTGCACCCGCTCTGGAGCTGTTGGTGCAGCCGCTGGGACTTCGTCTACGTGGCGTGGGGAATGTGGGCGGCGGTTCCTCTTGCGTTCCTGGAGGGCACGCTGCTCCTGAACCACGCGCTGCGCGCGACCGGGTGCCGCATCGGTCGGCGCGTGCTGCTCGGGCAGGGCTTCGCGCACGTCGTCGACCCGGACATGCTCCAGCTGGACGACGACACCACGGTGCAGGCGCTCTTCCAGGCGCACACCTTCGAGGATCGCGTCCTCAAGATCGACCGCGTGCGCCTCCATCGCGGTGCGACCGTGGGAGCGAACGCCGTGCTGCTTTACGGCGCGCAGGTGGGTGCGCAGGCGATTGTGGAGCCGCACGCCGTCGTGATGAAGCGCGAGGAGCTGCTGCCGGGCCAGGTGTACGCGGGCGCGCCGACGCATGCGGTCGGGCCGGCGCCTGGGTGAGTCGCGGAGGCTTGGTGAGCCGCGGCTTTCACGCGCGCCGCTGCGCGATCACTTCGCAGACCGTCGGCGCCATCAGTACCGAATCCGCTTCGCGCTCGGCGGCGTCCAGCTCGGCAAGCACGCGCGTGCACCACGCATCGTCCACCTGCCCCAGTTCGCGCAGGCGCGGCACGTAGGTGCGGATGAAGCCCGCGGGCCAGTTCCACAGCTCGTCGGCGGGGCGCGCCGCGCGTGCGATCGGCTTCACCTGCCGCAGCGTGAATCCCTGCTCGCGCAGCGCCGCCAGCAGCGGACCCGCGATGTTCGGCTCACCGCCCGCGGCACGGAAGCTGCGCATCGCCTCGGCGACGAAGTCGGCCACCCCCTGTCGATGGGGCAGCGCGGCGTAGGTGCCGTAATTGCTGTACTCGTGGAAAACCGCCACCCCGCCGGGGCGCAGCGCCGCGTGGATGCGCGCCACCAGCGTGGGCACGCTGGGCACGAACATCGCCACCCATCGGCACCAGGCGGCGTCATGGCCGCCGCCCCCGCGCGCAGGCGGGATCGCATCCTGCATCAGGTCGCAGGTGTGCGCCTGGACCTGCGAAAGCCCGCGTGCCGCGCACTGCGCACGCAGCGCTTCCAAGGCGCGCGCGGACAGCTCCACCGCCGTCACGTGCCCCTGCGCGCCGACCAATTCGGCCAGGTCCACAGTTGCAAAGCCCGGACCGGCGCCGACGTCCACCACCGATGCGCCGGGGCCGATGCCCGCCGCGCGCCAGGCCTCCTGCACAAAAGTGCGCCACACCGCGTGCTGGAATCCCAGCCGTGCCAGTTCGTCATCCTGCATCCCGAGGACATATTCCTTTGCGTGCGACATGGCGTCACGGTACGCGCGGCGCGCGGCGTAGGATCGCCGCCATGGACCAGAACGCCGCGCCATCCCTGCCTGCCAGCCCGGCGCTGGCCGCGCGCGTGGAACTGATGCTGTCCTTGGCCCGCCGCGCGGGCGCGTCGACGCTGCAGCACTTCCAGCAACCCAACCTGCAGGTGGAGCGCAAGGCGGACGCCAGCCCCGTGACCCGCGCCGATCGCGAGGCTGAGACGCTCATCCGCCAAGGCCTGGCGGCGGCATTCCCGCAGGATGGCCTGCTGGGCGAGGAATTCGGCGTTTCACCCGGCACGAGCGGCTTCACCTGGGTCATCGATCCCATTGACGGCACGATCAGCTTCGCCGCGGGGGTGCCCCTTTACGGCGTCCTGCTTGCGCTGGAGGAGGAGCGCGCTGGGGTGCGAAGCGTCGTCGCCGGGATCTGCGAACTGCCTGCACTGGGCGAACGGGTCTGGGCCGCGCGGGGGGCGGGTGCCTGGTGGGAGCGCGCGGGCACACCGCGCGTCCCCGCGCGGGTCAGCGGCTGCACGCAACTCTCCGAAGCCCTGGCCTGCAACACCGGCCACGAGGTCTTCGTGCGCGTGGGGCTTGGCGAGCGCGCTGCCCGTCTGGCATCCCGGGTGCGCTATGTCCGTGGCTGGAGCGATTGCTACGCCTTGGCGCTCGTCGCCACTGGCCGGTGCGACCTGGCGTTCGATGCCTCGCTGCATGCATGGGACGCGGGTCCCTTCCCGGTGATCCTTGAGGAGGCCGGGGGCGTCTACACCAGTTGGAGCGGCGAGACAGGCATCCGCGGCGGAACGGCGCTGGCCGGGAACGCCGCCCTGCATGCCCAAGCTCAAGCGGTGCTTGGGGCGGCGGAGTCGGTGCGCGCCTGAGGTGAACATCAAGCAAGAGCACCGCGCGGTGCGGTGCAGGCGGGCTTCACCCCCGGAGGCGGCTGCGGGGCTTCTTGACGATCAGCGCGCATCGGCGCAAAAACAAACCGGTCCCGCACTTCGGCGGGACCGGTCGATTGTTGCGCAATTGTGAGGGGTGACCCAGTGCCGGCGCGCCGCGCGAACGCGGTCTACCGACAGTTGGAATTACCAGCCGCCACGGTCGCCACGGTCGCGGCCACCGCCGCCGCCGCCGCCACCGAAGCCGCCGCCGCGACGGCCACCGCCGCCGCCGCCGCCACCACCACCGCCACCGAAGCCGCCGCCGCTGCGACGACCACCACCACCGCCGCCACCGAAGCCGCCGCCGGCGCCGGGGGCCTTCGGACGGGCCTCATTGACGGTCAGGTCGCGGCCCTGGAAGTTCTGGCCATGCAGGGCAGCGATCGCTGCCTGCGCGGCCGAATCCTCGGACATCTCGACGAAGCCGAAGCCACGGGGACGGCCCGTCTCGCGGTCCATGACCAGCGAGGCGGAGGTGACTTCGCCGTGCGCTGCGAACAGGTCGCGGAGCTCGTCTTCGGTCGTAGTGAACGGAAGGTTGCCGACATACATCTTCATGATGATTCTCGATTCTGCTGCCCGATGCGTGTGAAACCGTGCTTGGACTCGGGCGAGCGATCGAGCGTCGGTTGTCGAAACGTCTGCACCCCACAGACGGGGCCGGCGAATCTGGACAGGCAAAAGCATAACCGGGGCAAAGGGCGTGATTCTGGACAAATCCGGAAAATTGGGATTTTGTCAATTTGGCGGTGGGGCGGGCCAGGGGGCACCCCCGCGACCCGAATGCCCCCCTGCGCGCTCCGGAGGGGCCTTCTCCGCGGTGGTATCAAGCGGCACATGCACACCGCCCCCCGTCCCGCGCGCCGAATCCGTCTCGCCCGCACCCTCGCTGCTGGGGCACTGGCGGCGATGTTGGTCGGGTGCTCCACCAGCAAGACCGCTGGAGAAGGCACCTCCAAGGCGGCACCTGACGCCACCGCCGATGGGGCCCGGACCGGCTCGGCGGAGACGGCCGCCCCGCTCCTGGGCTCGTGGCGCTGCACCAAGATTGCGTCCACTCCGGTGGCATCGGAGGGAGCGCCGAACCTGCGCTTCGCCCCCGGTGGCCGTGCCTCGGGCTTCGCGGGTGTCAATCGGTTCTTTGGCCCCTTCACCGTAGCCGGCCCGGGCGCACTTTCCTTCGGCGACATCGGCGCGACGCGAATGGTGGGGCCTGAGGATCGCATGAAGATTGAAGACTCCTTCCTGGCGGCGCTGGGCCACGCGACGGGCTTCGTGATCGAGGGCAAGGTGCTGCGCCTCACCGACCGCGGCGAGACGCTGTTGGCTTTCGCCCGTGAAGCGGGCGACTGACCTGCACGGCACACCGGCCGAGTCCACGTCCGCGCCCCGCGCGCGGCCCGGGACCCACGGCTGGCGCACCGCTCCCCGCACACCGCGCCGGTGACGCATCCCGGCTATTGCCCGAGCGCGCGCAGCAACACCGTGGCGTACGCGCCGCGCGGAAGCGCAAAGCGCACGCGGACGGCGCACCGCTTCGCGTCCGTCTGATCGGCCGTGGGAGGGTCGATCCGACACTCCTGCGCGGTCGCAAGAATCGGCCGCAGTGCATGGCCGAAGAAGGGGCGTCGCAGTCCGGGGATGCGCAGGTCGATGGCATCCACCGCCTCGGCGGCCAGCGCATCGCGCATCGCCTCCGCCCACGGTGCGGCGGGCTCCATCTCGGGGCTGGGGAGGGGCATTTGCGCCCCGGACCAGTCAGCGGGCACGCGCGCGGCGGCCGCAAAGACCAGTGCACCAAAGTCATCCGGCGTGCTCAGCAGCGGCTCGCCCAGGGAGGCGTGCATGCGGCGCAGCGCGTCGTTCCAGAGCAGGCTCTGGTAGGCCTCAATGCACATCAACTGCAGGAAGTTGGGAAGTGCCAGGAATGCATCGGATTCCTTGCCCCCTGCTGCAAGCACCTCGAAGGGCCGGCGCTCGGCGCGGCGCGGCAGCTCGGCGGCCAGCGCGGACCAGTCCCCCCATTTGGTGGCGCAAAGGCGCGTGAAGATGCGCGCGGCACCCATGTCTTTGCGCGCGGGGGTGCCGACAAGCAGTCGCACCGCTTCCATGAATTCGCCGCGCAGCAGCGAGCGCGCCGCGAAGCCACGATGGTGCCGCGCGCTGCCAAAGCGCTGGTCGCCGAAGTAGTTGGCGAAGCGCACGGTGCCATCACCGGGCGAGAGCGCGTGCGCGCGCTCCACCATCTGCGCCGCATCACGGCGCGCCAAGCTGCGCACCACCAGGTCGAACTCGTTGGCGTCGATGCGCGATGCATCGATGGCCGCGTCGCTCCAGCCGACAAGCTGCGCGCGCCACCCCTTGCCTTCGAGTCCTTGGGCCAGCCCCTGCTGGGCGGCGGCATCGGGAGCGGCCACCGAGAGGTGCTGCGCGGTCACGGCATGGCGATCCTTCAGCCCGGCGGCGGCCACCTCGGTGGGGCGCACGCGCAGCGCGCGCGCCAGGTGCGTCACCGCGTCCGGCGTGGTCAGGCTGGTCTTCACCAGGCGCACGATGGCGAAGCCGTGCGTGGCATCGCGCGCGGGGGCGAGCCCGGCGGCGAAGGCGGGGTCAAGCCGCTCGTCGACGCGGAAGTCCTCGGGGCTGCGGCGAATGGCCATCCGGGAGGGATACCCAGCGGCGGGCGGTTGTGGCGCTGACGCGCCAGTCCGCACCGAGAAGGCCCGAATAAGCACGCAATTCCGCCGCCTTGGCCGGTTCAGGCCAATCGTGCCCGCCCCACGGCCACCAGCCCCTTGCCGCAACGGGCGGATTTGCTATCCTGCTCGGTCTGCCCCAAAGGGGCGAGGAATGCTATGAAGAAGGAAATTCATCCCAAGTGGTTCCCCGAGTGCAAGGTCTTCTTCCGCGGTCAGCATGTCATGACCACGGGCGCGACCGTGCCCGAGATGAACGTCGAGGTCTGGTCCGGCTCGCACCCCTTCTTCACTGGCCAGAAGACCTTCATTGACACCGCCGGCCGCGTCGAGCGCTTCCAGCGCAAGTTCGCCGGTGAGTACTTCAAGAAGGATGGCAAGGACGCTGCGAAGGACGCTGCCAAGAAGCCCAGCGCCTCCTCGATCCAGCATGCTGCCTCGCTGGCCAAGCCCGCCGCCAAGAAGTAGCGATCCCCCGCTGAACCCCAACGACCGCGCCCGACCGGCGCGGTTGTTTCTTTGGCGGATGGGCCGCTGGCCACGAGGAGGCATCGATGACCGAATTCAATCCCAACCTGCTGCGCAAGCTGGATGAGCTGGCCGCCGAGCATGGCGCCGCCGGAGAGGCGATGCTGGACCCCGGCGTCGCGGCGGACCATCGCCAGGTGCGTTCGCTGGTCTCCAAGCGGGCGGCGCTGGACCCGGTGGTGACGCGCTACCAGGCGTGGCGCGCGGCGGCGGCCGAGCGCACGCAGCTGGCGGAACTTGCCGCAGGCGCCGATCGCGAGATGGCGGCGATGGCGCGCGAGGAACTGCCCGCGCTCGAGAAGCGGCTGGCAGCGCTGCAGCAGGAGATCCAGACGCGCCTGGTGACCACCGAGGACAGCCGCGTCGGCGCCGTGATCCTGGAGATCCGCGCGGGCGTCGGCGGCGACGAGGCGGCGCTGTGGGCGGGCGACCTGGTGCAGATGTACCGCCGGTATGCGCAGCGGCGCGGCTGGCACTGGGACGAGATGGAGATGAAGGCGGGCGATGCGGGCGGCGTGACGCAGGCGATCATCGAGCTCCAGGGGCCGGGTGTGTGGAGCGAGCTGGGCTACGAAGGGGGAACGCACCAGGTGAAGCGCGTGCCCGCCACCGAGTCGCAGGGGCGCGTGCACACCAGCACTGCCACGCTGGCGGTGATGGCCGAGCCCGAGGAGGTGGAGAGCGAGGTGGATGACGAGGAAGTGAAGGAGATGATGACCACCGCTCAGGGCCCCGGCGGGCAGAACGTGAACAAAGTGGCCACCGCGGTGCACCTGATCCACATGCCGACGGGCATCGAAGTGCGCATGCAGGAGACGCGCAGCCAGACGCAGAACCGCGAGAAGGCGTGGCGCCTGCTGCGCGCGCGCGTGTACGAGCGGCGCAAGGCGGCGGCGGAGGCGGCGCGCAGCGCGGAACGCAAGATCATGATCGGCAGCGGCGGACGTGCCGAGAAGATCCGCACCTACCGCTGGAAGGAGAACGTGGCCGTCGACCATCGCCTGGAGCAGAGCTTCAACCTGCAGAAGCTGCTGGCGGGCGAGATGGAGGAACTGATCGGCGCGTTGACGCAGATGGATGTGGCGGAACGGCTGGCCAGGCTCTAAGGGCAGCCGCCCCAGGCGCCCAGGAGCGCGCCAAGATCCGCGCCGTCGACGATGCCATCGCCGTTGATGTCCGCGACGCATCCGCCGCAGCTGCCCCAGTTGCCCAGCAAGATGCCAAGGTCGGCGCCATCGACCACGCCGTCCAGGTTCAGGTCGGGGGTGCAGGGCGGTGCGCCGGCGACTTGCCCGGGGTGCTGGAAGACGTACTGAATCTCGTCGGGGCTGAGCGCGCGACTGTAGATCTGCAGGTCGTCCAGCCGCCCGTCGAAGTACCCCAGCCCCTCCGCTTGGCCGATCGTCAGTGGCGCGATGGAATCAGGGATCGTGAGCGCGGTCCCGGTCGCGCCCAGCGGCGCGCCGTCGAAGTAGAAGGAATAGCTGCTCCCGCTGCGGACCACCGCGTAATGGTGCCAGTCACCGATGCTCTGCGCGATCGTCGACGGGGGCGTCAGGAAGACGGAGTCCGGGCCATTGATGTGGAAGCAGAGGTGCCCCTGCCCGTCGCAGCAGAAGACCCACTTGTCGAAGGTGCCGCCGCCATCGTCCTGGCCGACGAAGACGTTTGGAAGGGAAGTCAGCGAACCCTGGCGCACGGCTGAAAAATTGGCCCAGATCGAAATCGTGAAGGGCGCATCGCCGAAGAACCACGCCGGGCTGTCGGGCGCGGTGACGAACTGGTTCACCCCGTTGCACGCGAAGGCCTGACCGACCACGCCTGCGCCGAATCCCGCGCCGTTCACCAACGACCCATCGTGACCGCCTGCGGAATCGATGGCGTTGCCCTCGCCGCGGTAGTGCGCGATCACACCCGAGTCGGCGAAGGCGTGCGGTGCGAAAGCGCCGGCGAGGCTGGCGCAGAAGGTCACGAAGCCAAGCTGAATTGATCGCGTCATGGGACAGCTCCGCGGAAAAGGAGGCAAGGTCGAACCCAACCGGAGAACGCTGAAAACACTACCAGTCAGGTGCAGATGCACCAAGCCCATTGTGCGGGTGCTTCCTGAGAGCAGTCTGACGGCGCCAGGAACGGCCCTGGCATGGCCCAGCGCCCGGCGCGCGCTCATCGCAGACTTCCCCGGTGAGCATGCACCGTATCCTCGGCGCCAGCCATGAGACACCATCACACCACCGTCGCGCTCATCGCATCGCTCTCCTTCGCCGCGGCAGCGACCGCGGAGACCACCTTCGTGGGACCCTCGCCATACCTGTGCATCGAAGACAGCCCCTTCGACACTTCGGGGCTGGGGGTCAACTTCTTCCTGGAGAACGTGGAAGATGGGCTGATCAATACACCAGGGCTCACAGTGGATGGTTCGGTGACGGGTCCTGGCGGCATCACTGATTCAGTGGACTGCGACGATGGCGCAACCGACGGTTCGGGAGTGAGCGGTCGGTCGATCTTCGGCCCCGGCAATCCGGGCCTCACGATCAACTTCAACGGCACGGTGCTCGGTGGCTTCCCCACC
>JBGARR010000039.1:0-28396 GCA_044230125.1 Phycisphaerales bacterium
CTCCCCCACCCCCCCAACAGCACGCCAAGGTCCGCGCCATTCACGATTCCATCGCCGTTCAAGTCCGCCGACGGCCCGTTCGCGCCGCTGCCCGCGCTTCCCCACGCGCCCAGCAGGATCCCCAGGTCGCCGCCATCCACCACGCCATCGCCGTTCAGGTCGGCCACGTTCACCGTGCCGCCGTGCGAGAGCGCTTCGGGCGGCACCACTTCGGTGCTGCGGTTGGGGCCGCTCCACTTGAAGATGAAGCCCGCGCCGCCGCCATTCTCGAAGAACTCCAGCTGGATCGGGTGCTTGCCCGCGGCCAGCGCCACCGTCGCGCTGCGCGACACCATGCCGTGCAGGCCATCGTTCTCGACCACGCTCGCCCCCGCGATGCGCAGGCGCGATCCATCATCCGAGGTGATCGCCAGCGTCCACAGCCCGCTCTCGGGAACAGTCAGCCAGCCCGTGTAGACCGCGCCCACCTCATCGGCGCGGCCGCTGTTCGCAAAGACGCCGTCGGTGCTTCCGTAGCTCACGCTGGCCACGACCTCGGTCAAGTAGGGGGTCAGCGCGCTCCAGTTCGGCAGCAGGTTTGGCCCGCTCAGGGCGTAGTAGGCGCAATCCAACCCGGCGCTGTCGCCCGTGGGCACCACCGGCGTGCGCGGGCGCTGCAGCGTCACCGTGGCAATCGCCTGCGCCGTCGCGCCGGAAATCGGCTCGCGCAGCTGGTAGGTGAAGGTGCGCGAGCCCGCCGTGGCGCCTGGCGCCGGCGTCAGCTGCACCACGTCGCGCCCGCCCATGCCTGCGCCCGGCAGCACCACCAGCGCATCGCCCGCCGAAGTAGCGGGGGGGCACGAGTTGATCACCAGCGCATCCATGTTGGGGTCGTAGTCGTTCGACAGCACGTCGATGAGCAGCGCACCCGTGGTCACGCCCGCGGCCAGGTCGTTGTTGGCCACCGGGGGCTGCGGCACTCCCGCCGTCACCGCGGCCTGCACCGCCTTGCGCAGGTTGATGCGCCCGAAGCCGAACTGCTCCGTCTCGGCCACGCCGCCCCATGCATCGCAGGTGTGCTGCAGGATGTACTCGGCGTGCGCCGCGCTCAGCGAAGGGTTGGCGGAACGCACCATGCCCAGCGCACCGTTGGCCACGGGTGTGGCCATGCTGGTGCCGCTGGCAAAACCGTATCCGCCGTTGTTGATGGTGCTCAGGATGTTGACGCCCGGCGCGAACAGGTCCACGCCGCGGCCATAGCTGGAGAAGCTGGCGCGCTGGTCGCTGGCGTCGCTGGCGCCGATCACCATGACGTGCTCGAAGTCCCAACCCGCGTGATCGTCCGCCGAATTGCCCGCCGCCCACATGAACGTGGCGTCCAGGCCGCTTATGTAGGCGCCCGTCGTCTCGATGGCGTCGTAACCGATGCCGCTGTAGCTGGCGCTGACGCTCTTGGCGCCATTCTCTGCCGCCCAGCGCGCGCCCGCCAGCAGGCTGTCGTACGAAGCGCCGCCGCCCGCCGCCTCGCTGACGCGGATGGGCATGACCGAAAGCGTCCACCCCATGCCGCTGACGCCCAGGCCGTTGTTGCCCGACGCCGCCGCGCAACCCGCCACGTGCGTGCCGTGGCCGTTGATGTCGGTCATGTCGCCGCCGCTCGCCTCGGGCACGCCCGAGACGGCGTTGAAGCCGGGCACGCGATGCGTCAGGTCCTCGTGCGTCACGATCCCGGTGTCGGTGACCGCCACGATGACGGCCAGCGAGCCCGTCGTGGTGTTCCACGCCGCGGGGCACTCCATCATGGTGTGGTGCCACTGCTCACCGAAGCGCGGATCGTTGGGGGTGGCAACCGGGTAGACGGTCCAGTTGGGATGCGCGTACTGGAAGAGCCCGGTGGCCAGCAGTTCGGACGCCATCTGCTGTTCCGGGGCGCCTGCCATCTGCGGGCCGCGCGCCACGGTCACGATGAACTCATCCGTCTCGGTGTAGTGCTTGCGCGTGGTCTTGGACACCAGCGCCACGGCGCGCGCGCGGTCGGCGGCGGCCAGGTCCTGCCGCGGGCGCACGATCAGCTCGCCGTTGAACTCGCGCTCGCCGGGGATGGCGGAGAGCGGCATGCGCGACAGGGTTGCCGGCACGGGCCCGCTTCCCGGCGCGCCAGGGTTGGCTGCCGACGGAGGAACGAGCGCCAGGAACGCGACAAAGGTGGTGATCAGCATGATGTGGGGATGCCAGCAGGCAGGGGGGCGGTGGGGCGGTGTGGTGAGGCGGGCAATGCGGCGAAACGGGCAGCGTGGCAACGCGGCCGGAGCGGCTGCCGAAGCCACGCGGCCCGCGCGCCAAGTATGCCATCGTGTCCGCACCGTGCCACCGAATTGTTCCCGGACGGAGGTAGACTTCGCGGCGCACAGTGCCGCGGCGCGCGGCGAAGTCCAATAGCCCACACGGACCCCCCACAATGATGATTCCGATCGTCCTTGCTTCACTGCTCGCCGTGAGTTTCGCCCCGCAGGCCACCACCCCCAAGCCTGCCCCGAACGACCCCTACAGCACGGGCAAGAGCGCGCCGCCCGCCTCGGCGCCCGGCGCCCCGGGTGCTCCCGCCGCTCCAGCCGCCCCCGGCACGCGTGGCGCGACGGCCCCGCCCGCAGGCGGTCCCGACACTGGCGCCCCCACCGGCACCGCTGCCACCCCCGAAAGCGTCAACCGCTGGCCGCAGCAGATCCTGAGCAACGGCAAGCAGTACACCGTCTTCCAGCCGGTGGTCACGGGCATCGATGGCTCGCGCGCCTACCTGGTGACGCAGGTGGCCATGGACAGCGCGGACGGCAAGCAGGTCACCGCCAAGGCGCAGTTGGTCGCCGACATCTTTCCGGCCGACCTGCCCGGCGAACTTGAGATCAACAACTTCCGCGTCAACCGGCTGACCGTCGACAACAAGCCCGCCGCCGCCGCCGATGCCACCGCCCTGGGCCAGGCCATCTTCGTGGTGGCCATGACCGTGGATCGCGCCACGCTGGTGCAGAACATGCGCCTGATGAACGCGCGCGGCAGCTCGACACCCGGGTTGCGATTCGATCCGCCCGCCATCGTCACCGTGAACACGCCCGCCGTGCTCCTGCAGGTGGATGGCGACCCGGTCGTGGCGCCCCTTGGCTCCACTGGGTGGTCCTTCGTCCGCAACACCCCCTTCGTCCTGCTGCGCGACAAGAGCAACACGTGGTGGACGCGCGTCAGCGGCAAGTGGATGACCTCGAAGGAAATGGCAGGGGGCTACGCGCCCGCCGCCGCACCGCCCGGCGCCGATGTCTTCGTGGCGATGGGCACGCTGCCCGCGCCGCCTTCGGACATTCCCGCCGCCACGCGCCGCATCGCGCGTCCGCTGGCCGCGGGCCCCGTGCAGGTGATCGTGGCTACCAAGCCCACCATCCTGGTGTCGATCGACGGCCCCGCGATCATGGGCAAGGTGGCCCCCGGCGTGATGGCGGTGACCAACACCAACGCTTCGCTGCTCTCGGCGGACAACGCCGCCACCTTCTACTTGCTGGCCTCGGGGCGCTGGTTCACCACCGGCAATCCCGCCGCCGGCCCGTGGAACTACTGCGCGCCGATCGACGTGCCCCGCGCCTTCACGCAGCTGCCGCGCATCAAGCGCTGGGATGGCGTGCGCGCCGCGCTTCCGGGCACGCCCGAAGCGAACGAGGCTTCGCTGGCCGCCCGCGAGGTGCGCACCGTGACCGTGAAGCGCGATGCCGCGCAGTGCGCCGTGACTTACGCGGGCGCACCGGACTTCAAGCCCGTGCAGGACACGCAGATGAAGTTCGCCGCCAACGCCTCGCAGCCGGTGATCGCGTCGCAGCACGCCTTCTTCTGCTGCGACGCCGGCGTCTGGTTCGTCTCTAACGCCGCGCAAGGCCCATGGAAGCTGGCCGAGCGGCTGCCCGCCGAGATCTATTCGGTCCCGCCCGCGTGCCCCGTGTACCCCGCCACCTATGTCGAGATCTTCGGCTCCACCGAGGACAGCGTCACCTTTGGCTTCAGCGCCGGATACCTGGGCACCTACCTGAACGACGGCACGCCCGTCTACGGCACCGGCGTTGATTACGGCGGATCGACCGCAGGCGGCGCCTTCCAGGCGTACCCGCAGACCTACGGCATGGATCCGCAGTACGACGCACAGACGGGCACCTTCACGCCACCGGACGATCCGAACGACGACTATGCCTACTTCGGGTTGCCCGACGTGATGCCCGCCTCCTTCGATGGCAACGGTTGGGGGGGCTTCGGCTGGTGCGCGGGCTGGAACAGGGCGTGGGCCTCGGGCTGGAACAACTGGTGGGGCTGGGACCACTGGGGCTGGTGGATGGCGCACTGGCATCCGTACTACGCACGCTGGCAGCCCGCGCACCATGACTGGCAGCAGCAGACCACGCGCGATGCGCAGGCGCGCGCCGCGCAGCGTGCGACGCCGATGGACCAGCGAACGTGGCCCGCCGCGCGCGGCGCGATGGCCAACGCGGGGTCGGTGCAGATTCGCGCCGCGGCGGGTAGCACCGGCGCCGCAGCGCCGGCCGCGAAGCCCGCGGTCGATCCGGCGGTGCAAGTGGCGCAGGAGAACGCCGCGGCCCTGGCGAAGCAGTTCCAAGGCGCCGCGCGCGACACGCCGGTCAGCTTCCGCGGCCCCGGCGACGAGTACGGCGGGTACGCCCCTGTGGCCTACCGCCCATGGACGGGCAACGGCACGCCGCTGGGCGGCAACTGGGGCTATTCACCCCTCTCCGCTCCGAACGGATTCCATCCCACGCAGCAATTCGCCACCCCCGGCGCGTATTGGGGGTCGGGCACCGCCGCGGGCAACAACGTGGGGCCGAACGCAGGTCCCTACTCCACCCCGCAGGGCCACGGCGGCTGGGGCACCTACGACCATTGGGCAGGCGAGGGCCTGCAGAACTCGCAGTTCACGGGATATTCGAACGCCGGCAGTCCCTGATTGCGGGCGTAGGCAACGCTCGCGCCGCATTCATCGTCGCCGCAGCTATCGCCTCGCATCGATCGCCGCCGCAGGCATCATGGCAGAGCCCGGCCTCGCCTCCACCATCGTCGCCACTAGGCGGCCTGCGAGCGGCATGTGCGTCAAGTGCGCCACGCGCAGGCCCGCATCGCGGGCGCGGGCGCGCATCTCGCGCGGGGTGAAGCCCTTGTCCACGCTCAGGACCGCATCGTGGCGCACGACCGCGGGGGTGGGCAGCGTCATCACGCGCACCGCAAGCCGCGAGACGGGGTTGCGCCACAGGTCGTTCCACACCACGGTGGGGGCGACGCGTGCCATGGCGCCCAGCGCACGCGCGACGGTGGCGTCGTCGAAATGGTGCAGCAGCATCGCGGCGTGGGCGACGTCGTAGCGGCGGGCGTCCTCGTGCAGCAGTGCGTCGAAGCCGATGGCACGCAGCACGATCGGCGCGCGCGGCGCGGCGCGCGCCAGCCGTTCGCGCGCCAGGCCAATGGTGGCCCCGCTGGGATCGATGGCCGTGATCTCGATGGGAAGCCCGCGCGCCCGCGCCCACCGCCATGCGGCCTCGGGCAGGTCGGCGACGCCCGTGCCCACGTCGATGAGCCGCAGCGGCCGGCCCGCTGGCCACTCGCCGCGCGCGGCGATCGCGCCCAGCACGCCCAGCAGCGCGCGTGCCCCGCCAAGCCATCGGTTGATGCCCAAGATGAAACGGAAGCTGGCCACCAGCTCGGCGTGCGGAATCGCCGGATCGTCCATGTGTTCAGGTGCGGTGGCGCGCGGCACGGCGCGATCGTATCGCGCGTGGCGCGCCCGCCCGCGCGCCGCCGACCGCGCACCGCGAACAAGTCCCGCAGCGCTCCCGCCCGCGCGCCGCGCCTACAGCGCCCCGCGGATTTTGCCCGCGACCGCAAGCGCTTCCTGCAGGCAGGTCTCCACCGCGGGCAGCATCCAGTTGTCCTGGTTGGCGAACCAGATGCAGCCATCCACGGGCCGGCGCAGCTGCGCGGGGATGCCCCCTGAAAGCGCTCCCGGCAGCGCATAGGGCATCGCATGCCCCCAGCGCGTCAGGCGCACCTGCAGCACGTCGGAGGCCTCCAAGCCGATCAGCCCGAGCATCGCGCCGATCTGCGTGGCACCCATCTGCGCGTAGTCCAGCCACTGCTCCGGCTGCACGATGGTGAATCGCGCGGTGTGCCACGGCAGCGGCCAGTACATGGTGAGCACCGCGCCCGGCCCTTGCGCGCGGTCGGCAAAGGTGCCGTTCACCGCGTCCGCGATGATCGGGCGCTGCTGGAAGGTGTAGTCGTTCATGGGATAGTCGCGGCCGCCATCCAGGAAGAGGTCGTACAGCTCGCTGGGCACGGGCTTGCCCAGCACCACGTTGGCCACCACGTACGCCACGGTGGGCACCTGCTGCATCGCCTCGAACTTGTCGGGATCGCTCTTCTGCAGCCACGGCATCATGTGGCGCACGATGTGCTTGGCGTTCGCCATCACCACGTGGCGGGCATAGCTGCGGTGCACCTGCCCTTGCGCATCGCGCCAGCGCACGATGGCGCCATCGCCCTGGCGCGTGATGGTGGTCACCATCGCCCCTGGACGCAGGATGGGGCCGGGGCGCGCCGCGCCCGTTCCGCCGGATCCGCCCACGCCATGCGAGCCAGCCAGTGCGTTGCGCTCCTGCAGCCGCGCCAGCGGACGCCACAACGCCTGCGCCAGCCCCGCGTTTCCCCCCGGCAGCACCCAGCGCCCGAACTCCTCGGCCGCCACGAAGTTCCAGCCCGCCGCGGCGCTCAGCTCCTGCCAGCCCACGCCGAAGCTCGAGTAGCAGTACGCCTGCAGCGCATAGGCCAGGCGCGGCGGCACCGGGCCGCCGCAGGCATCGACGACGGCCTGCTCAAAGCTGATCGCATCCAGCGCGGCGATCTCCCGCGACGCGGCCCCTTCGAACGGAATCTCGGGATATGCATCGCCTGCATAGAACTGCACGCGCTTTTGGTAGCTGGCGATGCGCGCGAGCTCTTCCGCGCTGGCGTTGCGCCCCGCCAGGTCGGTGGTGACCGCGCGCTCCCACTCAAAGGTCATTGGCGTCGCGTCGACGCGGACCTGCCGGTCGACGCCCAGTTCGCGGTACAGCGCCTCCAGCACGCTGCCGCGGTCGGGGGTCATGAAGTACGCGCTGCCCATGCTCCATTGCAGGCCGCGCCACCGCTCGCCCATCGCGTTGCCGCCGAAGCGCGGCCGCAGGTCGAAGAGCGCCACGCTGCGGTCGCGCAGCGCGTGCGCGGTGGCCAGCCCGCTGAGCCCGCCACCGACGATGGCGACATCCAGCACCTCTTCGTACGCAGGCCGTCGCCCATCACAGTCTTCGCAGCCGTGGAAGGGCAGGGCGTTCTCGCGGAAGACGTCGCCATCCCACCGCGGCGCGAAGGGCATCCCCTGCACCATCTGGCTGCCGCTCAGGCTCAGGAGCGGCGCGATCGGGTCGCCCGCGGCGCGCACCAGCGCCCCCGACGCGCCCGCTTGTGCCAAGCGCCGGGGCAGCGCCGCGGCGGCCAGCACGCCAAGTCCGGTGAAGAGGGCAGTGCGGCGGTCCATCGGCAAGCTCCTGAAATGGCCGAGGGCCCGGCGCGCGCATGCGCTGCCCGCTGGGCCCTCGTCCGTGCTGGTTTCCAGCCGCGGGTGACGCTTCCGCGGACTACCTGTCCTTGGGCTCGATGCCCATGCCTTGACGCTTGGGATACGCGGGACGGCGCGGCGGCAGAACAGGATTCTTCTCAAGTTCCGCCAGGAGCAGCTGGACCGCCTTGTCCATCTGCGGGTCGTCGCCGCCGTTATGCGGACCGCCCTTCATGACTCCGGGGTCGTCCAGCACCTCGTGGTCGGGATCGACGCCGTGCCCCTCGATGCCCCAAGTGCTGTCGGTCTTGTAGAAGGCGAAGACCGGCACGCGGACGCCCGCGCCGTCGATCAGGCCGGGATTGCCGCTGATGCCCACCAGGCCGCCCCAGGTGCGGGTGCCGACCAGCGGCCCCAGCTTGGCATTGCGGAAGAGCCACGGGAACATGTCTCCGCCCGATCCCGCCAGTCCGTTGATCAGCATCGCCTTGGGGCCGGTGTGCGCATCCGGTGGCCAGATCCAGTCCTGCTGGTCGCGACGCGCCCAGTAGTTGGTGACGGGGCGGTTCAGCAGTTCGATGAAGCGCGTGGGGATCTGCCCGCCGCCGTTCCAGCGATCGTCGACGATGAGCGCCGGGTGCGAACGCTGCCCCTGGAACTGGCGGACCAGGTCGCTCTGCCCGTCTAGGCCGGTGTTGGGCACGTAGACGTAGCCCACCTTGCCGCCGGACTTGTCGGCGATGTACTTGCGGTTCGTCTCGATCCAGTCGCGGTAGCGCAGGTTGTCCTCGTCGTTGATGGTCCGCACGGCCACCTCGCGCACCTTGTCGTCGATGGCGGGATTCGGGCCGACGGTCAGGCTGACCACCTTGCCTGCCAGCCCCTGGAAGGCCGCCCACGGATCCTTCGATCCGTCGATCGGCACGCCATTGACCGCCAGGACGTACTCGCCTGTCTTGATGTCGACGCCCAGCTCATCGAGCGGGTTGCGTGCATCGGCGTCCCACGGCGCGCCCTGGACGATGTGCCGGATGCGGTACACGGGCTTGCCGTCCGCGCCGACGGCGGTCTCCCAGTCGACGCCCAGCATGCCCACGTTCACGGTGGGGCCGCGCTCGGACTCGCGCCCGTTGTAGTAGGCGTGGCCCACGTTCAGCTCGCTGATCATCTCGCTGATGATGTAGCTGACGTCCTCGCGGCTGTTGGCATCGTCCACCATGGCCAGGTAGCGCTTGCCGACCGCATCCCAGTCGACGCCGTGCATGTTGGGGTCGTAGAAGTAGTCGCGGAAGATGCGCCACGCGTCCTTCACGATCTGGCGCCACTCGGCCTTGGGCTCGATCTCCACCAGCATCGGCTGCGTCACCACCGGCTTGCCGGTGGCGCCCGCGCTGGCGTCCATGATCTGCATGCCGACAAGGATCTTCTTGCCATCGGCGCTCAGCTGGTAGCCGCCGCCGTCGGCCACCTTCTTGGCCTCCTTCTTCTTGTCGTTCAGGTCGAAGACCTTGATCTGGCCATTCTGCGAGAAGAGCAGGTGCCCCTTGTCGTTCACCGTCAGGTTGCCGATGCGGCCACTGCCCACGGGCAGCTCGATCGCGCGCTCCTCGAAGCCCTCGTAATCGATGGTGAAGGGCTTCTTTTCCTTCTTCTCGTCCTTCTTGTCGTCCTTCTTGGCCGCATCGGACTGCGCGCGCTCGCCGGTCAGCTCGTACTTCTGCGCGCCATCGGGGCCGCGGGCGATGCCGATCCCCTTGAGCGAGTTGCCTTCGATGGTCGCCTCCACCTCGTAGGAGGTGTCCTTCTCGTCGGAGGTCAGCTTCAGCTGCTTCTGGTCGGCGTTCCAGGTGCCGCTCATCTCGCTGTTGAAGCGCTCGGAGGTGAACTTGCCCTTTGCGACGCCGCCATCCTCCAGGCTGATCACCAGCGCAAAGGGGATGGACTCGGTGTCCGACTTGGCGTGGCAGTTCCAGAGTCCGGCCGGGCCGGTGGCAGCGGGGGCGTCCGCCTTGTCCCCCTTCTTCTCCTCCTTCTTGTCGTCCTGCACCAGCAGTGCATCCAGGTCACCCTGGGGCCGGCGCCCGCGGCGGGGGCGGTCGCCGCCACCCGCGGGCGGTGCACCCTGGCCGCCCGCGTTGTCGCCATCCTTCTTCTCGTCCTTCTTGTCGTCCTTCTTCTCGTCCTTCTTGTCGTCCTTCTTGTCGTCCTTCTTCGCGTCCTTGCCCTTCTCCTCGTCCACCTCGACCAGCCAGGGGTTCTTCACGCTCTTGCGCAGCGGCACGGCGTAGACCCGCGCGGTGTCCTGGTAGACCCAGCTGGTGTCCAGCTCGCTGTACTCGGCCTTGCCGAAGCCGCGCTGGCTGGTGAAGTAGAGCCAGTCACCGGCGCGGTCGAAGGCGGCATCGCCATCGCTGAACATGCCGCTGGTGACTTCCTTGCTGGTGCCCGTGGCCACGTCGTAGATCCAGATGCTCTGCGTGCGGCGCTCGGGCTTGGACTTGGAGTACGCGATGAAGGCGCCGTCATGGCTCCAGTTGGTGCCAAGCTGCCCGTCCCACGGCTCCTTGTCCATCACCTTGCGCTCGCCCGTCTCCACGTCGACGACGTAGGCGGTGCAGGTCTTGTCCGCGTAGAGCAGCTTCTTGGAGTCCGGCGACCAGTCGATGCCAGTCTTGAAGGGGCCGCCATCCTTGGTCAGCTGCTTCTTCTCGCCCTTGCCGTCGGCGGGCATCAGCCACAGCTCGTACTCGCCGGTCGAGTCGTCGAAGTAGGCGATCCACTTGCCGTCGGGGCTCCACGCGGGCGAGCGCTCGGCGATGCCGTTGGTGCGCGTCATGTTGCGCGGGGTGCCATTCTCGGCGGGGGCGTTCCAGATGTCGCCGCGCGCGGCCACCGCCACGCGCTTGCCGCTGGGGCTGATGCTGGAACCCTGCAGCTCGTCGCTGACGTTTTCGGAGCGGGTGCGGGCCGTCGGGCGGTCGCCCGGGATGCGCACCGTGACCTCGCGCGCCTTGCCGCTGGCCAGGTCGAGCACCATGAGCTTGGTGCCCTTCTGGAAGACGATCTCGCCGTCGCCGATGGCGGGCCACTTCACGTCGTCATCGGTGAACTTGGTCACCTGGGTGCGCTTGCCGCTCTTGGTTTCGTAACTCCAGATGTTCAGCTTGTGCGGCGCGTTGGCGTCGTCGGTCTGGTCGGTCAGGTAGTAGAGGGTGCTGCCCTGCCACATCGGCAGGGTGTCGATGCCTTCCCAGTCGGTGATGCGCTTGGCCTCCCCCGACTTCAGGTTGTAGAGCCAGATGTCCGTCTGCATGCCGCCGCGGTAGCGCTTCCAGGTGCGGTTGTCGATGCTGTGCGGCGTGTACGCCAGCCACTCGCCATCGGGACTGATGGTGCCGTTGGTGCCATAGGGCACCGGCAGCGGCTGCGGCAGTCCTCCCGTCTCCTTCACGCGGTACAGGCGAGCGGCGCGGGCGATGCCCTCCATGCCGCTGGCCGTGAAGAGCAGGTCGCCATCCGGCGTCCACTCATTGACCACCTCGCCCGCGGGGTGGTGGGTGACGCGCTGCGGCGAGCCGCCGCCCGAAGGCATCACGTAGATGTCGCGGTTGCCGTCGTAGTTGCCCACGAAGGCGATGCGCTTGCCGTCGGGGCTGAAGCGGGGCATCACCTCGGCACCCGCGGCGCTGGTCAGCGGGCGCGCGGCGCCGCCCGCCTTGGGCACGACCCACAGGTTGTTGGCAAAGACAAAGACGATCTCGTCCTTGCCGATGTCCGGGTAGCGCAGCATGGCCGCGTCGGGGATCGAGGTGGGATCGGCCCCCAGGGCGGCCGTGACGATGACGGTGTGCAGGATGGCGTTCAGCATGGGAAGGTAGGGGTTGTACCGCCAAAACCACGCATGGACGCACCGCGGCACTGCGCCCCGTGGTCACATTTTGCAGTTATTCGCTTGGGCGGCGCGGCGTGCGCCCGGGAGGCGGTGCGCCCTCGTCGATGGCCCCCTCGGCGGCCAGGATCTGGCGCAGGCGGATCAGGCCGCGCCGCGCGTGCGTCTTGACCGTGCCAAGCGGCAGCCCCGTGCTGCGTGCGATCTCCTCGTGCGAGCGCCCGTGGAAGATCGCCAGCTGCAGCACGCGCTTCTGCTCCGGGCGCAGCTGCTCGAAGGCGGCCTGCGCACGGCCCGCCTCCTCGGCCACCTCGGTGGAGTCGCTTTGGGGCCCTTCCGCGGCGGCAGTGCCTTCGGTGAGCGGCGCGGAGTCCAGCCGGCGCTGCCGGCGCCGCCCGCGGTCGATCAGGCGCCGCCGCGCGATCATCGCCACGAAGGTCGTCTCGCTGGCGATGGCCGGATCGAAGCGCGCCGCGCTCTTCCACAGGTCGATGAAGATCTCCTGCACCGCGTCGTCGGCGTCGCTGCCGCTGTTGCTGAACTTGCGCGCGAGCGACCACACCAGGCCGCCGAAGCGCTCCATGCACTGCTGCATGGCAGAGGGGCTGCCCGCCGCGACCTGGCGTAGGATGAAGGCTTCTTCAGGCAGGTGCCGCTCCCTTTGGCTTCGCGATTAAGTGCGTGCCACGATCATCCGTCCGACGCGGCCATCGCCGCGGCGCCGTCATCCCGCGGCCTGCTGCAGCGTGTCGCGCTCGGCTCGGCGGCGCTTCAGCTCGGAGTCGATGAAGCCTCCGATGTCGCCATCGAGCACGCGCTGCGGGTTCATCACCTCGAAACCGGTGCGATGGTCCTTGACACGATTGTCGTAGATGACATACGAGCGGATCTGCGTGCCCCAGCCGCGGTCCACCTTGCCGCCGGTGGCTGCGTCCAGCTCGGCCTGGCGGCGGTCTTCCTCCAGCGCCTCCAGCTTGGAGCGCATGACGGCGAAGGCCTGCTTCTTGTTCTGCCCCTGGTCGCGGAAGGTGCTGGCCACCACCTGCAGCCCGGTGGGAAGGTGCGTGATGCGCACGGCGCTGGCCACCTTGTTGACGTTCTGCCCGCCGGGACCGCTGGCGCGCACGAAGGCGATGACCTCCAGGTCCTTCTCGGGGATCTCCAGGTCCGTCTCCTCGAACTCCGGCGTGATGTCGACGGTGGCGAAGCTGGTCTGTCGCTTCGCCTCGGCGTTGAAGGGGCTGACGCGCGCCAGGCGGTGCGTACCGCGCTCGCAGCTCATGTAGCCGTAGACAAATGGGCCGCTCAGGCGGTAGACGACCTCGGCGATGCCCACCTCGCTGCCGGGCAGCCGGTGCATCTCCTCGACCTTGAAGCCCATCTTCTCCCACCAGTACAGGTACATGCGCTCCAGCATTTGGGCCCAGTCGTTGGCCTCGGTGCCGCCCACGCCCGCCTGGATGGTGACGAAGCAGTTGCGGTGGTCGTGCTTGTTGCTCAGCAGGCTCTGCGCCTCCACCTTGTCCATCTGCGCCAGCATGGCGTGCAGGCTGGAATCCACCTCTTGCAGCAGCTCGGCGTCCCCGGAGTCCTTGGCCATCTCGTAGCCCACCTGCGCGTCCTCGAAGCCCTTGATCACCGCCTCCAGCGGCTCGATCTGGGCACGGACGATCTTCAGGGCATCGATGGTGCGCTGGGCCGCCCGCTGGTCGTTCCAGAAGTCGGCCCCCTCCATCTTCGCCGTCAGGCGTTCGCGTTCCTTGACCTTTGCTGGGTAGTTAAAGAGAGTCGCGGATGGTCGTGATCCGCGCCTCCAGGTCGTCCAGCACTGGCTGGTGGGCGTCGTAGTACATGCCCCGAGTGTACGCCGCTGCGGGGGCTGGTGCGCACTACTAGACTCCGCGCTCCATGAAGGTCTCCGCCCGCGTTGCACGCATGAAGGAAAGCTCCACCCTGGCGGTGGCGGCCCGCGCCGCCGCGCTGCGCAAGCAGGGGGTGGACGTGGTGGCATTCGGCACCGGCGAGCCGGACTTCGACACGCCCCGCAACATCAAGCAGGCCGCCGAGCGCGCCTTGGAGGCGGGGCAGACCAAGTACGTGGCCACGCCGGGAACCATCGAGGCGCGCACCGCCGTCGCCGCCAAGCTGCGCACCGAGAATGGCATCGCCTGCGCGGCCGAGCACATCTCGATCACCGCAGGCGCCAAGCACGCGCTCTACCTGGTGCTGCAGACGCTGGTGGACCCAGGGGACGAAGTGGTGCTGCCGACCCCGGCGTGGGTCAGCTACCAGCCGCTCATCGAGCTGGCGGGCGGGCGATGCGTCCAGGTGGCGGGGCCGCTGGAGCGCGGCTTCAAGATCACCGCCCTGCAGCTGGAGGCGGCGATCACGCCGCGCACGGTGGCGGTGATCCTGAACACGCCGTCGAACCCTTGCGGCGTGGCGTATTCGCAGGAAGAGCTGCGCGCCCTGTGCGCGGTGATCGCGCGCCACCCGCACGTGACGCTGGTGAGCGACGAGATCTACGAGAAGCTGGTCTACCCCGAGATGGCGCCCGGGCTGGCCACGCCGCTGGCCGCATGGAGCCCCGGCAGCGATGCGGCGATTGCCGATCGCACCATCACCATCAACGGCCTGAGCAAGGCCTTCGCGATGACCGGCTGGCGCATCGGCTATGTCTGCGCTCCCGGCGGCGATGGTGCCTTCGCACGCGAGCTGATCAAGCTGCAGGGGCAGATGACCAACAACATCCCCGCCTTCTTCATGGCGGCGATCATCGAGGCGCTCTCCGAGCGCTCCACCGCCGAGGTCGCAGCGATGCGCAGTGCATTTGCTGCGCGCGCCAGCATCGTGGACGAGCTGCTGAAGGGCATCCCGCGGATGCAATCGGTGCGGCCGACGGGCGCCTTCTACTCGTTCCCGTCGATCGCGCCGTGCGTGGGGCTGCGCACCCCCGAGGGGCGCGCCATCGCCGATGGCGACAGCTTCGCCGACGCGCTTCTGGCCGAGGCGCACGTGGCGGTCGTGCCCGGCGGCGACTTCGGCGATTGCGCGCGCGACCACATCCGCATCACCTTCGCCTGCGGCGAGACGACGCTCCGCAAGGGGCTCGAGCGCATCGCGGGCTTCACCGCTTCGCTGCGCTGACGCGGCCCCTGGAGGCACTGGACATGGACATCTCGGCTGGCTTCGAGCAGTTCCGCAGCGCGGTGGGCTGGGTGCCCGCGGTGGTCTTCCCCGTGGCCACCGTGATCCAGCTGCTCTCGCTGGCGCGGCGCAAGCGCAGCGAGGGCGTCTCGGCGGTGACGTGGACGCTCTTCGCGCTGGCAAACCTGTGCCTGTACCTGACCATTGGCGAGTGGCTGAAGCCGCAGGTGGTGCTGAGCACGCTTGGCACCGCCCTCCTGCAGGCGGTGGTGGTGGTGCTGGTCTTCCGCTTCCGCGCGCCCGCCGGGCAGGTGGACCTGAAGACTCCCTCGCCGTCCGGTAAATGACCGCCGCCGCTTGACGATGCGGTATTGCGTGGCGCGCGGAAGTGGGGGAACGCATCTTTCTGGCATGGAAAAGGTCTCCGAAGAGCATCGGGCGGTCCGCCAGGCGGCCGCCGAGTTCATGATCGCGCGCGAGGCGGCGATGCGGCGCACCATCGCGGCGCAGACGCGGGGGATGGCCAGCGTCGATCCCGACGATGTCTTCTCGACCACGCTGCGGCGCGTCGACCAGGCCGCCGCCAACGGCTCCTTCCAGATCCGCAGCGACCCCGAGAGCTGGGGCTTCGTGATGGGCGTGGCGCGCCGGGCGATCGAGCGCCACCGTCGCCGCGCCGCGCGCTTCAGTGCGTTGCTGGCGAGGCTGGTGCGCACCGAGCATCCGGAGGACGCGCCCCCCGAGACCGCCGAGCGCGCCGAGCTGGTGCTGCTGGTGCGCCAGCTTGCGGCCAGCCGCCCGCAGGACGCCGAGCTGGTCCAGCTGCGCCTGCGCGGCAAGCGCTGGCGCGAGATCGCCGCGCAGCTTGGCATCGGCGAAGAGGCCGCGCGGCAGCGCTGGTCGGCGATGCTGGCGCGTGTGCGGGCGCGGATCGCGCCGTAGCGCTCCCTCCTGCTTGAGCGGATGCGTTCACAACGCCGCGGGCATATCCTGCACGCCGGCGGCAATGCAACACGGATTCGCGGAGCAAGCACACGGGGATTGGCGAGATGGAACTCAGAAGCACTAGACGGTGGATTCAGCGCGCCTCAGCGGCGCTCGCAGCGATCGTGGCAGCGACTGCCGCGGCGCAGGACGCACCCGTGTTTCCGCCGGCCTGCGATCCCGTCAGCATCCACGGGACGCTCGCGAAGGCCGGGGTGCGCACGCCGGTCGACGCCGCGATCGCTGCCTGGGAGGAATACCTGGACCGGTGCGAGCGGCAGGGATCCGAGGTGATCGAGGCGTGGGTCAAGACGCAGCAGGGTGCATCAAAGCAAGTTGGCCTTCGGAATGCCCCCAGCGTCGAGGCAGAACGCAAGCGACAGGATCGCGAAGCACGGATGCTGGCAGAGCAGACGGCGTTACGTGCGGCGCTTTTTGCGCGCTTGGCCGAGTCCGTCCCGCCTGCCGACCGCGAAGTCATTCAGGCGGTTGCAGCACGCGACCACCTTCGCATGATCATCGAGACGCTGCGCGGCGGGAGCATGATGATGGCGGGACCGAGAGTGCCAGCCGACATTGGCTTCTTCATCCGAGCGGAGCGCTCGCAGCCCTCCTCGGACTCGGCCGAACAGGTGCGGGGCCGACTTGTCCTCGCGGCCACCGGCGTCGAGGCGCGCACTGCCTCGTACGCCGCCGCGCGCAAGGCGATGCTCGTAGAGGTGATGAAGCGCGCCGAGCGTGCCGACGAGCTTGGGGTTGGGGGAAAGAACTCCTTTCAGGCGCACTCTGAATTCCTCACTCGGAATGCCGCGCAGGCGCGCGCCGCTGCGGCGGAGGGGCGCCCGTCTCCCCTCCCCGAGCGGTGGGACGAACCGAGCTTTGCAGCACTGCTTGAACCCGACCGCTCGGTCATCTTGAAGGGCTCGCCGGCGTGGCGCCAGATCGTTCAGGCGCAGCTGGCGAGCTACCGCGAGATTCTGCCACGGCTCACCGAAGCGCAGCGCAAGCTGCTCCGTGAGGATTGGATACCCACAATGGTCGGCGTGACCGAGCCGCCAAAGTGCCTTCCCCAGCTGAGCGTCGGGCACAGGCATCGGATCGGCCCGTATGTCGCCGAGTTGTTGCGCGTTTCGTCCTTGGATTCGATTCAGCGCGAGCGAGTGCGAGCGATCGGGCGCGAGTGGGTGCGAGACGACTACGCAATCATCGAAGCGGTCTTCGCGTCCTACGCCGACGACGGCGTTTCGAAAGATCCTGGCCCGGAGCTCGAGAAGCGCGCAAAGCGCGCGCTTGTCGCGTTCGCCGCGATCCCGGGGCTCGAATCGCTCGCGCACGATCCGCCGGAGTTTCCCACTGGGAATGTCGACGAGCCAAGCGCGGCGGACGACGCCGAATTCGAGGTGGACGGCCGCATGAATTCCAGCCCCGAAGGGAAGACGCCAGAGGAGAAGCTTGCCTCGAAGGGGCTTCCTCCTGGATATCGCGCCGACGACGAGGAACGCTTCGCGCGGCTGCTTCGACTGACCGAAGGACAGCGCCCCGTCCTCCACGCGGTGATGGCCGACGCCAGGGGGCGCTGGCAGGCGGAAGTCGCTCCTGCCGTGGCCGCCGCGATGCCCTCACCGCGCTCGGAGGTCAGACTGGACGGATGGAAGCAGATGCTGCGTGACTCCGAACAGCGGATCGAGGAGCGTCCGCGGATCGAGGCGGCCTGGCGAACCGCCGCTGCCGTGGACGCTGCCACTTTCGAAGCGCTTGCCGCAGCGCTCGGCGAGCAATGCGACCGCGCGGCACTGACGCTCCTGCGTGCCGCCCGCGCTGCACAGCGCCTGGTGAATTGGGAGAACTACTACGATCCGAGCGTCGAGATCGCGACGACGCTGCTGGACGCGCCATTGTCCGACGAGGGACGCGCGCGCGCGTTGGCCGCAACGGTGCCGGCGGTCGACGCGTGGGTGGCGGCCCGCGAGGCGGTCCGCCAGGCGCTCGCGGCCGTTGACGTTGCCAACCGGACGCAGGCGCAGGCCCGCATCGCCAACCCAAGTGTGCCTTCCGGCCTCACAAGCCCGACGGCACAGGAAGACCAGGGTGCATCCGATGCGCACAGGCGATTCGAGCAGCTGACCGAGGCGATCCGGCCGCACGAGGACGCACTCGCAGCGCTGGCCTCGTCCGCGCTCCAGGGCGAGGATCGACGGCGCTGGGACGAGATTGCCCTCACGGTGCGCGAGCCCGATTATTACGAAGATCTTCGTCCGTTTTGGCGCATTGTCGACACAGCCATCGCGTGCGCACCGCCCGAGCAGCGCGCTGCACTTCGCGAGCAGATCCAGCCGCACCTCGATCGGCTGAGCGCGCTGAACCGCCGCCTGGGCGATCTGGCCGTTTCGGGGCGAAGCGACCGACGGCCTGGCTACGACAATGATTCGCGGGAAGTCGGCACCTTCGTCGATTGGACGATGATCCGACGTGCGGCGATCACATCGGCACGCATCGAGGCGCTCCTGCCGCCCGGGTGCCGGCCAACCAAAGCAAGGGATCTGGGCGCATTCTCATTGCACGGCCTGCTGGACGATGGGAGCGCGCCACCGGACCGAGCGACCGCTGCGACGCAGCCCGCGCCGGCGTCGAACTAGCCACTTCTCTCGCAGCACGCCCAGGCAATGGAGTCCACCGCGCATGCATGCCTCGAAGCCGTCTTCACGCTCCTTCGCCACCTCTCTCCCCGCGGCAATCTTCGCGCTGATTGCGGGACTCCTCGCCCTCGCCGCTCCCGCCGCGCGCGCCGACAACGCCGCGGTGCTCCCGCCGCTGTGCGACCCGGCGACGGTCCTCCGGCCGCTGGTCGCCGCGGGCGTGCGCTTCGACCGCGAGACCGTCTGCGCCGCGTGGGAGGAGTACTTGCGCGGCGCGGAGCGGCTGCACGCCGAGTCAATCGAGGAGTGGATGAAGCTCAACCGTCCGGAGGAGGAGCGCCCATTCATGGGCATCGTGCGCGGCGCCGCCGAACAGCGCAAGCGCGAGGAGCGCGAAACGCGCATGATCGACGCGCACGCGGCGATGCGGACGGCGCTCTTCGCCAAGCTGGCGGAGGCAACGGCTCCAGCAAATCGCGAACTTGTTGAAGCGGCGCTCGCGGTGCAACGCGTGCGGGATGCGCTCTGGTCGATCACGGGGGCAGCACAGGGCCGCGTTGGGGAGCGTCGGATGCCGGATATCGGCATCTTTCTCCTGGAGTACCGATTTCTTTCAGCTCCATTAACCCCCGAGGATGCGCGCCGCTGCCTGCTGGCCGCCGCGACTGAAGCCGATGCGCGCGTCGACGCCTCCACCGCTGCGCGCAAGGCGATTCGCGCCGCCGAAATGGAGGAGGCCAAGGGCGCCGATCAGGAGGGGATCGGCGGGATGACCGAGCTGGAGGGCTTCCGCATTGTGAGTGCGAAGTGGGATGAGCAGGCCGCCGCCGCGCGCGCCGCAAACCAGCCGCCGCCGCCGAGGCCCGACGATCAGCGGGTCAATGTGCGCTTCAAGGGCTGCATCGGGGCGGCGGGCCCGGAGACGCCGGTGGGGGCACGCATCGACGCGGTGCAGCGCCACGCGGTGCAGACACTGTTGCCGGAACTGCCCGACGCCGAGCGCGCGCGCGTTCGCGATCGGTGGATCCGAGGATTCATGAACATCGACAGCACGATCCCGGGCACGCCGATGCTTCCGGGCGGCTACGGGTACAGGGGTGCTGGTCCGGTGATTGTCAACATCCTCCGCGCGCAGGGCCTTGACGATGCCGCCAAGACACGGGTGCGCGCGATCGGACGTGCATGGATACACGACGACCAAGCGATCGTCGAGCGCGCCCTGCAGGCATTCACCGACGAAGGACCGCTTCCCAACGCCATGGCGGAGCGGGAGGCCCGTGCGCGCCAGGCGATGAAGGAGTTGACGTCCATCCGTGGACTGGAGCTGCTCGGCGGTGAGCGGCCCACCCTGCCAGCCCTCGCGCCGGCGGACGAGGTGGCGCCCGATCTCGCGGAATTTGGCGAAGAAATGCGGCGCACCGCCGAGTCTGCAGGGGCGACGATGCAGGGCCGCATTGAGTTTTTCGGAGTCACCTTTGGCTATGCGAAGGAGCTGCAGCGGCTCACCCGCCTCCTGCGGCTCACCGAGGCACAGCAGCAGGTGCTCACGATTGGCGCACCGCCGAGTCTGCAGGGGCGACGATGCAGGGCCGCATTGAGTTTTTCGGAGTCACCTTTGGCTATGCGAAGGAGCTGCAGCGGCTCACCCGCCTCCTGCGGCTCACCGAGGCACAGCAGCAGGTGCTCACGATTGTGTTCCGCGATGCAGAGGAGCAATGGCGCAGCAAGGTGCCGTCGCTTGCCGAGTATCCCGAGCGCCCGGCGTGGAGCGGCCGCGACGCCCAGGCGCAAATCGCGTCCTTCGAAGCCGCGGCGGAATGGCGCGCCGCGATCCGCCGTGCACGCGCCGCGGTCCGTGAAGCGGCGGCCGCTTCTGATGCCACAACCTTCGAGGCGGTCGCCGCCGCGCTAGGTGACGATGCGGTGCGCGGCACCTTGGACGCCGTCCGTACCGCGCGGCTGTGCCTTGACGGCATGACGAGCGATGGGCAGCGCGAGGAGGAGACATGCATCCTGCAGGTCGTCCTGGAAGCCCCGCTGAGCGCCGATGGGCGCCTGCGCGCGACCCTTGCTGTCACACCACGACTCCAAGCCTGGATGCAGGCGCGGCGCGATGCCGTTGAAGGTGAGACCGACGCGCGGACGAAGGACGAGGCATCAAGGATTGCGTCGCTCCGGATCCGCGGCGCGCCCGGCGCTGGGGTCGATCCCGAGTGGGCGGCAGCCGAGCATGCATCCCAGCAGGCCCGAACCGACGCCAAGCAAGCATTCAAGAACTACAAGGACCAATCCGACGCACTCGCCGCGGCGGTGGAAGCCGCGCTGCCGGCCGATGACTTGCGCCGATGGAAGGCAATGCGGCTCATGCTGCAACGCCCAAAGAACTACGCCGACCTCCGCCGCCTCTGGGCCGATGTGGACGCGGCGATCGAAGCGCTCCCTGAAGGCCAGCGCGAGACCGTCCGCTCCTCCGCCGGGGCGCCGCTCGATGCCTTGAGCACGATGGTCCGCCGCGTGGGCGACCGGACGCGGCCCGCAACCGAGGCGATTCACCCCGATTTCACCCAGAGCGCTGACGTCATTGCCGTCACCGGCCTGCGCCTCTCCGACGCCGCCGCCCTGATCGCGCGCGCCCGCGTCGAAGGGCTCCTCCCCGCCGGCCAGCGCCTGGGTCCGCCGGCCGAGCCCCCGGCTTTCTCAATCTCCGACGCATGGACGGCTCCGTCAGTATCGCCTCCTCCTCCAGTCCCGCCCGCGCTTCCACGCTGACAGCTCCCGTACATCGACGCTGCTCCGATGAGCCCTGCGCCTCGCGTCCCGCTCATCACCGCGGCCCGCCGCGCTACCCCCTCATCGCAATTCATACCAAGCACCGCGCCCGCGCCCGCGTGGCGTCAAGTGCCCCTGCTCAACCAGCGCACGGAAGTGCTGCTTCAGTGTGTTGCGGTTGGCGCCGGTCAGGCGCACCGCGTCGCCGATCGTGACGCGCCCGTGCTCGCGCGCCAGCTCGACCACCTGGAGCGCCAGCGCTGGCAGGGTCGCGAACACCGTGCGTTCGCGCTCCAGCTTTCCTTCGAGCAGCCGCTTCTGCTCCTCCATCGAGCGCAGGAAGAATTCAATCCATGGCTGCCAGTCCGGCGCCTCGCTGTGGATCGTCCGCTGCGTCCTGCGCAGTGCCAGGTAGTACGCGTCCTTGTTCCGCTCGATCACGGACTCCAGCGAGCTGTATGGCACATACGCATAGCCGGCCTGAAGCAGCAGCAACGTGGTGAGCACGCGCGAAAGGCGGCCGTTGCCATCCTGGAAAGGGTGAATCTCCAGGAAGACGACGGTCCACACCGCGATCATGAGCAGCGGGTGCATCTGGCCGTCGGCGCGCTCATGCGCCAGCCATGCCACCAGCTCCTCCATTCGCCGTGGTGTCTCGAAGGGCGTGGCAGTCTCGAAGATGACGCCGATCTGCTTTCCGGCTTCATCGAATGCAGCGACGTTGTTCGGGCCAGTCTTGTAGCTGCCGCGGTGCCGCGCGTCCTTCTCGCTGTGGATCAGCAGGTCTCGATGGAGCTGCTTGATGTGGTTCTCGGTGATCGAAAGTCGCTGCCACGAGCTGAACACAAGCTCCATCGCCTTGGCGTAGCCGGCAACCTCCTGTTGGTCGCGTGTGGCGAAGGACTTGAGTTTGAGATTCGAGAGCAGCAGGTCGACTTCGCGGTCAGAGAGCTTGCTGCCCTCGATGCGTGTCGAGGAACCGATGCTCTCGATCGTCGCGACCCGGCGAAGCGCCATCAGGCGATCGGGTGCAAGCGTGCCCAGCGCGCGCCAGGCGCCCTTGAACTCGTCGATCTCGCCGATCAGCCGCAGCATGGCCGGGTTGATTTGGATGGGGCCAGTGCGAAACATACACCCGATTCTACACCCAAATACACCCAATTCGGCCGCGCCCCCAAGAATGCACCCATAAACACCCAATAAGGGATTAAGGTGGCGGTGGATGTACGAGGAGGCGCGCCGATGGCTGCGTGCGCAAGCGACCCGTGCCGGGCGAAGCATCCCTGAGACGCGCGAACGCACCCCAGATCACAAGCCTGCCAGCGATCCAAATCTCGGACCCCCCGACTGCACGCGCGGCTTCATCTCAACGGTCGCGCCAGTTCTCACTGGCGGGGGCCGCCCCGCGATATCACCTCTACCGTCGCGTCGATCGTCACCGTCGTGGGCCGTCCCCGCGCCGCCTTCTAGACCGTCGCACCAATCGTCACCGGCGCGGGCTGCACGCGCGGGCGGTAGTTGGGCTCCAGCGCGATCTGCAGCGGCAGGCGCTTGCCCGTGGGGTCGCGCGGGATCTGGTCGCTGTCGATGATCTTCTGGATCGCCATGATGCCCTCGATGAGCATCTCGGGGCGCGGCGGGCAGCCCGGGATGTAGACGTCCACCGGAATGAACTGGTCCACGCCCTGCACCACCGCATAGGTGTCGAAGACGCCGCCGGTGCTGGCGCAGGCGCCCATCGAGATCACCCACTTCGGCTCGGTCATCTGCATGTAGATGCGCTGCAGCACGGGCAGCGTCTTGATGCTGACGCGCCCCGCCACGATGAGCAGATCGCTCTGCCGCGGGCTGAATCGCATCACTTCCGCACCGAAGCGCGCCAGGTCGAAGCGGCTGCAGGCGGTGGCCATCAGCTCGATGCCGCAGCACGCAGTGGCGAAGGGCATCGGCCAGACGCTGCTCCGGCGCGACCAGTTGACGACGCGCTGCAGCTGCGTGGTGAGAATGCTGTCGACCGGGAGTGCGCTTTCGATGCCCATGGTCCGGCAATGATAGGCGCTGCCGCACCCCGGCGAAAGACCCGCGAAGTCACTGCGTGTGTGTCCACCGCGAACCCGCCGTGCGGACGCCGCCGCACGCGCCCCGGCGCAGCGGCCTCAGTTCGAGTCAGGCTGCTTCGAAGGGGCCTTCTGCGGAAGCGTCCGGGCGCGATCCAGCGACCCGCCTGCATAGCGGTCCTGCTCGACCTCGCGCGGCTTGTCCTTCTCCCAGAAGCTCTCCCCCTCCTTGATGTTCGCCTCTTCGATGTTCACGTTCTGGCTGGCAGGGCCGTTGATGCCCACGACGCGGCGGTAGCAGCCGCCCGCGGTGCACGCCACGGCTGCCAGCAGCAGCAGGGCGGGCAGGGCGCGAAGGGCGCCAAGGGCGCGAAGCGCCTTGCCACGGAACTCGGAGGGAAGCTGGGGAAGGGGGCGGTGCATCGGTGGTCAGTCAGTCCTTTACGAACCCAGCAGCTGGTCCAGTTCCTGCGGCGTCTTGAGAATCTTGAAGAGGCGGTCGATCTTCATCAGGCTGAAGAGGTCCGTCAGGTGACGGTTCATGCCGTAGATCACCGGGCGTAGCCCAGCCTTCTCGGCGGTGTTGCGCAGGTCCACGCAGGTCCCCAGCCCCAGCGACGAGAGGAGCGAGACGCTGGACAGGTCCAGGACGAAGCACTTGCCCGACGGCGTCGCGGCGAGCTGCTCGGCCACCTGCTCCCGGATGGTGGGCGCTTCGCCCTGGCCGACCGACGGCACCACGACCTTGGCCACCAGGTGGCCCGAAGGACGGGTGAACTCGACGAATTCCGGTGAGGTGTCCCGCTGTGACATGCAGGGGCAGTCTAGCGCGGATCGCCTGCCGGGCGCCCGCCATCCACCGTCATTCGCGCCGCGCACTGCACCTGCGCGTTCCGCAGCGCGGTCGCGACGGGCGCGTGGGCCACGCTTTCGTCCCCTGCGGAGGCGTGGAAGCCCACCGCCAGGATCTCGTCCGCGCGGATCGTCTCCGGGGGGCGCGCCGGGGCGTACGCATCGCTGTCGGTGTGCAGCAGGAAGCCCGCGCGCACCAGCTCCTCCAGCATGTCCCCGGAGAGGCGGTCGTCGATCGAGAGCGCCACCGCCACGGTGTCGCGCGTGACGGGGGTGCCGCCGCGCCATTGCCGCGAGGTCTCCTCCATCACCGCCACCAGCGCGGCAGGGTCGGCGAAGGCGCCGTCGTTCGCGGCCTCGCCCGCGGCCAGCCCGCGCACGCGCAGCGACTGGACGATGGAACTGACCTCCAGCCCGACCAGCACGGCCATCCACACCACGTAGAGCCAGAACATGAAGACCGGCACCAGCCCGAGCGAGCCATAGAGCTTGCTCATGCCGAAGGCGTGCGCGAAGTACGCGGTCAGGAATCCCTTCAGCGCCATGATCGCCGCGGCGGCCACGAAGGAGCCGATCGCCGCGCAGTGCATGCGCACGCGCGCCGCGGGCACGATGATGTACACCAGGAAGAGCAGCGCCCACAGCACCGCCATGCCCGAGGCGGTCCGCACCAGCCCCACGAGCCACATGAGCCCCGTCTGCTCCCCCGAAGCGTTGAGCAGCGAAGAGAAGAAGGGGATCGCAGCGATCAGCAGCGGGCTTGCCGTCAGCACGAACCAGTAGAGGACGACGCGCCGCATCCAGCCGCGCCCCTGCCGCGCGCGGTAGATGCGGTTGAAGCTCACCTCGATGCTGGCCATCAGCCAGATGGCGCTGCCGATGGTGACCGCCACGCCCACCCATCCCAGGCCGCTCAGGTCGATGTTCGAGGCCTGGCTCACCAGGTTCTCCACCCAGGAACCCAGCGCGACTGGCTTGGCGGTGGCCGCCTCCTCGGAAGGGGGCACGATCTGCATCGAATCCAGCCCAAGCGACTGGATGAAGCTGGCCACCAGCGGCGCGAACTTCTCGCCCATCATCGTCTTGGCCACCAGGGTGACCACCACCAGAATCGGGATGAGGCCAAGCAGCGTCTTGTACGCCAGCGCCGAGGCCATGGCGGTGACATCGTCTGCATTCGTGCGGCGCACCAGCAGCGAGATCACCCGCACCACCCGGACAAGACCGTGGGGAGTGCTGCGCGCGGCACCGGCCGCAGGCGTGTTTCCCACGCTGGAAGCGCCGAAGTTCGTCATGGGGAGAAGTGTACGCCCCGGCGGCGCAGCGGCGTTCGGGGCGGCCGTGCGCGGCCACCGCATGGTCATCGCATGGTCAATGCGTTGTCATCGCGTGATGAAGAAGCCCCACTGCGTCCGCCCGTTGGGCTGCTCGACGTCGCCGGTCCGGCGGCGCTGCCCGTCCGCGCGATCGCCCGACCATCGGTTGGGGCCATGCTGGTCGACCAAGATCCCCAGGCTGCGGCCATGCGTCGCATCCCAGTGATACTCATTGCTGTCGGCCGCGCCCTGGCTGGCGCCGGTGGCGCGGTAGTCGTCGGCGCCATCCAGGTCGAAGAGCATGCCGATCGCCTGCTGCGCGGCCGCGCCCTGCGAGAGACCATCGGCCTGGTAGCGATCGTCGCCACCGCCATCCACCAGCACCGCCGCCGAGACGTCCCATGCGGCGCCCTGTCCCGCGGCGGTCATGGACCAGTAGATGTCATCGCCCGCGTCATCGAGCAGCGCTCCGAAGGCCTGGTGCGCGGCGGTTCCCTGCGCGTAGCGATTGGCGTAGTACAGGTCTCGCCCGCCCAGGTCGTGCAGGATCCCCATCGAGAGGTAGTAGCCGATGCCCTGGCCGAACTCGCCGCATTCGTAGCGGTCGTCGCCTGCGGCATCCACCAGCGCGCCGATGCCGCCGGGGGCGCCGATGCGGTACCCGAAGCCGCACCCCTGCGAGAAGGACATGTGCACCGTGGGAGTGTCATAGGCGCTCGGCTCGCTGCCGTCGGCGCGGTAGCGATCGTTCCCGGTGGCGTCGAAGAGCAGCGCGACACCACCCGGCCCGCCGCAGCCTTGCGAGAAGACCTGCGACGTGTACTCGTCGCTGCCCCCCAGGTCGATCACGGCGCCGATGCCGCCCATGGCCGCACCCAGCGTCCACTCCCCGCCGCGGTAGATGTCGTCGCCCGCGCGGTCGACGATGACGCCCACGCCGAAGGCCGCGGCGCCAAGGGCGCACTCGGCGGCCTCATAGCGGTCATTGCCCGCGTAGTCATCGATGATGCTGACGCCCAGCACCGCGCCTCCGGGGCCACCCGGGCCCGTGCCCGCCGCGCTCCGGTACAGGTCGTTCCCCGCCAGGTCGACGACGATGCGCGAGCCCGCCACCGCCTCTTTCCATTCATAGACGTCGTCGCCGCCGGGGTCGAAGACTGCGGCGATCTTCGACATGTCGTAGCGGTTGGCGTCCATGCTGCCCACCACGATCCACCCCAGCTCCGGCACCGGCTGCGCCGAGAGGATGCGTCCCTCGACGGCGCCCTTCAGTTCGTCGGGGAGGTCGTCGGCGGGGAAACCCTTCCAGTCCGCGGCGGTGTCCAGCTTCACGTCCAGGTGCGCCACCGCGCGCACCAGCGCGGCGCGATCCAGTGCGGCGGTCGCGTGCATCGCGCCCATCAGCGCCTCGTTGACGCCCGCGCTGCGGCTGGTGCTGTTGCGCGCCGCGTGCAGGAGCGCCGCCACCGGCTTGATCGCCGCGCGATCCACGTGGGCGCCATCCAGCGCCTCGCGCACGATGCGCGTGGGCTCGTTCAGCATGAAGTCCAGCGCGAAGATGGCGCGCTGCGGATCGTTGCAGATCATCGTTCCCTGTCCCTCGCCTGCGGGCGCCGCGACGCCGAAGGCGCGCGCCGCAAACGCCGCCACTGCGCGGTAGGGGTGCGCGGGTGCATCCAGTGCAGGCGCTGCGGCGAAGCGTGCGATCTCCGCCAGCGCGAAGGGGCGCAGGAAGGCCACCTTCACCAGCGGTAGCTGGCCGCGCAGCGGAAAGTTGGCGGGCGCGGCGGAGAAGACGGCCGAGAGGCGCTTTGCATCCTCCAAGGTGCCCGACTCGGCGACCAGCGCACCCACTGCGTTGCTGGCGTCCCATGGATTGGCCAGCGAGCGCGCGCTCAAGCTGCCTGCCAGGCCGCTTCCCGAGGTTGCAAGCAGGATGCACGCGGCAATTGTCGACATGCGCAGACCATACTCCGCGTATCGCTACGATGCCCAGATGCGCAAGACCGCAGGACCAACGCACCAGTACCAGGACGATTCCCGCGGCCCGCGCATCCAGAAGGTGCTGGCGGAGGCGGGGGTCGGTTCGCGCCGCGCCTGCGAGGACCTGCTCTCGGAGGGGCGCGTCACCGTCGACGGCCACCTGATCGATGGGCTGCCCGCGTGGGTCAATCCGCAGACCGATGACATCCGCGTGGATGGCCGGCGCATCCGCAAGCCCGACGAGCATGTCTACGTGATGCTCTTCAAGCCCAAGAGCGTGGTGACCACGAACAGCGACCCGGAAGGGCGCACCTGCGCGGTGGACCTGGTCTCGCACCCGGCCAAGGCACGCCTGTACGCAGTGGGGCGCCTGGACATGGACAGCTCGGGGCTGCTGCTCCTGACCAACGACGGCGCGCTGGCCAACCGCCTGACGCACCCGCGATTCGAGATGGCCAAGGGGTATGAAGTGATGGTGGGGGGGAGCATCGGCGAGAACGAACTGGGCGAACTTGAGCGGCGCATCTTTCCGGGCCGGCGCGAGGAGACGCAGCCGGGTCCCGGCGAGCGTTCGCGGCTGGTGATCCTGAACAGCGATGCCGAGCGCACGCTCCTGTACATGGAGCTGCGCGACAACCGCAACCGCGACCTGCGCAAGACGCTGGCCACCTTCGGGCACCCAGTGAAGAAGATGCGCCGCGTGCGCATGGGTCCGCTGCAGCTGAAGTCGCTGCAGCCGGGCGAATGGCGCGAGCTGACGCCGCGCGAACTGACCGCCCTGCGCGAGGAGGCGTTTGCGACGCCGCAGCAGCGCGCCGCGCGGCAGGAGAAGGTGCGCGCCGCCCCCGACAAGCGCATGCGCGCCTCGAAGCACGCTGACCGGTCGAACCGCCGCTTGAAGGATGTGCGGGCGGGCGAGGCTCGCAAGCCGCGCGGTGGCGGGCGTGCGCTGGCGGGTGGCCGCGCGGCAAGCGCCGCGCGCGCCGCCAAGGCTGCACCCAGGCCGAGCGGCGCGCGTCCCGGTGGTGTGCGTCCCGTTGGACCGCGCGGCGCAGGCCCCAGCGATTTTGATACACGCTCGGCCCCGCGCGGCGATACACGCGGCGGCCCCCGCGCCGCGCCGCGCGGCGATACACGCGGCGGCCCCCGCGCCG
>JBGARR010000007.1:0-128719 GCA_044230125.1 Phycisphaerales bacterium
GATGGCGAACGGGCATCCGCGCCGCGCGCGTCTTTGGCGGCGCGCAAGGGCGATGGCGACCGCGCGCAGGCACAGGCGAGCTCCGCGAGCGCAACGCACCAAGCGACACGGACGCCCGATGGTCCGCCGCTGGAGGCGCGCGCGCATGTCGCCGAGTTCCTGGACACGTGGTGCGTGGACTGCCACAGCGGGGACAAGCCCAAGGGGGCGCTTGACCTGGAGGCGCTGAACACGCGCCTGCGCACCGTGACGCCCGCGGACGCGGCGCAAGCGGCCACGGATCGTTCGCTGCTGCGCGTGGCGCGCCGCCGTGTCGCCGCGGGGCAGATGCCGCCGCCCAAAAAAGAAGAGCGTCCCTCCCCCGCCGAGGTGGCGCGCGCGATGCACACCTTCGATGGCGTGCTGCGCCCGCGCGACCCTGCGCTGCCGCCTCCTGGTGGCGCGCCGCGCAGGCTGAATCGCGCCGAATACGCCAACACGGCGCGCGACCTGCTTGGGGTGGATGTGGCGCGATTCGGCACGCTGGCCCCGGACGATGTCGGCGGCGGCTTCGACAATGTCGCTGCGGTTCTGAGCATGGCGCCCAGCAGCTTTGAGCGCATGCTTGAGATGGCCGAGGCGATCGCCGCGGATGCATGTCCGGAGGGCGGACCGTCGAAGGCGGGTGCGGCGCCAGAAGTGCGGACGATCGCAGGACGCGCGCTGCAGGTCACCAAGGGGGCGGGGATGTCCGGCAAGGATGGCGCGGCGCTCTGGTCCAACGGCCAGGCGCAGGGCAGCGTGCAGCTGCCGCGCGATGGTGTCTACGCGGTTCGCTGCGTGGCGTACGGAATGCAGGCGGGACCCGAAGCGGTGAAGCTGGCGCTGATGGTGGATGGCAAGAGCGTGGCCGAGGTCGAAGTGCCCGAGGTGGCCACCGCCCCCGGTACGCGCCGCGTCGAGACGACGCTGAAGGGCGGGAAGCGCGCGCTCGCAGTGGCCTTCCTGAACGACTACTACTTGAAGGCCGGCCCCGATGGGAAGGCGGCGGATCGCAATGCCATGGTGCTGGAGATCTCGGTGGAAGGGCCGCTGGACGCGCGTCCCACGCCCGCGTGGCGCGTGGAGATGGATGCGGCGTGCGCGGGTGCGGCGCCGGCGGCGCGTGAGCGCGCAGCGTTTGCCTTCCTGGCAGGTCGATTCCTGCGCCGCACCGCCACCGAGGAGGACATCGCGTTCGCCATGCGCGTGGCAGATGCTGCGGGTGCGGCGCAGGCGGACGGAGCCGCGGACAACGGCAACGCAGCGAGCGGCGAAAGCAGCGGGAGCGGCCGCAAGGAGGGCAGCGGCGGCGGCGCGGCCAGGCCCGCAGCAATCACCGGCGCGACACCGCGCGATTCCAACGCCCGCATGCGCGCCGTGATCGCCGCGCTGCTGGTGCATCCGGAATTCCTCTTTCGCATCGAGCGCGAGGTGCCCGCGGGCGCGCCGCCGCGCGCGCTCGATGGCGACGAGATCGCCACGCGCCTCTCCTACTTCCTGTGGGCCAGCACCCCCGACGATGCACTGCGCACCGCCGCCGCGCGCGGGCTGCTGGCCACCCCCGCGGGCCGCCGCGCTGCAGTCGACCGCCTGCTGGCGGATCCGCGCGCGTCGAGCCTGGCCGAGCGCTTCGCGGCGCAGTGGCTGGGCATCGACGGCATCGAGCAGCGCACGCCGGATCCGGCGCAGTTTCCCGGCGTCGATCCCGCGCTGCTTGCGGCGATGCGCGCCGAGACGGTGCTCTTCTTCGACAGCGTGCTGCGCGAGGGGCGCCCGGTGTGGACGCTGCTGGACGCGGACTACACCTTTGTGGACGAACGGCTGGCGCGCCATTACGGCATGCCGCTGCCAAAGGGGGGAGGCATGCGCCGCGTGCCCGCAGATGCGGCGCGCGGCGGCGGCGTCCTGGCGCACGCCAGCGTCCTGACCGCCACCAGCAATCCCACGCGCACCTCGCCGGTCAAGCGCGGCAAGTGGGTGCTGGAGGCGCTGCTGGACGACGCCCCCCCGCCGCCGCCCCCCGGCACGCCGCAGCTTCCCGAGCGCACCGCCGGCCATGCCGGCACGTCGATGCGCGATCTGCTGGCTGCCCACCGCGCCGATCCATCCTGCGCCGCGTGCCACCGCACCATGGATGCGCTGGGCTTCGCATTCGAGGCGTACGACCCCGTGGGTCGCCGCCGCGACCGCACCGATGGCGCCGCCGTGGATGCACGCGGTGACCTGCCTGACGGGCGGGTCGTGGTCGACATCGCCGGCGTCCGCCGCACGCTCCTGGGCGACCGCGCCTTCCTGCGCTCGGTGGTGAAGCACCTGATGGTCTATGCCACGGGGCGCGCCGCGGAGCCGGAGGATGATGCGGCGCTGGATTCCATCACTGATTCGCTGGGGGCGCGCCCTACACTGGCGGACATCGTGGCCGCGATCGTCGAAAGTCCCAGCTTCCGCATGCGGGGCGCCTCATGAGCGCGCCGCTTTCGCGTCGCACGGTGCTGCGCGGCGCGGGTGCCGTGGTGGCGCTGCCCTTCCTGGACGCGATGCTGCCAGGGCGCTCGCTCTTCACGCGCACGGCGGCGGCCGCGGTGCGCGCCACCATGCAGGCTTCGGCACCTGCGCGCATGGTCTTCGTCTTCCTGCCCAATGGCGTCGCGCAGGATGCATGGGGCGGCGCAACGATGGCGCCGCTGGCGGCGCACGTGGGCCGATATTCGGTGATCAAGGGTCTCTGCCATCGCAACGCCGAGGCGCAAGCGGACGGTCCCGGCGACCATGCGCGCAGCGGCGCGTGCTTCCTGACGGGGGCGCACCCGCGCAAGACCAGCGGTGGCGACATCGAGGCGGGCATCAGCGTGGACCAAGTGGCCGCCGCGCAGCTGGCGGGCACCACGCGCATGGAGAGCCTTGAGCTCGGCGGCGAGCCGGGCATGACCGCAGGCAACTGCGACAGCGGCTACAGCTGCGCGTACAGCGCCAACATCTCGTGGCGCTCGCCGCACACGCCCAGCGGCAAGGAACACGATCCGCGCCGCGTCTTCGACCGCCTCTTCGGCACCGGGCCCGCGGGCGAGAGCCCGCAGGAGCAGCGCACCCGCATGGGGCTCCGCCGCAGCATCCTGGATGCGGTGCGCCAGCGCGCAGTCGCGCTGGATGCCAAGCTGGGCATGGCCGATCGCCGCAAGATGGAGGAGTACCTGGAGAGCATCCGTTCGGTGGAGCGCCGGCTGGACTTCGTGCAGAAGATGGCCGCGCCCGAGGGACCCGCTGCCTCGGCGCAGGGCGCGGGGGCGCATCGCTCCGCGCCGCACGCCCCGCCGGCCGCCCCGCCCGCCGAGCCCGGCGACTACACGCAGCGCATCCGCCTGCTGGCGGACATGGCGACGTTGGCGCTGCAGATGGACCAGACGCGCATCGTCACCCTGATGCTGGCCAACGAGGGATCCAATCGCGCCTACCCCGAGGTGGGCGTCACCGACGGCCACCACGATGTGAGCCACCACGGCAACGAGGCGGCAAAGCTGGAGAAGTTCGCGGCGATCAACCGCTGGCAGACGCAGCAGCTGGCGCACTTCCTGGACACGCTGGCCGCCGCGCAGGACCAGGGTGCCCCCCTGCTGGACCGCACGATGCTGGTCTACGGCGGAGCCATCGCCGATGGCAACCGCCACAACCACGACGACCTGCCGGTGCTGCTGGCGGGCGGCGCCGCCCTGGGGATCCGCCACGAAGCGCTGCGCACCGCCCCCGCGGGCACCCCGATGTGCAACCTTTACCAGGCGATGCTGCAGCGGATGGGCGTGAACCGCCCGCGCTTCGGCGACAGCACCGGCGTGCTCGCCCTCTAGCAAGGGCGCCCGTCGTCCCCGGAGGACCGCGACGGACGCCGCACCACAATTCATGCGCGGCGCCCCGCCGGGCCGATCAGCCCAGATGGCCCCGACCCACGGGGCCGGCTTCAACCCACGGAGGAACCGCCATGCGCATGGATCCGCGCACCACCCTGACCAACCAGTTCTTCATCGCCTCGGCCGCCTGCATGGCCGCCGCGATGGCCGCACTCACGGGCTGCACGCCCACCATGTCCGAGCAGGTGACGCAGAGCATCGGCGTCCTCTCGAACGTGCAGACCGGCGAGCATCCCGTCGAAGGTGATGTCTTCCGTTCCGCGCGCGGCGTGGCGCTGATCGACGAGACGCAGTGGGGGCTGATCCTTGGCCACTCCGGTGGCAAGGGCCTCCTCCTCCGGCGCCTGGCGGCAGGCGGCTGGTCGCCCCCGTGCGCGATCAAGGCCGGCAGCCTGAGCCTGGGGCTGACGGCGGGCGGACAGGGACGCGATGTCGTCATCGTCTTCGACTCGGACGAGAGCGTCGACGCCTTCGTGGCGGATGGCGGGTACTTCCTGGCGACCGCGCAGGGCACCTTCGGGGATGCCAGCAGCGGCACGCCCGAGCCCGTGCAGAAGGACGCCAAGGTGCACGCATACACCGTCTCCGAAGGGGTCTGGGCGTCGGTGGCCCTGGGCGGCATGGCCTTCAGCATCGACCGCGACGTGAACGAGGCCACCTATGGCCCAGACATCTCCGCGTGGGACATCCTGGATGGCAAGGTGAAGGCACCGGTCGGCCAGGCCGCACTCGTCGCGCGCCTGGAGCGCATCTCGAAGCAGGGCACGGCCACCGCATCCGGCGGTGCAGAGATGAAGACCGAGGCCACCCCGCCGCAGGAGGCCGCTGGCGCGCGCTCGACCACCGAACGGATGATCCCAGTCGAGAGCACTGGCTCCGGTCAGCGGCCCGTCGTGGAACGCTGACGCTCCGCCCAGTCCAGGAATTCCTGCATCGCCGCCTGGGTCGCGGGCCAGTTGTCCGAGAAGGTCACGTGGCCCGCGTCCGGCAGCAGCCTGGTGTGCGCCGCCGGCATCTCGGCGGCGTAGACGCGCAGCATCGATGGATCGGTAACGGCGTCCTGCTCGCCGTACATGACCAGCGTCGGTGCGGTGATCGCGCCCAGGCGCCCCTCGACGCCTGAAGTGAGGAAGCCGCGCAGCGCCTCGACGATCTGCAGCGTGTTTGGCCGGCGCAGCAGCGCCTGCTCGACGAACCATCGCCGGTAGGGCGAAGGCACCTTGGGCGGGTGCAGGAAGACCGTGTTCATCACCGAGTCGAAGTCCGCCTCGCTGGCGACGTCCAGCGGGTTCTTCCCCGACGCGACGCGCTCCATGAAGGCGTTCTTGACGGGCGGAGTGACCCCCGCCGGGCTCAGCAGCAGCAGCGCATCCACCCGTGCGGGATCGCGGATCGCCAGGTCGGCCGCGATCGCACCTCCCATCGAAGTGCCCACGACGGTGGCGCGCGGCATCTGCACGGCGTCCATGAATCCAGTGAGGGAGTGTTCGTAGAAGGCTCCATCGTGCAGCGCGCCCGCGTGATAGGCGTGCTCGCCGAAGCCCGGCAGGTCGGGGGCGATGCAGCGCCAGCCGCGCGCGCCGAAGGCCGCGGCCATCTGCATCATCGCGTCCTTGCTGGTGCCGAAGCCGTGCAGGAAGAGCATCGGCCGCCCGTCGCGCGGACCGGCCTCCAGGTAGGGCCACTCATGCCCCTGCACCGTGACGGTGCGGCCGGTGATGCCCAGTTTCCATGTGGCCACCGACCGAAGCGATCGGACCAGGAACCCCGGGTCGATGAACCATCCGTACGCGCCGATGGCCGCGACCAGCGCGACGATCGAGACCACCGAGACCAGGATCCGCCGCACCCACACGAAGCCGCGTGAGCGCCTGCGACGCGGCGGGGCCGTGGGGCTCGCAGCGTCGGCTTCGCTCACGGCGCCTCGTCGCGCACCGCGCCGGCTGCCGCCGTCGGGCGCCGGATGGCCAGGTCGCCGGAGGGCTGCTTTGCGTTGGCGCGGGCGACCACTTCGCCCAGCAGCTTGCGGGCGACGTCGCGCGAGGGATCAAGCGCCACGGCCTGCTCGAAGTTGGCGGTGGACTCGGCCAGGTGCCCGGCGGCGTGCTCGGCGGCACCCAGGAACATGAAGCCGTCGGCGTAGGTGGGATGCAGGCGCGTCAGTGCCTCGCCGCAGTCGCGCACGCGGCCCCAGTCGCCGATGCGCCACGCGGCGTGGCCCAGGAGAAGCATCGTGCGCCCCTGCGGGTCGTTGTCGCCCTTGATCGCCAGCAGGACGTTGCGTGCTTCGTCGGGACGGCCCATGAGCAGCAGGTTACGCGCACGGAGGCGCGCCAGGTCGGGGCGGCCGATGCGCTTGGCCAGCACCGGATCGTCCAGGGCGCTCAGCGAGCCCTGCCAGTCGCCCTTGGAATAGCGGGCGTAGGCAAGCTCCTCGATGACGTCTGGCTTGGCGGTCTCGCGCATGGCGGCGCGCTCCAGCATCTGCGAGCAGAGATCCTCGTCGCCGCGCATCTTGGCCACGTCGGCGCGCAGGCGGTCGATGACGGGGCTGAACTCGAAGCGCTGCGAGACGTCCGCCAAGCGCTTGTCGGCGACGTCGAAGCGCCCCATGACGGTCAGCATCTCGACCTCTGCGGCGACGAAGTGCAGCTTGTTCGGGTCCAGCTTCGCGGCGATCGCGTACTGCCCCAGCGCATCCTCGTACTGGCGCCAGCGCTGGTAGACGATGCCCAGGAAGTAGTGCGGCTCGGGCTTGCGCGGATCCAGCTCGGCGGCCTTCGCGAAGCACTCGCGCGCCTGGTCGACGCGCGACATCTCATGCAGGATTCGCCCGCGCAGCAGGTAGAAGCTGGCCTCCTTGGGGAAGCGCGCGATGGCGCGGTCGATGTGCGTGAGCGCGGGCTCGAACTGCCCCGACTGGAAGGCCTGGCGCGCCTGGTCGCAGATGATCTGCGCGCCGGCCTCGTCGTAGCGGTCGCGGGCGGCCTGGCGCACCTGCTGCGAGCGCGGCGTGCCGTTGCACCCCGCGGCGCCCACCAGGAGGAGGCATGCGGAGAGGCCTGCGATGAAGGAGAGCGGTGCGATTCGGTGGCTGACGGGATTCATGGCGTCGGCTCCTTGGTCGGCGTGGGATCGGAGGGGGCGGTGGGTTCGGGATCGGCGGGCACGGGGGGCGCCTGCCGCGCGGGGGGCGCGAAGTTGCGCTCGCCGGGCAGCGAAGGTGCCTCCAGGTCGGGCAACGGCAGCGGATCGCTGGGCTTGTAGTCATCGTCCACCGGCGGCGGCGGGTCCAGCAGCAGGTCGGCTTCCTGCGGCGCGGGCGCCCAGCCACGCTCGCCGCGCAGGCGGGGCGTCAGGAGCAGCAGCGCATCCAGCTCGGTGCGGTAGCGGTCCTTGCGATCGGTGCGCACGGCCTCGCGCAGCGCGATCATCGATACCGCGGTGGGCTGCAGTCGCAGCGCCTGGTCGCAGTAGTAGATGGCGGTGGCGCGATCGCCGTTCTTCCACGCATCCATCGCCTGCACCTGGTATGCGCCGGCCAGGTGCGTCTCGGAGAAGGGCAGCAGCCCGGCACGCGCGCCGACGCGCGCGGCCTCGGCCACCTGGAGCGCCTTGTCGCCCTCGCGGTAGTCCTGCGCGTCCTCGATGACGGTCGGCGTGATCAGGAAGATGATCTCCTGCTTCTTCATGGTGCTCGACGCGCCGCTGAAGGCGCCGGGCAGCAGGTCGCCCAGGCCGGGGATCTGGCGGTTGGTGGTGGAGGACTGCTCGCGGAAGAGGCCGCCCAGCACGATGGTCTGGCCGCTCTTCACGCGCACGTTGGTGCGCAGCTCCTGGGTGATCTCGTCGGGGACGGTCGCCTTGCCGCCGCCCGCCGCATCGATGTCCTTGGTGCGCGCGGTGCTGACCTGCGGTGCAAGCTCCAGCCGCACCATGCCGTCGGAGCTGACGAAGGGGCGGAAGACCAGCTTGACGCCGACATCCAGGTACTTCACCTCCTGCGTGGTGCTGGTCTGCGTCTGCGTGGTGCTCAGGTAGGCGATCTTCTCGCCCACCAGCACCTGCGCGCGCTGCCGGTTCAGCACGGTGACCGTGGGACGCGCCAGCACGGTGCTGACCACCACCTGGTCCAGCATCTGCAGGAAGATGGCGACATCGTTGGTGACGACGCCGATCTTGGCCGTCGGGTTCGGCTGGCCGGTCGCGGTGGGATACAGCGACGAGGCGTTGGCCGTGGCCGGCGTGTCGGGCTTGACCGCGCCGGTGAAGATGTCCTCGAAGGCAGCCAGCGGCGACGCCACCGACGAGAAGTCGATGTTGCCCACCACCGAGATGTCCAGGCCGAAGGCCGTGTCGTCGGTCAGGTCGGCGGTCAGGATCGTCGCCTCGACGCGCACCTGCTTGGGAGCGGTGTCCAGCTCCTCGACCAGCTTGGTGACGCGCTCCAGCACCTCGGGATAATCGTTCACCATCACCTTGGCGGAGAAGGCGAAGCTGTCCGCACCGCCATTCTCGATGGTGGGCAGGTAGCCCGCCTCCACCTTTCCAAGGGCGACCGCGCTGCCGGCCTCGGTGAGGATCGGCTTGATGAACGCGATCGCGTCGTCGGCCGCCAGGAACTGCAACGTGTAGATCTTGGGGAGGCGCACGCGCTGCGCGTCAACTTCGCCCTTGGTGTAGACGTAGATGAAGTCGCCCTGGCGCTGCCATGCAAGGCCGTTGACGTTCAGAATCGCATCCAGTGCGTCCTCCAGCGGGACGTCGAAGAGGTTGACGGTGACCACGCCCTTGACCTTGTCGCTGGCCACGATGTTCTGCCGCGCCTTGATCGAGATCAGCTCCAGGAGCTTGGCGATGTCGATGGCCTGCGCGCTGAGCGTGAAGCGGCCCTCGTCGCTGCGGCTGACCTGCGCGATCGGCTTGTCGCCGGGGGCACCCGCGATCGCGGCGCCGGTGGCGGCGGGGGTCGCTGCGCCGGGAGCGGCTGCTGCGCCGGGCACCGTGCCGCTTCCAGGCACGGTCCCTTGCGCGGGGGCCGCGCCGGGAACGCCCCACACCGCGCCCGTGGGCTCGGCGACAGGGTCCTCGGGCATGCTGCCCGGATCTGCAGTTGGTTCGGGATTCGCGGGCGGTGCGGCGGCGGCAGCGGCTCCGGTCGCGGCACCCGCAGCAGCGCCCGCAGCCACGGGCTTCGCACCTGTCACGGTGATCGGTCCTGCGACGGGCTTGGCGGCGGGCGCGCCGGCGGCGGGCGCACCGGGTGCCTGGCTTGCGGGCGCGCCGCTCGCGGGCGGTGCTGCGCTTGGCGCGGGTGGCGATTGCGCAAACGCAATCGACGCGGTCCCGGCCAGCAGCGCCGCGAGCGTAGGCACCAGCGACGGGGGCAGTGTCGCGCTGGCCTGCAGGTGCGAGTTCGACTTCGATGAGGATCGTCGGCTCTTGGTGCGCATAGTGGCGGTCTCCCCCTGCGGGACACGCACACTCCTCGCGCTCTCCAGTGAGGGACCGCCCGTGTCATCGGCACGATCAGCCAACCTCACCAGCGATAGTTCACGGTGGCTGGTAAGTCACCGTCGAATCACCAGTGAATGCGTCGAAGACCAGCGTCGCGCGCTCTCCACTGTCTGATAAAGTCATCGTCAGCGTTGGCACAGGGTCTGAGATCCCACCAAACGGACCAAACGTCACAGTCGTCGATGCGGAACTCGTGAGCAGCAAACCAGGGCAGGATTCTGCGCGGCCAGAGCCAAAAGTGACTGATAGCGGCCCGTTCGGCCCCTCCAGCGGCACCGTGGGGGTGGCGCTGTTGGCGATGCGATACCCGGTGCCGTCATCAAAGACGCGCAGCACGATGCCGCTGGTCGGGTTGCTCAGCGCAAGCACGCGTGCATAGTCGATGTCGGCGCGCAGGATTCGCACCCCCGCCTCCACGTCCTCGTACTTGTTGCCCTGGAACATGTCCATGCAGAGGCCGGCGAGCACCGCCATCAGTGTGCACACGATCAGGATCTCGACGAGGGTGAAGCCGCCACGCCAGGTCGAGCGGCGGAGCGAAGGGGAGGCGCGGGCCGAGAGCGCACCGCGGAGCGAGAGCGCGCCGCGGAGCGAGAGCGCACCGCGGAGCCGGAGCGCGCCGCGGAGCGGGAGGCCCGCGTGCGGCGTCCGGCGCTGCGCGCAAGGTGCAAACGAGTGGATCCGCGCGATCATCGGGCATTCTCCGCGTCGAAGCCAAAGGAGACGACGCGCACCGGGAAGACGCTGTTCGAGTCGCCGCCGCGCGTCGGCGTGGTTCCCTCGGTCAGGCCGGTCACCAGGTCAAGCCCGTGGTCGTAGTACACGCTGGCCGTGTCGTAGCAAAGGACGTAATTGGCCGCAATCCGGCCGTAGATCTTGGTGCGCCCGTACAGGCGGATGGGATTGGTGGGCAGGAAGAAGGATGCCACGATCGAGCTGTCGGTGACGTCCCAGTTGAAGCCGCTGGAGAGGAACTGCGGCATCGGGTAGATGCGCACGCGCCAGGGCTCCATGTACTGCGGCGAGCTGGGGGCCGTGGCGAAGCACTGGTTCGCCTGGAAGGCGTTGAACCAGGCCTTTTTGTGGGGGTCGCCGTCGCGCAGTGAGACATCGGGCTCGGAGAGGCACTGCACCCGCGGCCCGATCCAGCAGTTGCGCACGGACATCGAATAGCCGTCGTAGATCTCGAGCGTCGAGTTCGAGTTGATCTCCACGCTGGAGTTCTGCCAGTCCAGCCCGGTGAGCGCCAGGTTGGGGTTCACCACGAACTTGACGTCTCCGTTGATGATGATGCGCGAGTCGCGCAGGATCCACGAGCCCCACACCTCGTAGGTGCCGGTGTTCAGCGTCACGGTGCTGTTGGCGCGCACCTCGAAGTTTCGGGTGAAGAGCTGCGGCAGGAAGACGGCGCGGACCCGGAACGAGTTGAAGCTCTGCGTCACGCCGTTGAGGACCACGTTGTTGGTGTAATTGGTGTAGGTGCCGCTCACGCTGGGCGCGGTGGGCGCCGTCATCATCGCGATCGACTGGCTTGCGGTCATCTGCTTGGCTGCCACCAGGCTGGCGCTGGCGCCGCCGACGACGTCCGCACTGGCGCTGTTCGGGTAGTACACCCAGGTGGACTTGGTGGAATCGGGGACCGCGGGGTTGGAGCCCGCCACCGTGGACTCGAAGTGGCTGCCCCCCTGCAGGAAGACGCCGCTTCCCAGCTCGGGAGAGCCGTTGTTCAGCACCGAGGTGGTGGCCATGGTGCCCATGTTCACCCGAAGGTTCTGGCTTGTCATCGGGGCGTTCTCCCAGCGGCCGATGAAGTTGTTGGAACCATCGACCAGGAGCACCCGGTTGGCGAAGATGGCGTACTGCCCGTTCACCACCGTGGGGATGCTCATGTGCGCGACGCTGGTCCAGGTGGAGGTGCCGCGGTGGCTGGTCACCGTCACCTCGACCTGGGTGGTCGTGGCGTCAGGGAAGATGTTCCCCGAGGGGTTGGCGGTGCGCTTGACGATGTCGACCAGGTTGACGCTGACGGTTCCGCCGTCGATGCTGTAGTTGCTCAGCAGCACGCCGTTGGACTGGTTGGTCCGCCAGGAGCTGTCGCTGGAGCGCAGGATGTTCTTGGCAAGGTCCATCGCCGCCGCCGCGATGGTCCGCGCGTCGGCGGCCACCTGTGCGTTGCGGGCGATGGCGACGCTGGTGTCGCGGCTGGCGACATAGGCGAGCGTGGTGGTGCCCACCACCATCGTGGCGAAGATGGCCAGCATCAGCGCCGCGCCGCGGCGGGAGGCACGCGCCGTCCGCCGCCCCGCCTGGGGCGGCGTGCCCTCGGCGCGCAGGTGCGCGCGATGCTCAGGAGGCTGCGAATGGCGGGGATTGCACTGTTTCATGGGACACCTCAGGGACAGCTGGTGTGCTTCTGCAGGGCGTCAAGGATGCCGCCCAGCTCGAAATGAAGGCCTCCGTGGTCGTCGTCCAGCTGGACATCGAGCACCGCGCGGCGGTGCACGCAAGGGTCGAAGCTGGTGTAGCGGAACGCCCCTTCGAGCACCCCCTCCAGCACCACCGAGGTGCGGAGCGCGCCCGATGCCGCAAAGGTCGTCCGCAGCGCGTTCCAGTCGGAAGTGAGCGCGTAGGCGGTGCGCACCGTGGTGTCCGAGAGGCGCTGCACGCTGACCGTGCGTGCGTCGCGGTCCACCACGTACCAGCGCAGCTCGTCGGCGTTGATGATGTCGTAATTGGTGGCGCTGGCGCTGGTCCCGTCGAAGGCCTCGGAGGGCAGCCAGAGGCAGATCACCGTCTCGCTCTGGGAGAGGATCATGCGCGCGCGGTACAGGTGGTCGGCCAGGCGCGCCTGGGCGCGTGCGACTCGCGCGGTCTCCTGCGCCGCCTCGTCCTGGTCGTTCAGGCCGACCTGCATTGCGCTGATGGTGCCGATGACCGCGCCGGCGATGATCGTGGTGACCACGATGGCCACGAGCATCTCCACCAGGGTGAAGGCGCTCCTGCCGCGGCGTCGGCCACGGGTCGGGTGGTTCACGGCATCGCGGCTCATGACGTGGGCTCCTTGCCGCGATAGCGGACCAGCTGCGCCAGCTGCGTCCCGTCAGGTCCGAAGACGGTGACGGTGATCAGCTTCCCCGTGACGACGTAGCTGTTGTACTGGCTGAAGGTGCGGTTCTGGGCGGCGACCGTGGTGGTGCGCGAGAGCTCCGAGAATCCGGAGGGAAGTAGCGGACGCACCGTGGAGCCCGGGCGCGCCGGTGCCAGCAGCTGGCCAAGGGGCTCTTCGCCGGCCAGGCCGCCCAACGAGTCGTAATCGGTCTCCATCACAGTGGACATCTGCAGCTCGGCGGCGTGCATGGCAATGACCGAGAGGCGATTCTGTTCCTGGACCGCGATCCCCACGGCCACCGACATGGCGGCGGCGCTGGCGACCATCGCGACGATAACCGTCGCGATGAGCGCCTCGAGCAGCGTGAAGGCACGCGTGCGCGCAGGGAAGCCGCGCAGGATGCGCGGGCTGCGCATGCTGTGCGCCCGCGTGCGCGCCGCATTGATGGTTTCGCTCCGTCCGTCCATCCGAGATCCTCCGGCCATGAAGATGGGATCGGAACGCCAGGGGCACAAGTCGGGCGGTCGCGGAAGTCGACTTATGCGGTCTGGCCGAATCAGGTTTTTCGCGCGAATTGGTTGCAGGACCAGCGTGCTGTTTCCGAAGGTGTCGGGGTGGAGTCAGGCTTTGTTGCCCGGCCGCCACGGTGGAGCGAGCGACCGCAAGTCACGGTCCTCACAACAGCTCGAACAAGCAAGAAGGATCTGCCATGAGTAACACGAACAACACCACGAAGAAGACCAAGAAGCTGGGCAAGGGCTTTACGCTCATTGAAATCCTGATCGTCGTCGTCATCCTCGGCGTGCTCGCCGCGCTGGTCGTTCCCGGCGTGACGGGCGCCCTTGATGATGCGAACCAGGAATCCGCGCAGGCCCGCGCCGGCCAGATCACCACCATGGTGACGCGCTTCAACCAGTTCCTTCCCGGTGGCGCCACCGCGATCGCGCTGACCGATGGCGGCGTCTACACGACGACCGACCTTGCCCCGCTGGTCACCGCCGGCTACTGCGCCGACGCGGACCTGACCAACCAGGCCGACGCCACCAAGGGCTGGGTCTGGAGCGGTTCCACGCGCAAGTTCTCGCCCGAGCCGTGATCGGCGACCTGAGCCACGCTCGCTCTGGCGGTGCGGGTCCATGAACACGGAGCGGCGTCTGGCCAGCGGCCAGGCGCCGTTCCGCGGCGAAAACCGAAGAGACGCAGGCAGAAGTGCCGGCGTCTCGTTTTGCAGGCAGGAGGCACACATGTTCGGATTTGACCTGAAGCGATCCAAGGGCAAGGGGCTGGTCGGCCGCGCGCGCGCATCGGCGCCCATCGCCGCCGAGTTCAGCCGACGCAGCCTGCGCCTCCTGCAGCTCTCCGTTGCCAAGGGCAACGATGCGTACCAGTGCGACGCCGCGGCGGAGATCCCCGGCTGGCTCCTTGGCCAGTGCGAGGCCGCCAAGCGGGACAAGGCGCACGCGCCCCGCGTCCAGGAGGTCCTGGCGGGGCTGGACTTCGCCGGCGACCGCATCAGCGTCATCGTCCCGGCGGAGTGCTTCCAGACAGACATCGCGCGGCTGCCCGCAATGCCGGACGAAGAGCTGCGCGAGAGCATCGGCTTCGAGGCGCAGGACCGCTTCGGCATCGACCGCACGCAGACGATCATCGGCCACCTGCGGCTGGGCGGGACCGTGGGCGGGCAGTCGGACGTGCTGATCGTCGCCCTGCCGCGCGAGATCGTCGAGACCGCGACGGGGATCATCAATTCGCCTGCCACGGTGGCGATCCACCTGGAGCATGCGGCGCTGGCCGCACTCCGTGGCGTTGCGCGCCAGCGCATGTCCGAGTGCCTTGACCCGGCCGATGCGAAGGACTTCGCGATGATCCACCTGGAGGATCGGGTCGCCTCGCTGGTGCTGGTGCGCGAGGGGGCCATCTGCTTCTTCCGCGCGATCCTGGGTGACTGGGCCTCGACCAACAAGACCGCGGACCGGACGCGCGCCACCGCCAACGGCGCGCCGCGCGCATCGGTGGACGAAGCGCCGGTGGAAGTGGGCGATTCCGACGGCGAGGGGGGCACCGCCTGGCGCTGGTGCTCGCTGGCCGAGGAGGCGCTGCGCTGCCTGCGCCACGTGGAGCGCTCCAGTGGCGGCTGGTGGCCGCGCGAGATCGTGCTGACCGGGCCCGGAGCCTGCGACCCCCAGGCGGCAGCCACCGTCGAGAGCGTCTGCGGTGTCCAGTCCGCGCTGGCGGTCCCCATCCGCCTGGTGCGCGACCCCAGGCCCTGCATCCACGGCAACAGCTGGATCGCGACCATCGGCGCCGCCTGCTCCGAGCTGCCCCCGGTGCGCGACACCTCGCGCGCCGAGCGCGCCGCGAACGAGGCAAAGCGCGCCCCCAGGGAGTCGCTGCCCCTCAGCGTGAGCGGCGCGCGCCGCGACCCCCCCACCGTGGTCACGCGCGCCTTCGTGGCGACGCAGCCGAAGACCGGCCTGGTGTCCATTGACCCCGAGCGCGCCGCGATGCCGAAGCCCCCCGCCGCGACCGAGAAGTCGGAGGCGGCGGCGTGAACGAGTTCCTCGTCGACTTCCTGCCGGGCGACCTGCGCAAGAGCGGCATGATGCTGACCGCCCGGCGGCGCAGCATGCTGCTCATCGCGCTGCTCTGCAGCATGGTCGTCGGAGCCGCAGCGCACAGCTGGAACCGCTACCGGCAGGCGGACGCCGAGCGCGCCGTCAGCCTGCAGATCACCACCAACTCCACCAAGGTGGACGATGTCATCAACAAGCTCGCCGCCGAGCAACAGCAGCTGACCCGGTTCCTGAACGCGTACGAGCGCATCGCGCTCCCCTTCGAGACCAGCGACCTGGTGGCGACGATCACCAACTTGCTGCCCGAGCGCACCAGCCTGGGCAAGCTGAAGGTGGAGCTGGAGCACGAGAAGGTGGTCCGGGACGAGAAGCCCGCGGCGGCCAAGCCTGCCAAGGGCGCCAAAGCGGCCCCCGCGGCAGCGGCCAAGCCCGCGAAACATCCCGCGCGCTGGCTGCAGTTGACCATCCAGGGCTTCGCCGCGAACACCGCCGACCTGTACGAGTTCGAGCGCAAGCTGGCGGGCACCGCCCCCTTCGACAGCGTGACCGTGGCCGAGTGCAAGTCGACGGAGGTCCCGGGGGCCAAGATCCAGGAGTTCTCCATCACCTGCCGCGTGCCGCTGGGCGTCAAGTACGAACAGCACGCGCCCGCCGCCGCGACGCCTCCCGTGGCTGAGCCGGAGACGGCCGCCACCACCGAAGTCCCCAAGGCTGCTGAGAGCGCGCCGCAAAAGGAACCCACCAAGTGAAGCAGCTCCCCGCCGGCCTTGCGGCCATCATCCAGCGCATCGACCGCGACTTCCTGCTGTGGGGCGTCGTCCCCGCGCTCGTCGCCGCGCTGATCACCGGGCTCTTCGTGGTCCCCAACTACATGCGCGCCGGTTCGCTGCGCGACGAGGCGCAGCTGCTGCAGGCGGTCACGAACGAGAACATCGCTCGCAAGAGCAACCTGGAGCGGCTGGAGGCCAGCATCAGCCAGCTGCGCGACCTGCGCAGCGTTCGCTGCCGCCCCCTGTGCGCCGGCATCGACCACGACCGGCTTCCGAATGTCATCACCAGGCCGAACGACAAGGGCGGGGTGCGGGACCAGTCGATCCGAACCGGCCAGATCCTGCCCGCCGAGGACCTGGGGACCGAGCTGCGGGTCGCGCACCGCGAGGTGACCGTCGAGATGACCGCCTCCTTCGAGTCGATCTTCAGCGTCATCGACTCGGCGGACTCGATCGACCAGCTGGTGACGGTGAAGTCGCTTGACATCTACGCCACCACCCTGGCGCCGGAGCAGGCGCTGCAGGGCAATCCGACCGTTCACGCCATCATCGTCTTCGACGAGTGGTTCGACGCGGCCGCTGCGCGCCCCGATGCGAAGGCCGACCGCAAGGAGGCCCCCACCGGCGCCCCCGCAGCAAGCGCTGCCAGGCCGGGCGTCCCGGCGCCCGCCGCAAACGGGGGCACCGGCGCCTACGAGGCGAAGGCGCCCGAGCCGGCCGCACCGAACGAAACCGCGAAGCCCGGAGCGGGCCGCTAGGAGCTGATGGATGGCGAAGCAGAAATCCAGCCCCTTCTCCCGCAAGTGGAACTCGCTTTGCTCGCGCCTGGGCGTGAAGCCGAAGCAGTTCACGGTGCTGTTGATCATCACCGTGGTGGCCGTCGGCGGCCTCACCGCCAAGGCGATGCTGAAGCCGCGGAAGGCCGGCGCGGAGCAGCCCGCCGCCACCGCCGCGGATCCCGCCGAGGAAGCGGCACCCGAAAGCGCACCAGCACCGGGGCAGTCGCCCGCTGCCACGGCCACGCACCAGGTGATTCACCTGGAGCTGCAGACGCGCCCCGCGCGCGACCCCTTCCATCCCTTCTTCCTCTACTCGGAATCGAAGGCCGGTGCCGGGGGCAGCGCCGAGTTGAACTCGGCGCCGCAGCCGCCGCCCAAGGGACTGCACCTGAAGGGGATCATCGCGGGCGAGTTCGCGGTCATCAACGACGACACGCTTGGCGTGGGCGACGAGGTGCAGGACCAGGACGGCAAGGTCTATGTCATCGAGGAGATCCAGGAGCGCCGCGTCGTGCTGCGCGAGAACGGCCGGCGCGCCGAGCTTGGGTACGCCTCGTACTCGAAGAAGAAGGGCGCCGGCGGTCCCTCGGGATCCGGCCCAAAGAAGTGATCGGGTTTCGCAAGGGCGCGGCCTGAGCCCGCCCCGCCAGGAGAGCACATGTCCACCGCACGCACGAGCAATGTCGACTTGGCAACCCTTCCACCGCTGGGCCAGGTGCTCATCGAGGAGGGGATCCTGACCCAGGATCAGCTGAAGCAGGCGCTTGCGCTGCAGTCCCGCAGCGGCCAGCGGCAGCTGCTTGGCGAGGTGCTCACCCAGATGGGGCTGGTGGACGGCACCGTGCTGCTGCGCGCCGTCGCGCGCAGCCGCGGCGTCGAGTTCGTCGAGGAACCCTCCACCGTCTTCGAGGCGGGCGCCATGGCGCTGGTCCCCGAGTCGATCCGCAAGGAGCACCGCGTCTGCCCGCTGTACCTGGCGGGCACCGAGCTGGTGATCGCCACCGCCGATCCGCAGAACTACTTCGTCGAGGACCTGATCGCGCGCGAGACCGGCTTCAAGGTGCGCTTCGTGGCCACCCCCGAGGAGAAGATCGAGGCGCTGCTGAGCGATCCCAACCGCGTGGATGACAGCGCGGTGAAGCAGGCGGAGGAGCTGGTCGCCGACCTCTTCGAGGGGGGCGCCGCCGACGACTTCAACCTGCAGGAGAAGCAGGTCGAGGAGATGGTGGGCTTCGACGCCACGGACGAGGTGGGCCCCGTGGTCAAGCTGGTGAACTTCCTGATCTGCTCCGCCGCCGCCGAGGGGGCCAGCGACATCCACATCGAGCCCGACGACAACAAGCTGCGCGTGCGCTTCCGCATCGACGGCGTCCTCTTCCACAAGATGTCGCCCCCCTACCGCATGCACGCGGCGATCTCCAGCCGCATCAAGATCATGGGGCACATGGACATCTCCGAGCGGCGCGTGCCCCAGGATGGCGAGATCTCGGTGAAGGTGAAGGGCAAGCCCATCGACCTGCGCGTCAGCAGCCTGCCGGGCAAGTTCGGCGAGAAGATCGTCATGCGTGTGATCGACGTCAGCACCTCGAAGCTGGGGCTGGAGCGGCTGGGCTTCGCCCCGGAAATGCTCGCCAGCTTCCAGGCGGTGATCAACGAGCCCTACGGGATCGTGCTGGTCACCGGCCCCACCGGCTCGGGAAAATCCACCACGCTCTACTCGGCGCTGGGCACCTTCGACACCGTGGCGTACAACGTCTCCACCGTCGAGGACCCCGTCGAGGCAAACCTGGAGGGCGTCCACCAGGCGCAGATCAACCCCAAGGCGGGCTTCACCTTCGCGGGCGCGCTGCGCGCCCTGCTCCGCCAGGACCCCGACATCATCATGGTGGGCGAGATCCGCGACGGCGAGACCTCGCAGATCGCCGTCCAGGCCGCGCTCACCGGCCACCTGGTGCTCAGCACGCTGCACACCAACGACGCGCCGAGCTCGATCACCCGACTGCAGAACCTGGGCACCGAGCCCTTCCTGGTCGCCGCCTCGCTGAAGGGCGTGCTTGCGCAGCGGCTGGTCCGCCGCATCTGCAGCCAGTGCAAGGAGGAGATCCAGCCCGATGCACAACAGATCAAGAGCCTGGGTGAGTACGCCGACCGGTGCAAGACGCTCTGGCGCGGCAAGGGCTGCCGCAAGTGCCACGACACCGGGATGTCCGGCCGCGTGGGCCTGTACGAGCTCATGGTGCCCGACGAGAAGCTGGTCGACGCCATCTGCGCCAATGCGGAGCCCGCCAAGATCCGCGAGGTGCTGCGCGCCAGCGGCTTCAAGACCCTCTGGGATGACGGCGTGATCAAGGTGCTGGACGGCCTGACGAGCGTAGAGGAGGTGTACGGTGCCTGCCGTCGCTGAACCAACCAACGAAGAGGGACTCCGCAAGTTCAACTACCGCGCCCGCCGCGCCGACGGCGGCGAGGTGATTCGCGGCGTGCTGGAGGCCACGGACCACCCCAGCGCGGTGCGCGAGCTGCGCCGCCAGGGCATGGCGATCCTGAGCATCGAGCTGGGGGACATCGAGGCCGACATCGGGCAGGAGGACGATCCGCAGCGGCTGCGCGAGCAGCTCTCGCGAGCCATGGGCAAGGACGACGTGGTGGCCTTCTGCCAGCAGCTCTCGATCATGCTGCGCACCGGCGTGCCCCTGGCCGAGGCGCTGACCACCTTCGCCGAGCAGGCCTCCAAGAAGGACGTCGGGCAGTTCATCCAGCTGATCACGCAGGACGTCTGCGAAGGCGAGGACTTCAGCCTGGTGCTGGCGCGCTACCCGCGCACCTTCCCGACGCTGCTCATCTCGCTGATGAAGGCAGCCGAGGCGTCGGGCAAGCTGGACGAGATGCTGGCGCGCGTCGCCAAGGACCTGGCAAAGGCGCGGCGCACCTCGAAGCAGATCAAGGGCGCGATGATGTACCCGGCGATCATGCTGGTGGTGGCCATCATCGCGGTCACGGTGATCATGGTCTTCGTGCTGCCCAAGTTCGGGCCGCTCTTCAAGGCGCAGGGGGACAAGCTGCCCACCCCCACCAAGATCCTCATCTGGCTCAGCGACTTCCTGCGCACGGGGTACTGGATCTACGGCCCCGTTCTGGTGGCCACCGTGACGGGCGCCATCTTCTACTTCCGCTCCCCCACGGGCCAGCGCACCGCGGACCTGATCAAGCTGCGCACGCCCATCCTGGGCAACATGTACCGATCGCTGTACCTCTTCCGCTTCAGCAGCACCATGGCGACGCTGCTGGCGGCGGGCGTCTCGCTGATCGACGTCGTGCGAATCTGCAAAGAGGTCACCGGCAACGTCCACTACAACCTGATGTGGGAGCTGCTGGAGGAGCGCATCAGCCGCGGTCAGGAGATCGCCCCCACCTTCCGCGAGTTCCTCTTCGTGCCGCGCAACGTGGTGGCCATGATTGCCAGCGGCGAGAAGTCCGGCCGGCTGCCCGAAGTGCTGGAGCACGCCGCCGCCGCCGCCGAGGACGAGCTGGACATCGCCGTGAAGAGCACCACCAGCATGATCGAGCCGATCATGATCGTCGGCATGGGCCTGGTGGTCGGCGGCATCGCCTCTGCGATGCTCATGCCCATCTTCAACATGTCGGCGGCGATGCGGAAGCACTAGAGGATGGCCGGCATCCCCGCTTGCACGCTGGGGTCAATCCCTTCGCGTCTCGCTCGTCGCCAGCGCAGGCCGCGAACCCATGGCGCGCGATCTCGCCGGTCGATGAATTTCAGCGCGTTCCAAGCTGTTTTCGATTGCCCGTCCTTCGATCGCGATCATGGTTGTGCACATGAAGCGCTGCAACTTGCTGATCGCGTTGATGGGGGGCGTGATCGCTTCGTCCACCTGGGGCGATCCGCCGCAGGTTCCCTTTCCGCATCACACCGCCTACGCGCCAGGGACGGCGAAGCCGAGCCACCGCACCCAGGCGCAACTTGATGCGGACACCGCACTTGCCTACGACCTGTGGAAGGGGCGCTACCTGGTCAGCGCCGGCACCACGCCCGCCGGGGACGCCAAGTACCGCATCACCTTCGGCAGCGGCAATCCCGGGCGGACCGTCAGCGAGGGGATGGGCTATGGAATGATCGCGGTGGCCCTGATGGCGGGCCACGACCCGAACGCCCAGGCGCTCTTCGACGGCCTCTGGCGCTTCGTGCGCGCGAACCCGAGCAACATCGACAGCCGATTGATGGCGTGGGAAGTGCCCAACGGCGGGGGCGGGGCGGACAGCGCCTTCGACGGCGACAACGACATGGCCTATGCGCTGCTGCTGGCGGACCGCCAATGGGGCAGTTCGACCGCCCCGGGAGCCATCAACTATCGCGCAGAGTTCGACACGCTCGCGGCCGGGATCATGGCCTCCACGATCGGGCCGCAGAGCCGGCTGCCGATGCTGGGCGACTGGGCGACCGCCAACGGGGGCACGTACAACCAGTGGACGCCGCGCTCCAGCGACTTCACCACGGCGCAATTCCGCGCCTACGCGCGCGCCACCGGCAGCCCCGCGTGGGCGCAAGTGGTGACCAGCACGCAGGCCGTCGTGAGCAGCCTTCAGGCCAACTACAGCGCCGCAACCGGCCTGCTTCCGGACTTCATCGTCCGCACCAGCGCCACCGACAACACTCCCAAGCCCGCTCCTGCCAACTTCCTGGAGGGCGCCAACGACGGTCGCTACTACTACAACGCCTTTCGCGATCCGTGGCGACTGGCCACCGACGCGCTGGTGAACAACGACGCCGTCTCCATGGCGCAGTCCCGCAAGATGGCGGATTGGGTCCTTGCAAGCACGGGCGGCGTCCCGAACAACCTGCGCGCGGGGTACACGCTGGCCGGAGCCCCCGTCAGCGGCTCCAACTACTTCACCAGCATCGTCGCCGCACCCTTCGCAGTGGCGGCCATGACCCGCCCGGCGCAACAGGCATGGCTGAACGCGCTGTACGACGCGGTGGCCACGCGCCACGAGGACTACTACGAGGACTCCGTCACGCTGCTGTGCCTGGTGGTGCTGAGCGGGAACTGGTGGGACCCCACCCTGATCGTCAAGGACGTGCCCGCGGACCTGAATCACGACGGCTTGGTGAATGGCGCGGACCTGGGCCTGCTGCTGGCGGCCTGGAATCAATCCGGCGGGGCCGCGGACCTGAACGCCGATGGACACGTCGACGGTGCCGACCTTGGGCTCCTGCTCAGTTCGTGGAGCTGACCGGCGGCGCCGCGTGCCGCAGGAATCGCGCTACCGCACGCGCACGCGGATGTGCGTGGCCGCGTCGGCGGGGCGCACTTCATAGCGGATGCTGCCCTGCGCCTTCTGCATGCCCATCTCGATCTCCAGCGGCGCGCCGGTGGCGCTGACGGCCTGCAGTTCGATGGTGCGCGGCGCCCATCCGCCCGCTTCCCTGTGGAAGGGCACCTCGGCGCACCAGGTGCCCGCGCCCAGGTCGCGGCGGTCGGGGGCGACCAAGCGCAGCACCGCACCGGCGGGCATCGGGCCCACCTCCAGGGTGAAGATGCGCGGCAGCAGGCTGACTTCGCCAAGTGGCTCCAGGTTCGCGGCGACGATCGGGGGAGTGCCCGCCTTCCAGAAGATGCGCGCAGGCTTGTAGCCGGGCATCGTCAGGTCGAAGTCCACGCGCACCTGCGGTCCATCGGGGAGCGGCACCAGCGCGGGGGTGCGCCCGTACTTCTGGCCCGCCAACGTCACCTCGGCGCCCGCAGGGGCGCTCAGCACGCGCACTTCGCTGACCTTGGCCGTGGCGCTGTTGGCAGGCGGTGACTTGCGCGCGCCCGCCGCGCTGCCCGCGGCCGCCGCTGCCTTGCCAGCACCACCGGTTGCGCCGCCGCCCGACTTCGCGCTTCCGCCTGCGCCCGCGCCTGATTTCGCGCCATCGCCCGCGCCCGCACCGCCCTCCGGCGCCGCATCGCCACCCGATCCGGTGGCCGATGCGATCCCGTTGCGCACCATCGCCACCACCTGCTTCACCGAGATGACATCGAAGGCGACCAGGAGGCCGCCCACGACCAGCAGCGTCACGAGGACGATGAGTGCCCATCCGCCCGCCGTGGTTCCTGAACGCTGGCCGATGCGACCGGTGTTCACGCGCCCCGCGGGGGTGGGCGTCTTGGCGTGGACCCCGCCGCCGCCGCCGCCCACGCCCATGATGATGGCGGTCTTGGGCGACTCGACGCCCGTCTGCGCCGCGAACTCGCGGTCCGGATGCGCGGCGTGGATCGTGCGATCGGGAATCTCGGCGGCCTGGCGCATCCAGCCGCGCAACCGCGTCCCCAGCACGATGGCGTCCTCGGGGCGTTTCGCCTTCTCGCGCGCCAGCGTCGACTGCACGATGGCGGCAAGCTTGTCGTCGATGCGCGGGTTGCAGGTGCGGATGTCCGGCGCGTCGCGCTCGCAGACGGTGCGCGCGGCCTCGTGCACGGGCATGCCGCGGATGTCGTGCGGCTGCACGCCGGTCAGCAGCTCGAAGAGCACCGCACCCAGCGCGTAGACGTCCGAGCGCTTGTCGATCTGCCGCGGGTCCGCGATGAACTGCTCGGGGCTCATGTACTGCATCGTGCCCACGATCTGGCCCGTCTGCGTGCGCACCGTCACCGCCGAGACATCCAGCGACGCGGCGCGCGCCACGCCGAAATCGATCACCTTCACGCGGCCGTGGCGGTCCACCAGGATGTTCGGCGGCTTCAGGTCACGGTGGATGTACCCCTCGTGGTGCGCGAAGCCGACGCCATCGCACACTTGCAGGAAGAGCTCGACCGTCTCGCGCGTCCCCAGCCGCTCGCGGAAGACGAAGTCGCTGACGTTCTGCACCCCGGAGACGTATTCCATCACGATGTACGGCGTGTCGATCTCGCCGTCGGACTCGACGCCCGTCCGCAGCACCGCCGCGATGGCGGGGTGGCGCAGCTTCTCCAGCAGGCGCGCCTCGCGGTCGAAGCGCTTGCGCACCGACTCGTCGCGCTGCGTGCGCAGCAGCACCTTCAGCGCCACGCGGGTGCGCAACGTGGTGTCCAGCCCCAGGTAGACGCGCCCCATGCCGCCCGATCCGATGATCCGCTCGATCTCGACGCCCGCGAACGTCTTGCCCACCATGGGGTCGACGCCCGGTGCGGTCGGCTCCTTGGTGGTGGCGTCCCCGCGCGCCGCGCCGGTGGCGATGCCACCAGCGGCGGTGACGCGCCCGCCGATCATCGAGAGCGACGCGGCCTCGCGCACCAGCGTCACGTCGGGGCGCGGGCCCGCGGGGGCGGCGCCCAGCGCATCGTCGGCGGCGATGGTGCGCGCCCAGATCGCGGTCTTCTCGATCTCGATCGGCGTGGTCTCGAAGTGGGCCTCGACGGCGCTGCGCAGCTGCGGATCCAACTTCTGCGCGTCCAGCCATATGCGCCGCTCGGCCGAAGGCATCAGCCGGCAGGCCTCTGCCAGTTCCTGGGCTCTCTTGTCTGGCGCGTCCATGCCACCGGCAAGTGTACGGAGTGCGCGGCGATCAGCCCACCGGCTGGTGGCAGCTCAGGCAGTGCAGGCTGCCAAGCCCCACTACCAGCGCCCGGGCCAGCACCGGCTCGATCCGGAAGCCGGGCATCGCCTCCTCCAGGACCCGGCAGGCGGCATCGTCGCTGCCCTGCTTGAAGACCGGCACGAAGACGGTGCCGTTGCAGATCAGGAAGTTGGCGTGGCTGGCGGGGACCATGCTGCGCCCGCCCGGGCCGAATCGGTCGGCGGGGTAGTCGTAATGCAGGGGTTCGGGCACCGGCAGCGGGATCACCTCGATCCGCTGGCCGCGCTCGTCCCGGGCCTGGCGCAGCGCGTTCCAGTTCTCCTCAAGCACCGCGTGATCGGGGTGCCCGCCCGGGGCGCGCAGCGCCACGATGCGCCCGGGGGCCACGAAGCGGGCGATGTCGTCGATGTGCCCGTCGGTGTCGTCCCCCTTGATGCCCCCCGGCAGCCACACGATGTTGGTGACGCCCAGGGCGTCGCGCAGGACGCGCTCGATCTCGCCATGCTGCGCGGCGGGATTGCGGTTGTCGTTCTCCAGGCACTGCATCGTGGTCAGCACGGTGCCCGCGCCGTTGACGTCGATCGAGCCGCCTTCCAGCACGAAGTCATGCTGCCACATCGGGGTGCGCCACCGCTCGGCGATGCGCGCGGGGACGGCATCGTCCAGGGTGCGCGGCTCGTACTTGTCCCCCCAGCCGTTGAAGCGGAAGGAGTGCGCGGCCAGCACCCCCTGGCGCCGCACGAAGATGGGGCCGAAGTCGCGGATCCAGCTGTCGTTGGTGGGGATGCCCAGCTCGCCGCACTCGCGCACCTCGACCACGGCGGCCAGCTTCGCGCGCCACGCGTCCCATTCGGCCTGCGCCGCCGGCAGGCAGTTGGGCCACGTCTCGGGGTTGTGCGGGCGCACCAGCCAGACGCACGATTGCGGCTCCCATTCAGCGGGCATCGTGTACCCCTGCGCTGCTGCGGAGCCATGCATGAGAAGGGCGGGCGGTGTCGGGGAAGTGGTCATGGGGAGTCCTGAGCTGAAGGGTCGGGGCGCGGCGGAGAGACGCGGTGCGGAGGAGATCCACGGGCGCGGCGGCGATCCGCTGCGCGGCGGTCCTGCGCGCTGCAGGCCTTGCGCGCGCGGCGCAACGGCCGCGTCAGTCGTTGAAGCGCTTGGTCAGTCCACCGTAGGCATCGATGCGCCGGTCGCGCAGGAAGGGCCAGCCGCGGCGCAGCTCCTCGATGCGCGCCAGATCGCACTCCACCACCAGCACCTCTTCCTTGTCGGTCGACGCCTCGGCGATGACCTCCCCCCCGGGGTCGCAAACGAAGCTGGTCCCCCAGAATTTCAGGTCATCCTCGGTGCCCACGCGGTTGATCGCCACCACGAAGCAACCGTTGGCGATGGCGTGCGCGCGGTGCATGGTCATCCACGCGTCGCGCTGCTGCCGGGCGTCCTGCGGCGTCTCGCCGTGGTACCAGCCAATGGCGGTGGGATAAAAGATGACCTGCGCGCCCTTCAGTGCGGTCAGCCGCGCGGCCTCGGGATACCACTGGTCCCAACAGACCAGCATGCCGCATGCCGCGTGCTGCCCGCGCACCACCTGCCAGTCCAGGTCGCCGGGGGTGAAGTAGTACTTCTCGTAGAAGCGCGGATCGTCGGGGATGTGCATCTTGCGGTAGCGCCCCAGCACCTCGCCGCCGCGCCCGATGTAGACGCTGGTGTTGTGGTAAATGCCGGGCTGGCGCCGCTCGAAGAGGCTGGCGGTGATCTCGACGTCCAGCTCCTTGGCGAGCCGCTGCATGAAACTGCAGGTGGGACCGCCGGGCACCGCCTCGGCCAGGTCCAAGCGCGCGCTCTCCTCCACCTGGCAGAAGTAGGAGCCCACGAACAGCTCCTGCGTCGCGATGATCTGCGCGCCCTTCGCCTTGGCATCGCGCGCCATCGCCTGGACGCGACCGAGGATGGAGTCCTTCGACTCGCCAGGTGGGCTGGCGTGCTGCAGAAGCGCGATCTTCACCGTGCTGGGGGGCATGGCATCTCCCTGCGATGGAAGGCGCGGCGGGCGCCGCCAGGGCAGTTATCGGGACGGTATGGCCCGTCGGGGGCGGGCGCGGCACGGAAGTGTAAGGATGGATGCGCGTCCGTGCCGAAAGAGCCCCAATGCCCAAGGCCGCTCTGCTCGCTGTTCTGGTCGCCGCCGTCTACCTGCTCCTGCGGGGCGCGGGGATCATCAACGACGCCGCCTTCCTGGTCTGGGCGCAGGCAGCCCTCTTCGGGGTCTTCATCTTTGCGGCGCTGGTCAGCGTGAAAGCCGGGAACGCCCTGTGGGCGGCCATCTTCGCGGCGCTGGCCGTGGGCTGGAACCCGTGGGTGAAGCTGAGCGCCTGGCACCAGCCCGTGCCGTGGGACAAGTGGGCCGTGGCGATGTCGCTGCTCTGCGGGATCACCGCGGGCGCCTTCGTGGTGCGCTACTGGGGTCGCGGCAACACGGCGTGAGCGGCTGGCTGCCGAAGCGCGGCGGCGCGCGGCTCAATCCAACTTGAAGAGATAGGCGCCGCCTGGCTCCAGGTTCAGCGTCTCGTTGCGCGGGCGGTCGACGACCACCCAGGGCCACTCCGCCGCGATGTCCGAACCGAACATCGACGGGGCGAGCGGCGCGCTGGGCATCAGCCGCTTGGTGTTCATCCACTTGTCGCCCTTCTGCTCGAAGACGAAGACCATGCCCGGGGTCGGGCCCATCTGCTCATCCAGCCCCTTGGCGGTGGTGTCGCCCAGGATCACGCGCCCCTTCGAGATGACGATCTTGGAGCCGTAGCCGCGGCCCGCCAGGCAGGCATCAATGGGCAGAAGCTCGGACTGCAGCTTCCATTCGGTGCCCGTGCGCTTGTAGAGCCACACCCTGCCCGGCGCGGTGGGATTCTCTGGGTCGACGGCGCGGACGGCCAGCAAGTCCCCTTCCAGCGCCACCTGGATTCCGAAGGTCGGCCACGGAGTGACATCGATGCCCTTGATCTCGGCCTCGGGCAGCCAGTTCTGTCCCGCCTTGCGCAGGATCCAGACGCATGCCTGGCCCGAAATGGGCGTCGGTTCCGAAGGGCGCGGCAGGATGGTCGCGGGGGTGCCCACCGCCATCGTGCCAACATCCACCGCGAGCGATGTGCCGAACCACATCGCCTCGCGCGGGCGCGCGGGGTCGGGCTGCGGCGACTTCAGGAAGCCATCCAGGTTCCAGGTGCCAGGCGTCCGCGAGAAGACGAAGAGTTCGGGGTCCTTGGAGCGCTCCCCCTTCTCGGGCCCGATGCGCAGGTCGACCGAAGAGACGATGACATTGGTTCCATCGGTCGCCAGGGCGCCGCCGAAGCCAGGGCGCGCCATTTCGCCGGTCACGCCAAGGACGGCGGCTTCGACCCACTCGCCGGCGCGCGGTTCCAGCACCTTCACCAGGCTGTTGCCATCGCGACGTTCGAGCAGCGTGGCCAGCGTGCCGCGCCCGGTGGCGATCTTCTGGAAGACCAGGTCATTGCGGCCGAGATCGGTGATCTGGGCCATCTTCTTGTTGACCTTCCACGTGCCGTTGTCCAGGATCCAGTTGGCCAGCTGCCCGTGGTTTCCGCCGACGAGCGCGCGCTCGGGACCGGTGACCAGGACCTGCCCGTCCACCATGGCCACGCGCAATCCCCAGGTCGGCGAGACGGTGGGAGTGGGGGCGCTGAGCACCATCATTTCGGTGGTGGGCGGCAGGTAGGGAACGCCCAGCGGAACCACGCCGGGAGGGGTGCGCGTTTGCTTCGAGATTCCGGGTGGCGGAAGCGGCTGGGGAATCGCAGCGGGCGGCGCCGAGACCAGTCGATAGTCGGGGTTGGGCTGCCCTTCGGCCGCGGCGGGTGACGCGGGCGCTGCAGGGGCGGTCGTTGCGGGCGGCGCGGCGGGCGCCGGTGGCGCGGCAGGCGGGCTCTGCGCCGCGCTGATCGCGGCAACGGAAGTGGCGATCGCGGCGGCGAGCGCGGCGGTCCTCGGGGATGTGGTGGTGACAGGGGTCATGGTTGCTTGTGGAGCGCTGGCGAGTGAAAGAGGCGTGGAGTCAGGAGCCCGCGGCGGTGCGACGCGTCCCGCGGGTGCCCAGGGCCGCGTAGGCGCGGGCGCAGGCGTCGACGAGCGTGCGCTCCTCGGGCAGGTTGTGCTTGCCGTAGTCGTCGCGCGGAGGGACGATGGTGCAGCCCGTTTCGTGCAGGCGGCGCAGGTTGTCCACCAGGATCGAGGTGTGCATCGAGCCGTGCATCGTGGGCGCGAAGAGGACCGCGGCGGAGCCCCGCTCCATGCGCCCGATGGCGCTGGCCAGCGTGGCGGTCACGGGCGTGTCGGCAATGCCGTGCGAGGCCTTGGCGATGACGCTGGCCGTGGCGGGCGCCACCAAGTACAGATGGAAGGGCGCGCTGTCGGAGAGGTGCTCGGCGCTGGCGGTCAGTTCCACCACCACCGGGCGCGTCGTGCTCCACTCCAGCGTCTCGCGGGTGACATAGCGCAGTGCTTCGGTGCTGGCAAAGGCGGTGACTTCGGCCCCCTGCCGGCGCAGCGCGCGCGCCACCATCGGCGCCTTGAACGCTGCGATGCCGCCGGTCACCAGCAGCGCGATGCTGGCGCCCTGCAGCGCAGCGCCGTCGCGCGGCACTTCGTGATCGCCCAGGTCGCTGGGGGTCGGGGGCGGGAAATTGAAGTCGTCGCGGGGCACGGGAGATGTGATCGACCGATGAGACGCTGCGCTTTGGCGGCAGTTCGCCATCACGGACTCGGCTGGCGCAAATGGTAGCGCAGCAATCAGTTATCCTGCCCCAGTGCATTCATCAGGTGTAGCCGCAGAGGAACCGGAAGAGGCCCCCTTGTGGCGCAGGCACCGCGAACTCATCGAGCCCGCCGTGGCGGCCGTGGCGCTCTTTTCGGGCTGGATGCTGCAGCGCAACGAGGGCGCTGAGTGGGCATGGGCGGCGCTCTACCTCATGAGCTATGGCGTGGCCGGATACGAGGCGTGCGTGGAAGGCATCCGCGCGCTTCGCCGCTGGCACCTGGACATCGACTTCCTGATGGTGGTGGCGGCGCTGGGTGCCGCCGCGATCGGCGAATACGCCGAGGGGGCCATGCTCCTGGTGCTCTTCTCGCTGGGGCACGGGCTTGAGCACTACGCCATGGGGCAGGCGCGCAAGGCGATCCGCGGCCTGGGGCGCCTGACCCCCAAGGTGGCGTGGGTCAAGCGCGGCGAGCAGTTTGTGGAGGTGCCCGTGGCCGAAGTGGCCGTCGGCGACCGCGTGCGCGTGCGGCCCACCGAGCGGCTGCCCGTGGACGGCGTGGTGGTGGCGGGCACTTCGGCGGTGGACCAGAGCCCCATCACGGGCGAGAGCGTGCCCATCGAGAAGGGCGAGGGGGACGATGTCTTCGCCGGGACGCTGAATGGCGACGGCCTGATCGAGGTGCGCGTCACGCGCGTCGCGGCGGATTCGACGGTGTCGCGGATGATCAAGCTGGTGGAGGAGGCGCAGGGCCAGAAGAGCACCACGCAGCGGTACGCCGAGCGCTTCACGCGCATCTATGTGCCTGCGGTGATCGCCGCGACGGTGGTGGTGGCGGTGCTGCCTCCGCTGCTGGCGTGGCTGGCGTGGAGCGACGCCTTCATGCGCGCGATGACGCTGCTGGTGGGCGCATCGCCCTGCGCGCTGGCGATCAGCACGCCAGCGGCGGTGCTCTCGGGCGTGGCGCGCGCTGCGCGTGCAGGCGTGCTGATCAAGGGGGGCGCGCACCTGGAGGCGCTTGGCGACATCCGCTGCTTTGCGATGGACAAGACGGGCACGCTGACCGTGGGCAAGCCGACCGTGGCGCACATGGTGGCGTTCGCGGGCGCGGACGAGGCGCAGGCGCTGGCGCTGGCCGCGGCGCTGGAGCAGCACTCCACGCATCCGCTGGCGCATGCGATCCTGGAGGCGGCCAAGGAGCGCGGCATCGCGGTGCAGGAGGCGGCGGACGCGGCGATCGTGCGCGGCAAGGGGCTGACGGGCACCGTGGCGGGCAAGCGCGTGGCGGTGGGCGCGCTGCGGATGTTCAACGGCACCGACGCGCCGCAGGCCAGCGCGGAGGCCAGCGCGGCGGTCAAGGCGCTGGAGGCGCAGGCATGCACGGTGATGCTGGTGGCCGAGGAGAGCCGGTTCATTGGCGCGATGGGGCTCCTGGACGGCCCGCGCCCGGAGGCCAAGCGCGCCATCGGCGCGCTGCACGCGCTGGGCGTGCGGCCGATCGTGATGCTGACCGGCGACAACCGCGCGGTGGGCGACGCGGTGGGCGCGCTTGTGGGCGTGGACACCGTGCGCTCGGAACTGATGCCCGAGGACAAGATCGTGGCGGTGCGCGAGCTGCTGGCCGCGCACCACGCCGTGGCGATGGTGGGCGATGGCGTCAACGATGCGCCCGCGCTGGCGGCCGCGACGGTGGGGATCGCCATGGGCAAGTCCGGCACCGATGTCGCGCTGGAGGCCGCGGACGTGGCGCTGATGTCCGATGACCTGATGCGCCTTCCCTTCGCGGTGGGGATCAGCCGCAAATCGCGCAGCATCGTGCGCCAGAACGTGATGATCTCGATGGGGATGGTCTTCCTGCTCATCCCGCTGGCCATCCTGGGGCAGATCCCCATCTGGCTGGCGGTGATCATGCACGAGGGCTCCACCGTGGCGGTGGTGCTGAACAGCCTGCGGTTGCTGGGGTATCGCGGACCGAAGGAGTAGCGCTGCGCGCGCGATTCACTCCGCGGGCGCGTACTCGGGCGAATACACCTTGCTGCGCACGAACTCGCCGATGTCCCGGGGGCGCGGCACGCGCGCCAGGCCGCGATCGAAGATCAGCTCGGCCACGCTCTCGGCCACGCGCACGCTGGCCTCGAAGATGTTGGCGATCGGCGGGTAGATCAGGTTGACCGCCAGGTCCTGGTCGGTCACCTGCGCCGCCAGGCTCTCGGCGGCGCGCAGGAACATCTCGTCGGTGACGCGGCTGGCCTCGGTGGCATAGACGGCCAGGCCGATCGCGGGGTAGATGTAGACGTTGTTCCCCTGCCCCGGCACGAAGAGGCGGTCCTTGTAGTGCAGCGGCGCGAAGGGGCTGCCCGAGGCGAAGATCGCCCGCCCCTGCGACCATTCGATCGCCTCCTGCGCGGTGCACTCGCTCTTGGAGGTGGGGTTCGAATAGGGAAAGATCACCGGGCGTTCGTTGATGCGCGCCATCGCCTCGATCACCGGGCGGTCGAAGGCCCTGGCGATGGTGCTGACGCCGATGAGCGCCGTCGGGCGAACCGCGTCGACGATCTCGGCCAGCCCCTTCAGCGGCGCGTGCGGATGCGCATAGGGAAGCTGGAACTCGCTCAGCCCGGTGGTCTCGCTGGTGACCAGGCCGCGGCTGTTCACCAGCCAGCAGCGGCGGTGCGCCTCGGCGGGCGCCAGCCCTTCGCGCACCATCTGCTGGCAGATGAGGTCGGCGATGCCCACCGCCGCGCTGCCCGCTCCGTAGAAGAGGCAGGTGTGGTCGCGCAGGCGCGTCTTCAGGATGCGCCCCGCGCCGAAGAGCCCGGCGACCGCCACCGAGGCGGTCCCCTGGATGTCGTCGTTGAAGCAGCAGACGCGTTCGCGGTAGCGCGCCAGGAGCGGCATCGCGGTGCGGTTGGTGAAGTCCTCGAACTGGATGCAGCAGCGCGGGAAGACCTCCTGCACCGCCACCACGAACTCCTCCAGGAACTCGTCGAACTCGGCGCCCATCGTCCGGCGGACTCGCAGCCCCGGGTAGAGCGGGTCGTCCAGGAAGCCCTCGTTGTTGGTGCCCATGTCAAGCATCACCGGCAGCGTGGAGTGCGGCGGCACCCCCGCGCATGCGGTGTAGAGGGCCAGCTTTCCGATCGGGATGCCCATGCCGCAGACGCCCAGGTCGCCCAAGCCAAGGATGCGTTCACCGTCGGTGACGACGATGAAGCGGACGTCCTGCACCGGCCAGTTGCGCAGCACTTCGCGGATGTGGCCCTTGCGGCGCAGGCTGATGTACAGCCCCTTCGGGCGGCGCATGATGTGGCCGAACTTCTGGCATGCCTCGCCCACCGTGGGCGTGTAGACCAGCGGCATGTACTGCGCGGGGGCGCTCATCAGCAATTGGTAGAAGAGCCGCTCGTTGCGGTCCTGCAGCTCGGAGAGGTAGATGTACTTCTCCAGGTCGCTTGGCTTCTGCGCCAGGTGGAGGCGCAGGCGCTCCAGCTGCGTCTCGGCGGTCTCCTCGACGTCCGGCAGCAGGCCCACCAGCCCCAGGCGCTCGCGTTCGGCCGCGGTGAAGGCCGTCCCCTTGTTCAGCCGCGGGTTGTTCAGCAGGTCGAAGCGCGAAGGTGACTTGGGCATCGCGCGGGGAGCATAGTGGGATGCGGGCGGCGGGCGGGCGACGGGCGCGGTGGCCAGGCGCACGTTTCACAGGGTGGTGAGTCGCCCGAGTGGCGAAGGGCGGCCAGTCCTGCGCGCGCTACCGCGGCGGGCCTGCGGCGCCGTAGCGCGGATCGTGGAAGACGCCCGCGCGGCTGAGGTAGCCATGCGAGTAGTCGTTGTAGTACTCGTACCACCAGAGCATGGTGCCCGGCTGTGCGGTGGGGCCTGAGCGCGCGCGCGCGGCGGCCTGTTCGCGTGCGGCGCGGTCCTGGGCGATCTGCTCCTGGTTGCGCATGTCGCGGAAGCGCGCCTCTTCGGCACGCGCGGCGGCCTGGCGGTCGTACGCGGCGCGTGCCTCGGCTGCTTGGCGATCGCGCCACGCGGCTTCTTCCTCGCCGATCTGCCGCTGGCGCGTGGCGGCGGCGGCCTCCTCGCGCTGCTCCTGCCTCTCAGCGGTGCGCTGGTCCAGCTGGACCTGCCGTTCGCGCTGCCAGATGTGGTGATCGTCCCACCAGTGGTTCCAGTAGGGATTCCAGTTGTTCCACCAGGTGCCCCAGTGGTCCCACCATTCCGGGTGCTCGCAGCCCCAGCCCAGCGCGGTGGTCCAGCCCGGGCACCAGCCCCAGCCGATGTAGCCATCCACCAGGTACTGCGGCTGCACCGCGGGCTGGTCGCCGCCGAAGTCCCCCTCGGCAGGCGGAGCGAAGGTGCCCGTGTCGGGATCGAATGCGTTGGACATCGCAAAGGTCTGCGGCACGGGCTGGAATGCGCCGTTGGGCAGCGCCATTCCTTGCTGGTCGTAGCCGTTGCCGTAGACGACGACGCCGTCGGAGACATACGTGCCCAGGTAGCCGGGTGAGTAGCCGAAGGTGACGGCATCGGGGGTGGAGGCCACCACTTCCACGAAGGTGGCGGCGGCCACGGTGGAGTAGGCGGAAATCTGGTAGATCGCGTCGGGGGGCGCATCGCAGAGCACCCACGGGCCGTCGAAGGAATCGGCGCTGAACCAGACCGCGTTGTCGCAGCAGTAGAGACGGCGATCGCATTCGATGACCGGTTGCGAGCAGTTCTGGCAGGCGCGCAGCAGGGTGCCGTCGACGGCGCCCCACATCGGGTTGCCGTTGCTGGTGACGGTGCACTGCGCGGCCGCGCGCGCGATGGTGACCGTGCGCGTCTCGTTGGCGGCGGCGACGGCGGCGATGGACTCGGGCGTGCCGGGGATGCTCGCCTTGGCGGCGGTGTGCTTGGCGTCCGCGGGCAGCTTGATGAAGATGGCGGGAATGTCGGTGGCGGCGACCAAGGTCCACGGTCCCGCAAGATCCGCAGCGCGGAACCAGCGACCGCTGGCGAGCGTCCACCACGCGGGGCCTTCGGGGGTGCGCAACAGGACGCTCGCGGTGTTGGTGACGCTTTGCACGCCGGGGATCAGTTCCTGCAGCGCGGGCGCGCCCGCGATGCTGATGAGGACGGTGGGGTGCGTGGTGACCAGGACCTGCGGTGGAGTTCGCGAAGTGGCGGTGGCGACCCCGGGGGCGGAAGCGATGGCGGTCCGGTCGGGAGCTGCGCCGGCGCCCGCCGGCGGTGCGGGGGCGGACGCGCCCGGCGCGACAGCGGGTGCCTTCCCGGCCGAGCTTGAGCGCTGCGCGGAGACGCGGGCGCCGCGCGGAAGTGCGGGCGGCTGCCCCAGCGCCTCGATCACCTCCGGCGGCGGCGCGGCCGCGGGCGCATATCCGCTGGACATGTTCATGCTGCTCATCCAGGTGCTGTCGCCCAGGCGCACGTTGAAGGACCCGTCCCGCGCCTGCAGCAGGATGAAGGGCGTGTTCTGCACCGCGCGCCATCCGGTCTGGCCCAGGTCGCGGAACACCGGATCGCTGTCGATCGGGACGAGCACCGTGGGCCGCTGCTCGACGCGGAAGCGCGGCACGAAACTGCCCAGGTCGGGGGTGCCGCTGCCGCGCGCGTTTTCCAGCTGCATGTCCTGCATCAGCGCCGCGCGCGTGATCGAGATCGCCTTTGCGCCGATCGCCTGCTGCAGCGCGTCGATCTCCGCTTGCGCGGCGGGCGTGTCGCCGAAGACCAGCGACTGCACCTGGAAGTTGTTGATCTCAAGCTCGCCGTCGAAGTCAGCGGGCACCGCCTGGGCCATGATCGTCGCGGTGCCGATGCTGGCGGGATCAGGCACAGCGCCGGTGCCAGGCGCTGGTGCGCCCGCGGTGATCCGCCGGATGCCGGCTGAGAGCCCGACCTGGTCCCCTGCCATCGAGCTGAAGAGCGGCTCGTAGACCTGAAAAGTGCGGCCGTTGCCGGTGACGGTCTGCGGCCAGTCGGCGGCCGTCTGCTGGCCGGTCGGCGCGTCCTTGATGGGCGGAGCCTGCGGTGCGGCCTGCGCAAGGGAGGCGCGCGCGGGAGAGGCGAGCGTGGTGGTGGTGAGCGTGGTGGAGGCGAGCGCGGTGATGACGGCCGCGACGAGTGCAAAGGTCCGGATGTGCATGGAGTTTCCCTCTCGATGCGCGGGCGTTAGCGTGAGCCAGCGCCCATGCTGGCGCCCGTCATGCCCCTGCCGGTCGAGGTCGACGCGGGGACGCGCTGCAGCGGACGGGCGAAGATCTTCTTCCGCGCTTCGCAAGTGTCGCGCACGACGGTGGCATCCAGCGTCAGCGTTCCAACGGTCACGGTGTAGGTGCCGGTGTCATCCGAGCAAATCGGAGACTCACGCCGAGTGCGAAGGGTGATGGTCTGCGTGGCCGCCTCCCAGTCGAAGGATCCCACGACCGGGCGCGGTAGGTCCTTGACGATCATTGAGTAGAGACCGGCGTTCGTGAAGGAGATGAGCGTCCCATCCGCCGGCGCACGCCAGTTGCCGATGACGGAGATGTCGGGAGCAGCCGCCTTGGGGGTGGTCTCGCACCCCGTGAGCGCCGCCGCAGAGGTGAGGGCGCCGGCCGAGAGCGCCAGGACAACGAGGCAGCGTGCGGTGATCATGGTGACACGGTAGCGGATCCGCACGCAGGTGCGGGCGGCCGCGACGCGTGCGGCCGAGGGCCATCGCTGCCTGCACGCGAGCGTCGGCCGATCGACGCACGGATCATCCTCAGCCCTGCGGGTACGGCAGCCAGCGATCACGGTCGGCCATCGGGGCGGAGTTGAAGGGCCCGCGCTGGCCAGGGGTGCGTGGGACCGCGCGCGCGTGGCCGGCGGCATCCGGGCCGTCCGCACCATCCTCCTCCGATGGCAGTCCCGGGTAGCCCGGCGGATCCAGGTAGGCGGCCTGCTCTTCTGGGGAATCCATGCGCATCTCCGCAGCCAGCACCTCTTCGCAGGCCAGGCGCGTGGCGAGCTGTGCGCCGAAGCCGCCTGCGTCCACGTCGAGCATGTGCAGCACGTCAATGAACTCGGAGGCACCGGAATCGGGGGGCAGGCAACGCGTCGGTTCGTCCAGGATCTTGTAGAAGAGACGGGCGTAGAGGTCGCGATCGGAGAGGTGATCGGTGTGAAGCAGGAAGACCCCCGCTTCCGCCAGCGCTTCGATCACGGTCCAGAGCTCGTCATGCAACTCGTCGTCGCTGGCCAGGTCCTGTGGAGGGATCGGCACGATCTGCTGCTCCAGGAGCATGCCGCGACCGGTCATCGTGGGGGCAAGCTCCAGGTCGTAGACGATGGCCCAGTACGCGCGATCGTCGGGGCCGTGCCCGCCGAGGATCGCCGCGGCAAGAAGTTCGTCGATGCGAGCCTCGCGCAGCGACAGCATCTCGGCACGTGCAGCGCGGGCGCGGCGCGCCAGGTCGACCACCTCGGCGCTCCCCTGCGGGCGCTCCACCGGGCGACGGCGGCACACACGCGGCGGCGGCACCGCGGATTCATGCGTCGACGCGACCGCACCGGGCTGCGCGCCCTGCGTTGCATCCGATTCTCCAAAGCACATCGGGGACCTCCGATTCTGTGGCTCCTTGCGAAGGGCGAAAGGTAGCACGCGAAATCGGCTGACCTGCCGATGACGGCGGAAACTCCTGCCGTGCAAGACGAGCGGGGCTTGCGGCGCCATCGCACGGTGCCGCGCCCTCGCACAGAGCTGCACCTTCGCATGGCGCTGCGCCTTCGCATGGCGCTGCGCCTTCGCATGGCGCTGCGCCAATGAAAGGTGCTTCGCGCCCCGCCACTCGCAAACCTCAGCTGCAGTGCACGGCCAGCGCTGGCGCCTGATCCTGCGGCGCTTCCAACTCGATCTCGACCACCGCGTCCTCCCCCGGCAGCAGCGTCAGCAGGTTGGGCGTGCAGGAGCGCCACGCGGCGCGCGGCTCGATCCACAGGTCGCGCACCATGCCCCGGGCGCGCACGCGCACGGTCCAGCGATCGCCAGCTCCGGTGATCTCAAGATCGAACGCACACTCGGAGCGCGGCATCAGCACGTCTCGGCGCCACCACCACCATGCACGCTGATCGTCCACCTCGGCCAGCAGGCACTCCGCACCGGGTTCTTCGGGCGCGCCCACCAGTTGCGTGGGCGCGAGCGTCGCGTCCACCGAACATGGCGCCACCTCGACCCGATCGGTCGCACGCGCACGCACGCGGCCATCCAGCCCGATGCGCAGCACCCGGATCGTCGCACGCCACGGTGACTCCGTGTCATTGACAAGGGCGATGCGCAGGTTGCCCCCCTCGCCGGCGCCCGCGCGCAATGCGTTCGTCGCGCGCGCCGCGAGTTGCGGAGCGGAATCCGTGGGCGCGCCACCAGCACTCGTTGCCGCACCCGCGCCCACCCCCAACGGCTCAATCGTGACCATCCTCGGCGCGGCGCACGCCCGCAATGCATGCCAAAACGGCTTCGGCCGCAGCTTTGCATCGATGGCGCTCCAACTGTGGCCGCTCCAGACGTCGTTCCACTGCCAGAAGAGCGAACCCATCGAGCGCGGCTGGTTCGCGCGCAGCCATGCGATCGCGGTGCGCATCGCGCGCGCCTGCAGCAGCTGCGCCTGGTAGAGCCACTCGTCAAAGTCCCGTGCAGGGTGAAAGTGCTCGGCCAGAAACGGCTCGTACTGCGCCGCGTCGCCCCCGGAGGCCCGTTGGCGCCGCGCCAGCGCCGGCGCACCGATTTTCAGGGCAGACTCGCCCAGTGCCTCCACCAGCGTCTGGCGATTCGGCGGGCTCTGGTGGCCGAATTCGCTGGTGAAGCGCGGCACCACCGTGCGGTACGCCTCCACCTTCAGGTCCCAGGTGTGGCGGTCGCCATGGTCGGGATCGTTCGCGTGCCGATCAAGGCTCCCGCTCCAGGGGCTCTCGGTCCAGTAGGGGCGCGTGGGATCCACCTCGCGGCAGACGCGCGGAAGCAGCTCGCTCCAGTACTTCCATCCCCACGACTGCCCGGGTGTCAGCCGCTCCTTGAAGCCCCAGCTCTGCCACGCCAGCACGTCCTCGTTGCCGCCGCACCACAGGACGACGCACGGGTGCGCAGAGAGTCGCGCCACCTGGTGCCGTGCTTCCGCCTCGACCGACGCGGGCATCGGCGCCTCCTCCGGGTAGGTGGCGCACGCGAACATGAAGTCCTGCCACACCAGCAGCCCGAACTCGTCGCAACGCTCGTAGAAGCGCTCGCTCTCGTAGACGCCGCCGCCCCAGACGCGCAGCATGTTCAGGTGCGCGTCGCACGCCAGCTCCAGCAGCGCGTCGATGCGATCCTGCGGCACTGCCACCGGGAAGAGTCCCGCTGGAATCCAGTTGGCGCCCACGATGGGAATCTCGCGTCCGTTGATGCGGAACGCAAATCGCGTGCCAATCGCGTCCGCGCCCGTCTCCAACGCCACGGCACGCAGGCCGATGCGACGGCGCCACTGCGCCAGAGGCACGGTGCGGCGCGGTTCGTCGATGCCCAAGCGCACGCGCAGGTCGCACAGGTGCTGCGCGCCGTGCCCGCGCGGCCACCAGCGCATCGGACGCGGCACGACCAGCACGATGCGCGCGTTGCCTTCTGCGTCGACAAATGCGCTGGCCGTGACGCGGCGGCCGTCGGGGGAGTCCAGCTCGGCTTCGACGGTAAGCGGCGCGCCGCCGCCGCCGGCGCGCACGACGTGCGCGTGAACCTCCACCGTCGCCTCGTCGGCAGTGCACCCCGTGACCAGCGGCCGCACCTGCGCGATGCGCGCAACATCCCAGAGCTCAAACCACACCGGGCCCGGGAAGCCGCTCGACGGCGTCCGCGGCCCCCAGTCCCACCCGAAGCTGCAGGCGCTCTTGCGCAGGAACGGGTAAGGAGTCCAGTCGCCGTTCACGGGGCGCGGGCCAAGCTCCTGCTGCAGGCGAAGCACTTCGTCGACCGGTGCCGCGATCTCCACCTCGAGCGTGTTGGCGCCCTCGCGCAGCACGCCGCGCACCGCGAAGCGATGCGGATGGAACTGGTTGGCCACGGTGCCAAGCGGCGTGCCATTCAGCCACACCGCCGCGCGCGTGTCGATGGACTCGAAGACAAGCTCCTGCGCCGCCGCGCCCAGCTGCGCGCCCTCGGCGGTGAATTCGCCGCGCCATCGCCACGTGGCGTGGCCGATCCACGCCTGCTGCGCTTCGCCATCACCGAGATCGGGATCGCCAATCACCCCCGCGCGCATCAGATCCAGGTGCACGCACCCGGGCACGTCCGCGTCCAGGCGCCGGCCGACGATTCCCGCGGGCGCGGCCGCATCGCTGCACGACACGCACTGCACGCTCCAGGCGATGGTGGAATTCAGCCTGCGCATGCGGTTCAGCCCCCCCGCCGGGGATCGCGCCCGGTGGAAGGCGCATCCGAGGCTCGGTCGCCCTCCGCGCCGCCAGGCTTCGCGATCGCGTCGACCGCACCGTCCCGATCATCTGCGATCGCCGCATGCGCACCGATGCGCGTCACCGTGCCATCGTCGCGCGCGTCGGCGTGCTGCGCGCGCAGCAGCGCATACATCCTGCGCAGGTCGCGGGTGCCACCGATCGCGAACCACACCGTGACCGCACTTCCTGCCACGAAGATCAGCAGCGTGTAACCGTGCCAGAAGTCAAGCCAGACGCGATCGTCAACGGCGTAGTACAGCATCAAGGGCGTCACCACCAGGAACGCCGCCGTCCAGAAGAGCGGCCAAGCGATCGTCACCAGCATCACCCACTTGTCCGCGCCGCTCAGCGAGCGGTCGAAGCCCACCTTCTCGTACCAGCGCTCGGCGGGCGCCTCCTCCAGCGTGCTGCCCTCGACGCGATGCACGCCGCGGTGGAGCAGGCGGTCCAGGTCGAAGGGCGTGCGCGACTTGATCCACTGCAGCTGCGACACCACCACGTACAGCACGATCGCCATGAGCATCGTGAAGAAGCTGAGCACCTGTCCGTTGTACTCGTCGAACCAGAAGGCCCCGCGCGCCACGAACTCCAGCGGCGTGTCGTACAGCGCGCGCAGCGCACCCGGGAACTCCTTCAGCACGATCGTGCCCAGGCTCAGGAACATGCCGCTGAGCATCGCGGTCCATGCCGCCGCCGTCGTGCCGCGGCGCGTGTAGAGGCCGCCGACGATCGCCGCGCCCGCCCCCGCCACGAAGACCGTCGCGGTGATGCCGCAGTACATGGCGATGCGCTGGCTGGGCGTGCGGAAGAGCACGCTAAAGGCAAAGCCCCAGAGCGCGACGGCGAAGATGGCCCCCTTCAGCCAACGGATGTGGCGGTCGGGGGCGAGCGGCACCGCGGTGAAGCGCTGCCTGATCGGAAGCACCACGTCCTGCACGAAGATGGATCCCCACGAATGCAGGTACGTGTCGTCGGTGCCCAGGTAGCAGCCCAGGAAGGCAGCGGCGAGCAGTCCCATCAGGATCGGCGGCAGCATGCCGGCCAGCGCGTGCGGGGTGCGCATCTCGCTCAACGAGGCCTCGGCGCGCGTCGCGGTCTCGCGCAGCCGCTGCTCCTCCTCCAGGAAGGTGCCCGTCTGCGCCAGGGCGGGCTCCGCCTTGGCGCGTTCGCCCATCGCCGCAAGCTCGGTTCTGGCGGTGGACATCTGCCGCTCGTACTCCGCCAGCCGCGCCACCACCGGCGCGCGCTGCTCGGCGTAGGCGGGATGCGCCATCCAGGTCTTGATCATCACCGGCGCCAGGATGATCAGCAGGATCAGCACGCGAAAGCGCCAGCCATTCAGCACGTTGGCCATGCGCGCTTCGTTGGCGTTGATGGCGGCCGCGTTGTACCCCTGGTCCCCCTGCCACGCCTTGGTGGTGTAGAGCAGGATGAAGGCCTGGATGAGCCAGTACTTCGTGTTGAAGTTGGGCTCGGCGGCGGAGCGTGCGGGCGCGGGGTTGACCATCGAGTGGTCCAGCGGCGCCTGCAGCATGACTTCGCTGACATGCGACCACGGGATCATCCAGAGCAGGTAGGCGCAGACGACGAAGAAGACGACATTGCCGAAGATCCCCTGCAGGAAGTCCGTCACCATCACCGCCACCTGCCCCCCCGCGAAGACGAAGAAGAGCGCGGTGGAGAGGAGCACGCCGACCGTCAGCAGGTAGGTGTCGACGCTGACGCCCGCGAGCGGGAAGTGATCGGGAAGCCCGCAAAAGGCGATGAGGAAGCGCGCGCTCACCGCAGGGAAGATGCCGTAGTTCAGGATGCCAGCCAGGAAGGCCAGCAGCCCGCAGAAGATGCGGAAGCTGCGGCTGTACCGCGCCTCCAGGAACTGCGCCATCGTCAGCGCGCGCGTCTCGCGGAAGCGGTACGCCACCCAGCCGGTCAGCGCGATCATGATCATGACCGGGCCTTCGATGAAGCCCCACCAGATGTTGGTGAATCCGGAGTCGTAGTACTGCTGGAAGAACCACGCCAGCGAGATCAGGCCGATCGCCGCGCGGCTGTCGGCCACCGAGATCAGGTACCGCCCAGCGCAGCGGTTGGCGGCCAGGAAACCCGCGACGCTGGTGGAGTACTTGCGCGTGCTGCGCGCCACGGCCATCATCGACGCAAGAAAGGCGCCGACGATGATCCAGTCCAGGAGCGTCAGGTTCACCGAACCAGCTCCGCGCGCAGCGTCACGATCTGGAAGGGACGCGCCGGGAAGCAGGTGACGCCGGTGGCGGCGTCGTGCACCAGCCCGGGCAGGTCGAGGGGGCGCTCGTGCAGGTCGGTGGCGATGACTTCGCGCACGGGGAAGCCCCAGCGCAGCGTCGCCAAGCCCGCGCCACCGCGCACCTCGACCGCGCGCAGCGTGACGCCGCCGGGCTCTTCGGCGGGCTTGAGCGCGGCGACCTCCATGTGTGCGGCGCCGGTGGTGCGCAGGTCGATGGCCTGCCAGCCGGTGGCGATGCCGGGGCGAGAATCGGAGGGCGGTCCCCCGCCGGGAGCGGCCGCAGCCGCGCCTGGCGCATGCGCGCCCTGCACCCGGGCGCCGCGCGCGATCGCGCCGATCAGCGGGTTGTTCAGCTGTTCCGCCTGGGCGTCCACCCCCGCGGCACGCCAGTCGCCCTCGTGCACCATCACGCTGTAGGTGAAGCGGTGCGTGCCGCGGTCCGCGCCGGGATCCGGGAAGTTCGGCGCACGCAGCAGGCTCAGCCCCAGCACGCCGTGCCGCGCGCTGCGGCCGAACTTGCCGTCGTCCAGCACCGCGATGCCCAAGCCAGGTTCGCTCAGGTCCATCCAGTTGTGTCCAGGCACCTCGAACTGCGCACGCTCCCAGCTGGTGTTGTCATGCGTCGCGCGCTCGAAGCAGCCGAACTGGATGCCGAAGGTGGCGCGCCGGGTGCGCACCGCACAGGGGAAGAGCGCGCGCAGCAGCATCTGCTCCTCGCGCCAGTCGATGTCCGTCACGATGTCCAGGCGCGGGCTCCCGGCCACCAGGCGGTACCGCTGCACCATGTGGCTGGCCCGGCCCAGCGGGCGCTCGACTGCGATTTCGGCCACCAAAGGCCCATGCTGCCGCACGCTGATGCGCTCGGCGCGCGTCATCACGCGCTGCGCCTGCTCCTGGTAATCGCGGTCGATGTCCCATGCCTCCCAGCGCCGCGGGCGATCCTCATAGAGGACCAGCTGGTTCATGGGCAGCTGCTCCTGGTGGTGGTCGAAGCCGTTGGCCACGCGCGCATCGCCCGCGCGGCGCAGCGAGGCGATGCGGCCCGCATCGTCGATGACCGCCTCCAGGAAGCCGTTGCGCAGCGTCCGGTCGCCTTCGACGGCAGCGGCATCGCGCGCTTCGGGCACGGGGGCGCGCGCCGGGTCGATGACCGCGATGCCCAGCGGTGGGACGCGCACGGCAAGCACTTCGCCCTCCTCCGTGGCCATCACGCCGGACTGCGCCGTGGAGGCGGGATTGAAGACGACGAGCGCTTCGGTGCCATCGCTCACGGATTGCGCGGAAGCCTGCGCAGCCAGTGCCGCACCCGAACCTTCGCTCGCCACCTGCGTACCTTCGGACGCGTCGGCCTCCCGCGCTGCCTGCGCCGCCCGCGCCAGCCACTCCATCCCCTGCTGCACGCCGCGCAGCGCATCGGCGCGCACCTGGTCCATCTGCACGCGCGCATCGGCGTACACCTCTGCAATCGAGCTCCCGGGCAGGATGTCGTGGAACTGGTTCAGGAGCAGCAGCTTCCAGGTGCCATCCAGCGCGATGCGCATCTGTGCGGCGATCTCCGCCCCCTCGAAGCCGGCGCGCGCGCACGCCAGCGCCTCGGCCAGGCGCAGCGCGACCTCGCCGCGGCGGTTGGCCTCCTTGATCCATGCCTGGCTGGTGTACGTGCCCCGGTGCAACTCAAGATAGAGCTCGCCGTCCCACACGCGGATGTCCTGCCCCGCACGCCACAACGCGCGCTGCGCGGTGTGCAGCTGGCCGCAGAACTCGTCGACGCGCGTCTGCTCCACGCGCGGAAGCCCCTCGCAGCGCGCACCGATTCCGGCGCGCTCGATCTGCTCGGCGGTGGGGCCGCCGCCGCCGTCGCCGTACCCGTAGGGCTGCAGGTACAGGGGGATCCGCGCCGCGTCCTGCCGCACCAGGTTCTCCACGGCGTACTGGAAGTCCTTGGGCTCGATCGAGCTGTTGTAGTTGTGCCCCGGCGTCAGGTGCGTCAGGATCTCGGTGCCGTCGATGCCCCGCCAGCGAAAGGTGACGTGCGGGAAGCGGTTGCTCTCGCACCAGCTCATCTTGTTGGTGATGAAGGTGTCCAGCCCCGCCAGCGCCATGATCTGCGGCAGGCTCGCCGGGAATCCAAAGGTGTCCGGCAGGTACAGGAAGCGCTGCGGCGCGGCGCTGCCGAAGCGGTCCTGCCACCATTGGGTGCCGTGCAGGATCTGTCGGATGAAGCTCTCGCCCGAGGGACAGGTGCAGTCCGGTTCGATCCACATCGCACCGCCCGCCTCCCAGCGTCCTTCGGCGACGCGCGCGGCGATCTGCGCGAAGAGCTCGGGCGATTCCTCCTCGACCCACGCGTACTGCTGCGCCTGGCTGCACAGGAACTGGAAGCGCGGGAAGCGTTCCTGCAGGCGAAGCACGTTCGCGAAGGTGCGCAGGCACTTGCGCCGCGTCTCGGCCAGCGGCCAGAGCCACGCCGTGTCGATGTGCGCATGCCCGACCGCGTTGCAGACCACGGGCGTCTGCGCACCGCGGCCCATGAGCAGGGCGGCCAGTTCCGGCAGCAGCATGGTGCAGGCGGCGTGCAGGGCCGGGTGCTGCGGGGTGTGCGGCGCGGTGTCCTCAGCGCTGCTGGGGGCGGTGTTCGGCGCGGTGCGTCGAGCAGCGGACTGCGGCGCGTGTTGTGAAGCGGACCCCGGCGCGTGCTGATGCAGCTGCCACGCTCCGCTGGGCCTCCCGACGGGCAGGCGCGCCATCAGCGCGCGCAGGCCGCGATCCAGTTCGTGCGCGCGGGCATCCGTCTCCGGCAGCGTCAGCAGCACCTTCCGCGCGGCATCGAACCCCTGTGCGAAGCGCCAGATGGCCTCGTCCACCTCGACCAGCTCGGCAGCTTCCAGGCGGCCGGGATTCCGCTCCTTCCAGCGCGCATGCAGCTCGGGGTGGTCCCACCAGAAGGTGCTGATGCCCAGCGGCAGGTTGCAGGCTGCCTCGATCAGCAAGTCAACGGGCGCGCCGCCGGGGGCGCGATCCCACAGGAATGCCAGCTCGCGATACGGGTCGAAGCCCTGGAAGGGGACGCCGTCTTTCCACAGCAGCGCTTCGGTGCCCGAGGAGAAGCGCAGCGCCACGCGCTTGCCCTCCATCTCCGCGGGCAGTGCGCCGCGCAGCCGAAACCACGCGCTGCTCCACACGGGCCCCCAGCGCCAGCCGGGTTCGACCGGCGCGAACTCCCGTTCGAAGGCCACCGCAGGCGAGACCCGCTCGGGCGTCTGCCACACGGAGGCCGCGAGCGGCACCCGCCGCGGCATCGCTGCGGGCAGCAGCACCTGGGAGACGAAATTCTCGAAGCGAATCGCGGCGTACTGCAGGTCTGGAAGCACGCCGCGAAGTGTAGGAAAATGCGCCGGGCATCATCAGGCGCATTTTCAGCTTGCGCCCATTGGCTTCTTGGGGAGGGGCTTCTTCGCGGGGCGCTTCTTCGCGGCGGCGGCCGCAGCGGCGGCGGCTTCCTCGGCCCTTGCCTGCTCCGCCGCGCGCAGTTCAGCGGCCTTCTGCTCGGCGGCCAGGCGCAGCTCCTCCTTGTTGATGACCTGGTTCAGCGCGTCCGAGACGCGGGTGTGCGTCCCGATGATCGGCATCGTCTGGGCCGCAAAGGACTTCAGTTCCGCATTGGTGCAGTTCTCGTACTGCCACCGGAACATCGCCAGCGTCTTCGGATGCCGTTCCGCCAGGAGCATCATGTAGGCCTTGTCAAACTCCACGCCCTTCTTGGCGGCAAGCGCGTCGGCCACCGCGCGATCTTCGCCGGACATCGCCGCCGGCAGCGTGACCCCTTGCCGGGCGCCGACCTTGCCGATGATCACCTGGATCGCGTTGTGGTTGGTGACCATGCGCCGGCCGATGTCCTTCACTGCCTGCGCGTCCGCGTTCTGCGCGGCCAGCGCGCCCAGGCTGATCTGCAGCAGATCCGCCTCTGCCACTGCCTGGGCGAAGGCCTCTGCGGTCATGGATGGATCGGGCGCAGGCACGGGCACAGGCGCCTGAGCCGGCGCCTGCGTTCCCGCGGCCGGGGCCGGGTCGGCCGCCTGCGTCCCTGCGCTGCAGTGCTCCCCAGCAAAGAGGGCGCCGCAGCTTGCGGTGAGGACGATGGCGAGCAGCTTTCGTGTGTTCATCATGGGAAGGTGCCGTTGCTTGAGTTGCGCTAGAAGCTGACCTGGTAGGTCAGCGCGAACGAGAAGGAGATGCCAGCGGTGTATCGCGAATTGAGCCCCGAGATCCCCTCCGAGGTGCGGTACTCCGTCTGGATCGTGGGGTTGGTCAGGTTCTTCGCGGCGGCGGAGAACTTCAGCCCGCCGATGATCTGCTGCGAACAGGTGAAGTTGAGCGTGCCGTACCCGACCTGGTAGATGCTGGGCGTGAGCAGCGTGGTGTGCGGGTTGGCGCCGCTGACCAGCGAGTCCCCCTTGAAGTTGTAGAAGAGGCCGAGCTGCGTGCCGAAGGGGGCGAACTCGTAGGTGGCGTTCAGGTTCAGGAGGAACTCCGGGGTCGCGGTCATCTGCTGCGTCGTCTCGTGCACCCCGTAGATCGCAAGCGCATCGATGTCCGTCTGGTCCAGAGTCACCTCCGAGCTCATCCAGGTGAAGTTTGCACCGAGCCCGAACCCCTTGAGGTCCTCTCCGAAGATGGGGTCGAGCGTCACGCGCGACTCCAGCTCGAGCCCGAGCAGCTTGCCTTCAGGGAAGTTCAGCGCGCTGGTGTAGGCGAACCCCTCGGTGAAGCGGTTCACGTACTGGATGGGGTCCTTGATCTGCTTGTAGAAGACCGATCCCGAGATCAGCCAGTTCTCGTGCGGCATCCAGTCCAGGCGCGCGTCGAAGTTGTTGAGCGCGCTCATCCCCAGCTCGGGGTTCCCGATGAAGATCGGGCCGCCGATGTAGTCGTACTGCAGCACGGGCACCAGCTCGTAGAAGTTCGGCCGCGCAAGCGTCTGGGCGAAGGCGGTCCGCAGGATCAGGTCCTCCTGGATGTTCCAGCTCCAGCCGATCATCGGAAGGATCCGGTTCTCCTTGAAGTCCGCGTCCCAGACATTCGGGCCCTGGAAGTTCTGCAGCGCCTGCGTCTCGGTGTTGATCCAGAGCGCGTTGACGTCCGGGATCACCGTGGTCGACATCTGCGTGCTCTCGAAGCGCGCGCCGGTGACGATGTTCATCGTCTCGTTGATCGGAAGGTCGATCATTCCATAGAAGGCCAGGATGTCCTGGCTCCCGTCATACGAGATGTCGGTCTCCGACTCGAAGATCGGGTGGTCCTGCGTCGGGAAGACGGTGCTCCAGGGCTTGTCGAAATTCACCCCCGGTCCCTCTGGCAGGCCGTAGATGTTGGGCAGGAACTCGGTGGGCGATGGATAGGTGGAAAGGGAATCGCCGCCGTTGCTGAAGGTGTTCTGCCGGTATGAACGGCTGACGGCGTCACCGAAGGCGCCCACCTTGAAGTAGCCGTCCCGGTCGTTCCACTGGGTGAAGGGGAGCTTCGCGTTCACCGCCCCCTGCACGCTGCTCTCCTCGTTGTAGTAATTGATGTGCTGCACCCAGCCGACGAAGGCGTTCTGCGCGGGCGGGTACCCGATCCACTGCGGGGCGGAGATGAGCGGCGGGATGCCGAAGTCGGGGAACCCCGGGACGATCTCGCGCTGGCCGACCCAATACGCCGCGAACTGCGTCTGGTCAGGCTGGTCCTCGGTGGCCTTGCTCAGCGAGAAGCGCCAGTCCACCGTCGGGATGCCCAGGCTAAAGGTGTCGGAGCGCTCCCCGCCCGCGTTGGGATCCAGGAAAGTGAGCGTGTGCTCGCCTCGCAGGATCACCGACGAGGTGCCCAGCTGGCTGTAGTCCAGCGTCTCCAGGCGGTTGTACGGCGCGGCGTCGGGCTGCTGGTTTCCCGCGCCCGTCGGGTCGTTTGGGTTGTAGCCGGGAAAGAAGGTCTGCTTGCCGCGCGTGTCGATCAAGCGAATCGACTGCTCCTCGGAAAGGAGCGTGTAGAGGACCTTCGCGCTGATGCGGTGGTTCTCCGTCTCCAGCCCCAGCGTCCCCATGCCGCCCCAGTCGATCGACTGCGTGCCCTGGGCGACGTCGTAGAGCTCGGTCTTGAAGTTGTCGCCGGTGCCGAAGACCTCGGGCACCAGCGGCGTCCCCGGCCCCGCCTGCTCCAGCGAGTTCAGCTGCCCGTTGTTGTACGCCGATGCGTCCTTGTCGTAGAAGAAGTTCCCGAATGCGCCGATCTTCACCCCATCGTCCACTTCCCATGACTGGCCCGCCGCCACCGACCACTTGAAGATCGGAGGGGCGTCGCCGTACTGGGTGCCGGTCGGAGTCGGCCATGAGAGCCCTGGGAGCTCCGGATGCGTCGCCAGCACCGAGTTCTGGCCCAGGAATCCCATGCCGCTTCCGGGATAGGTCAGGAACTGCCCGTTCTTCACCTGCGAGTTGAAGCCCAACTGCGCGGAGACGCGGAAGAAGCCCTCGTCGGGGATGTCCTTCAGCTGGATGTTCACCGCACCGCCCGATGCCTCCCCTTGCTGGTCCGGCGTGAAGTTCTTGCTGACCTGGATCCCCTCGATGATCGCGCTGGGGAACTGGTCCAGCTTCACGGCGCGCTTGTTGGGGTCCGCGCTCGGGAGCCGCACCCCGTCCAGCAGCGTCGCGACATAGCGGTCGGGAAGGCCGCGGATCACGGCATACTTGCCATCCTGCAGCGTCGCCCCCGGGACCAGGAGCAGCGCCGCCGCCGCATCCGATGCGCCCGACTTGCTGATCATCTCGACGCCGACGGTGTCCAGCAGCTGCGGCGCGTCGAGGCGAAGCCGGAACTCGATGGGCGGGATGATGATGTACGGCTCGAAGCTGACGGGCAGCGCCAGCTCCCGCTGCACGTTGGTCTCTGCCGCCACCTTCATGTCCTGGACGACGTACTCGTCCATGTCCTCGAACTCGCCGGCCAGCGCCACGTCCGCGTCCACAAGCCTGCCGGCGCTGACCACGACGTTCGCCTTCACGCCGCGGACGTACCCCTCCTTGGTGATGACGATGGTGTACGAACCCGCGGCAAGGTTGGGAATGACATAGGAGCCATTCTCGCCGGTGACCGCGCGCGCCGAGGTGTTGAGCACGCTGACCGTCGCACCGGCGATCGGCGTGTTGAACTCCTTGTCCACCACTGCACCGCGGATCGATCCCGGTGCGGGAGCCTGCGCGCCCGCGTTCCCCGTGACGGAGCATGCAACGATGACCGAGGGAAGGGCGAGCGCGCGCAGGTTCACCATGGATCCGCCAGCGAGGCCCGGATTTCCTGGGTGCGACGGAGCATTTCCGGCGTGGGCTCGGTGCGCGACACCGCCATGGAGAGGCAAGTGGCGCTCAGGTCCTCGGCGCGCGGGCGCGCATTTGGGTTCAGCGCGCCGGCATCCAGCGCCTCTGCGTAGAGCAGGAGCGACCGGTCCCGCTCGCCCAGCTCCGCGTACGCCTCCGCCAGCGCACGCAACGATGCGCCACGGCGCAGGTCGACGATCCCGTTGCGGTGCACGGCGTACTCGCCGCGAAGGCGCTGCAGGTCCTTGCGCGCCCCGTCGCGATCGCCGAGGCGAATCCGGGTTCGCGCGACCACCACCCCCAGCGGCACGATGTCCTCGGCCTGGAAGGTGGTCGTCGCGCAGACCTGGGCTGCGCGGCTCAGCTGCTCCTTCGCCTCGACCGCGTGTCCGAGCGTCGCTAGCCGCTGCGCGACGGCGGCGCGGTACCCCACCTGGAGGTCGAGCGGCAGCCCCTTGAAGGCGGCGTCCACGGAAGCGAGAGCGCGGGCCATGCGCGGGCCATCCGCATGGACGCGCTCGATCAGGGCCAGGTAGCCCTCCACCGCGCTCCGCGTGAAGTCAAAGTTGCCCAGCGCCACTGCCTTGTCGAACATCTCGCCCTGCGCATCCAGCTGCGTGAGGGGGACAAGCCCGGTGCGCACCGCCTCGAAGGTGCCCAGGTGCTGCTGGGCGATGCCGCGCACCGATTCGTTCGCCGCGGCCTCGTCGCCCAACACCAGGTAGATGCCACCGACCAGCGCCATGACGCGCTCGTGCGACCAGCTCTCGTCGTCGGCCACCGAAGCGCGGGCGAGCGCGGCGCAGTCGGCCGCGCGCTTGCTGTCCTTGTTGGCGGCGTAGCGCCTGCCGGCGAGCGCCAGCGCCTCGCCCCGGCGCCATCCATCGATCCGGAGCGCATACGCCTGGGCCTCGGCGACCAGCCCAAGGTCCAGGCAGGCGAGCGCGACATCCTGCTGCGCGCGTGAACGATCGCGCTCGTGCGGATCCGCCGGGATGCTGGATGCAATGTCGAACGCCTGGGTGAGCAGCGCGTCGCGGGCCGCGACGGAGGCGGGGGCGACGGCCACGGGCACTCCGGCCGCCACGGGGCCGACGGCGGTGCTGCCGACCGCGGGCGTGCCCGTCGCGGGCGCAACTGTCGCCGGCGCGCCCTTCGCCGGCACAGCCGTCGCGGGCGCTGACTGCGATCCTGGCACACCTGCCCCGGCGGGGCTGAGTCCGAGCGCCGCCGCACAGACCAGCGAGGTGAGAAGCATCGCGTATCGAGTGTTCATGGTTCCATCCCTTCAGGAGCGAAGCGTCTGGTGGCGAGGCCCCCCTCGACCACCAGACGCCTCGTTCGATCTCAGCCAGTGGAGCGCCGCTTACGGGCAGGGGCCCCAAGCGCCGAGCATCAGGCCAAGGTCCGCGCCGTTGACAACGCCGTCGTTGTTCAGGTCGCCAGCGCCGCCATTGCCCCAGTTGCCCAGCAGCAGGCCAAGGTCCGCGCCGCCGACGGTGTCGTCGCCGGTCAGGTCAGCCAAGCAGGCCACGGCGCAGACGCCGACGGGCTTGATGAGCATCCCGAATGCGTCCGCCGCCGTCCAGTTGCAGAGCCAGTTCTGGCTGGGGGAGAAGGCGCCGCGGTAGGTCACCGGTTCGAAGAACCCGTTGACCGGCGCGGAGGTCAAGCTGGTCACCGCATTGTTGTTGGCGCGCGGATCCAGCCCGGTCACGGGCTGCACGACCACGGTTCCCGAGACGACCGGTGCGCCGCGCACGATCTGCTTGATGGGCGTGAGCGTCGCCTGGACGTTTTGGTTCGCCCCGGCGAAGACACCGCGCGCGTTCGCCTCGGTGTACGCCGCAGCGTTGTTGTTGCTGAAGAAGACGCTGTCGGTGAACGAGATCAGCTTGCCGTTCACCTGGGCGGTGTACGCAGCCGCGGGGGCGGCGAAGGGGTTCACGGGCGAATAGACGTTGTACGCCGTCGTCCAGGTGTTCGGCCAGGTCAGCGTGCCGTTGAAGCCGTAGCCGGTCTGGCCGCCCGTCGCCTCGCCGTCGGTGTTGTCGAACTTCACGACCTCGGCACCGATGTCCATGAAGATGCTCGCGTGGAACTGCGCACGCATGTTGTCGCGCCACTTGGTCCCGTGCTTGCCGCTCAGGGGCTGCCCGATGCAGGTCAGGTTCCAGAAGTTGGTGGTGCTCACGGGCTGCGCGTCCGACTTCTCGGCGCCGTCCAGCTCCACCAGGCTGTCAGGAAAGCCCGATCCCGATGCCGCGCCGGGAATCGAGTAGCCGGAGACCAGCAGGCCGAACTGCGCACGGCCGCGCCAGCCCTGGTCGACGTCGAGGCTGTCGTCGCCGACGTTCCAGATGCTGAAGTACTTCAGGTCGACGGTGCCGCCCCAGATCTCGATGCCGTCATCGACGTTGTTCATGATCTCGATGTGGTCGATCACCGTGCCGCGGCCGACGCCGCCCAGCGAGAGCCCGTTCAGCTCGTTGCCCTGCCCGACCACCTTGCCGCCGTAGCGCAGCGAGACGAAACGAAGCGTGCCGCTGGTGTCGTTGTCGTTGCCGCCGCCGTAGAAGGTGCGGGTGTCGCCGCCGCCGCCCGCGACCAGCCCTTCCATGTTCGCGTAGTTGCCCGAGTTCGGGGCCGCGGTGTTGGTGGCGACGGCGCCGTTGCCGTACTTGCCGATGTAGCCGCGACCCATGATCGTCAGGTTGCCCCACTCGTTGGCGACTGCGCGCCAGGTGCCTGTCTTCGGGTTGCCCGCGGTCCAGGTCGCCCGGTCGGCGACCGAGGTGAAGATGATCGGCGCAGAGGCGGTTCCGACGCAGTTCAGCCGCGCGTCGCGCGTGACCGCGAGCGACCCGCCGGGGCTGCTGGCGATCACCGTTCCCGGCTGGATCGTCAGCGTGGCGCCGGGAAGGACATAGATCTGGCCCTGCAGGTTGTAGACGTTGTTGCTGGTCCAGGTCGTCGACACCGCGATGTCGGTGGTGACCAGGATGTTGGCGGCGCCGGCGGTGGCGGCGACGAGCGTCGCGCCGGCAGCGGCGGCAAGCGACAGGGTTGTGTTTCGCGTCTTCATACGGGTGCTTTCTGGCTGGAGTTCACGTGCCCAACGGACGCGACGGGATCGAACGATGATCCCCTCGCGAAGGTGGACCGCAATCTAATTCCGGGGTGCGTGCCCGATGGTTTCGAATTGGCGAATCGCAGGTTCACTTGTTGTCAGCATCGTGTTTCCCTCCAGGCGCAGCGGCCTCGGGTGCGATCGCTAGCGCTTGCTCCTGGAGGCGCGCTCGACCTGCTCGATGTAGCGGGCGATGTCCTCGCGGGGCTTCAGCGCCTGTGCGTCGCGCAGCAGCGGGAGCGCCTCGCTGAACCGCGCCTGCCCGACGAACACCTGCGCAATCTTCACCTTTGCGGGTGCCGCGAAGGCGTCGATGCGCGCCGCGCGCTCGTAGTAGAGGATCGAGCGGTCCGGCTGGCCCGCGCGGTTGTAGTGCTGCCCCAGCAGCATGAGGGCCTCGCCGTCCAGCGGGTCCAGCTCGATGACCTGCTCCAGGATCGCGGCGGTCTCGCTGTCGCCGCCGCCGCTGTTCATCGCCAGCCTGGCCTGCAGCTTCAGCACCTTTCGCTTGTCGGCGTCGCTCAGTTCGCTGCCCCAGTTGGACATGACGTGCGCCAGCAGCACCTTCGCCTGCGCAGGACCGCCGCGCGCTGCAAGCACCTCGGCGGCGCGGACTGCGCGCGTGGGCGGCTGCGAAGGGCTCGCTTCGATCGCCCGGTCGTACGCGCGGAGCGCCAGATCGGGCAGCCCCTCGGTGATGTAGATGTCGCCAAGCGTGCTCAGGCTGTCGACGGTGGACTTGCCAAGCGCCTCCAGCGCCTCCAGGTTCACCGCGGCCTTCATGGGTTGCTTCAGCCCAAGGTACGTGTGCGCCTGCAGCAGCCAGAACTCGGCCTTGTCTGGGAAGGACGCGATCAGGACGTCCAGCAGGCTGGCCGCATCCTCGTACTTGGCCTGCTTGAAGACGGTGCGCGTCAGCCCCAGGCGCCACTCGACGTTCTCGGGCTGCAGGAGCAGCGCATTGCGGTACGCCGCCTCGGAGGGCTGGTAGTCCTGCCTGGCCGAGTGGCAGAATCCCAGCAGGCCATACGAGTAGGCGTCGGCGCCCCCCAGCTCGATCATCTTGGTGAATGCCGCGATCGCGCCCTCGTACTGCCCCTTGCGGGTGCAGATGAGGCCGATGCTGCGGTAGGCGCGCCGGAAGTTGGGGAACTTCGCCACGGCGTTTCGGTAATTCGCCAGCGCATCGTCCAGCTTGTCCTGCTGGAAGAGCACGCCGCCGAGGGTCAGGTCCAGCACCGCCGAGGATTCGGCCGCGACGGACTCCCTGAGCAGGGTCTGTGCAGCAGGCAGCTCCTCGGCCATCAGCTGGCGCACCAGTTCCAGCAGCGCCATGTCATCCTGGCTGATGCGCGGCTCCACCTCGGGGTTGATGCCGTAACCGCCGATGAACGACTTCTGGAAGCCGGGGTCATTCCAGATCAGGGCCAGGTCGGGCTGCGCGATCTTCATCGAGGGAGCGGGGGCGGCATCGGAGCCCAGGGGCGGCGCCGCAGGTGGCGCGATGGGTGCTGCAGCTGCGGCAGTTGCGGCAGGTGCGGTGGCTGCGGCAGGCGCGGAGGCTGCGACAGCTGCGGCAGGTGCGGCCTGTGAAATCGACGCAAGCGCGCCGGCCACCGTGGCCAAGGCGAGCGGGCGGACGCGTGGCAGCATCGAATTTGGGGAGTTCAGTTTCATGGATTACCTTGGCTGGAATCGCAGTGGCACGCGCATCCGGCAGCTCACGCGCTTCCCGGCCTTGATGGCGGGCTCGAACTTCCACTGCCGGACCGCCTCGAGCGCCGGGGCCTCAAACTCGGTGTGCGAGGACTTCTCGACGCGCGGGTTCACCACGCGGCCGGTCTCGTCGACGATGAAGATCAGCGTGACCACCCCCTCGATGTTCTTCGCGCGCATCTCGGATGGATAGGTGCCGCCCACCTGTTGCACGGGACGCGGACGCTGGTCGATCTCGGACATGCTGAAGGCGCCCTCGACCTCCCGATCGGCGGCGCCGGCGCGCCCCGTCCCGCCGATGCGCCCGCCGGAGGCCAGCGACGCCGACGCACCGAACTCGCCGCCGGCAGCCGCAGCCCCACCGTTCAGCGTCTGCTCGATCGCGCTCAGGCTGGCGGCATCCAATGCGGGCGCCTCCTCCCCCGCCACTTCCGTCTCCATGCTGCGCAGCACTTGGTTCGCGTCGGGGGGCGGTTCGGTGTCGGCTTTCAGCTCCTCGGGCACCTGCTCCTTCGGCTGGTCGTCGGGCCTGTCCTTGTCCACGGCCTCCGTCAGCAGCTCGACATCGCGCTTGCTCGACTGGGCCGCCTCGCCGCCCATGAAGATGATGCCGCCGAAGAGCAGCACCACGCCGTGCGCGAGCAGTGCAGCCACGATGCAGGCAATCGCGCGTCCGCTCATCACTTCTTGTCCGTGTTGATGCCGACCTTGGCGATCCCGATCTTGCGGACCTCGTCCAGCACGGCCACCACGAACCGGAAGTCCGCCGCACCGTCGCTGTTGATGATGACCTTGGGATCCTTCGCCGTCAGCTTGTAGGTCTGCAGCCGCAACGGCAGCTGCGCCAGCTGGATCTTGTCCTTGTTGTAGAAGATCTCCCCCTTCGCGTTCACGCTCAGGGTCACGGCCTTCTCCAGCTCGGACTGGTCGCCCAGCGCCTGCGCCGACGAGGCGCCAGGCAGCGCCACCTGCACCCCCTGGTTCTTCGACATGCTCAGCGACACCATGATGAAGGTGGCAAGCAGGAAGAAGATGATGTCGATCAGCGGGATGATCTCGATGCGCGCCGACTTCCCCTTGCCACGGCGGCGCCCGCCTCCACCGGCCACGGTCAGGACCCTCCCGCGCCGGCGGTTGCCGGCTCGGCCTTGGCGGCCGCCGCGCGCGCATCGGCGAACGCGCGCGCTTCAGCAATCGCGCGCGCGTCGGCGATCGCGCGCGACTCGGCGGCAACGCGCTCGGCGGTGCGCCCCTCGACCAGAAGCTTCAGCTGCTCGCCAGCGCCCAGCATCTCGTTCTCCAGCCCTTCGATGCGGTTGTTCAGGTAGTTGAAGGGCAGCAGCGCGGTGATCGCGATGACCAGGCCGAAGGCCGTGGCGATCAGCGCCTCGGAGATGCCGCCCGTGATCGCCCCCGGCGAGCTCAGGTCGCCGCCGATCGACGAGAAGGAGGTCATCATGCCCGTCACCGTGCCCAGCAGGCCCAGCAGCGGCGCCAGCGTGATCACGGTGTCCAGGATCGCGATGCCGCGGCGGTACCTCTTCATGGTGCGCGTCTCGGCGTAGGCAAGCGCGTGGCCAAGCGACTGGTCGCGGTGCTCCAGCGCGTACCCAAGGGTGGTGACGACGGCGTCCTTCGATCCATTCGCCAGCGCGATCGCCGCGGTCAGATTTCCCTTCCCGACATCGACGAAGAACTGCGCCAGCGTCTTGGCGCTGCGCTTGCGCTGCTCGCTCAGCAGGAAAAGCACGCGCTCCAGGACCACCGAGAGCGCCACGATCGACGCCAGCAGCAGCGGCCACATGATGGGGCCGCCCTTCTCGAAGATGTGCACGATGTTGGTCTTCTGCACCAGCGCCTTCAGCGCCCCGCCGCGGGAGGGATCCAGGGGGAGCGTGCCGTGGCCCGATTCGACCAGCGCGCCGACCGTCCCCGCCATCTCCCCCTCCAGCGGGCGCACCAGCGGGTTCGCCGACCCCACCTGCGGCACGGCGATTCCCGCCTCGCCCGTGTCCGCGCGGAAGAGCGAGACTGGGCCAATCATCGCGAACTGCCCCTGCATCACCCTGCCCAGGGTGTCGACGCCGACGCCTGCGAAGCGGCTCCCGCCGATCGAGTCGAAGATGCGCGTGATGGTCAGGTCGGCGAATCCCGTCTGCTTCGCGAAGCGCTCGCCCGGGGCGAGCGTCTTGTTCTCGATGACCTGCTTGGTGGCCTCGATCGGCTGCGCGTAGATCTGCACCTCGCCGACGCCAATCTTCGTCTCGAAGGTGCGCACGTATTCGTCCAGCAAGCTGCCGATGTAGGTCAGCTCGTCCTGGCGCGACTTGATCTCCGCCTTGATCGTCCCGATCTCCAGCGCGCCCGCATCGACCAGCCGCTGCACGCGATCGCCATCCTTGCGCAGCTGGATCACGCTCTCCTCAAGCGCAGTCAGCTGCTGCGCCATCGGAAGCTTCTCGCCGGCGATCTGCGCGCGCACCGCATTCAGCTCGGCGATGCTCTTGTTCAGTTCGGCCTCTGCGCCGCTTGCCACCTTGCCGATCGCCTGGCTTCCAGCGTTCGCCGGCGACGGCGGGACTGGCGGGGCGGGCGCGGGGCCCGACTGCCCCTGGGCGGCGCCGCCCGAAACGAGCACAGCGAGGAGCAGAATGGATGTGCGCGTGATGGTGATCATTGGATGGTGATCGGAAGCGGGACGAAGGACGGGGTGCGTTTGCCCTGGATGATCTCGAGCGCGTCGAAGATGGCAGCGGACGCCGCGGGCGCCGGCTCCCACTTCCATCCATCCTCGGTTGGATGGCCGATGCCGGCCTCTCCCGTCGGGCTCAGGTAGTACGCCTGCGCCAAGCCGACATAGACCACCTGGACCTCGCTGCTAGACCCGTTGGCCAGCGTGCGGATCTCGTAGGTGACCGTGATCTCGCTGTTGATCTTGTTCAGCTCGTTCAGGATCCCCAGGACGTTCTGGAACCGCTCCGCCGTGGAGACGCGCGAGTCCGCCCCCTCGGCGGGGATGCGCTGCAGCAGCGGCACCAGCTTCACCGCGAATGGCTCCGGCATCCGCTTCGCCAGCTTGCGAACCTGCACCTCCATCGCCCGGACCGCAGTAGAGAGCTGCCCAGTCACCGCCACCAGCTGGTCCCTCTCCACGGAGAGCTCGTCACGCTTCTTGTTGGATTCCGCGACCGCGGCCTCGGACTGCGCGATCCGCTCCTTCAGCAGGCCGACCTCCTTGCCGACCAGGTCGATGCGACCCTGCAGGATCTCCTTCCCCTGCTGCCAGTCATTGCGCTCCTTCGAGATGATCTGCTGCGTCTCGATCCACTTCGAAAGCGTCAGCCGGCTCTCCTCGAGCGATGGCGGGGCCGCGGGCGCGCCCGAAGGCGGCGTCGCTGCCTGCCCCAGCGCGGCGTGTGCCGTCGCTGCGGCCAGCAAGGCAATCGCGACGCGCCGAGCTGCGAAATTGGCTGATTTGGCTTGGAATCGCCTGCTCATGTTCACCTGCTCCCCGCTGAGCCGGGCAGGCCGACCAACGGGCCGACCGCCCGTCACCGGGTGGAGCGCGGAGTATGGACGCGACATTCTTCACGTCTCACAAGCGACCCGCGAGGATTGGATTCAGTTCGCGCTAATCCGAAAAGGCGCCGGGCATCACTTACCGACTTACGGGCGAGCGGCGGGCATCACTGCGCTCGCCCGAAGGCAACGCGGGGTGGCCGCCGCCTGCGTTGACCCGAAGGCATTGCGCGGTGACCGCGCCCTCCGTTGCGCGCGGGGCCCTCGCTCCACGGACGGCCTCGCTCCACCCGGCTCCGCTCGGCCTCGGCCATCCGGGCTCGGCGGGGATGCACCCGGGACCATTCGGTGCCGCCGCTGCCCGCCTTCGCCCTCCTGGACGCCGCTGCGCGAGGGCCCCGCGCGCAACGGAGGGCGCGTCACCTCGCGCTGCCTTCTGACCAACACAGGTGGCACCCACCCCGCACTGCCTCCGGGCGAGCGCAGCGATGCCCGCCGCACCCACCGGAAACACCCGCAAATGATGCCCGGCGCATTTTCCTCCATATGCTCTGCGGTGTGAGCGCAACACAGGTACCGACCATCGGCGTGACCATGGGCGATCCGCTGGGCATCGGCCCCGAGGTGCTCGTGAAGGCGCTCTCGGACCCCGCGCTGCGCAAGCTGGCCAAGTTTGTCATCTACGGCCGCAACGAGCTGCTCGACGAAGCGGCCAGCCGCGCCCGCGTCACACTTGACTGGTTCCGCGTAGATGCCGCCAGCGAGCGCGCGCAGCATGGCTCGGTGCTGCAGCCGCTGGTGCTGGACTACACCAGCGAAGGCCTGCTGGACCGCACGCGCCCGGGGCCGACCCGCTTCGGCGGCCTGCTCTCCAAGAACTTCGTCGAGGACGCGATCACCGATGCCATGCGCCCGGCGGGCGAGGCGCGCCGCATCGACGCGATCGTGACGGGGCCGATCAGCAAGGAGAGCTGGAGCTTGGCGGGGTTCAAATGGCCCGGGCACACCGAGCTGCTTGCGTTCCGGACGAAGGCGAAGCGCCACGCGATGATGTTCAGCTCGCCGCGGCTGCGCGTGGCGCTGGCCACCGCGCACCTGCCGCTGATGGACGTGCGCAACGTGCTCACCATCGGCAAGGTGTATGACCCCATCGACCTGGGCCACCAGTTCTGCCAGCAGCTGGGGATCGCCAAGCCGCGCATCGCCGTTTGTGGCCTGAATCCGCATGCGGGCGAGCGCGGGATGTTCGGGGACGAGGAGGAGCGCGTCATCCGCCCCGCCATCGAGGCCGCGCGTCGCATCGGCATCGATGCGCACGGGCCCTTCCCCGGCGACACTCTGTTCATCGCGGCCGCCGCGGGCGAGTGGGACCTGGTGGTGGCCATGTACCACGACCAGGGGCTGATCCCGGTGAAGCTGCTGGGGTGGGACAAGGCAGTGAATGTCACCGTCGGGCTGCCGATCGTCCGCACCAGCCCGGACCATGGCACGGCCTTTGACATCGCTGGCCACGGCAAGGCGAGCGCGGGCAGCATGAAGGCCGCGATCGAACTGGCCGTGACGCTTGCGCAGCGCCCGCGCACCGACTGGAGCAGCCCGCATGCACGCGGGGCTGCGGTGCATGATCCCGCCACCGCAGCGGACCCGGACGAAGACGACGAAGCGTGAGCCGGCCGCGCCACCGCGCGAAGGGCCGAGAACTGCGCCCTCCGACCGCAAATTTCACTCGCGCGACCCGCTGCACGCGTTACAGCCGCGCAGCCGAACATGGGTAACGCAATCCATGCATCAGTTCTTCGGCATCTCGCAGGGGTCGCACTACTCTTGCGCCCATGAGGATCGCACTTGCCCTGATCGTCGCCGCAGCCGTTCCCGGCGCACTCTGTTCTGCCCAGTCCACCCAGGATGTCGTCGGTTGGGGCGCACTTCGGTTCGACGAGGGATTCAAGCGCGACTCCTTCGCACAGCTCGTCTGCGGGTCCAACCACACGGCGGCGCTGCGCTTTGACGGCACCGCCGCCTGTTGGGGGCGCAATTCCTACGGCGAATGCGAACCGCCCACCGGGACCTTTACGCAAATTGCGGCGGGGGGCAACCACACGCTGGCGGTCCATCCAAACGGAAGCGTGGCCGCTTGGGGGCTGAACACCTCGGGGCAGCTCAATGTGCCGGCGGGCACCTACCAGATGGTGGGTGCGGGCACGCAGCACTCCATCGGGCTGCGCACCAACGGCACGATCGCGGCGTGGGGCGACGACAATTTCGGCCAGCTTTCCGTCCCGACGAGCGGCACCTTCGTGCTGGTGGTCGCGGGGCCCTTCCACAACGCTGCCATCCGCAACGACGCGACGATCGCCTGCTGGGGGCTTGACAGCTTCGGGCAGAGCACGCCGCCGGCGGGGAGCTTCTCGCGCGTGGCCCTCTCGGACGCGCACTCGGTGGGATTGCGCACCGCGGGCACGGTGACTTGCTGGGGCTCCAACGCTTCGGGCCAGGGCAACGCGCCGGCGGGCACCTTTGTCGGCGTCGGCGCCGGCAGCGGCTTCAGCGCCGCGCTGCGTGCCGACGGCAGCGTCGCGATCTGGGGCACGCCGCCCGCTTCCGTTGCCGCGCTCCCCGCGACGCCGCTGAAGTCCATCAGCGCAGGGCTGGGGCACATCGCGGGCATCGAGACCGCCACCGACCACGCCCTCTGCTGGGGCTCCAACGAGCAGTCGCAGTGCAACATCGTGACGGGTGGTGCGGTCGCGATCGCGGCAGGGGCCAACCATGTCGTGACGCTGGACTCGCTGGGTGCGGTGCACTGCCTGGGGCGCTCGAACTTCGGCCAGGCGGAGTCCCTGGCAGGCAACTTCCAGCACGTTGGCGCGGGTGATTCGCATTCCGTCGCGGTCCAGGTCAACGGAAACGCGCAGTGCTGGGGAAGCAACAGCGAGTCGCAGTGCAGCGGCGCGCTTGCCGGCCCCTTCACGCGCATCGACGGCGGCACCGCGCACACGGTGGCGCTGCGCGCCAATGGCACGGTGGCCTGCTGGGGGCGCAACGCCGAGGGGCAGTGCAACGCGCCCGCGGGCACCTTCAGCGAAGTGGACGCGGCCGGCAACCACAGCGCCGGGATCCGCACGGACGGCACCATCGCATGCTGGGGTTCAAACGCCAACGGCGAGTCGAGCGCCCCGACCGGGACCTTCACCGCCATCGCGCTGGGGGCGAATCACTCGCTCGGCCTGCGGAGCGACGGCTCGCTGGCAGGCTGGGGCAGCAACACGCAGGGGCAGGCCACGGTCCCGGCGGGCGCCTACACCGCCATCGCTGCAGGCTCGGTGCACAGCGCGGCAGTGCGCACTGATGGCACCGTTGTCTGCTGGGGCAGCAACACATCTCGCCAGCTCATCGTGCCCACCGCCGTCTACAGCGCTCTGGCGTGCAGCAACGGCTCGACGATCGCGCTGCGCAGCACGGACCTCTTCATCGACTGCAACGGAAACGGCGTCGCCGACGGCGTCGACCTGGTCAACGGCAACTCCCTGGACTGCAATGGCAACGGCCGCCCCGACGAGTGCGACGGCGCCTCGATCGTGCGCTCCTCGGGACAGATGGGCCCCTTCGGAAACGGGTTCCCGCGCACCTACACGGCGACGGGCATCGAGCCCGCCTCGACCAACATCACCTTCCGGGTCCGCGCCGTCAGCGACCTGAACCTGACCAGCGAGTTCGTCACGATGCGCGTGGGCGGCGTCGCGGTGGCGACGCTCTTCGTCACCGGGGCCAGCGACTGCCCGGCCGTGCCCGACCAGGCGTACGTGACACTCACGCCCGCGCAGTTCAACCCGCTGATTTCCGGCGGCTCGGTGGAGATCCGCTTCGATTCCTCGCCGCTGGTGAATGCCTCGCAGTGCGCCAGTTCGTACATCGACGTGCAGGTCAGCTACGGCGCCGCGCTGCCGGACTGCAACGGCGACGGACTGGCGGACTTGTGCCAGATCGTGAAGAACCCCTCGCTGGACTGCAACCACAACGGCATCCTGGACAGCTGCGACCTGGCCAACGGGACGAGCACCGACCTGAACGGCGACGGGGTGCCGGACGAGTGCGGCTCCGACTGCAACGGGAACGGCATCCCCGATGCCATCGAGGTGGCGGCCGGGACAGTGCCGGATTGCAACGAGAACGGCATCCCCGATTCCTGCGACATCGCCTCGGGTGCGAGCGGTGACAAGGACGGCGCGGGCGTGCCGGACGAGTGCCAGTTCGCGCGCGGCGACTTCGACCTGGACGGCGTCGTCGGCGGTGCGGACCTGGGATTCCTGCTCTCGCTCTGGGGCAGCCCGAACCCGCCGATCGGCGACTTGAACCACGATGGCGTGATCAACGGCGCCGACCTGGGGATGCTGCTGTCCAACTGGGGCCCGTGAGTCGCGAGTGGCGCTTCCCGCCACGCGCAGCATCCTTCGATGAAACCAAGCGCGCCGCGCATGCCCGATGGGCCTGCGCGGCGCGCGTGTTTCGTGGGTGAGTGTCTTGTGAGCTCGAGCCTTGCGGGCGCGTGCCTTGCGGGCACGTGCGTTGCGAGCGCGTGTCCTGCGCGCGCGTGTCCTGCGCGCGCGCCGCGCGCCTCAGGGCCTGATGGTGACGGTGCTGGAGTCGCCGATCAGTTCATAGACCACCTGCACCTCGGCATCGCCCAGGCGCACGCATCCCATCGACATCTGCTTGCCGATGGATTGCGGCTCGACGGTGCCGTGCACGCCGTAGCCGGTGAACTTGGCGGTCTCGGGGGTGGTGCCCTGTAGCCCGATCCACCGCTCGCCGATGGGGTTCTTGGGATCGTTGGCCGCGAAGCGCTCGCCGGTGCGCGGGTTGCGCCATTCGGGATTGATGAGCTTGCTGCCCGTGCGCACCTTGAAGGTGCCGATTGGCGTCGAGTCGTTGGTGCCGGTGCCGCAGGGGAAGCTTGCCACCATCACGCGCTCGGTGCCTTCGCCGGCGTAGAGGTTGAAGCGGAATTCGCTCTTGATCACCTCTGCGTTGAAGGGTCCATAGACCAGCTTCAGGCGCATGTCCGGGTGCACGGCCTTCTCAGTGGGCAGGGCGTTGATGCGCTGCACGAAGCGCCAGTCGACGCCCAGCTTCTCGGCGCGCGCCACCTTTGCGAGGCTGTCGCCGCGCTTCACGACGTACGCCTGGCTGACGCTGTCGCCAGGGACGATCTTGGGCGAGAAGAAGAGCTTTTCCGCCAGGCGATTGATGCCGCCGTACGCCCGCTCGCGGTCGGCGGCGGTCAGCGCGTTGGCGTCAAGCAGGCGCGTCAGCTCGGCGCGCGCGCGGATCGGATCGGCCTCGGCCATCGCGATCGCCTGCTGCATGCGCTGGGCTGCGTCGCCAACGGTGGAGGCGGGAGCGGTGGGGGCGGTGCCAGGGGTTCCAGGCAATCCGGCCGTGGCGCCGCTGGTCAGCGCCTGCGCGCCGGTGACGACGCCGGTCGTAGAAGGACCACCCAGCTTTGCCGCCGGAGGCGCGCTGGCGGTACCGGTGGCGCCAGCGGTCCCGGCGCTGTTCGTAATGCCCGCCGTGCCCGCCGTGCCCGCAGTGCCCGCGCTGCCGGTGTTGCCGGCGATGCTCGCCGCGCCCGGAGCGGAGCTCTCAAGCAGCGGGTCGGAGATTGTTCCTGGGCTGCCAGCAACCGCGGTGCCATCGACGGCTTCGCTGCGGTGCGTCAGGAACCAGCCAGTCGCTGCGCCACCCAGACCCAGCGCGGCCACCGCGATGAAGAGCGAGCGCATGCCGTTGGGGCTGCGCGCGCCGCTGCGCGGGATGCCCTGGAAGGCGGGGGCGGGGGTGCGGCCGGAAGAAGGACGGGAAGTCGGGTTCGAAGCGGTCATCCGTGACCTCGTGTCTGCAAAAGAATTGGGGTGCGTGCGCGGCGTCCAATGCCACGCGGTGCGTGTCTCATCGGCATTGTGACAGATTTCGCCGCAGGTTTGCGGGGTGGGCGGCGCGGAGAATTCGGCGGTTCGCCGGCGCGCGGTTCTCCAGGCAGCTGCCCGCGCGTCGCGGCTGGCCAGGCGGTCGCCCCCATCGAGGCGTGGGCGCCCATCGAGTCGGCCTCACGCCCGCGAGCGGATCACCCGACGCTCGGTCACCACCATGTGCATCGGGATGTCGTGCGCGTCGGCGGGCAGCTGGGGGACCACACGCGCGTCCGGGACCACGCCGATGCGGTGCGTCGAAGGGTCGAGCGCGGCCAGGAAGCGGTCGTAGACGCCAGCTCCGCGCCCCAGACGGTGGCAGCTCTCGTCAAAGACCAGCCCCGGGACGACGACGGCATCGATGCTCGCCAGCCGGACCGGGACGCGGTCGCGGGGGACCGCCATTCCCCAGGCGTCCTGTTCGCAGGTGTCCAGGTGCCAGAGTTGCCCGGCGATCGCCTCAAACGGCAGGGTGACTGCCTGCAGCGGAGAGTCGCGGTCCGTCCCCATGCCAACGCAGACGCGCCAGCCGGCGGGAAATGCCCACGATGCCAGCATGATCGGGTCGATTTCGCCACGGATCGGCACATAGAGCATGAGTGTGGGCTGGTCGGATTTGGGGGTCACTTCGCCGCAAATCGCCACCAATTGGTCGCAGATAGCGCTGCTTTCCGCCAAGATCGCGCCCGGTGGCGACAACTTTGCAACTTGGCGGCTCCACGCGCGAAAAAGCGTCTTTCCGGCGCTCGGAGGCGGCGGGAGAGGCGGCAGCGGCTGGTCGTGGGGCTGATCGGGCATGGGGGGGCGGAATTTTGCTGACTCCGCAGGGGCTTTCCTGTGACATTCAGCGACCCAGAAGCCATCCTTCGCTGGCGGGCTGAGCGACAATAGCCGATCCTCGTGAACGCGGGACGGCCGGCCGGCGTCTTGGAGCGTTCCCCGCGCTTCGGCAAGCGGTCGCGGTCCATCAGCCTCCCGGCTCCCGGCCACTTGCGGCCCACCCCTCGCGTCGTGCATTGGTCCTTCCGTTCCCCCTTCGGAGTCCCCGTTCATGTGTGGAATCGTCGCCTACATCGGTAAGAAGCCCGCCACCACCCTGCTGCTCGAGGGGCTGAAGCGCCTGGAGTACCGGGGGTACGACTCGGCGGGCATCGCCGTCATCGACGGCCAAGGCAAGATCCAGATCGCCAAGAGCGTCGGCCGGGTCCGGGTGCTCGAGGAGCTGGTGGAGAACCGCCGCGGCTTTGACGGCTCGCTGGGCATCACCCACACCCGGTGGGCCACGCACGGCGGCGTCACCGAGGCCAACGCGCACCCGCACTGCGACGACCCGGTCAAGGGGCACGGCATCGCGCTGGTGCACAACGGGATCATCGAGAACTACGCCTCGCTGAAGAAGTACCTGACCGAGAAGGGGCATGTCTTCCGCAGCGAGACGGACACCGAGGTGCTGGTGCACCTGATCGGCGAGCTGTACCAGGGCGACCTGGAGCACGCCGTGCAGGCCGCGCTGCGCGAGGTGACCGGCGCGTACGCCATCGCATGCATCAGCGAGAAGGAGCCCGGCGTGCTGGTGGTGGCGCGCAAGGGCAGCCCGCTCATGGTGGGCGTGGGCGCGGACGAGTACATCGTGGCCAGCGACCAGAGCGCGATCGTGGCGCACACCAACCAGGCGTTCACGCTGGAGGACTACACCGTCGCCAAGCTGACGCGCGAGAGCTTCCGCACCAGCACCATCGACAACGTCACCGTGGACGCCAAGATCCGCGCGCTCGAGATCGACCTGAGCGAGATCGAGCTGGGCGACTTCGAGCACTTCATGCTGAAGGAGATCCACGAGCAGCCCGCCGCGCTGACGCGCACGCTGCAGGGGCGCGTGGACCATCGCGCCGGGCAGATCGTGCTGGGCGGCATTGGCGACCACGCACGCGTGCTGGCCTCGGCGCGCCGCGTCACCTTCATCGGCCAGGGCACGGCGCTGCACGCGGGCATGATCGGCAGCTACCTGATGGAGGAGATGGCCAAGATCCCCAGCGAGTGGGACTTCGCCAGCGAGTTCCGCTACCGCAACCCGATCGTCACCGAGGGCAGCGTCGTGGTGGCGGTGAGCCAGAGCGGCGAGACCGCCGACACGCTGGCCGCGCTGCAGGAGGCGAAGGCGCGCGGCGCGCTGGCGCTGGGCATCATCAACGTCGTGGGCAGCTCGATCTCGCGCGAGACGGACGCGGGCATCTACCTGCGCGTGGGCCCCGAGATCGGCGTGGCCAGCACCAAGGCCTTCGTGGGCCAGGTGATGGTGGCGGCGATGCTCTCGCTGTACATCGGCCGCCGGCGCTTCCTGAGCCAGGAGTTCGTCTCCAACGCGCTGCGCGAGCTGGAGCAGATCCCCGCGCACATGGAGCGCATCCTGCTGCAGAGCGAGCACATCCGGCGCGCCACCGAGAAGTACATCGAGCGCGAGAACTGGCTCTTCCTGGGGCGCGGCGTGAACTACCCGGTGGCGCTGGAAGGTGCGCTGAAGCTGAAGGAGATCAGCTACATCCACGCCGAGGGGATGCCCGCGGCCGAGATGAAGCACGGGCCGATCGCGCTGATCGACGATGGCATGCCCTGCGTCTTCGTGGCGACGCGCAACAGCCAGTACGAGAAGGTGCTGTCGAACATCCAGGAGGTGCGCAGCCGCGGCGGCCACGTCATCGCGGTGGCCACCGAGGGGGACGAGCACATCAAGAGCATGGCCGAGGACGTCTTCTACGTCCCCGATGTCACCGAGATGCTGCAGCCCCTGGTCACGGTGGTGCCGCTGCAGCTGCTGGCGTACCACGCCGCTGTGATGCGTGGCAAGGATGTCGACAAGCCGCGCAACCTGGCCAAGAGCGTGACCGTCGAGTAGCGCGCCGGAGGCGCCCGGCTCCTGGCCCGCTTCGGACCAGGTCCCTGCCGCCCCCGGCTTGCATCACTTGCGCAGCGTGAAGGACTTGCCCTGGAAGTCGACGGTGATCGTGTCGCCGGGCACGAACGCGCCCTCCAGGATCTTGGTCGCCAGCGGGTTCTCCAGCCGCTGCTGGATGACGCGCTTCAGCGGGCGCGCGCCGAACTGCGGCTCGTATCCCTCCTCGGCAAGCGCCTCGACGGCCGCCGGGGTGAGCACCAGCGACAGCTTGCGCTCCTCCAGCCGCCTGCGCAGGTTCGCCAGCTGGATCTGCACGATCCCGCCCAGGTCCTTCCGCGTCAGCTGGTGGAAGATCACCCGCTCGTCGATGCGGTTCAGCAGCTCGGGGCGCATGTGCTTCTTCAGCGCGGTGGTGACGTGCGCCTCGATCATCTCGTCGCTCTCGCCTTTCTGGCTCATCTCCAGGATCGCCTGGCTCCCCAGGTTGCTGGTCATCACGATGATCGTGTTGGTGAAGTCCACGGTGCGGCCCTGGCCGTCGGTCAGCCGCCCGTCGTCCAGCACCTGCAGCAGGACGTTGCTGACATCGGGGTGCGCCTTCTCGAACTCGTCGAAGAGCACCACGCAATAGGGGCGCCGCCGCACTGCCTCGGTGAGCCGGCCTCCCTCTTCGTACCCCACGTATCCGGGGGGCGCGCCGATGAGCCGCGCCACCGAGTGCTGCTCCATGAACTCGCTCATGTCGATGCGCACCATCGCGTCCGGCGTGTCGAAGAGGTACTCGGCAAGTGCCTTGCACAGCTCGGTCTTGCCCACGCCGGTGGGACCCAGGAAGAGGAACGAGCCGATCGGCCGCCCCGCCTCGCCCAACCCCGCGCGGTTGCGGCGCACCGCCTCGCTGACGGCTTCCACCGCCTCGGGCTGCCCCACGACGCGCTTGGAGAGGTCCTCCTCGATGTGCAGCAGCTTCTGCCGCTCGCTCTCGACCAGGCGCGAGAGCGGGATGCCCGTCCAGCGACTGACCACCGCGGCGATCGCCTCGGCGTCGACATCCTCCTTCACCAGCGTGTCTCCGCTGGCCATGCGCTTCTGCAGGTTCTCCTGCGCGGACTTCTGCCCCGCCTCCAGCTTCTTGATGTCCTCGTACAGGATGCGCGCGGCCTTCTCGAAGTCGCCGGCGCGCTGCGCCTGCTCCGCCTCCACCTTTTTCGCCTCGATCTGCTTCTGCGCGTTGTTCACCAGGTCCAGGTCCTTCTTCTCCGCCTGCCACTGTCCGGTCAGGCGGCGGTCCTCCTCCTTCAGGTCCGCGATCTCCTTCTCCGTCTTCTTCAGGCGCTCCTTGCTCTCGGGGTCCTTCTCGCGCTTCAGTGCCTCGCGCTCGATCTCCAGCTGCATCAGCTGCCGGCGCACCTTGTCCAGCACCGTGGGCATGCTGTCGTTCTCGATGCGCAGGCGGCTGGCGGCCTCGTCCACCAGGTCGATGGCCTTGTCGGGCAGGAACCGGTCGGCGATGTAGCGCGCGCTCATCTGCGCGGCGGCGACCAGCGCACCATCCTGGATGCGGCAGCCATGGTGCGCCTCGTAGCGGGGCGCCAGGCCGCGCAGGATGGCGATCGTCTCCGGCACGCTCGGCTCGCCGACGAAGACGGGCTGGAAGCGCCTCTCGAAGGCGGGGTCCTTCTCGATGTGCTTGCGGTACTCGTCCAATGTCGTGGCGCCGATGGTTCGCAGCTCGCCGCGGCTCAGCGCGGGCTTCAGCAGCTGGCCCGCGCCGGGGCTGCCGGTGTTGGCGCCCGCGCTGACCACGGTGTGGATCTCGTCGATGAAGAGGATGATGCGCCCCTCGCTGCTGGCCACCTCGCGGATGACCGCCTTCAGGCGCTCCTCGAACTCGCCCTGGAACTTGGCCCCCGCCAGCAGCTGGCCAACGTCCAGCGCCACGATCTTCACCCCCTTCATCTGCTCGGGGCAGTCACCGTTGACGATGCGCTGCGCCAGCCCTTCGACCACCGCGGTCTTGCCGACGCCGGGCTCGCCGATCAGCACCGGGTTGTTCTTGGTGCGGCGGCTCAGCACCTGCATGCAGCGGCGGATCTCCTCGTCGCGGCCGATGACGGGGTCGATCTTCCCCGCTCCCGCGCGCTCGGTCAGGTCGATGCCGTACTTCTTCAGCGCCTCGTAGGTGTTCTCGGCGTTGGGATCGTTCACGTTGCTCACTCCGCTTGCCTTTCTGATCTCTTCGATGGCGCGGCGGATCTTCTTCTCGTCCGCGCCCAGGGTCTGCAGCAGCGCCTTCGCGGGCGTGCTGGCCGCGGCCAGCGCCAGCAGCAGGTGCTCGGTGCTGGTGTACCCGTCCTTCATCGCCTGGGCGGCGCGCTGCGACTCCGCCACCACCTGCTGCAGCGCGTTCCCAGGGCGCGGCGCGCTGCCGGTGACGGTGGGAAGGCGCTTCAGCTCGGCATCGGCGACCTCGCGGGTGCGCAGCGGGGCGACGCCCGCGCGCTCCAGGATGCTGCCTGCGGTCGAGCGCGGATCCGCCAGCATTGCCGAGAGCAGGTGCAGCGGCGTGTACTCGCCGTGGCTGCGGGTGTTGGCGAGCGCCTGCCCCGCCTGGATGGCTTCTTGCGCGGCATTGGTGAACTGGTCGGTGGCCATAGGTTGGTTCCTGGTAGCAAGCCGCGTGCCCTTCGCGTGCGACGCGGCGTGCATGGGATAGCTGAATCACGGGCGCGGGGGAGCGGGGTAACTCTGCTTGGACTTTCCCGGCGCCTGCCGTTCATGCAGTTGCCGCAGCGGACGGCTGCCATGGCAGCGCGGGGAAGTCCGCGGGCGCCAGCGCGGGCCGTGCGTTCAGCCAGGCGGTCAGCCATTCCAGCGCATCGACCAGGCGTGGTCCGGGACGGTTGAACATCTGGTTGCCGTCGACCAGCATCACGCTTCCAATGTCGCCGCGCTGCGCGGCGCGCACCGCGGGCAGCTCGGCCCACCATGGCTGCGCCGCAAGCGCGGGCATCGCCGTGCGAATCGCCTGGATCCCGAAGCCGCAGGGGCAGACCACGATGCGTTCCGGCGCGCTGGCCACGATCTCGGCGGGGGTCGCCACGCGGCTCTTGCTGCCCGCGGCGTTCAGCGGATGTCGGCCACCGGCCATCGTGATCAGCTCGGGTGTCCAGTGCCCGCCGACGAAGGGTGGATCGGTCCACTCCAGGAAGAGGACGCTGGGTCCGTCCGCGTAGGGAACGCACTGTTCGTGCGCGGTCCAGATTCGGTCGCGCAGCGCGGTCATCGCGCGTTCGGCGTCGGGCGTGCGCCCGGTCGCTTCGCCGACCACCAGCAGGTCGTCCAGCACTTGCCACAGCGTGCATGGATTCAGGCTCACCACACGCGGTGGGTGCGGCAGCGTGGCGGCGACGCGCTGCACCGATCGCAGGTCGATGCTGCAGACGCTGCACAGGTCCTGCGTCAGGATCACGTCGGGGCGCAGCGCCGCCAGCAACGCCTCGTCCAGTTCGTAGAGCGACTCGCCGGTGGAAAGGGCGGCGCGGACCTGGGCGTCGATGGCAGCGGAGTCGATCGCGTGCGCCTCCTCTGCCGTGGCCGCCGCGGTGTGCGCGATGCGGGCGCGCGTCAGCACGGGCGTGGCTTGCAGCGCAGGCGCCACTGCCGCAGGGGGCCAGTCGCACTCGTGGCTGCGTCCCACGAGCAGGTCGCCCGCGCCGATCGCGAAGAGCATCTCGGTGGCCGAGGGGAGCAGGCTGACGATGCGGGGCGCGGGCATCGATCGCCACGGTAGCGCGGGGCCCGGGCGGGCGCGCGGGGCTGACGTGGGCGCACGGAGGAAGTGCGGGCGCGCGGGACAGAGGCGGGCGCGCGGAGCCGCGCCGCAGCCGCACATCCGCATCGCGCGCGCTCACCGCAACCCCTTGCGCGGCAACGGGTATGCCGCGCGTGGCGACCTACGCCTATGAAGCACGCGACTCCGCCGGCGCACGCGTGCGCGGGACGCTGGATGCCGCGTCGGAGATGCAGGTGCTGGCGGACCTGCAGGCGCGCGGGCTGGCACCGGTGCGCGTCCAGGCGGCGCAGGTACGGCGCGCACGCCGCGGCGTGGGCATCCGCGCGCTGGCGAACACCTATCGGCAGATGGGCGACCTGCTGCGCGCGGGCGTTCCGCTGATGCGCGCACTGCGGCTGCTTGGGCGCGGCCGTGCGAATCCGCGCCTGGCGGCCACCTGGAGCGCGGTGGCTGACGGCGTGCAGGAGGGCGATCGCCTGGCCGACGCAATGGCGCGCCATCCGGATGTCTTTCCCGAGGTGCAGGTGGCCATGGTGCGCGCGGGCGAGCGTGGCGGCTTCCTGGAGGATGTCTTCGCGCGGCTCTCGGTCTTCATCGAGAACCAGGCGGAGATGCGCGGCAAGATCGTCGGCAACCTGATCTATCCGGTGATCCTGCTCACCGTCGGCTTCGGCATCGTGATCGCGGCGCTGGTCTTCTTCGTCCCGAAGTTCAAGAGGTTCCACGTGAAGGGGGAGCTGCCTGCGGCGACGCGCGCGCTGATGTGGACCAGCGACCTGCTGGTGGAGCGCTGGGGCGTGATGCTGATCGTGGCGGCGGCGGCGATCGCGCTGGCGTGGTGGGCGTGGCGCCGGCCCGCGCTGCAGCGGCGCATCCGCGACGCGCAGCTGCATGTGCCGCAGCTGGGTGCGCTGGTACGCGCGATCTGCGTGGCGCGCTTCACGCGCGTCCTGGGCACGCTGCTGGCCAATGGCATCCCGCTGATCGGCGCAATGACCATCGCGCGCGACGCCGCGGGGCATCCGGCGCTGGCCGATGCGGTGGACCGCGCCGTCGAGGCAGTGCGTGCTGGCGAGCCGTTGGCGCGGCCGCTGGGCGAGAGCGGCTTCTTCGAGGACGACGTAGTGGAGATGATCGCCATGGGCGAGAGCGCCAACAACCTGGCCTCGGTGCTGAATGGCGTGGCGGACACGCTGGAGAAGCGCGTGGACCGCGCGCTGGCGATGGCAGTGAAGCTGATGGAGCCCGCGCTGCTCCTCTTCCTGGCCACCGTGGTGCTCTCGATTTTCCTGGCGCTGGTGCTGCCGATGCTGCAGCTGGGAAGCCAGGCGTAGCCGAAGGCGCGTACCCTGCGCCGCATGACGCAGGCGCCGCTTCCCCCGACGTACCAGCAGTTCCGCGCTCCCATGCAGGCGCCGCCGCAGTCAAGCAAGTTCTGGCTGGGCTTTGGTGCCGGTGCCGCTGCGGTGCTGGCGCTGCTCATCGTGGTGGGGATCTGCGCAGCGGTGATCGCGGGCATCGGGGCGTTCGGGAGTGCACGCGCCAACGTGGCATCGATGCGCGCGCAGGCCGCGGCGCAACGCGCGCTCGCGGGTGCAAATGCGCTCGGCGACGGCACCGCGCTCAGCGTCGAGGAACTGGCGATCCAGACCGCGCTGGACGAAGGCGACCTGGAGCGTGCCGCCGAGCTGGCTGCCGAGTACGCCCCGCGCGCGCCCGACACCGCGAATGCCAAGGCAGTGCTGGCCGCAGTGGCGATCGAGCAGAGCATGGCCGCGGCGGACAGCGCGAACGCCGACCGCCTGATGCACGAGGCGCTGGAGGCGGGCGTCCTGGTGCAGGAGGACCAGCAGCTTGGCGTCGCCGAGCTGTGGCTGAGCGACGGCGAGGCTGAGCGCTGCCGCGCCATCGCCGATCGTGTCTACTCGCAGGTGAAGGGGGATGACCCGGACGCGCAGTACACGCGCGGGCTGGCGCTCCTGATCCGCGGGCTGGCGCGCGGCGAGCTGGGCGATCCCACCGGAGGGGCCGCGGACCTGAAGAAGGCCATTTCCATCGCCCCGAGCCCGGAAATCGCCGAAGAGTGGCAAAATTACCTGGACCAGATGCAGCAGCAGGCGCAGTAGGGGCGGGCGCAGCGCTGCAACCGCCAAGGGGGACCCCGGTAGGCGTGCCTAGCCGGAGATCGCTATGCAATCCCATATCACGCAGTTCACTCGTCCCTCTGCCGCTTCCGCTACGCGTGCCGCTGGCGCTACGCGTGCCGCTGGCGCCACGCGTGCCGCTTCCGCCACGCGTGCCGCTTCCGCCACGCGCGCCGCTGGCCGCCGCGGCTTCACCATCCTGGAGCTGCTGATCGTCATCGGCATCCTGTTGGCGCTCGGCGGCATCGTCCTCTACAACCTCTCGGGACAGGCCGACAAGGCGTATGAGGGGACGCAGACGGTGCAGATGCAGGCGATCAAGAAGGCGATCCAGATGTTCAAGAACGATGTCAAGCGCCTGCCGACGCAGGAAGAGGGCATCGCGGTGCTGTGGGACAAGAGCGGACTGGAAGAGGAAGTCGCGGCGCGCTGGTCAGGCCCGTACCTGGACTCCGCGATTCCCAAGGACATGTGGGGCCACGAGTGGATCTATCTCTGCCCGGCCGAGGGCACCACGCTTGGCTTTGACATCGTCTCCGTCGGTCCCGATGGGCAAGAGGGCACCGCAGACGACATCTCGCTGGCCAAGGGCAAGGGCAACGCCGAGGGCGAGTTCAGCGACTTCTCGGGCGGGTCCAGCACCTCGGGTTCAAGCACCTCCGGCGGCGGCAGCTCCGCCAGCCCGCGGTGATGCCATGCGCGCGCGTCGCGCATTCACGCTGCTCGAACTGCTGGTGGTCATCGGCATCTTGGTCGCGCTTGCAGCGATCGTGCTGCCGTACGGCACGGGGATGATCGAGCGGCACGCCTTTCAGTCCGCGGTCGATTCGGTGGAGGCCCAGATGGTGAGCGCACGCGCCTACGCGCAGCGCGAGGGGGTGGTGGTCGAACTCTCGGTCGAGGAGGATGGCGCACGCGTGGTGGCGCGCACCGTGGACCTGCTGGCGATGGCCCAGGAAGCAGGGGACGGCGTGCTGTCCAGCGCCGACGGAATGGACGCAGCATTGCGCGGGACGCGGGCGGCGCGCGCGCTGCGCAGCAAGGTGCAGGAGCGCGTGGCCGCGGTCGCGGCCAAAGTGGGCGCCGGCGTTGGCGAGGGCGGCGAGGAGCCGGGCGCGATCCACGAGGGCTGGGCGGCGCTCCCGCTGGAGGCTCCCATCCGGGCCACGATCGGCAACGCGCCGAACGCGCAGGAGCGCCCCGAATTCGAGCTTGCGGACGAGACGGGGCGCATCGCGCTCTTCCTGCCCGACGGCAGCGCCGTCGCTGCACGGCAGCTCACGCTGTACAGCGAACACGCGGCAATTCGCTTCACGATCGATCCGCTGTTGGGCGAGATCCACAGGGGAACGCCCTGATGCGGCATGCAGCGCACATGCCAGGGTCCGAGCCGCAGGCCGCTGGCGCGCCAGCGGCGCATCGGCGCGCAGCCTGCGTGCGCGCGTCCATCCTGCTCGAGGTGCTGCTGGCGATCGGCGTCTTCGCATTCGCGGGCGTGGTGGTGCTGGCGACGGTGGACGAGGCGCTGGCCGATGGCGCGCGCGGTGCGCGGCGTGCATTGGCGATGGACCTGGCGCGCTCGCACTTGGCCGCGCTGGAGGCCGGCAGCGCCGGTGTCCTGGACGGCGTCGGGATGTCCGCGAGCGGCGCGATGGGCGGCGGCACGGGCGCCAGCGGCGGCTCGATCGGCGCGATGTCCGATCCGCGCGCCGGGCTGCGCGTCGAGTCGTCACTGGAGCCCAGCGATTTTCCCGGGCTGGCGCTTGCGGTCGTGCAGGTCTTCGACGACGCGGCCAGCACCACGACCGCGGCGCGCCTGGCGGGGCGCGCGATGGACGATCCGCCCAGGTTGGCGGTGCTGCGGCAGCTGGTGCGTGCGGATGCAGCCGGTGGCGGTGCGGCGCGGCCGGAGTTTTCGCCATGACGCGCTGCGCGCGGCGCGCATTCACGCTCCTGGAGGTGCTGGTGTGCGTGGGGATGCTTGTGCTGCTGGTGGCGGCGCTGGGGATGTTCCTGGAGGACCTGGCATCGACGCGCATGCATGCGGCGCGCGCCACGGCGCAGACGCGTTCGGCAGACGCGCTCTTCGGCGCGATCGAGAGCGCGCTGCAGACAGCCGTGGTGGATGGCGGCGGAATGGGCGCGGGCGTGCAGGGAGGCGGCAGCCGGCTTCGCGTGCTCTCGTCGCGCACCGACGCTGGGGCGGGCTCGGTGCGGCAGCTGGCGCGTTCGGCATTCGCACCGCTTTCGGCCACGGAAGTCGAGCAGTCCGGCGGGACGCTGACGGTGCGGCGCGGAGGCGCGTCCAGCGCGCTGCCTGCGGGCGTGCGCGTGCTTTCGGTGCGCTTTCTGGGGGCGGAAGGGTGGTCGGACCAGTTTGATTCGCTGGAGGCCGGAGCGTTGCCGCGCGCGGTCGAGGTCTCGCTCTGGTTCGGTGCGGCGGCGGGCGCGGACGGGGGCACACGCACCGCGTCCCGCGCGGGATCCGCTGGTGCGGTGAAGGGCGGCCCCGGCACCGAGCCTGACGCCGCGTACGAAGAAGGCGGGCGCGACAGCGAGCTGCTCGATGTTGCGGCACTTGGCCCCCCCGATCGCGTGCGCGTCTTCGCCGTGCCCGACGCCGCTGGCCCCGCCGCAGGCGCCGACGCACCCGCGAAGAGCGCCGCGGCAGGGGGCGCGCCATGAGAACGCAGCGCCGCGGCGTCATCATGCTGGCCGTGATCGTGGTGCTTGCCGTGGCGGCGCTGGTCGCCGCTGGGCTGATGGCGGCATCGGAGGCGGAGCAGTCCGGGCTGGCTGCCATGAACGATCGATCGCAGCAGCGCGCCAATGCCTGGAGCGGCTCGCAGGCGGTGGCAGCGCTGTTGGCAGCGCAGCGAACGGCGATCCTGGATGGCGAGGCGCCAGAGATTCCCGACGAACTGCTCCTCTATGACGCGGATGGCGCCGAGGGCATCGCGCGACTGCTGCCGCTGGGCCCCGAAGGCGAGCGACTGGTTCCCGAGATGGCGAAGCTCTCGCTTGCATCCGTCACTGCGGAGCAGCTGGCGATGACCGGTGTCCTGCCGCAGGCGGCGGCAGAGGCCGCGCTTGCGCGACGCGACGGAAGCGATGCGCTCGAGGTGCTGGTCGCCCCCGAGTCGGGCGTGCCAGTGGACGCGGTGCTCGGACCAGCTGCGGCATCCATCGCCGATGGCGTCCGGCAGGCGCAGGCGGATGCCGGACACGGATCCTCGGGCGGCGGTGCGCGTGCCGCATCGGCGCGCAGCGCCACGGCGGGCGCGGGCGCCATGACGCGTTCGCTGGCGGTGGCGGATGTGGTGACCCCCTTCGGTGCGCAGCGCGCGATCGGCAGCGTGAACGGTGCGCCCGCAACGCGCATCGCCATCGGCGATCCCTGGAGCCCCGAAGCGATTCGCGCCGTGGATGCGGCGACGCAGACGGGCGTTGCGGCCAAGCTCGCCGATGCACTGGGCGGAGGCGCGCCCACCGACGACGGCGACCTGCTGCGCGCGCTGCGCCTGGCGAAGGTGCCGCAGGCGCAATGGAGCGCCGTCCTGGATGCTGTCGTTCCCGGCACCGAGGCGATCGAGGCTGGACAGGTTGATCTCTCGCACGCACCCGAAGCGGTGCTGCGTGCGCTGCCGGGCATCGACGACGCCCTGGCGGCGCGCCTGGTGCAGGAGCGATCCTCGCTGGCGGCGCCCGCCCGCGCGCAGCGCGCCTGGCCGGTGCTGCAGGGCGTGCTGACCGCGGAGCAGTTCGAAGAGATCGCGCCCGCGCTCTGCGCGCGTTCGTGGCTCTGGCGCGCGCGCATCGCCACGGGCACCATTGACCGCGTGCGCGGTGACGGGCAGATGCACGGCGTGCAGGTCTTTGAGGTGGTGATCGACTTGGCCGAGGATCCACCGCGCTTCGCCAGCATCCGCGATTGCACGCTGCTGCCGATCGCAGCAGGGCTGGCCGCCGAGCAGGCGCGCGACAAGGACGCCTCGGCGCAGCGCAGCGATGCCGACGAGGCCGCGGATGCCGCGCGCGAGCAGACTGCCGCGCTGGACGCCGAGGCCGCCGCTGCGGCGCGCGCGAAGCGCGACCTGGCTGCTGGCGCAGCCGATGAAGAAGCTTCGGACCAGGAGAGCACGCCGATGAGTTCGGGCGAGGAAGGCGAAGCAGCGCAGCCCGCGGACGAGCCATCCAGCGCCGAGCCGGCGCACCAATCCGTGCCTCCGGCCGCATGGGGATCGACGCCCTGGCGCAGCTTGGCCGATCGCGAGGCAGAGGACCGCGCGCGCCGCTCAAAGGAGTGGCGCAGCCTTGGTGAGCAGGAAGCAGCGGACCGCGCCAACCGCGCGCGCGAGTGGCGCAGCTTGGGTGACGACGCAGCGCAGCAGCGCCAAAAACGAGATGACGCCGATCGCGCAGAACGCGCGAGGGCGTGGAAGAGCTCGGGATGGCCCACATCACCAGTGGGCGGTGCCGCACAGTCCATACCGGCGGGGCTTCCTGGGGATGCACTGCTCGGGCGCACCCCTGCGGAACCCGGTTCGGATGCATCCCAGCCTGCGGGCCCCGGTATGGGGACGCAGCAGACGCCCTCGGCGAATGCGCCGACAGGTGGGCTGTCCGGGCGCTGGCGCCGACGTGGCGGCTAGATGAGGATGGCCCGGACCACAACGCTCCCGTGAAGACCAATTGCGCGATCGACCTTGGACACCGCCACCTGCGTGCGGTGGAAGCGTCCGTTGAACGCGGGCGCGTGGTTGTCCTTCGCACCGTGGACGTTGCGCTGCCCGAGACGCTGGATGCGCAGGACCACGCCGCGCGCGGGGCTTTCGTCGCGCAGTCGTTGCGCAGCGCCGGCATCGCCGCCGAGCGCGCCGTCTGGACCCTCTTCCGCGAACGCGCCGCCTTCAAGCGCCTGGTCCTCCCCACGGCCGAGGCGCACGAGCTGCCCGGCATGGTCCGCCTGGCGATGCAGCGCGAAACCAGCCTTGCACCGGAAGCGATCATCGACTTCATCCCGGCCCCCGAGGGCGGATTCTGGGCCGTTGCGGTGGCCCCCGCCGAGGTGGCGGCGATCCGCGCGACCGCCGCGGCAGCGGGAATCGCCGTCGAGCGAATCACGCCACGCACCTTCGGCACTGCGATGCTGCTGGAGACGCTGCCGCTGCGCGATGGTGCCGACCCCCAGGCGTGCACCGCGGCGCTGGACCTCAGCGGCGACGGTGTCGAGCTGGTCGTGGCGGCGCGCAATGGGCTGCACGCCACGCGCGGCATCGCGCTGGCAAGCGCCGCGCCCGCGGCCAGCGTCCCCGAGGCGCGCCGCTCCTGGACCGGCTTCCGCCTGCAGCAGCCGCAGCTGCAGCCGGTGGCGATCGTGGCCGTGGGCGCAGAGCCAACCGCCGCGCTTGTCGCCGAGGCGCTGCGCGGAGATGCATCCATCGATGTCAGCGTGCTGGAGTCACACCCCGACATCACTGCGGCGGCCAGCGGCGCGCTTGGCACCTGCTGGCCGCTGGCGGGGTTGCTGCTCGAACCGGCGCGCCGCAAGGATCGCATCGATCTGGCCAACCCGCGCCGCGCCCCCGACCTGGCCGCGCGCCGCCGCATGCGCGCGTACCTGGTGGTGGCGGTGCTGGGCATCGCCTACGCCGTGGGCTGGACGATCGGCAAGGCGGATCGTGGCGCCATCGAGGGGCGTCGTGTGGACCTGGTGACCAAGGCTGAGAAAGCGATGGGCGAGCACCAGCGCTTCCGTCGCGACGAGATGCGCGTGAGGCACCTGGACGCGTGGACCGCCTCGCAGCCCGCGTGGCTTGATTCCATGCTTTACCTGAGCGGCTTTGCCCCGGACCCGGCACGCGTCGTGCTGGACAGCTGGAGCGGCCAGGCGCTGGAGGGCGAAGTGACCGCCGCCAAGGACGGAAGCATGCGCTTCTCGCCCGCGGTGCGCATTGCCATGGATGCCGAGACGAGCGATCGCGCCACCGCCGACGCACTGCGCGAAGCGCTGGTCGCCAAGCGCGAGTTCGTGGTGCGCTCCACCAGCACCGAGGGCAAGGTGGGGCACCGCCTCCCGGTGGCGGTCGAGATGGTGATCGAGAGCGTCGACGGCGCGCCCGTCGAGCGCCCGGCCAACGCCACCGTCTCGCAGCGCGGAGGAAGGCGATGAGCCGCGCCCGCGACCAGTGGAATTCGGCGGGTGCGCGCGCGGCGGGCATGCTGCCGGCGCGTTCGCGCGGGCCGGCGCTCCTGGTGGTGGCGGCACTGGTGGCGGCGACGCTCGGCTGGCTGGTGCACAGCGGCCGCTTCACGGCGCTTGCGGGCTTCGACCGGGCGGCGGCGCTGGCGCAGACGGGCAGCGCCACGGATTTCCTGCGCACCGTGCGCGCGCAGCGCGAGAAGCGCCCGGCGCTGGACTCGCGCGTCGCCGCGGTGGTGGACCACACGTTGGGTGAGCGCCTGGATGCGGTGGACACCGCGCTGCGCGCACGCCTGAACCGCATCGCCGAGGAGACAGGCCTGCGCAACCTGATGGTGGCCACGGGCAGCGCGGTCGAGCGCAAGAGTCCCGCGCGCACCGAGCTGGCGCGCATGAACCTGCCTCGCGCCATGCGCGAAGAAGCTGATTTCGTGGAGTTGCGTGCCACCCTCGCGGGCGAGGGCGCCGTGGACCAGGTGCTGCGCCTGGTGCACCGCATCACCGTGGACCCGATGCTGAAGCGCGTCGAGTCGGTGAAGTTCGACCCGGTGAAGGATGGCTCGCGCATCCGCGTGACGATGCGCCTGAGCACCATCTTCGTCCCCGGGCACGAGCCCGTCTCGCAGCCGCCCGCTCCATCGGCGGAGGCGCTGGCGGGCTTCGCCAAGTACGCATCGCTGGCCGCGCGCAACCCCTTCCGCGTGCCGGTGCCGGTGGGGTCGGCCCCCACCACGGTGGCCGCGGCCGCGCCATCGGGCGCTCCTGCCGCAGCGTCCGGGGAAGGCTCCTCCGAGCCTGTCGGGAACGAGGCATTCCCGTACGGGCAGTGGACGCTCACCGGCGTCATCGACGGTCCGGCGGGCACCGAGGCCTGGTTCCGCAACGCGGCATCGGGCGAGAAGCGCGCGCTGCGGGTGCGCGACCGGATCGCGGAGTTTGCGCTGGTCGGGCTCGAGTCCGACTGGGCGCGCATCGAAGCGGGCGGAGCAACCTATCGCGTGCGCGTGGGCGAAAGCCTGGAAGCGCGCGCGCTCGAGACGAAGTGACCAGGAGAGACACCATGCAGACGCGAACCATCCAGATCCTGATCGCCGTCGGCGCGCTTTCGCGTGCGGCTGCATTCGCCGACGACGCCGCGCCGGTCGCTGGTGCACAGGATGCGCCCGCGACGGCGCCTGCTGTCGCGCCCGCAACGGCGCCTGCTGTCGCGCCCGCAACGGCGCCTGCTGTCGCGCCCGCAACGGCGCCTGCGCCTGCGCCCGCGCCCGCCGCCATCGCAGCCCCCCCGCTCGACTCGACCCCGCCTTCGCAGGGTGGCATTCGCTTCTCCTTCAAGGGGCAAAGCTGGGACCAGATCCTGGACTACTTCAGCCGCACCACGGGCCTGCCCATCGTGCGCGAGACCGAGGTCCCCAAGGGCGCCGTCGACTACATCAGCAGCCGCCCCTACACGCTGCCCGAGGCGCTGACCACGCTGAACCAGCTTCTGCAGACGCAGAACGTCATGCTGCGCGTCGAGCGCGACAAGCTCTACCTGCAGCAGCTGAAGGACATGAAGCGGGAGAACATCCCCACCTTCGTGAACGACCTGCCCGAATCCGTCACCGACGACACCATCGTGACGCTGATGATGACGCTGAAGAACGCGCGCGTCGGCGCGATGGCCGCCAAGCTCGGCGAGCTGGTCGGCGGCTACGGCAGCGTGACGCCACTTGAGCCGCAGAACACGCTGATCTTGGTGGAGACCGCGGGTCAGGTGCGGCGCATGCTGCGCCTGATCGATTCGCTGGACCACGCCGAGCCCGATGCCGAGGTGCGCTTCTACCCCTTGCGTTACGCGAAGGCGAACACGCTGCTGGCCAGCCTTTCGGCGCTGGTCGGGCAGCGCCAGGTGGAGTACATCATCGGCGCCGACGGCAAGAAGACGAAGATCGAGGAGAGCAAGATGGAGGGGCTCTCGATGACCGCCGACGAACGCACCAATGCGATCGTCGCGCGCGGCTCGCGCCCCAAGCTGATGCAGCTGGCCGACGTCATCGAACTGCTGGACGTTCCCGGGCAGTCCGCCCCCGGCAGCGGCGTCGCTGGCGCCCCCGCGCCCATGGTGCGCAGCGTGCGCACCGTGATGCTGCGCGGCGTCACGCCCAGCGAGGCGAAGCTGCGGCTGGACGAGTTGTACGCGCAGCTGCCCAAGGAACTGAAGCCCACCGTGCTTGCCATCGACGATGTCGGCAAACTTGCCATCGTCGGCCCCGCGCAGAGCGTGGCCGAGGGCGCCGCGCTCATCGAGGCGCTGGATGGCGACCGCCGCGGCCCTGGCGCGCGCAAGACCGACGAGGACCCGCAGTCGGTGGTGCTGATCCCGTTGCGAAACGCCGATTCCACCAGCATCATCCCGCAGATCCGCAACCTGCAGACGCCCGCGCAGAGCAAGGTGATCACCATCGCCCCGGGCCCGGACGGGCGCAGCATCGTGGTCAGCGCGCTGCAGAGCGAGACGGACCAGGTGCGCCGCATCGTGGACATCCTGGACCAGGCCGGGCGCATGGAACGCCGCACGCAGGTGATGAAGGTGCAGAGCGCGCTTCCCGCGCAGGCGATCGCCGCGGCCCGCAAGATCCACGACACCACGCGCGACCCGCGCAACCCCGCCGACGCCGTCGAGATCGAGACGGGCGCGGACGGGCGCACGCTCACCGTGACCGGCACGCAGTCGGCGATCGCGCGCTTCGCCGATGCGCTGAAGACGGCCGAGCAGGCCACCGTGGTCGAGCGCTCCACCAAGACCTTCGAGCTGCGCTATGCGGCCCCCTCCAAGGTGGCGCCCGCCGTCGCGCAGATGGCGCGGCAGATCCTGGCCCCCAAGGACGGTTCGCAGTTCCTGGATCCGCAGGTCGAGCCGCTGGACACGTTGCACCAGGTGCGCATCACCGCCACTGACGAGCAGATGAAGCAGCTGGCGACGCTGGTCGAGACGCTCGACCGCGCCGAGCGGACGGGTCGCATGATCCCCGTGCGCCAGTCGAAGGCCGCCGAGATGGCGCAGCCGGTGCGCGACCTGGTGGCGAAGATGCAGGTGGACGACCCTTCGCGCCCCTTCGTGGCGCCAACGATCGATGTCATCGAGCAGACCAACGCGCTGTGGGTCGTCGGCGAACCGGCGCAGCTGCTGGCCGTGGAAGCGATCGTGCGCGAGCTGGACACCGTGACGCCGGGGCAGCTGCCGCCGCTCCGCCTGCTGCAGGTGCGCGCCGCAGACGCCACGCAGATGGCCGCGCTCCTCTCGGTCCGCTACGACCAGCGCCCCGCCGAGCTGCGCCGCGAGAAGCCGGTGCGCGTGGAGGCCGACGCCGCCACCAACACGCTGATCATCACCGCGCACGAGGATGTCTTCCCCGAGATCCGCGAATTCGTCGAAGGCGTCAACCGCAGCGGCGAGAAGGAAGGCAAGCGCGAGACGGTGATCATCCCGCTGCGCACCGGCAAGGCCGTCGAGGTGGCCGCCGCACTGGACAAGCTGTACCCGCAGCCCCCCGTGCCGCTGGATGCGCGCGGCCGGCCGCTGCCCCACCTGCAGAAGCAGAAGGACGTCTTCGTCACCGCCGACGCGGCCACGAACACCGTCATCGTCGAGTGCCCCGCCGAGCGCAAGGCGCAGTTCGAGGCGATCGTGGCGCAGCTGGATCGCATCGAGCCCGCGCCGCAGGCCGAAGTGCGCAGCTGGCGCCTGGAGCGCGGCGACCCGGAGAAGATCGCCGCCAGCCTGCGCTCGCTCGCCACCAGCGGCGCGCTCAGCTCGCCCTCGGTGGGCGGCCGCAAGGCGCCCGAAGTGACGGTGCAGGTCGAAGCGGCCAGCCGCACGCTGATGGTCACCGGCGACGCCGCGGCCTTTGCCAAGGTGGACCAGGTGCTGAAGGACCTGCAAGGCGTCCCCGAGACCACGCTGAAGACGTATGTGCTGAAGGGCGGCCGCACCGACCAGGTGAGCACGCTGCTGAAGCAGGTGCTGGTCTCGCGCGCCCGGCGCGAAGTGCCCGGTGGCGAGGCGCTGGTCGAGGTGACCGCGGACCGCCGCACCGGCACGTTGATCGTCAGCGCCCCCGAGAGCCTGATCGCCGTCTCGGACCAGCTGGTGCAGCAGCTCGATGGCGCCCCTGCCGTCGCCGGCGCCGACACGCAGCAGGTGCGCGTGCATCCCCTGGTCTTCGCCGAGGCGGGGCAGCTCGCCCCCGCGCTGACGCAAGCGGTGGCGGCGATGCCCAGCCCCGTCACCAACGATCCGATGAAGGTGACCATCGTTCCGGCCTCCGGCTCCAATGCGCTGATCATCACTGGCATCGGCCCCGACATCGATGCGGTCGAGAAGCTGATCGAGCCCCTGGACAAGAACGGCGCCGCCGACACCGCGCAGGTGAAGACGATCGTGCTGAAGCACTCGCGTGCCGAGACGCTGGTGCCGCTCATCGAGAAGCTGCTGGCCGATCGCGCCGTGATGAGCATGCGCGACATGCCGCAGAGCCTGCGGCAGGAGTACGTGCGGCGCGGCCTGGACCGCGCTCCGGTGCGCGTGGCGGCCGACACGCGGATGAACGCGGTCATCGTCAGCGGGCCCTCGGCGGTGGTCGAGGTGGCGGACCAGATGGTGGCGCAGCTGGACGTCGAGCAGGCGCCGATGGGCGGCCAGCAGGACGTGCGCGTCACCACGCTCCGCAACGCCGAGGCGCCGGAGATCGCGCAGACGCTGACGGCGATGTTCGCCAGCGACCCCAGCGGCGCGCCCGCGCCCACGATCAACGTGAATGCGGGGGCGAACTCGCTGGTGATCCGCGCCACCGCCGCGCAGCACACGCAGATCGATGCGATCGTGAAGAAGGTGGATTCCGCCGCCGCCTCGGCCGGGCGCGAGATGCGCACCGTGGCGCTGGACCCCACGCGCGGCGACGCCGCCGAGCTTGCCCGCATGCTGGAGCGCACGCTGAACCGGCAGGGGCGCAGCGGCACCGAAGTGATCACGGTGGATGAACTGATGAAGCGCGCGCAGCAGCAGGGGGGTTCGACCGGCGCTCCCGCAGGCAAGGGTCCGGCGGGCGCGCCCGCATCGGCGCCCACCACCGTGCCGAATGGGGCACCCAGCGGTGCACCCGCTGCCGCACCCCAGCAGCCGCCCACAGCACCCGCCTCCAACGCGCAGGGCGCGGCACGCACCGCCGCTCCCGGTCGTGCCGCCGCCCGCGCCGTTGCTCAGGCACCCATGCACGCGCCGTCGATGCCCTGGGCCGCCTCGATGATCGCGACCGCCGCGCTGGCGCAGGCCGCACCGGCGCCCGCACCAGCATCGCCTGCGCCTCCGGCGCCAGCCGCCACCGCGCCCGCCCCTGCGCCGCCGGTCACCCCAGCCCCCGCCATCGCCAGCACCGACGACGACAACGAAGACCCCGTCACCATCGCCGTCGACCCAGCCACCAACAGCCTCATGATCCTGGGCTCCAAGCGCGCCGTCGAGCGAGCGCAGCGCCTGGCGCAGCAGTCGCAGGTCGCCATGCCTCCCGCGGGCAGCGTCGTCCGCGTGGTGCAGTTGCCCCCCGGCTGCGACCCCATGGCGATGCGCGAGATCGTCATGCAGGCAGTGGCCGTGATGGCGCCAGCGGGCGGCCGCCCGGGCGACCTGGTGCGCCGCGCCGCAATCATCGCCGACGCGCAAGGTGGCACACTGGTCATCGCCGCCCCCGAGCGGGACATCGAGCAGCTGCTGGACGCCACCGCCAAGATCGTTGCCAACGCCAAGCAGTCGGAGCCCGCATTGAAGCCGGTGCTGCGCACCTATGCGCTGACGCAGTCGCGCGCCACGAAGCTGGCCACCACGCTGCAGCAGCTCTTCGGCAGCCGCAAGGGCGCCAACCCGCTGACCACGCCACAGTTCAACGCCGACGAGCGCACCAACACGCTCATGGTGACCGCCGCCCCCGCCGTGCTGACCGAAGTTGAGGAGCTGGTCCACAAGCTGGACACCGCCGCCCCAGCCAACGATGTCAAGGTGCAGGCCTTCACCCTCTCAAACGTGCTGGCTGACGACGTCGTGTGGACCCTGCGCCAGCTGGTCGCCGCGCGCGGCGATGCGCAGGGGCTGCGCGTCGATTCCGACCGGCAGAACAACCGACTGCTCGTGGCGGGCAGCACCGAGCAGCTTGCCACCGCCGAGCAGGTGCTGAAGGAGATCGACCGCCCCAGCGAGATCGCCCGCACCACCGAGTTCATGAGCCTGCAGCACGCCGATGCGCAGAAGGTGCGCGAGGCGCTGGCGTACTTCTACGGCCCCGATGCCGTGAACGCCGAGACGCCCGGGCGCCGCGCGGTGCGCATCGTCACCGATCCCGCCACCAACTCGCTTGTGATCAGCGCGCCCAAGGAGGAGTGGGAGGGCCTGCGCTCGATGCTCACCAAGCTGGACAGCGAGGAGTACGACAGCAGCCTGCAGCTGCGCGTCTTCCCGATGCGCCACGCGCTGGCCACCAGCGTGGCCACCGCCATCAACACCGCCTTCAAGGGGGACCCCCAGGAGCGGCAGCAGGCCGCGCAGGTCGGCCCCGACGGCCGCCCCGTGCGCCAGGTGCCCTCGTACTTGGTGAAGAACGAGAACTGGGTGAGCGCCGTTGCCGATCCCGTCACCAACACCGTCATCGTCAGCGCGGGCCGGCAGAACCTGAAGAAGATCGAGTCGATCGTGAAGCAACTGGATGGCGAGCAGATCGCCGAGCTTCCCGCGCCGCGACTGATCACCGTGAAGGAGGGGCAGAGCCCCACGCAGCTGGCCAACGCCCTGCGCACCGTCTTCGCCCCCGAGGGGCAGCAGAAGGGCGTGCGCGCGCCGCGCATCATCCCGGACGAGACCAGCGGCACCATCATCGTGCGCGCCGAGGACGAGGACTGGCAGGCGATGGTCCAGCTTGCGCAGACGCTCCAGGACATGCGCCCCGGCGCCTCGGGGTCGCTCTTCATGCATGAGCTGAAGCACCTCTCCGCGCAGGCCGCCGCCGACACCGTGAACGGCCTGGGGCTGACGGCTGCGGGCGCCACCGATCCCAAGGGGCGCGTGGTGCGCGGGCCGGTGAAGGTCTTCGCCGTCCCCGGCCGCAACGCGCTGGCGATCGCCGCGCTTCCCGAGGATCGCGCGCTGATCACCGACCTGGTCAAGGAGATCGACACCGAGCCGACGTGGGCGCAGGCCGAAGGGGAGATGGTGCGCCTGAAGCACGCCGCCGCACCCGCGGTCGCTGCATCGCTGCAGAAGATGCTGGACTCGGCGGCGACGCCGGGCAGCAACGCGCTGGCCAAGGCGCTGCAGGAGCAGGTGCGCCGCCTGCGCATCCACCGCGATGGGCTGCTCACCTCGGACCTGACGATGGACCTGACCAAGCCCATCAAGCTGCAGGCGGACGAGAAGACCAACTCGATCCTGATCACGGGCGCCAAGGAGAACGTGGCTGCCGCACGCGAGCTGGTCACCATGCTGGACGACACGCCGCTGACCGAGGCGGTCACGCTGCGCATCATGCCGCTGGAGAACATCGAGGCGCAGGACTTCGCCCGCGTGGTGCGCGAGCTCTTCCTGCAGGGCAAGGCGCTTGGCAAGATGCCCGGCGCAGCCATCGACGGCGTCCCCGAGGGGGACGTCGGCCGCGCGCTGCTGGACGCGGTGGCCATCACCGTCATCGATCGCACCAACACGGTGGTGGTGGCGGGACGCGAGGCGACCGTGGCGCTGATCGAGGCGATGCAGCAGCGCCTGGACAACGCCAAGCAGACGGGCACCGTCGAGCCGCAGATCATCACCCTGAAGTACGCCGACGCCAAGGACCTGGCCGCCACGCTGGACGCCGTCCTGGTGCAGGGGCAGGCCACCGGCCCCGTCGCGGGCCCGATGCAGAAGCAGGTGGCGCGCCTGCGCATGGTGGCCGAGCGCGAGGCGGGCAAGCTCGAGGTGGTGGAGAGCGACATCTTCACGCCGATGAGCCGCACGCTGATCCGCGCCGAGGACTCGATGAATGCGCTGGTGGTCGTCTCCACCCCCGCCAACCTGGCGACGATCCGCGAGCTGGTCCGCATGCTGGATGTCGAGGCGGCCTCGCCCGCGGCCTCCGTGCGCACCTATCCGCTGGTGCGCGCCGGCGCCACGGCGGTCAGTACGCGCCTGCAGGCCTTCTTCGAGCAGCAGGCGCAGGCCAAGGCGATCCGCCCCGAGGACCGCGTGCGCATCCTGCCCGACGAGCGCACCAATTCGCTGGTGGTCAGCACCAGCGGGCGCAGCTTCGCCATCCTCGAGGAGCTGCTGAAGCAGCTGGACCGCGAGATCCCCGCCGACCTGCGTGAACTGAAGCTGATCGCGCTGGAGCACTCCTCGGCCACGCGCCTGGCGCCGCTGATCCAGCAGCTGATGGATTCGCGGCTGGACCGCATCCGCGCCGTCGAGCCGCGCGCCGCCGACCTGCAGAAGGTGACCATCCTGGCGGACGAGCGCGCCAACACGCTGCTCATCTCGGGCGGCGCCGACTCCTTCGACGTGGTGAAGGGCATCGTGGCGCAGCTGGACACGCTGGAGCGCGCCGACGTGGCCCCGCTGCACGTGCTGGCGATGAAGCGCGGGAACCTGGAACGCGTCGCCACGGCCGTCAACCAGATCATGGAGCGGCGCTACGCCGACCTGCCCGCCACCGTCTCCAAGCGCGCACGCCCGCTGGTGATGACCGACCCGCGCTCCAACTGCCTGCTCATCGCCGCCACGCAGGCGGACTTCGAGGACATCCAGGGACTGGTCGCGCGCATCGAGGAGCAGCCCACCGACCCCGCGGTCGCGCTGCACGTCATCCCCGTCAGCGGCATCCGCGTCGAGACGATCGCGCCGCGCCTGCAGGTGATCATGCGCGAGCGCATGCAGACGCTGGGCGAGACGGCCAAGCCATCGGACCGCATCTCGATCGAGAGCGACCTTGCCACCAACACGCTGATCGTCGCCGCCAGCCCCGAGAACGTCGAGATCATCAAGCAGCTCATCGACAGCCTGAAGGCCGCGGGCCAGGACAACGTGGCGGGGCGCGAATTCGAGATCGTGCAGCTGAAGAAGAGCCGCGCGGGCGACATCATCCAGCTGCTGGACAACATGTACATCCGCGAGGAGAACCGCCGCCGCGGCAACGACAGCGTGCGCGCGATCGCCGACGTGCGCACCAACAGCGTCATCCTGAGCGGCGCCACCGCCGACCTGACCACGTTGCGCAAGCTGCTGGGCGACCTGGAGCAGGCGAAGCCGCAGGAGATCGTCGAGATCAAGTACATCGCGCTGAAGAGCGCCAATGTCCTGGAGCTGATCAGCCTGGTGGACAGCGTCCTCTCGGGCAATTCGCTGGGCGCGCGCGGTGCGCAGCAGGCCACCGTGGTGCGCTACCTGAAGCAGATCCCGGGCCTGGACGACGAGAGCGCCGAGATGGAGATCAACGCGGCGGTGCGCCAGTCGATCAGCCTGACGCCGGACATCCGCTCGAACACGGTCATCGTCCGCGCCCCCAAGGAGGCGATGTCGCTGGTCGAGAAGATGATCGCCGACCTGGACCGCGACGACACCTCGGCGCAGAACGTCAAGATCATCCGCATGGCGCACGCCGAGGCGGAGAGCATCCTGGAGATCGTCAACGAGCTCTTCCGCCTGCGCAAGCAGGGCAACCTGTACGTGCTGAAGCCGCGCGAGTCGCAGGGGGCCAGCGCCGCCGAGTCCGGCGCGCCTGGCGCCACCGCCCCCGAGAACGCGGGCCGCGGCACCACCATCGCGGGGCTGGAGCTAAACCTGGTGCCCGACGCCAAGCAGGAGCTGGCGATCACCGTGGACCCGCGCACCAACAGCCTGCTGGTCAGCGGCACCGCCAACTACCTGGCTGCTGTCGAGAAGGTGGTCAAGGAGCTGGACACGCCGCAGTTCGGCAGCCGCGAGCAGCACATCTACCGGCTGAAGAACGCCACAGCCATGGACGTCGCCTCGACGCTGACGCGCTTCGCCGACGGCGAGCGGCAGAAGCTGCTGGAGGCGTACGGCAACAACCGCGCCGGCGCCGCCAGTCGCCTGCTGGACACGCAGGTGACCGTGGTGGGCGACTCCAAGTCGAACTCGGTGCTGCTGACGGGCAGCCCGCGCTACGTCGAGATGCTGAAGGGCATCCTGCACGAACTGGACGTCGACCCGCCGCAGGTGCTGATCCAGGTGATGCTGGCGGAAGTGACGCTGGAGAACACCGAGGAGCTTGGCCTGGAATTCGCGCGCGTGAAGTTCGGCGACGGCTACTACGCGGGCGGCGGATTCGGCCTGGACAAGCCCAGCTTCGGGGCCAGCGCGCCCAAGGTGCCCGGGCTGCTGGGGCTTGCGCCGGCGCTCTTCACCGGGCTGGGCGTACCCAACATCGCGGTCGGCGGCCCCGACTTCGACCTGCTGATCAACGCGCTCGCCGCGCAGAACCGCGTGCAGATGCTGTCGAACCCCAGCGTCATGGTGGCCAACAACACCCAGGGACGCATCCAGGTGGGCCAGACGATCCGCGTCCCCGACGCGGTCACCGTCAGCGCCGCCGGCCAGCAGAGCGCGGTGCGCCCCGAGGAAGTGGGCGTGATCCTGCAGGTGACCCCCTCGATCAACCCCGATGGCTACGTGAAGATGGCCGTCGAGCCCGAGATCAGCCGCCTGAGCAAGCAGACGGTCGACATCAGCGAGAACTTCCGCAGCCCCATCATCGAGCGCCGGCGCGCCAACACCACCGTGACCGTGCGCGATGGCGAGACGGTGGTCATCGGCGGCCTCATCAACGACCGCTTTGAACGCACCGACCGCAAGGTGCCGCTGCTGGGCGACATCCCGCTGATCGGCCTGCTCTTCCGCCAGAAGAGCGAGGCCACATCCAAGACCGAGCTGCTGATCGTGCTTCGTCCGCACGTCGTGCGCACCCCCGAGCGCATGAAGGAAGTCTCCGACGAGGCGATCGACCGCATGACGCTGCAGCCGGGCCTGAAGGACCAGATCCGCAACGCCGAGCTGAAGGGCATGCAGGGCAAGTTCAACGACCAGGGCGAGCTGATCGATCCGATCGGCGCCCCCAGCGAGCCGCCCCAGGTGGATGGCGATCCGGCGCCCCCCAGCACCAGCACCAAGAAGCCGCGCTCGGGCTTTGCGGCGCCGACCACGCACTCATCCTCTGCGTCGGTGGCGCCGCCGCCGCCGGTCACTGCGTCCGCCGCCGGCGCTCCCAGCGGCGGTGCGCCTGCGGCGGTCCCGCCAACCAACGTCACGCCGGAGCTCCTGAAGCGATGAACCTGCACCACCGCATCCCCATGCTGGCTGCCGCCGCTGCCGTCGCCTGCATCGCAGGCTGCGAGACGGTTTCCACCGAGACCTCGGATGGACGCCCGATGCCGCCGCCCGCCAAGCGCGTGGCGGCGGCGCCCCCGGACGCGCCGATCAACGCAGTGAGCGTCCTCTACGGCCCCAAGCCTGCGGACAGCGATGCCAACGGCCGCCCCGATCGGCTGATCGTCGAGATCTACCTCTTCGCGCGCCCCTATCCCGTGCCCACATGGCGCGACGGCATCATCGTGATCTCCGCCTACGAACTGGGCACCGCGGGCACGGTGCAGACGCCAGGCAGGCACCCCTACCACGTGTGGCGCATCGCCACGCGAGACCTTGGGCTGGGCCAGTTCCGCAGCCTGGTCGGCGAGGGATACCGCTTCCAGATCTCGCTTCTGGACGACGGCGGCATCGACCGCTTCGACGGCAACGCGCTGGATTTCACCGCGTCCTTCGAACCCACGGACAGCAAGGGACAGGCCATCTGGTCCGACGGCACGCGGACCCTCTCCTTCGAGCCAGCGTCGCTGGACGAACAGCGGTGACCCCGGGTGAGCGCGTCAAGTTGTCGGTGAAACTGGGGATCTAGGATTCGAACCTAGACAAACTGAGTCAGAGTCAGTTGTGCTACCGTTACACCAATCCCCAAAGTGGAACGCGGAAGTGTAGCAGGGCGCCTTGCGGAAGTGAAGCGCCCGCTGCTGCCCTGCGGGGCCGGATAAGCGTTTCCGGCGCTGTTTGCCGGTGTTTCCTGTGGCTGCCAGAGTGGGAGAGGCGTGCTCAGCGCTGCCGCGGGCTCTGATCCTGCCGCCAGCTACGGCGCCACCGCCGGCTGCGGCGCCGCCGCCGGACGGATCGCCTTTCGCACCTGGTCGTTGGCGCGCGCCTCCTTCTCCAGCTGCGTGATGCGCTTCTGCAGGCGCACCACCTCGGCGTGCAGTGCGGCCACGGACTCGGGCGTCGGTGCCGCGCCGTTGGCAGCGGCGGCAGTCGCGGCCGCACCGGCGCTGTGCATCGCCTCCAGTTCCTGTTGCAGCGACATCATTTTCACGTGTGCCTTCTCGGCTTCGGCGCGTGCGGCGGACGCTTCGGCGCGCGCTGCCTCCAGGCTGCCATCGGGCGAAGGGGTCTGCACCACCTTCACCGGCCGGGCCATCGGGTCGCCGCGGTCGCCCACCGGGCGCACCATGTACTTGGGGTCCCACGCGGCCACGGCCACCTCGGCATCAAAGCTCTGGCCGTTGCGCAGCACGCGGAAGGCGATCGTCTCTCCGGGAGAGAGCGCGCGGACGATCGCTCGGATCGACTCGGGATCGGCGTCGGGGATGTGGTTGACGGCCACGATCACGTCGTGGTCCTTGATGCCCGCCTTTGCCAGCGGAAGGTCTGGAATCACGCCCGTCACGATGCACGCGCGGTTTCGCACCACCCCATCCTTCTCCAGGTGCGCCAGCAACGGTGCGGGAACATCCGACAGGCGCCCGCCAAGCATCGCCTTCGGCGGCGTCAGCTGGACGCCTGCGATGTCGCGAAAGTTGTAGGGATCGCCCTTCAGCACCGATGCATCCGGCGGGCTCTCGGAGTCCATCCAGTTGCGCGGCAGGTCCAGGCGCTCGACGACTACGCCCTTCTCGTCCAGGACGCCCACACGGGCGCCGCGGACGACGATGCGCTCCTGCGGAACGCGCGTGCCATCCATGTACACCTCGATATCGGTGCCGTAGGTGCGCAGTTCGTATTGGTGCGCGTGACCGTCCCGTTGCGGCGGGGGCACGGTGGCGGCGGCGGGCGTGACCGACGTAGTGGCGGGGCGCGCGCCGCGCGTTCCATCTGCGGCGGCCTGGGCACCGTCTGAGCCCTCGGCAGCAGGTGGCGCGCCCGCGGCGGCACCTTGCTCCAGCGTCGAGGGCAGGCCGTTGTCCGCGCCATGCGCGGGCGCCGCGGCGAAGGCCTCACGGCCATCGGGTTCGCCGGTGGGGGTCCGCTCGGCGCCCTTCTCGGTCACGGGCTCGGAAATCGTCTCGGGAGCACCGGGGTGCGCCGCCTCTGCCGCGGCTTCCGCGGGGGTCTCGCCCGGCGTCGACTGGCAGCCAGTCAGCAGTGTTCCGGCCGCGAAGGCAAGCACCAGCGACGCAGGGAGTGCAGGGAAGCGCATGGCCCGATGATACAAACCGCTATCTTTCCGCCCTCGGGCCTCCACTGCTGCGCCCGAACCCGGATCCCCGTGCCGACGATGCTCCCTGCCACGCATGCACTTCTCCGCCGACCGCGTCCCGAAGCGGGCGCCAGTGGCGCCGTGTGCACCTCTGCGCCGCGCTTGGCATCGTTGCTGCCCCTGGCGTTCCTGTGCAGCATCTCCATCTGCGCGATCGCGCTGACCGCCTGCGACGGCGGCCGCCCCGGCAAGCCCCTCCCCTCCGAGGGCGTGGGCGCCTCGTGGCGCTGGCGCCCGACGGCCATGGATGTCAGCGCATTGACCACGCCGATCCCCTCCGCGGGCGAGCGCCGCGCCGCGGTCGACGTGCGCATCGTCTTCAAGGACGACGATGGCGACGAATGCAAGGCCGTGGGCGTGCTCACCGTCCGCGTGATGCAGGCGGACACCGAGCTGGCCTCGCAGGTGGTGGACCTTGCCGCGAAGCAGGCGCACTCGCGCACCTGGGACGGCGTCACCGAGACTTACGCGGTGCGCATCGAGCTTCCCGCCGAGCCCGCCGAGGGGCGGCAGGTGGTCGTCTCCGTCAGCTTCGACGGCGCCGATGGCGTGCGCCTCTCTGGCACCCGCGATCTGCGCTGGCCGGAGCAGAAGCGTTGACCGCCCCCGCGCGCGCGGCGCGCCCGCCCCTGTCCACTTTCGCGGCCGACACGCTGCTGCTGACCGCGGCGCTGATCTGGGGCACCACATTCGTGGCGCAAAAGATGGCCAGCGCTCACATGGGCCCGTTGCTCTTCAACGGGATGCGCTACTTCATCGGCGCGCTGGTGCTGGCGCCGGTGGCGCTGATCCGCTGGCGGCGCATCACCGACGCGGCCGCGCGGCGCAGCGCGCTCGTGGGCGGCCTGCTTGCGGGCACGGCCATGAGCATCGCCAGCAGCACGCAGCAGGTGGGGATGCACTCCACCAGCGTCAGCAACGCGGGGTTCATCACGGGCCTGTACGTGATCATCGTGCCATTCCTGGGGCTCTTCGTCGGGCAGCGCGTGCGCTGGCCCGTCTGGTCAGGCGCGGCGCTGGCCGTCGTTGGCCTCTTCTTCCTGAGCATCTTCAGCCCCGAGACGGGCGGCATCAAGATCGAATCGGGCGATGTCTGGATCCTGGTCTGCGCCTTCGCGTGGAGCTTCCACGTGCAGATCATCGGGTGGGCGGCACCCGAGGCGGACCCCTTTGTCATCAGCGCGGTGCAGTTTGCGGTGACCGGCATCACCGGGCTCGCCGTCTCCGCGCTGCTGGCCGCCTTCTTTGCCGGTGCCGAATGGGGCGCGCGCGAGGCCTTCAGCACGCACGGCCTGATGGAGGCGATCTGGCCGCTGGCCTTCGCCACCATTCTCTCCACCTGCATTGCATTCACCCTGCAGGTGGTGGCGCAGCGCAGCGCCCCGCCCGCGCACGCGGCGATCCTGCTGAGCCTGGAGAGCGTCTTCAGCGCCTTGGCGGAGGCGGCGTGCCTGCTCCTGGGCTTCGTGGCCCTCGGCTCCCCGCTGACAAAATGGAAGCTGCTGGGCTGCGCTCTGATGTTCGCGGGGGTGCTGCTGAGCCAGTGGAAGCCCCGACGGGGCGGCCGGGCAGCGGGCGCCTAGGGCCTATACTCCGCCCTCCATGGCCATTGAGACGTCAGCCTTCGCTCCCGGCACGCGCGTGCGCATCACGCAGCAAATCCCCGCGGTCCGCAACGTCACCACCACCAGCGTGGAAGGCACGGTGCTGCGTTATCGCCAGAGCAAGACCGGCAGCTGGTTCGCGCACAGCCTGCACGACCGCCTCTGGCTGGACCGCCTGGAGGTCCAGAAGGACGACGGCGAGATCACGGTGATGAATCTCGACCAGTACACGGTGATCGAGCCGCTGGCAAGGCGCACTGAGCGCTCGCTCGTACAAGACTGTGCCTTCTTCCGAGCCGGGCCCGACCAGCTGAAATCCGCAGTGCTCTAGGACCCGGACGGATGGGACATTCGGTGCGGTGGTGTGTGCCCGGATGCGGGTGACGATGGGCATCGCGCACGCCCGTTCGACCAGTGCCTGCGCCATCTCGGTGGCGAAGCCATTCCTCTGATGCTCAGGCGCTACGGAGTAGCCGATCTCGACCACGCCATCCGCGCCGGGCGGGCCAAGGTAGCCAGCGGTGCCGATCAGCACGGGGGCCGCCATGCCACCGCGACTGTGCAATGCGTACCAGCCGTACCAGCCGACGGCATCGGCTCCCTCGGAGAGCTGGGTGCGGAAGAACTCCATCGCAGAGCGATCATGCTCGCCGAAGGGCCAGCTGGCGGGCACCGCCGCCTGGAGCAGGGCGCCCAGAGCGGCGGGTGATTCCAGCTCCGCCTCGGCATGCGCAAGGGTCGCGGGGACCAGCGTCAGGCGCGCCGTTCGGATCGGTGGCATCATCGCAGTCAGTTCACCGATGCACGCAGCGCGTTCACTTCGGGCCGATCGCGCCCGCGGCGGGCCAGTCGGAATTTCCCAGGCGCTTCAGGTTCATTTCGAAGAAGCGCACGGGCTCCTTGCCGGGTGCAATGCGGTCACCGACCTCGCGCCATGCGCCATCCTTGATCACGGCGGTGTAGCGAATGGTCATCGGCCCCGCCGGGATCTCCCACGTGTAGCCGTCGGCGGTGGGGGTCAGCACAAAGTCGCCGACGCGTCCCATGGCGTGCGAATGCATGGAGTACGCCTTCGTCGCGGGGTCAAACGAGATGACTCCCAGCGCGTTGAAGGTGACGGTGCCATCGGGGTCGTAGCCCCGGCCCTCGATCACCTTCACCGAGCCATCCAGCATCGGGCCGATGCGCTCCGTCTGCGTGATGTTGTGCTTCTCGCCCGAAGGCAGGATGGTCCACGCGCTGCCCCTCCACGCGCCGTCCATGGAGGAAAGCCGCGCGATGGCCTCGCGCTGCGCAGCGATGAGCGCGGCGGGGTTCGGCTGCGCCTGGACCGGGGCGGCTGGCGAGAGTCCCGTGGCCATCGCAAGCGATACCGCCGCAAGCAGAGCCACTCCAGCGGGAGCGAACTTTGACAGACGATTGCTGGTCATCCCAATCTCCTCGTGTGTGTTCCCGAACCGGGCCCTCGCCGCGCAATTCGCCCCCACAGGGCGCCCAGCGATGGGGCGGCGCCATGGTAGTCCCCGGCGATGGTCCGGCGCGCACCGGGCGCTAACGCGGATGTGATTCCTTGCGCTGCGCGTAGTACTGCGCACGCGTGGTGTCGCCCATCTGGCGGTACAGGATCTCGAGCTCGGCAAAGACATGGGGATCGGGCCTGCCCGCCGCCTCGCACGCCTGCTCCAGACGCAGCTGCACTTCCAGTGCCTCTGCGTTCCGCTCCAGCGCCCGCAGCGTCCAGCCGACCATCCAGTGCGCCACGCGCGTTGCATCCGCGTTGGTGCCTTGCTCGCGGAGCGCCACCGCGCGCTCGAACTGGACCAGCGCCTCCTCGAAGCGCTTCAGCTGGTGCAACGCGCAACCCACGTTGTTCCGGACCGACGCCTCCCATCGCAGCGCTGCCGGCTGCGTCGAGGCAGCGATCACGGCCAGCGCCTCCAGGCCCCACCGGAGCTGGTCTTCGGGCGCCTTGTCCACAAAGGCGAGCATGTGAATGGCGTCGATCGCCAGTGCATCCAGGTGCGCTGCGCTGGCGACCTGCCAAGCGCGCATAAATGCGGCGCGGGCCAAGTCCGTTTCCGACGCGGCCCGCGCTCCAGCGGGGTGGGTCGCGGAGGCGAATGTCCGCCCGACCTCCAGCGCGTGGCGCGCCCGTACTTCGGCGCCCGCATTCTCCAGCTGCGGCTCGATCGACGCCAGGATTGTGCGTGCCGTGGCGAAGTCACCGCGCAGGCCATGGGACCGCGCGATCTGCGTCTGGAGCACCAACCGGTCGTCGCCCTGCGCACGCTCCAGCGCGGCGCGGAAGCGCTGCTCGCTGAGTGCAGGATCCTGGAAATCCCAGAGCGTCGTCAGGTCGATGGACATGGCGGTGCGGCGTGCGCCATCGGGCGCCCGCGCGCGAATGGTAGTGCAGGGCTCCGACTCAACAGGCGCACCTCCACGCCAGCAGGCAGGCCCCCGCATGCACTGCAGCCAGCGCAATCAAGACTCCGCGATGCCGGCGCGGCGGCGAAGAGACGCGAATCAGCAGCACTCCGGGCATCCGGTGCCACCGGTCGCGGCCACGTCGTTGCCGCAGAGCGGGCAGTCGATCGTCGATCTCATGCAGACTCCGCCAGGATGAGTCGCATCGGCTGCACCTCCAGTGCGGATCCGGGGCGCAGCGGCCTCGGACCACCAAAGGGCCGAAATCCACCGCGCAGGTACATGCGCGTTGCAGCGGTGTCGCCGCAGGTGACGTCAAGGTGCACCTCGGCGGTCCCCTGCGCCTTGGCCCAGGCGACCGCAGCGCCAAGCAGGGCGGATCCAAGCCCTCGACCTCGGGCCTCTGGGGCCACCCACATCTGGAAGACTTCTGCCACCTGCAACGGCGCCCGCTCGATCTTCACCCAGGCCAGGCCCGCGGCCCTGCCCTCGGAGATCGCGACCAGCGGCAAGTCCAGCGCTGATTCGACGCCCGACGCCAGGCGCGCTTGCCACTGGGCATCGGCGCGGGCACTCTCCGCGACGAATGTGCTGCAGAAGGCATCCGGCGAATCGCCGAGCGCGCGCAGGCGCAGGTCGCGATACACCGGCCACTCGGCTTCGCTAAACGCGCGAATGTTCTGCGTGGGTTCCATGCTGCTTTCCTGCCCCTGGGGTTTGCCGTTCCCCTTCAGCGGAATCGCGATCCGAACTCCGCGACGAGCGCAGCGGGACCGCGGGCCGGCACAGGCGTGACATTGGTCGGGGCCTCATTGAGAGGGTCAGCACTCTCTCGCTGGCGCGCGTGAATTCTATCGCGCGCACCGAGACTCACGCCCGACTACGCACTGGCCGACAGTCCACACTCCGAGCACCTCACGCCACGGCCGGTGAGCTGGTATCCGCACCCTTCGCACCTTCCTTGCCGACGCCGCCAAGCCCTGCGCGCCCGCGCCGTGATGGCGATGGGCACTCCGACCGCGCTCGCCCAGAAGATCAGGTCCGCCGCAAATCCAGGCCAGCTCGGAGAGATTGGTACGGACGCCGGGTGAGGCTGACGCGTCGGCATCCAGCTTGGAAGGTCCAGGACCGGCGGCGCACGATCGTCGTCGATACGCACCGTGGGGGTGCATTCCAGCCCGCCCCCATGGAACGCAAAGAAGGGCCAGCCCGAGGCGATCAGGTAGTGCCACGTGGTGGTGGTTTGCTCGTATGCCATGTCCGCGGCCTCCGTGCAGCCCCAGGTCTGCCGCACGCCGATGCCAAACCGGCCGACGGTCGCGAGCCACTCGGGCCGCCCCAGGTAACGGGTGTGTGGCGGTCCGATCCAAGGACTGGTTTGGCCCGGCGCGAGTGCGAGCCCCGGAAAGCTGACGACCGGAGGGTTCACCAACGGCGGTATCCACGCGGACGCAAGCGTCAGCGCAAGCCCTGCCAGGGCCGAGAGGATGATGACTCTTCTTGCCTTCATTCCATTGTTCGCCTTCACCCTGGCGCGTCATACGGCAAGTGTGCTGGGCGATGGCGGAAGTCAGCGCTTGCCGCCAGGAGAAGCGAAGTCCACTTCTTCGGTGGCCGCGGTCCCGTTGGTGCGTCCGGGGTAGTTCAGCCAGGTCATGGCCATGTTCAAGTCCGCGATGATGCCAGACGCCTCGACCCGGAGGCCATTGCCAAGGTCGATGCTGCCGGTGGTGTGCGCGTCTTTCAAGAGCGTGAGGTCATAGCCGCGGTCGAGGGCTGCATACGCGGTGGCCCGGATGCACCAGTTGGTCGACGCGCCCGCCAGGACGATGTGCGTCGTGCCCTCCGCAGCCAGGTGCGCTTCCAGGTCCGTGCCTTCAAAGGTGGACTCGTAGCGCTTGTAGATTCGCTTCTCTCCCGCCGCGGGCGCGAGTTCCGGCACGATTTGCCACGGGGCGGAATCCCGCGGCAAGTCGTCGGCCTGGTGCTGCACCCAGATCACGGGGACCCCGCGCTCGCGCGCCAGTTCCACAGCACGCGCCACGTTCCTGATGACCCGCGGCGCGTCCCAGGCTTCGGACATCACGCCCACCTGGACGTCAATGACCATCAGGACGGGCTGGTTGCCTGGTCGGACAGTGCTCATGGCTTCAGGCCTTCCTTTGGATTTGCTGCAAGCGTCAGGTGCGTGCCAGGAGCGCCGCCTGCTTCACAATCGCCGCAAGTGCGCTTGTGTCGTACTTGGCGTCCACGGCGAGCTTGATGTGGCGCATCGCCTCGCCGGTGCCTTCCAGGAGGTCGGAGGGATCCTTCAGGCCGGCACCGCCCCAGATCTGGAGATTGACATGGTTCTTGTGCGAGACAAGCGCGCAAGCGTTCTTCGAAGCGTGGTACGTCAGGTTCCCCCACTTCGAGCTCGCCGTCAGCGTCGGCGCCGCCTTCATGATCAGCGCGTCCAGCGAACGAATGAGCGCATGCTGCTCAGGCGGCGTCTTCTTCAGGAAGTCGTCGAGCACGGACATCGAATCCTCCTGCCGGAGGGCGTCCGGCGGCAACGCAGCTGCGGTGGTTCGTGACGGATCAGTGAATGGGGCTCGAATGTTACCTTGAACTGCACTGTGCATCGCATGCCGTCCGCAGCCAGCGGTGCGCCTCCGTGCCGCGCCCCCACACGTCGGCGCTCATGGAGCATCGCCTGCGGAGGGCCCGTCCCATGCCTCGGCGATGCACAGCTGGAAGAGATCGTCGAGCGTCGCAAGTGCCCCGGCGCGTTCCGGAGCGGAAGGGTTGATGGCCTCGAGTCGATCAAGCTCCAGTTCAATGAACTCGTGAATGCTCGGCACCGGGGGCTCCACGCCCATCTCCGGGGCAGCGCGCTTGCGAACAAGCAGAGCCTCGACGTCTATCACGAGCCGCTTGTCATCTTCGATTAGGTGCAGCAGCTTGTGAAACTCGATTGGCGCCGCAACTCCGTAACGCGCGAGCCAGCGCGCGGCCAACAGTGGCCGCAGCACATAGAAGTACTTCTTCAGCGGCACCAGCTCTCCCGTCAAGTGCCCGCGGAAGTTTGTGGTGGCCATCCTTCGATAGTGGTGCATTCCCTTCTCGCAGGAGTACACGCTCGGAATCAGGCGCCTCACACCGGCGGCGAAGGAGCCCCGTTCGGCATACACGATCGGTGATTGGATCCACTCGACGAACGCGGGGTTGGATCTCCAGAAGAGTCGCAACGCCTTCCGAATGTCCCAACCGTTCAGGTCGATGTCATCGACAATCGGATACTCAATGACGTCCCGCTGCTCTTCTAGCCCAATGGAGAGGTACCACGCCGGCGGGTGCGCATAGATGAATCGCGCGTCAAAGTCGCTGTTCGGCGACTCGAAGCCCCATGCTCGGCTGCCAGACTCGACCGCAAGCAGGACACGGACACCGTGGTGCTCTTCTGCAGCCCGGATTCGACGGAGGATCTCGGCCCGGACGGCGGGTGGAATCATGGGGCGATCTCGGCAAGGGCGTTGGCGCGCCGTGGCGCACTGCTGTGCGGCCTGTATCGGCGTACCGCACCAGCATCGTAACTCGCCCGGCTTCCGGAAGCCCTTGCTGGTCTGCCGTGCTTGTTCTGCGGTGTGGCGTCGGCTCGTCCCCAGCGGTATTTTGTGCACAGCCATGACGCACCAGCTCAAAGTGACGTTGAAGGAAGTCATGCCACCCGTGTGGCGACGTATCACCATGCCATCAAGATCCACGCTGTTCGATTTGCACCGGGCAATCCAATTGGCGATGGGCTGGGAGAACTGTCACCTGCACGACTTCACCATCGGACGGCAGCGCTTTGCGCTGCCGCATTTCGAGGACGAAGTGCCCGGGCTTGATGAATCCATCGCGAAGCTCCGGGATGTTGCGCCCGCGGGAACCAGGTTTCTGTACCAGTACGACTTCGGTGACAGCTGGATCCACAACATCCTTGTGGAAGAGGTGGTCGTGGATGATGACGCATTGCCTCCAGCGTGCATCGGCGGAGCGCGTGCCTGCCCCCCCCGAGGACAGCGGTGGACCGTGGGGATACGCCGAGAAGCTACAGGCGCTCGCGGGTCCAGACGACGAGGAAACCGAGGAGTTACGCGAGTGGATGGGAGAGGACTTCGACGCGGAGAGATTCGAGATGGCCGCCGTCAACCGCGCACTTGGCATCGCCTTTCGTCCCGAGCCGCGCCGAACGAGGCGTCCGAAGCGCAAGGAGTAGCGCGCCACCGGGGCTGGATCGGTCGGGAGCGGATGACTCGACACCGCTACTCCGCCGGAGCAGGATCGGGGTAGCCCGACGAAACACGGGAGTCCGAAGGATTAGTGAATCGCCCCTAGAACGCGGTACCGGCTTCGCTTGATCTCCACTCAAAAACGTTCGTCGCGCTGCCGTCGTCATTCTTGCGAATCCCCGCGTGGATCATGCCAACCTTCTCCAGGACCCGCTGAGATGCGGCGTTCGCCGGCGCCACCGTCGCAATGATGCGTGACATGCCATGCGCCCAGGCTCCATGACGGAGCATCGCCTGGACGGCCTCGGTGGCGAGGCCAGCCCCCCACCAGCGGCGCCCCAGCGCGTACTTGATCTCCACCTCGTCCTGACCACCGGGGTGCACCAGGCCGCAGAAGCCGACCACCTCGCCGGAGGAGCGGGCGACCAGTGCTGACATGCCATATCCGCGGTTGCGGTAGTTGCGTTCGGTGACTTCCAGCCACTTGAGGCAGTCGGCTTCCGTGATTGCCTTGCCGTCGCCAACCCAGCGCATCGCTTCCGCGTCGCCGTAGACCGCATGGAGCGAGGTCAGATCCGCGCGCGTGAGACGCCGGACCTGCAGGCGCTCCGTTTCAAACATGGTTTCAGGCATCGCGATTGGATAGGGCCAGTGCAGAGGATGTCGCATGGCGCGAACGCGCGGCGAGGCGCGAACGCGGTGGAACGCTTCTGCGGCGATGCTAGCCCGCGCCGCCGGCCGCCACCCATGGCTTGCTTGGAGGCCCCGTGCTAACGCCGGCGCACGGCTTGAGCGAATTTCACCCAGCGCTCCAGCGGAATCGCAGCGACGATCTGGCCGATGACATCGAGCGCCAAGTCGTCAGCCGCCTTGAAGCGAATACAGGCCTTCCCCATCTTCAGCTTCTTGCCCGCTGCCTGGAAGCCATCGGCCAGTTTCTTGGCCAATCTCGCATTGCCGTAGACCGGCATCAGGTGCAGCGAGAGGTACGACTTCTCCGACGCGAGCGCGACGTACCAGAGCGGATGGCCGTTGTAGGTGTCCGGGTAGCGCTCCAGCGGCACTTGGTAGACAAGCATCTGCTTGCTGATGACTTCTTCGTACCCCGCAGGCAGGTTGCGCCGAATCTCCTCTCTCACGCGTTCGACGTCGCGACGGCGTTCCGTGGGAAGGCTGGCCAAGAAGGCAACGACTTCGGTCGAAGAGATATCTCGTGCCATCGCGTTCCTTCATTGCTCGAGAGTGCGCGACACTGCCATCATGGCTTGTTCGGCCTTTGCGCCGGGCCCCGAACGGTTGCGCGGAATGAATGGATTCCCGCGAGCAATCCGATGAGCGTGCCCGGCAAGTTGCGCCAGTCCAGTCCGACACCCGTGTTCATTCGACCGCTCGGCGGCGGGAGGAGCATCCCGATGACGAGACCAATCACAATCGCGACGACGAGCCACACGAGGAGCCCAGCCGAGGAACCCGACAATGTCGCGAACTGGCTTCTGGTTCATGGGTGGGTCGGCCTGTCGACGCCTTCCGCGGAAGCGCGCCGAGTTCCGGTGCGGGCGCGGCGGAGTCTAGATCACGCAGGCGTGTCGGCATGAACGCGCGGGGCGGCGAAGGATTGGCTCAGCACGCAGCGCTGCGCCATCTCTGCGCACCCAACGCCCAAGCTAGGTGGATGGAAGGTGCGGCGCGACCCTGGCCTTCAGTAGCTTGACGAGCGCGGGATCCATGAACTTGTAGTTGTCCGGAATCCCGAGGCACACGACGCGCTTGCCCGCGAGGTAGGGTCCGAACCGAGCCGTCAGCTTGGTCTTGTGCGCTTCTTCCATGACGAAGACCAGCTCCGCCCACCGGATGAGTTCAGGTGAAACCACAGTATCTGACTCGCGACTCAGGCCCGCGGAGGCGCACTCGACTCCCGGGTGCTCAGAGAACAGCAGCTCCGCTGTGGGGCTTCGCCACTTGTTCTTGCCGCAGATGAACAGAACCGTGATCACGGAATTGCAAAGGAATCGCACTGCACCGCGCTCCTGCCCGGCACGAATGCGTCGAAAGCGCACTCATCGTAGCCCGCACCGGCGCGTCGCCACCGCCGCTGAACTGCCCTCGGCCGCAGGGCTCAGCCACTGGCGGGCGCAACGCCCTTTGAGAAGTCGGAAATCAGCGCCGCGGCCTGAACGGGAGCAGCCTGAAGCAGCAAGTGCGGTGCATCAAGCTCAGCCACCCTCGCCAATGGGCAGCGCTCGAGGATGAGATCGGCTGCGGCCCGTGGGACCACGCGGTCCCGCGTCGCGCGCAGGTGCAGCACCGGGACGCGGACCTTCGTGAGCGTCGCGGACGCATCGACCGAGGGCACCGCCCGGATGCGCGCACGGAGCACATCCGGGCGCACGCGCGAGATGGCACGCGTGAGCAGGTCTCGCAAAGCGGGCCGTTTCCCCGGCGCTCGCCCCTCGTGGCGTTCAAGGCTGATCGGGCTCGCCGAAGCCCTCGTCGATGGGCAGCACAGGCTGGCCATTCATGTTCTTCATGATGACCTTGAACTGATCCGTCAGGAAGAGAGGCTTGCTGGCCTCCTTCGCCAGCGCGTCGAGCCGTCTCTGCATCGCCAGGACCTTGTCTGGATGTTCCGCAGCGACGTTGTTCTGCTCGGATGGATCCTTCGAGAGGTCGTAGAGGTCAACGCTCGAGGGAAGCGTGGTGCGCCAGATGATCTTCCAGTCGCCCTCTCGCATCGCCGCCCGGAATGGCTCGATGTTGTAGATGAGCTCGGTGCGCGCCGACGGCCTGCCTTCGGCGATCGTCTCCCAGACGTTGACGCCGTCGAGGGGCTTGCACTTGGCGGTGGACGCACCGGCAAGGGCGGCCAGCGTCGGATAGATGTCCACTGCGTGGATCAGGCCATCCACATTCTGGGGCTTGATGTGGCCGGGCCAGTTGGCGATCGCGCAGACCCGCGTCGCGCCCTCGAAGAGCGATCCCTTGCCGTCGCGATACGGGCCATTGTCGCAGGGGATCTTGACCTTCGACATGTCAGCCATCACACCGGCGAACATGGCGTTCTTCGTGCCGCCGTTGTCGCTGTGGAAGATTATGAGGGTGTTTTCGCGGATCCCCTTCTTGTCGAGCGCGGCCACCACGCGGCCGATCTCGTCGTCCAGGCAGGAGACCATTCCGGCATAGGTACGGCGGGTCGGGTCCGCGATGCTCTTGTAGCGGTCGATGTACTCCTGCGGTGCCTGGTAGGGCGTGTGCGGGGCGTTGAAGGCAAGATAGAGATAGAGCGGTGTTGAGGTGTCATGCGCCTCGATGAGCCTGACGGCGTCGTTGCCGAGGAGCTGGGTCGTGTACCCCTGCTCGCGGACGGGCTTGTTGTCGCGGTACCAGTCGAGGACGTGATGCTCTTCGTGCGTGAAGTAGTCCAGCTCGCCGATCATGGCGCCGTACTGGTAGTCGAAGCCGCGCTGCCTGGGCCACCACTTCTCGTCGGCGTGGCCAAGGTGCCACTTTCCGATGATCGCGGTCTTGTAGCCACCCTCCTTCAGGCACTGGGGCAGGAGCCATTCGGTGGTGTCCAGGCCGTAGGCGGAGACGGAGGGGATGACCGCGGTCTGCAAGCCGTAGCGGAAGGGGTAACGGCCCGTCAGCAGCGCGGCGCGCGTGGGCGTGCACATGGGCTGCACGTAAAACTGGGTGAACCTTGCGCCACCCGCGGCGAGCTTGTCCAGGTTCGGGGTCTGGATGTCCGTGCACCCGTTGAACCCGACGTCCTTCCAGCCCAGGTCGTCGGCGACGATGTGGACGATGTTGGGCCTCTCCGCTCCTTGTGCGGCGGCAGTGGCGAGGGCGGTTCCGAGGAGGATGAGCAGGAGGAGCTGTCTCATTCGTTCACCTTTAGGGGTTGGTGCAGGCGGGCGCGGGGCATTGGGTTGCTCGCCGGGCGTCGCGCGATCCGTGCCACGCTGACGGCATGTTCATGGTCCAGGTGCCAACGGACGGCGAGATTGCCGTGGCTTGTGATGGAGCGCAGATTATCCGCTGCGAGCGGTCCAGTCCTGGGCGGGGGCTGGTGCAGCGCATCGCCCCGGTGGCTGCGAGGCGGCCCGGATCCTGTCGAGGTGGTCTACGCCGCCACGTTCAAGGCGCCGGAGATCCGACGGTACCCGAGAATCTGCCACCGAGCCGATCCCGCTGTGCGACAAACGCGACGAACCCGAGGCAGGCGTGTCCGTGCAGCTCGTACATCGCAAACCAGCTCCTGGCATGTTCGCGAACTCCGGCACCAACCTCGGGATCCAGCGTCTCCGCGAATCGGACCCTGCCTGCAAGCACCGCGTTTTCGTATTCCCTCCAGGACCCATTCGACGCTTCGAGCTGGTGCTGTATCACCAGCCCGCACCGCCCGAAGGCGCCCGCGGCCTCCGACCGGGGCCAGAAGCACGACTCGTCAGTGCCAAGGAAGGAAAGGAACTCCATGGGCGGTTTCCTCGCCCAGACGAGATCGGCGAAGACCAGTGTCCCCGCTGCGGACATGAGTCGCTCGCATCGATGGATCGCCTCGCGGGGCGTGCCGATTGCCCCGGAGGACCCGATGCACACCACCAGGTCAAACTGGCCGGCTTCATCCTCGAGCAGCGGGCGCTCCAGGAATTCGATCTTGCCCGCGAGTGCGGCCTTGCCTTTGGCTTTCCTGGCCCGGTCCAGAAACACCGGATTCAGGTCGATGGCGCGAACGCTCACCGGCGAGGCTGAGGCAAGGGCAATCGAGAAGCTCCCCGCACCGCACCCGATCTCAATCGCTGTGGTCGGGCGCCTGCTCGTGGCGATTCTGGCCAGCTCGGCCATCTGGTCGGCCGACAGCGGGTTCGCGTGCCGAAGCAGCTCGTGCGCGGCAGCCGAGACCTGATGGCGTAGATTCACTGGCCGACCGGCGGCTGCCAGAGCTCGATCTTGTTCCCGTCGGGATCCATGATCCAGCTGAACTTGCCGTGCTCGGACTCCTCGACCTTCTCGCCGACCTGCACGCCCTCTGCGCGAAGGACAGCCAGCAGGACATGCAGGTCCTCGACGCGGTAGTTGATCATGAACGATGCGGTGCTCGGAGCGAAGTAGCTCGTCTCTGCCGCAAACGGGCTCCAGACCGTGGTTCCGACCCCCTCAGGATTGTCCGGGCCCTTCCATCGGAAGGCGGTGCCACCCCATTCCTCAACTTCGATTCCGAGGTGGGTCCTGTACCAGGCGCCGAGCGCCTTTGGGTCCCGTGACTTGAAGAAGATTCCGCCGATGCCGGTGACACGCTTCATGGCTGCTCCGATGCTGGGGGAACTTGAACTCGGGATCTTCGCGCCCAAGCGTCCGCGCTTGTCCTTCGACCGCAGCAGGACACCATGCCAAGGCCGGTGAGAATGTACCGCTTGCACCTCATGAGATCGGCTTCAGGGCCATCCGGCCGTACGCGATGAACGCCATGAGGAGGCCCAGGACGGCGCTCATGATGATCGGTGGGATCTCGCGGTACTGGACGTGCACCCATATGAACACCAGGCTCTCGATTGCCAGGACCGTGGCGGCCACGACCGTCAGCGTCGGCTTCCAGTGGAAGGCGGAGGGGGCGATCAGCCCGACCGTGCAGACGAGTTCGAGCATGCCCAGGCACATCCACGCGCTCTTCGGCATCGCGCCAAAGGAGGGGACCCCTTGACTGATCTTGTCGAAGAGGAAGACCTTCATGATGCCCGACGCTCCGTACAGCAACGCGCCGAGGACTTGCAGGACCCACAGCAGGATGTTCATCAAGTGCCTCCTTCTGGCGTAAGCGTTCGCGCGTGCATGGCGGAGCGCCTTGGCAGCGCAAGGTCAGATCTTTCGCTGAGATTGATGTCGGTGAACCTGACCCGCGAGAGGTTCACGTTGGTGAAGGTCGCCTCCTGGAGGTTCACGTCGTTGAACTGGGACGCCGAGAGATCGGCGTTGGTGGCTTGCAGGGCTTCTTTGGTGTTGTGAAGTTTCATCGGCGCGATGGATGGTGTACACCGACGAGTCCCAGGTCCAGATTGGATTCTGCCAAGTGGCGTGCGCCCTTGCACCAGTGAGCCTGCGCCAGGCCGAACGCCAGGTCCCCCCGGCGGCTCAGAGACCGAGCCCCGCCTTGCTGCCGATCACGTAGCCGATTTGGATCAGGCCAAACGAGATCACGGTCACCAGGCTGGAAAACACTCCCTGAACGCATCGCGCATCGAGGCCGGCGGCGCGCAGAGTGGCGGCGTACTGCCTGGTGTGGCGTACGTCCACGATCAGCAGACGCCCGCCGGGCTTGAGCACCCGCGCGATCTCGCGCACGGCGGTTTGCCGCTCGCCGGCGTTGTAGATGTTGTGCAGCGCCATGCTCGAGAGCACGACATCGAAGCTCGCGTCGTCGAATGGCAGCTTGCGTGCATCACCAGTGTGCACCTCGACCTTCTCGGCCACGCCTTCGATCATCGCGTTGCTGAGTGTCCCCGCAGCGCAGTTGCCGCTGAGATCCTCCTGCTGCCACTTGTCGACCCCGACCGCGCGGCCGGTTGAGAGCCGCTTGGCGGCGCCGATCAGGAACAGTCCGAGACCGCACCCCACATCCAGCACGCGCTCATCACCCCGCCAGTCGATCTTGTCGAGGTACTGTTCGCGCTCGCGCGCCTTGCCGATCTTGCTGTCATAGATCATCCACAAGGCCATCGCGCCGCAGGCCGGGCCTGCCGTGCACAGTGGCCACGCGATCAGCGCAATGAGGTCTTGCTTTGACCACACGCCGAGCCATAGCGTGATCAGCGAGATCAATCCCAGCGCCGCCACGATGAGAAGATTTCGCACCGCCAGCGGCGCGTCGATGCCGTAGTTGGGGGCGAGCCTGCCTTGCACTCAACGGCGCACTCTAGTCGGGCGCTCGCATCGACGACAACCGCGTTCCGTCAGGTGCGACGACCTGAAACCATGGCACCGGCGCAAGCCGCGACCAGCACCAGGAGGGCGACACCGATGAGTGCAGGGACGCGGACAAGGGTCACCGGGACTCCTCCAGAATCAGGCAACGCGAGGGCGGCCTGCCGCAGCGGGGCGCCTTGGGCGAGCGGGTTCGGCGCCGCGGCGTTGCGGGTACCGGCGTTTGACGTCGGCGACGGAGCGGGCGATGAGTGCCTCAAGCACCTTGGGATCGAGGTCTGCCAGGCGCTTGAAGTAGAGGCAGGACTTGCCCATCTTGTGCTTCCCGAGCTTGGACAGGAGTTTGACTTGTCCGGGGCTCTCGGCCAGGAGGTAGACAACAAGTTCCCTGCCGCGCACCGCGAAGCCGGCGATGCACGCGTCACCAGAGTGGCCGGTCTCATATCTGTAGGTGTACGAGCCATAGCCGACGATGCTCGGTCCCCACATCTTCGGCTTCTGCTTCGTCACCCGCTTGCACATGGCCATGATGGCTTTGCAGTCCGCCAGCTGCGCTGGAGTGGCCCTGGACGCGAGGTACGCCTCGACGCTCGCGCCTGTGGGCTTGGTTTTGGTCTCTGCCATCGGAGGTTCCTGATTGTCGGGTGCGCAGCGGTTGTCGTGAGTGCTGGGCCGGGCGCCGCGTTGGATTCGCCGCACGTCAGCGCGGAGGGGAGCGCACGCGCCTGCGCGGATCGTCGGGCGGCAGCCCTCGGGTGCCAGTGTAACCCGCAGCTGCGCACTGGCACGTGCAAGCAGCCATACGTCGAGCTCGCGGCGCATGCCGTAGCTGGTTTTGCGCCGTTGAACCCAATGCGCTAGGCCGCGGGAGGCTTCTGCGTAGCCATGTTCGCGCCGCAGTTCCAGCAGCTTTCGAACGAGGTGGGTACGGGCTCATGGCACACGGCGCAACTGCGATCGGGTTCGGGAGCGGTTTGCGCCGCCCCGCATTCCGGACAAGCTGTTGCGCCTGCGTGCCACTTCAAGTCGTAGCCGCAGGACCGACACTTTGAAGTGGCCACGATGGCCTGAACTTCGCGCAAGATCTGCAATGCGCGTTCGGCGTCGGCGACGTCATTGAGCCAAACTGCTGTTGGAATGATGCCGCCGAGATAGAAGTTGCCGACCGAGTTTTCCTGCGCGCAGCACGCAACGATCGAAGCGGCTTCCAGGCGCTCCATGAGCGTTTGCACCATGGGCGGGCTGTGGAGCGTGGCGAGCTTCAGCAAGGCATGCCCAACATGACGCGGTGCCGCAGTCGCGTGCGGCCGAGGGCGAACGACCTCTCGGGGGAGTGTAGATCGCAATGGCGTGCCGGCACCAGCGCGCCGCAATCCGGACTGGCCGTAGCGCTACCGCGATGGCGCCCGTCGCGGTCGTTGCTTGGCCGAGACCGATTTGATGGCAGTCCGGCCACGGCCCGAGGTGGGCAGCGGCGTTCGTGCTTGCGCGACGGCAGCGCGGAGAAGGGCGGCGACCTCGGGCTCGGCGAGGGTCGCGGCGCCGGCGAGACGGATGAAGCGATTCTGCTTCCCCGATCCGAGAAGCCTCCTCCCGGGATCGGGGAGCGTGGACCCACGATAGAAGGAGAGTGCCACGCCCTTGGGTGATACGGCAAGTGACGCGATGCAGTCAGAAGCCCGTTCCGTCGAACAGTAGCCGATGGCGAGGAACTGGTAGTTGTCGTAGATCAACTCCAGGGCAGTGGGCAAGTGCCGCCGCATCGCCGTGCGCATTGCTCTGGCCTGGCGCGCGATCGACGGCTCATATTTCGCGAGAAATGCCGCGAGCTGTGCTGCGGGGGTCAGCGGTGCACGGGTTTTGTTCTTCACCGGCATCTCGGCCTCGTCTTCTAGAGGGTTCGCCAGCTTGCCGCCGAGCATCATCATTCGGTCGCCGGGTCCCCCGGACTCTACCGGATGGCGACCGAAGGACCAGCCGGTGACCGGAACCTGTGTACGGGCAGGATGCGCGGTGTGCCATCCAGCAATGACTTCTGCCCTATCGGGCGGACCCTTTGCCCTTGCTGATCCTGAAGACGTGCCCGTCGGGATGGCGCCGTCATGCGGGCTCCTGAACGCTGCGTCATCCGGCCAGCGCCGACCTGAGTGCGATCCGCGCGAAAATCGGTAGAAGGACGCCGATGCCGAGGATCACCCACCAAATGCCGCTGCTTCCGACGCGCACCAAAAGCCAGAACCAGCAGAAGCAATATGCGAATGCGATCGCAGCCGAGATGAGAACCGCGAAGGGCGGGTTGCCGGCAAGCAACGCGAGGAGCCCCATGACTCCGGAGAGGATGCCGGCGCACATCGCCGGACGCTCGGTATCGACGAGGAGCTTGAGGCAGCCGATGAGAACTGCGAGTTGGATTACAATGCGGTCGAAGTTCCGGTGTCAAGACGGCTCGGCTGAGCGGGTGGTTGTACCGCACGCCGGTGCGGCCGAGGGCTCCGCCCTCGCGAGAATGCTAGCCCGCATCGCGTGTCGGCACCGACCTTTAGTTTGGCGCGGCCAGACGATGGCGCTGAAATGCACTGCGCGCATCCTGGAGGAACTCAGAGTCCGGTGATTGCACGAGTGCCTTGTCGATGCGCGCAATGGACTCTGCCGATGCCGCCTCGCGCATCTGTTCGAGGCTGGAGCCTCTGTGGCGGGAGAGCCATACCGCAACGTCGTCTTCAGTGAAGGCGAAGTAGCCCCGGAATGCCTTCGGCCAGCCGCTCCCATAGATCATGTATTGGATGAGTTCAAAGCAAACAGTGCCTACGCTCGCGCGGTAGGGGCCACAGGTCCCGTCCGCATAGACCGTCACGATCTCGCGGGCGTCAAAGGCGTTGGAAGGAACCGTTGTTTCATCGTCGAGCCGGGCGACAAGCGCGGGAAACGCGCTGGCTCCCGCGGCGCGGAGACGCTGGGCCGCGGCGGCCGCATCCCAGGCCGAACTGGTGGTCGCCAGGACCTGAATGTCCCGCTCCGACGCCGAGTTGTTGGCGCAGCTGGCGAGGGAAATGAGCATTACCGGGACGATGGCAATGAGGGTGCGCATGGCTCCGCCCAACAGAAATGCTCAGCAGCGGCGGGAAAGCTGCGAGCTATGAGTGCGAAAACGATTCATGCCCCGCCGCCGTCTGCCGCACCTGGCTTCGCGGTCCGGTCCGCAGCGTATGCGAACATCTTCCGCGATCTGACTCTGAGCAACACGATGGGTGTCGCCATCAACAAGGCGCCGAAAACGCCCGACAGGATCGCCGCCTGGGCGGACAGCACTCCGTCAAGCCATGCCCCGTAGTACGCCCAGCCTGCGACCGGGTAGAAGAGGATCACGGCGGTCGCGAGTCCGGGCGAGTAGACGCGAGTGATGACAGTCGGGAGGACATGAAACAGCGTCGCATTGATGAGCATCAGGGCCGGCAACCCCAGGGCGAACCACGGCTCCCGCCAGCCAACGGTCGCGAAGCTCACCCCCAGGACCATGACGACCGCATTGGTGACATAGAACGAACCCCATTCGACCGGCAGCCGGAGAACGGACCGCGCCCAGTCGCGCCAATTGAGCTCGTACTCCTCCAGGGCGTGGACGCTGTACGCCGCGAGGGCGAACCAAAGTACGTACTCGTGGGACAAGGCGATCTCCTGACGCTTCGGCCGCCGAACGTCACAGCCCCAAGCGGAACTACGCGTCCACCAAGACCTTGAAACCTCCGTACATCATCCGCTTCACATCAAACGGCATCGCCTTTGACTCCATCATTTTTGCAAGTCGCGGGTCCTTCATGACCTTGGCGTTCACCCGATCGCGATGCGCGCGTGACTTGAACACTATCCACGAGAACACGACGGTTTCACCCGACTTCAAACCAATGCCTCGAGGGAACGTCTTCCCAAACTTCACCTTGAGATCATCTCCCGCGCACTCGAGGTATTCCACGGCGCCGTGGTCGCGCCACACCTTTGCGCCCAATCGTGCCATCTCAAGGTATGCCTTCAGGTTCTTCTTGGGCATGGGTAGGACGAACCCGTCTACGTAGCGCGGCATGGTTGACTCCTGTGATTTGCTGTGCGATTCAGATTCGTACGCAGGATGAAGCGGCACTCACACCGGAAGTTTGAGCTTGCTTCACTTTCGTGGGCAGGTGGATTATGTCACAGTTCTCTGCAGTTGCCAAGCCAGTGCGTACTTGATCGGGCTGGTGTTCCCGATCGTCGAGTGCCTCCGTTCGGGGCTGTGGAAGGCGTCGATCCAACCGGGAGCCGCGGCCCGCGCCTCATCGGTCCGCTCGAAGCGCACCTGTGACAGCAGCTCGAAGTAGCGCGTGCTGAAGAAGCGCTCGATCACCGCGTTGTCGCTCAGGCCAACGTCAGGGCGTTAAACCGGGTGCCGCAGGCGCGTTGGGTTCAACGCCGTGTTGGACGGCGCTCCCGGACGATGAACTCTTGCACGCGCGAACAATCCGAGTCACGCCTCCCAGCCGAAGCGAGCCGGCCCCGAGCCGCCGTACTTCGCTCGTTAGCTCGATCTCCCATGCTCGCTGCTCCTGCCCCGGGAGGTCGTTCAGCAATTGGGTCAGCCCAAGAGCTCGCACCCAATCGACGAGCCCCGCGTCGGTTTCAGACTCGAACACGGTGACATCCATCTCCTCCACGTGATCTACCAGGAATCCTGCCCGACGGAAATCACGGGTGACGCGCTCGAGATCCGCATAGTGAAACGTGCCGGACGCCTCCGGGTCAATGGGCGGCAGCGCACGGTAACGCTGCAGAAGGCGTCTCGGAAGCGTGTAGTACGGGACCCGCTCAGGCTCCGCCCACAGAGCCACGACGAGCACGCCGGTCGGCAACAGCGCTTGCTGGACGTTCATCAGGACAGCGACAGGGTCCGCCATGTACATCAAACCCCAACGAACGGTCGCCGCGTGAAAGTAGTTCGATGCAAGGTCGCGCGCAGACGCCGCATCAGCCACGCGAAGGTCGAGATTCGAGAGTCCACCTAGGCGTGCTTTTTCCCTGGCCATCTCCAGTAGCCCGTCCTCCAGATCAACTCCGACGACGAAACCATCTGGAGCTACTCGTCGGGCCGCCCGAAGCGCCGGCTCGCCACGGCCGGTCGCCAGGTCGAGTACGCGCATGCCTGGACGAACTCCGGCGAGGTCGAGCATCCGCTCGCTGAGAGGCGCGGTCAGGCGCGACTCGACACCGTCGTACCGCCGCCAAAGCTCCTCGGGAGTGAGAACCTTTCGATGATTCACGGCACGATCGTCCACGCGTTCGTCCAACGGATCCTGAGTTGAGCCGCACGCCTCACAGCGTTCACCGAGCGAAGCGAGCCGCGGCGGATGGGGCTCGTCGGCTCAAACGACTGGTTGGGCGACATGCCGAAAGCGTAGCCCAATCACCGCTATGTCAATCGCCGCCACCACCGTCGCCCCCACCGCCATCGGCACCCCCGCCATCGCCACACTCAACCGAGCTGCCATCACCACAATCTGGGTCATCGCGGGTGCCGGAATCACCGTAGTAGCCGGCGTCTCCGCCGCCATCACTCCCCCGATGGTCTCGATCCTCACGATTGCCAACTGAGCCGCGAGCGCGCTTCTCGATTGAAATCCAGACAACAGGGATCGCGATCAGAAAGATCGCCAGAAGAGTCAAGAAACTAAGCGTCACGCTTCACTCCTGCCATGTCGCCTAACGTTGCGTTGTGCCGCACGCGGGCGCGGCAGCGGGGCGCACACCCTTCGCGCGAATTGTAGCCCGTACCACGCGTCGGCACGAACGTTCAGTTAGACAGGCGAGCGCTTCGGCTCAGGCACAAAGGGCCACCAACATGCCTAGCCGTTCACGCTGCCTCATCCCGCGTCACGGTTGGCGCCGCGGCACGGCCTCGCCGTCGGATGTTGCGCACCATGCACGCCACCATATAAATGCCGTACCACGGAGAGAAGTAGACCGTCGATATTGCCCATCCAAAACATGCTGCAAACGTGTTTCTTCCGCCATCACCCTCCCACTCGCGCACAAGCGGATCGGCGCGGTCAGCATTTACAGGGTCCATCACCACGCTATCCAGATATGCATTCCTGGAACCGATGAGGATGCCCCACAGCGCCCAACCAATTACTCCCACGCAGAACATGAGCACGTACCAAGGCATCCACCGCGGGCGGGCGAATCTGATGGTCAGAAGAATTGCTGGCCACGCTAGGAACGCCACGACGCAGCAGACCCATACGACATAGAGTTGGTTCTGCATACTCTGCCTAACTCTGAGCAATGCCGCACGCAGGTGCGGCCGAGGCCGCAGGCCTCGCACAGAACGATATCGCACGTGCGTGTCGGCATGAACGATGGGCTAGGCAGGCTTCTCCTTGGCGGGTGGTGAGAGACCGCATTCTGGACAAGCTGGTTGGCCCACGAGCAAACGGTGACCACAGCGAGGGCAAGCTCCTTGGCGAACCCGGCGGGCGATAGCGGCCTGGCGCCCCCTCGCGACTGCGAACATACAAGACCCGGTCAAGAGGCCAAAGAGCGAGAAGTTGGAGACGGCGGCAGCGAGGTCCACGGTGCTTGGAGGGAATCCAACAAGCGTTGCGCGGTTCGAACGGATGGCAGCCGTCCACGCCGCTTCCGCCTCCGATCGCGAACCGAACACGATAAGTCGCGACCCGGAAAGGGCACGAAACGGTAGCCCAATCGAGACTTGCTGGACGAGGGCTGGGGATGCATTAGTAATGTAGGGCCACACACTGCCATCGAATCCGAGCGCCCGTTCGTGTGGTCCCATGCTGGACGAGTAGAAGGCGGGTATGCCGATGGGCGCCGGCTCGACGGTGGTTACCGTGGCTCCGACGGGGCGGGCTTGGAGAAGGCGAATGACACCAGGGCCCATGCCAAACGCCAGCATGCAAGCGCAGGTCCATACAAACCACCGTAGGACGAGCCTTGGACTCAAAGAACGAGCCTCCGTGTGCGTGCCTGCCTAACGTTGTGTTGTGCCGCACGCCGGTGCGGAACGAGGGCGCGGCCCTCGCATGGATCGTAGCCCGCACGGCGTGTCGGCACGAACGCTCAGTTAGGCACCTACGCGATAGGTTTGGCCCGGTTGCGCGAACTCAAGCGTGCGACGGACTTCGGGAAACAGCGGCTGGAGGTTCGGAATCGAGTTGGACCTCGCCACCAGGATGATGAGGAACACGCCGGAGTTCGGGATGCTCTGCTGGAACGAAAAATTGCTGTCGCTCGTGATGAGCCCCTCGAATCCTCGCTTGCGCATGGCAGCGAGCAGCGCGCCGTTCTTGAGGCCCGACCAGCGCTCTTTCACGACGTCGGAAACCTCGTGCGGCGTCAGCAGCGCACCGAGGCGACGAGGCGTGCACTCGTCAAGCAGCAGGCGCACGTCGTTCCAGAACGGCGCGGAAGATCTCGAGCACGGCGACGGCCCGTTCGCGGCCGACACTCGGGAAGTCGTCGAGGAACTCGTCGAGCGAGTCGCCTGCCTCGATGTACGCAAGGAGCGTTGTGGCAGGCACGCGCGTGCCGACAAAGACCGGCGTACCGCCGAGGATCTCGGGATCGGAACCAACGAACGAACTCAGTTCTGGAAGCGGGCCGCTGTCCATGGCAATAAGAGTACCTCGGGAAGTTCCTGCCACCAAGTGAAAAACGAGCGCCCGCGCGAGGAGCTGAGTTTCCCGGGCACAACTCGCAGCGCGCATGCCACCCATGTGCGGACCTTGGTGTGCCTAACGTCAATTAGGCGGGTCAGCGCACGGTGATCCTCAAGTCGCAGGGATCGCGCAACGGGAACACCTCGCCGAAGATCGACATTGCCAAGTCGGCGGATCGGTCCGAGTCCATGCCGCACTCGAAGTTGATCGTCACTCTGTCGATGCTGGGAACCGACCTTGGAGCAACGCCAAGATTGGCAAGAAAGGTGGTGCCCCGGGTTCGCTGCAGCGTATGGTTTGGCGGTGCGGTCACTTGAGAGCCGCGGCCCCTGGTCTGAGGTCTGCGCGCCGACGGTTCCAAGCAAACGCTAGAAGACCGAGCACGCACAACACCACACCGCCGAGCAAGGGTGGGAGTCCCAGAGAGAGCAATTGCGTACCCATGTTGCGATTCTCGGCAGGGCCCACGTCGGCGAGGACGCCGTGGTGCCCGAGAGCCGACAATCCCAAGATTAGCGATGAAATCAAGATGCAGAGCAATCCAATTGCGAACGCGATGAACGCGAGAGTACGCACAGTCCGAACCTCCAAGAGAGTCTTCATGGAATCTATTCGCAGACACTTCCGGATGTCCTACGCCGCCTAACGTTGCGTTGTGCCGCGCCTCAGTGCGGCCGAGGGCCAACGCCCTCGGTCTGAAGTCTAGCCCGCACTGATGTGTCGGTACCAACGCTCAGTTGGGCATCGGGCTTGGCGCCGCGCACCGCGGCTTCAGGACTGGGTGGTGGCGCCGCATTCCGAACATCGACAGCCAACGCATCGGGAGGTGTCGTATCCGCAGCGTGCGCAAGGAACCTTGCCCTCGGCGTGTCGCCACTTCGGCCGCGTCAGCGTCTTAACGAACATGCACAGCATGAGCAGCCACACCAGGTCGGTCGCAATTCTGCTGGACAAGTGCGCGGCGCCAGGCGCGCCCATCAGTGCATGGGTCGGGATCAACGCGACTCCAATGAAGTAGAGGGCGAAGCCGACCCAGCGGCAACGCGGCAACTCCGAGACCGCGCTCGCAATCGCATACAGAACCAAAATAGGGAGCGCGTCACTGAGCAGGTGGGGTGCTAGTTCAGCCCACATCCCGCTCACCGTCGTTGATTGCCAGCCGCCGTACGCGAGCAGGTGGGCGGAGACTGTAGGTAGGAGCATTGCAGATGTCCTCGTCACGCCACTATTCGCAGGGCAGCCGCCAGAGGTGCCCGAAATCCATGCGAGCCGCAGACGGGCCAAAGTTGCGGCGGCTTGCGCGAAGTACCGGACAGGTAATCAGCCGAATGGTCGCATGCCCAACGTTGCGTTGTGCCGCACGTGAGGGCGGCCTGGGGCGAACGCCCCGCGGGTGTGTGTAGACCGCACTTGCGTGTCGGCACGAACGCTCAGCTAGACATGGCTGCAGCAAAGCTCCGAACGTGGGGAAAATCCGCCTCGGCGCCGCTTGACAGCCCATATAAGTGCTTATATACATGCGCGGATGGAAGGCGAGGGCAAGCCCGTCGAATGGCTCGGATCTTCGCTCGACGACCCGCGGGGCTGCCCGGCGGACGCGCGGCGCGAGGCTGGGTTCCAGCTGGAGCGGGTGCAGCAGGGCCTGATGCCCAACGACTGGAAGCCGATGCTGACGGTCGGCGCCGGCGTGACGGAGATTCGGGTCAGGAAGGGACGAGAGCACCGCGTGTTCTACGTGGCGAAGTTCGCGGAGGCGGTGTACGTCCTGCACGTGTTTGAGAAGAAGTCGCAGAGGACTGCGTCGAGAGACGTCGCCATCGGCGAGGCGCGGTATCGGGAGCTGATTCAACTGCGGCAGGGCCGCTAGGAGCAGGCAATGGCCATTCGCGTGCGAAAGTCCTCAGGCAACGTGTTCCGCGACATCGGCTTCGGCGCCGCGGAGGCGGAGAGCCTCCGCGCCCGGAGCCTGCTGATGATCAAGATCGAGAAGCTGATCGCTTCCCGCGGCTGGACGCAGGCGGAGGCGGCGAAGGCGCTTGGAGTGTCTCAGCCCAGGATCAGCGACCTCGTCCGTGGCAAGTTCGGCAAGTTCAGCGTCGACATGCTCATCGAGATGCTCGGCCGCGCCGGAGTCGAGGTGACGATCACGACGAAGACGCGCCGGCGAGTGGCCTGAGCTTCGCGATCCAGCGAACGAGCGGCCAGCCTGTACCGGCCCTGTCTAACGTCAATCTGGCGGGTGTCTGCGCACCCTGCAACTTCGTCAGCGCCGCAAAATACGCACAGTGCCAGGCCTTGATGTTCGCCGGCGAAGTCATGAGCCACTGGATCGTGCTTTACGGGGAGAATGTCCCGAGACTGATGACTGCGCATCCCAATCGAGGACGGCAATGACGCACAAGCTCCTAGACACGGTGGTACTGAAGCGCGACATGCCTGTGCACGGCCTCATGAGCGGCGATGTCGGCGCGGTCGTCGTGGTCTACCAACCAGACGGCGTGGAGGTCGAGTTCGTCACCGGCTCGGGGGAGACGCAAGCGCTGCTGACGTTGAAGCAGGACGACGTTCGCGCCGTCGAGGGCGACGAGATGATTGCAGTCCGTCGGCTGCGGCGATCTGTGTGACGCGTCCCGGATCACACCACACTTTGAGTGCGCCTAACGTTGCGGTGTGCCGCACGCGAGAGCGGCCGAGGGCGAACGCCGTCGCGGGTGAGTGTAGACCGCACTTGCGTGTCGGCACGAACGCTCCGCTAGGCGGACTCAATGCAACACGAGCAGCGCGGAGTGCGGATCCGCCTGAAAGCGCACGATTGCATCTGCCTTGGCACGCAGGAGCACGGCGATTTCCGCGTTTGTTGGATTGTGCATTGCGATCCAATCAACCTTCGGTGGCGCGCCCCGCAACGAGCTCATGCGTTCGTAGTCTTCGTCACGCGTGACCAATGTCAGGCCGCGCTGAGCGGCGAACTCCCACACGCGCTCATCGGAAGTGCCGATGCCCAGGTCTCGCCGAAAATGCAGTGAGTTTGGAAAGACGTCCTTCAGGCGCGCCGGGACGGCCTCCGAGAGATTCTCGTCGAACAGAATCTCCACTTGGATCACGCCGCAGGGTCGATGACGATTCTGCGCTCGCGCTCCGCAGCGAAGGCCAGGCACTCGAGCACGTCGTCAACATGCAGCTGGGGATACTCCTCCACGAGCTGCTGCGGGGTGATGCCCCTGGAGAGGAACCCAAGGACTTCGCCCACGGTGATTCGCGTGCCCTTGACGCACGGCTTGCCGAAGCGGACTGCAGGATCGATGGATATGCGCTCGAACATGGCGATGTGCGTAGATTGCCAATCGGCGTGCTTGGGCCTGCTCGTCAAAATTCCGCCTAACGTTCGGGGTCACATGCCCGCCGAGGCTGGCGAAGCCAGCTGTAGCAGGTCGGGTGCAACGAAGGGCTAGGCGGCATTCTGTTTGCGAGCTGCCGCACGTCAGTGCAGTGCGGGAGCACGCGCTCCCGCACAAATGCTAACCCGCACTGATGTGTCGGTACGAACGCTCAGTTATTGATCTCTGCGTAGCTATAGGAACACTCGGTCACATCCGGAGCCCTGCATGATCGAACGCGGCGGCGAGCAGGCTGGGGGAGCACCGCTGGCGGATCAGCGAGCGGCGCACGTGCCCGCGGAGGTCATCGCGGCTGGCGGGCGCCAGGTTGGCCAGGTCCACCCGCTTGCTGTTGTTCCACAGCTGCTCCGCGGGGTTCAGGTCGGGCGCGTAGGGCGGGAGCCACTCGGCCATGGCCCGCGGCGCGCCGGGCGGGCGGGAGGCGAGCCATCGCCGCACGGCGGCCCGGTGCACGTTGAGCCGGTCCTGCACGACAATGAGCGGGCCGCGGACGTGCCGGTCCAGGATCCGCAGGAACTCCGTGGCCTGGGGCGTCCTGATGTTCCTGGCGTGGATGCGGAAGACCGCCGTGAGCCGGCGGCGCCCGCCCCCGGGGGGCACGAGAATCGCCCCGATCACGCTCAGCCGGTCGCGCCGGTCCCAGCAGCGGATGATGGGCGTCTGGCCGCGCGGGGCCCACGTCCGCCGCACCAGCGGCTGGAGCATGAAGCCCGATTCGTCGTAGAACGCGATGGTCGCGTTCAGCCGGCGCGCGTTTTTTTGATGCGCCGCCAGGCCTTGCTCCGCCACCTGCCGACGGCGGCCTCGTCGCGCTCGCGGGCGCGATGCTCGGGCTTCTGGGAACTCCACCCCAGGGCGTGCAGGATCTTCCAGACATGGTCGGGGTCGTACCAGACGCCGAACGACTTGCCGATCAGGTCGCGCACCCGCCGGCAGGTCCACAGGTCGTTGGCGTGCCCGGCGGCGACGGCGCCCTTGGTGAGCAGCGACACCAGCCGCCGCTTGTCGGACTTGGAGAGCCGGGACGGGCGTCCCGGGTGCGGCCTGGCGTCGAGCCCCGCCGGGCCGCGCCTGCGCAGCGCCGCCTTCCACCGGCTGACCGAGGAGGGCGAGGCCCCCACGCTCCTGGCCACCTGGTTGACGCCCTTGCCCTGGCCCAGGAGCCGCGCCGCCCGCCGCCGCCGCGCCTCCAGCTCCGTCGCGCTGCCCTTGATCCTCATGGATCAGACATCGGCGCAGGCGCTCTCATTCCTTTCATTTTGCAGAGATCAATAGGAGGACAGCGTCCGCCCGCGCGGCAGTCTCTAGCCCGCGCGGCTGCAGCGGACCGGCCGCGTTGCGCGGGCCTCGGCGAGCGCCCGCCCGCCCGCCTCGTGGAGATGGGCGATCAGCTTCTTGTCGCTCATGGCGGCGAACTGCTTGGCCTGCTTGTCGCGAATGCGGCGGACCATCTCGACGGCGTTGACTCTAGGCTTCTTCATGAGAGGCGATTTCCCGTGGCGAGTAGATGTTAAGCGCCGGGTAGCCCTCGTCAACGTTGATTTCGTTGAAGAGGCGGATCTTGTCCAGCCGGACGATGTACTTGAAGTTCCACCTGGCCAGCGCGTCCGCCGACGCGACCGTTGCGAGCGCAATGTGAAGCATGTCGTTGAAGTACCTGGGCCCCAGAACTCCCCGCTTCGCGTAGCGGACCCTCAGTGCAAGCGCCTCCGGCGTGGTCTCCACGACCTGGTCCGCAATCTGTACCAGCTCGCGGTAAACGGCCTAAACATGAGCCGGCGCGGGCTCGATCTCGGTTGCGAGGAGATCCGAGAGCACCGGTACGTAGCGGCCACTGCGGAAGTCCCGCAGCAGCGCATTGGACCAAGTCTCGAACTCGTCGTCGAGGCAGCCGCCGATCACCGAAGTGTCCAGGTACACGCGAAGGACCTTTGATCGTGCTGCCACTCAGTTCCTCCTAACGTTGTGTTGTGCCACATGCAGGTGCGGCAGCAGGCACACGCCCGCGCGCGAACCTTAGCCCGCACCGCGTGTCGGCACGAACGCTCCGTTAGGCAGCGCCTTTGCGCGATCGGCGCCACTGCATCGCCAGCTCGCGGCCATGTGCGGCGCAGTCGCGCAGGTAGAGGTTGATAAGGCTCTGGTACGGCAGCTCGGACTTGGCCGCGAGCCGCTTGAAGTACTCGATCGTCTCGTTGTCGAGCCTGATCGTGATCGAGCGCTTGAGCTTCTTGGCGTAGGGGTTGCGCTTGGCCTTGGAGAAGTCGTAGTTGGCTTTCATGGCGAGTTGCTCTCCCTGTACTGCGAACGCTCGCGCCTGTTGGCGCGGCGCGCTGAGATGATGCGGACCGTCTCGTCGTTCTCGCGGTACGCCTGCACCACGACCAGGAGGCGAACGGACGAGCTGACGCCCATGAGGACGAACCGGTCCTCGTCGTTCGAGTGCTCCGGGTCGTCCATGAAGAGGGCGAGCTCGTCGGAGAAGACCGTGGCGGCCTCGTCGAAGGTGACGCCGTGCTTGGCCTTGTTGGCCGCGGCCTTGCGAGGATCCCACTCGAAGCGGAGGTCTGACACGCAAGTAGTGTAACCACGATGTATGGACAAGTCAAGAGCGCGTCCGCCGGTGAATTTGGCCTGCCCATCGCTAAGTTGTGCCGCACTCGGAACACGTGCCGCCGGCATGCCCGACCTGATAGGCGCACGCCGCGCAAAGCCCGCGCCGCTTTCGCGACCGTCGGCGCAGGTCCTTGAAGGCGGGCCACGCGAGCAAGACTGTTGCGTAGAACATGCTGTCGACCAGCACCCCATGCCAGCACGGGACAAGCGGAAGTGCGGACCGGCGGACAGGGGACTCAAACTCCCAGGCGTCGTACCAGATGCCTCGGCGCCAGGTCCACGGCTCGCCCCCGACATCCGACATGTTGTTTTCGGATTTCAGCGCCGGGAGGGGGAATCCGTACGCGCGCACCTCTTGGCCGGTGTAGTCGGTCCCGGCGGGGCCGATTGCCTGAGCGATCGTGACCCTCCCTCCGAACCACGGGTACGCGGCGCGCAACTGGGGGACCGCGGGCCAATCCTCGGGTACCGGCCCCAGCCAAGCATTCTCCTCCCTCAACTCGCCCGGCGATCCGAGCGGGGGTTCCCGGCCCTCGCGAAAAAACTCGAGTGACCACGCGGCTGCGACTGTTGCCGCAGCCCCGAGGATGCCCGCGAGGATGAATGCCCTTGGACTCAACGTGCGACAGCGACGGGTGAGGACTGCCTTCGATTCGGGCTATCGTTGCGTTGTGCCGCACGCAGGTGCGGTCAGGGAGCGCGCGCTCCCGAGCGAATGCTAGCCCGCACCGCGTGTCGGCACGAACGCTTAGTTAGCCAGCTCGGCGGAGGCGGCGAACGCTGCGCCCCGGGCGCGCGATCGCAAGGTCGTGGTTGACCTGCAAGTTGATCCAGAACTGCGGGGTTGTGCCCAGCGCCTGAGCGAGGAGCCACGCCGTCTCAGGCGTCACGCCGCGCCGGCCCCTGACGATCTCGTTCACGCGCTGAAGCGGGACGCCGATGTGCTGGGCGAACGCGACCTGGGTGATGCCGAGCGGGCCGAGGAACTCCTCCGCGAGGATCTCGCCTGGATGGCTTGGAATGCGCTTGTCGGGAATCATGGGTGATCCTCAGTGGTAGTCCACAACCTGCACCTGCGATGCCTCGCCAACGCTCCAGAGGAACACCAGGCGCCACTGGTCGTTGATCCGGACGCTGTGCCTGCCCGCGAGCGACCCCTTGAGGAGCTCGAGCCGATTGCTGGGCGGCGAGCGCAGTTCGATGAGCGAGGTGGCGGCGTTGAGCATGTCGAGCTTCCGCAAGGCGGCGGGGACAAGGTCAGTGGGGAAGCGCCGCGGGGAGCGGCGGGAGTGGAACAACCTCTCCGTGGACTTGTCGGCGAATGAGACGATCATCTGTCACGGAGAATCATAGCACTTGCATGGATGCCGTGCAAGCAAGTAACTCGCGGATTGGTCGGGCTAACGTTGTGTTGTGTCGCACGCAGGTGCGGTCAGGGAGCGCGCGCTCCCGAGCGAATGCTAGCCCGCACTTATGTGTCGGTACGAACGCTCAGTTGGGCGGGCTGTGCCGTGGCGCGGCTGAACGACCCACAGTTAGGCCTGGAGCCGCCCGCGACTTGTGTATGAGACGAAGCCCAGGAACGAGACGTCGGGTCTGCGACGGACCGCCTTCTTTGCGAAGCGAATCAGCTGCTTGTAGCGCTTCACTAGGCACCCACGCTGCGGCTCGGACGTCATGAAGCCGTACTTTGCGAGCGTCGCCGCGCGATTCTGTGGCGTCAGCATGCCCACGCGGATCTCCAGTTCGTCGCTCAGCTTGCTGCTGAATGGATGATCGAGCGCCACGAGGTGCCCGTGGTCATCAGCGTCGTTCTGCTGGGCCTGAAACTCAGTCGGCAGTGTTGCGGCGCGACGCGCGAAGTATTGCGAGAGCCACTCGAAGCCTTCGCGATTGCCCAGGATCAGCAGCTCCGGCACGGCGTACGGCTTGGTGCCCGATGTCTCAACAAAAAGGCGCTGCCGAAGTATCAACTCGGCGTGTGCAGGAGGCTCAGGATAGGGCGGTGGCGAAGCGCTCATGGTGCGCACAAGTTAGCGCGGCGTTGCGGCGACCATGCATGCGACCACCGCCGCGATCGCCCCTCGGTCTGGGAACGCCCTTGCGAGGCTCCGCCCAACATTAAGTTGTGCCGCACGCAGGTGCGGCCGAGAGCGCACGCTCTCGAGCGAATGCTAGCCCGCACCGCGCGTCGGTATCAACTTGCAGTTAGAGATGCCCGGAGCGGCGGTCGGCTCAGCCGGCTTTCGCGATTGCGCGCGCGACGGGCGCGGTGAGCGCAATCTCTACGAAGAGCGTCTCGGGGTACAGGTAGTCCTCGCCCGATTCATCCACGACGCGGAGTAGCCCGCGCTTCTTCGCCTGCAGGTCATCGATGCACTCGTACAGTCGGCGCGGGATGAGCGATGCCTTGTATCCGGTGTTCCGGAGGCAGATGACGTATTCGTGGTTCGCTGGCGTTCGCTTCATGGTTCAGAGTTCCAGGATCCGCTTGATCTTTATCTCGCGCTTGCCAATTCCGTGTGCTTCATACCAGTGTACTTCGGCGGTGACAGTGGATCCATTGGGAAGCCGAACACGAGCGATACCCTTGAGCTTGCGCCAGCGTCCCGGACCGTAGACCTTCTTGAGGCGCCCCAGTTCGCGAATTCCGCGCCCGGACACGATCAACTCAACATCGGCGACAGTGCCGACAACTGAGATAGGTCGATCACGTTTGGGGTGAGCCATCGATTGAAGTCACTCTAACGTTGCGTTGTGCCGCACGCAGGTGCGGTCAGGGAGCACACGCTCCCGAGCGAATGCTAGCCCGCACCGCGTGTCGGCACGAACTTTCAGTTAGGTACCAGCGCCAGGCTCGACATGTCCGCCGAGGCCGAGATTGGGAGAGATTTGAAGCGCGAGCGGACCCAGTCTGGGGAACCGCCATGTGGAGATTGCTTCGTCTAGGAGATCTCGATCTCCTCGGACAGCTTGCCACGAACGTTAAAGACGGCAAGGGCCTCAGACGCAGCATCGCGAAGGCTGGCCCATTCAGGCATGCGGAGCACGTCGTCGAGTGGCGGGAAATTGGTGGGAATGGCGGCGGATGTGCGATCCCAAACGGCGTAAAACTCCGCCACGGCGTCGCGCTCGGACCGCGTGAACACTGGATCAGCGAATTCAGCCGGGCGCGCTGATTGAACGTTGCTCTGCCAGGTGCAGATGAGTTCATACGGCACGTAGCAGATCGGAACGCTGCGGGCGTACTCGAGTTGCTGCTCGAACGAGGCGAAGCACTCGAGAACGTTGAGCCTCCCCAGTTCCCGTGGACACGCCTGAGAGACGGGCTTGCGCCCGTCGGAAGGAGTGTGTTCCATGGCAGGCATGAGACGATACCCGTCTGAGTTCCGCGACTCCGCAGTCAACATGGTCCTGGTCGAGGGCGTGCCCGTCGTCAAGGCGGCCGCCGACCTGGGCATCCCCGTCAACACGCTGCACGGATGGATCAACAAGTCCAAGCGCAAGACCGGGCCGTTCACGCCGCAGGCCGAGCGCGACATGGCTGCGCACGTGCGCCAGCTCGAGGCGGAGAACCGCACGCTGCGCATCGAGCGCGACATCCTAAAAAAAGTGACGGCGCTGTTCGCCAAGGAGCAGTCGTGAGGTTCGCCTGGATCCGCGACAAGCTCGTCCCCGAGTTCGCGGTGCGCGACTGCTGCCGCGTGCTCGGGGTCAGCGCCAGCGGCTACTACCGGTGGCTCGGGGCGCCCGTCTCCGCACGGGCGCTGCGCCGCCGCGAGCTCCTGGAGGAGATCCGCGCCGAGCATGTGCGCAGCCGGTGCAACTACGGATCGCCCACGATTCAGGAGCGGCTCGCGAAGCGCGGGCTGCGCGTCAACGTGAAGACCGTCGCCCAGATCATGCGCGCCGCAGGCATCCGCTCGAAGACGGCCCGCAAGTTCCGGCCCAGCACCACGCAGAGCATGCACGGCCACGAGCCCGCCCCGAACGTCCTCGCGCGCGACTTCTCCGCCACCGGACCCGACCAGAAGTGGCTCAGCGACATCACCTACATCCGCACCGGCGAGGGGTTCCTCTACCTCACCTGCGTGATGGACGCCTGGAGCCGGCGCATCGTCGGATGGAGCATGTCCGACACGCTGCACTCCACGACGGCCACCGACGCGATCGGCATGGCGTTCGCAAGGCGCAGGCCGGGCGCGGGGCTGGTCTTCCACAGCGACCGCGGCGTGCAGTTCGCGTGCCACGCGTGCCGGGACCTGCTGAAGTCGCGCGGCGTCGTGCAGAGCATGAGCCGCGCGGGCGACTGCTACGACAACGCCATGATGGAGAGCCTCTGGGCGACATTGAAGAAGGAACTGACCCAGCACGAGACGTACGCGACGCGCGCGCAGGCGCGCGGCGCGGTCTTCGAGTGGATCGAGGTCTGGTACCAGCGAGAGCGCTCGCACAGCTCACTTGGATATCTCAGCCCCGAAGCGTTCGAGGCTGCAAGGAGAGCTGGCTAACATGATGGGCGTGTCCACCGGCGATGGGGAGCTCCAAGCCCCGAGTGGATCGAGCTGCCCGAGGCTGCAGCTCACTTGGATATCTCAGAGCGTTTGCAAGGAGAGCTGGCTAACATGATGGGCGTGTCCACCGGCGATGGGGAGCTCCACGTCGATTACGCGATTGCGGACACGCTGAATCACGAGGCGATGGCTGGGATTGTCCACCGGCATTGTTTGCGTACCTAACTTTCAGTTAGATGGCCCGCTTGCATACCCCAATGCACTGCCACACTCCGGGCACTGGCTCGACCTCCCCAGCGGATACCCGCACGCGATGCATGCGTAGCTCCGGCTGCGGAGCCGTCGTCGCACATACGGAACAATCAGCAAGGGGATGCAGAACACCGAGGTGAAGATCAGGGTGTTCAGCAGGAACCCAATCGCAACGGGGCGGTAGATGTCCTCTTGGGTGGTGGTCTCGATCCCGTGCGCGTTCGGCCAGTCCACGACGGGGTCCGCAAGGCGATTCAGAGGCAATCGGAGAGGGACGTACCCCCACCCAACGGGGAGATTGGCTACCCAGTTCGGATCGGAGGTGACGGTGGTCTGGAGCATGCAACGGAAGCTGTAGTAGGGCCAACCGACGCCGAACGCTGCGACGGCAGCCGCGGTTGGACCCTCTGGACGGATCTCAACCGGGCAGTCCGTGAGGCCAAGGTCCGACAGCATCCCCACAGCTGTCGAGTCGGGGAAGGCTTCATCCTTGCCAACGGCCTCGGAGACGGGCAGGATTCTGTACTCCACCACCGCAAGTGCACAGCCCACCGACAACCTCACATGCGCTTGCCGTAGGTCGTCGAAGCCCGTGTTCGCGTGTGCAATGCCGTATCCACGGTCGTCCCAACCACGAGTCGGATCGGAGACCATGCACAGGCAGGTGGCTACAGCGATGTTCGCGACGATTCCGCCTGTCGATGCGATCGCCAGTCGTGTGAGCGCAAACCGACCGCTGATCAACCGGGCATACGGCATGGTCTATCTAACGTTGTGTTGTGCCGCACGCCGATGCGGCCGAGGGCGCCAGCCCTCGCATGGATCGTAGCCCGCACGGCGTGTCGGCACGAACGTTCAGTTGGACGGTGCGGAGTAGGTTCCGGCTGGCTGGCGTCTCAGTCCCTCGATATCGCGACGAAGCCTGACCGCTATCCGGTGAACTTGAATATCGGCATTCGTCCAGTTCTTTCGAAGTCGCAGCCAACTGCCGCCACTTTCCCTGAAGCACCAGACCGTGGCCCGGCTCGACCGAGCCGACGGGGACTGATCGATCAGGTCGATGCGGATGTAGGCCCCCCTCAATCTGGTCCATCCCCTATCTATCTCTACATCTCCCTTGGCTATGCGTCTGGTCGGGTACGGGATTGGCAGTAGCCCGAGAACCACAAGTTCATGCCGAATCGCGCATTCGCCGGGCCGGATCAAGAGCCTAGCGCGCCGAACGCACAGCGCCATTGCCACTCCCACCGCGATCACTGCGTATGCGAAGATCATTGGTCGGAGGCCTCCAGGCAATCTAGACCTGTCCACAGCTACGCCCAGCAGCGCCAAACACGCACCATTAATGATCCGGGGGAACTGCATGAGACGAAATGTCCAAATGAGTGAACCATCCAGCGCTGTGTTCCGCCACACTTGAGTGCCTGCAGGCCGCAGAGAAGCGTCGTCGGCATCAGTCATGGAGAGCCAAGGTGACCGAGCACGGAGCCTTCAATGCTCGGGAGGGAATCGTCCGTCCAACGTTGTGTTGTGCCGCGCGCAGGTGCGGCCGGGGGCGAACGCCCCCGCGGGTGAGTGTAGACCGCACTTGCGTGTCGGCACGAACGCTCAGTTAGCTTGCTTCGACGGCTGCGGCGATGGATCTAGGGGATGCCGCACAGCAGTGCTAGGCGCCACATGCTGATAGAACCACACCGCGAATTGGCGGCGCTGAGTTGGTGCGAGGTTCCCGAGCGGAATCCCAAAGTGAAGATGTAGGTCGCCCCGGGTCTGGCGCAGGCTGCCCACTAGGTATCCGATCTCCGCGTCAGGTGGAGCCCACTCGCCATGATTGCGATACCACTCAACGCCCACCGTCTGAATGTCGGCCCGGTCGAACTGGCGCTGTGTGCCAGGGTAGTTGTCCGGGATCGAGAGCTCCCCGGTATCAAAGTTGATGCGCACCGCAAATGGCATCCACCAACTGCGGTTCAGCGCACACAGCGCGGCGGCGGCCGAAAGCGCGAGGGCGCCGAGCACGCAGATTCCGACTGGACCGAGACTGAACCACCAGGCGACTAGGGTCACCGCCAAGAAAGCCGGAACAGTGAGCCAGAGCAGGCAGCCAAGATTGACGGGGAATCGGATCGCACCGTCCGCACCTCGTGATGTCACATGCAGCCGAAGCCCCAGGCTGCGTAGCGCGGTCCAACGCTTATCGTCGTCCTCGGTGGGCATTTGCCTTGCCAAGCTAACGTCAAGTTGTGCCGCACGCAGGTGCGGCAGCGGGCACACGCCCTCGCGCGAATCGTAACCCGCACCGCGTGTCGGCACGAACTTTCAGTTAGCCAGCTTCGGATGCGGCGGCACCAGTGAGCTGGAGCCCCGGGATCGCGTTGGTGAGTGCTTGGATATCTCCCGCGCCATGTCAACGAAAACAAGGATTTGCGGTCACGCGCGAATCTGAGGACCTGCTCCTAGGTCTCTCCCCCTCGGCTTGGCCGCGATCGTCACAAGCTCGCCTGCTCGGGTCACCCGGCGTCCCACACAAGACTGTTGCCGTCCAAGCGGCACAGACGAATTGCGCCTTGGCCATAGTCGTATAGGAGCTCCCAGCTCGTCGTTCGCGTTGCAAGCAACGACGCGAATGACTCCGACTCTGCAAGTAGAGCGGCAAGAATTCCCTTTCCTACGGAGAATTCCTGTTCCGCAATTTTGGCATTCATGTTCTCGGGTAGCCAATGGCTGAAGACACTGCATTCGAGCTCACCGGATGGGCCGAGTTGGAGACCTAGACCTTTGAAGTTGATGCCCTTGCCGCCGGACAGCAGCTCGAGGGCCAGTTCTGCTCGACTACCTTTGGCTTCATCAAATCGCATTCTCGCTCGTCTGGCTAACGTTGTGTTGTGCCGCGCGCAGGTGCGGCCGGGGGCGAACGCCCCCGCGGGTGAGTGTAGACCGCACTTGCGTGTCGGCACGAACGCTCAGTTAGCTTGCTTCGACGGCTGCGGCGATGGATCTAGGGGATGCCGCAC